>CAWIHA010000010.1:0-78880 GCA_963835855.1 Bryobacterales bacterium | reverse complement strand
TCGTGTCGTCCCAGATCTCCGGCCCGGTAGTCTTGAAGTGGATCTCGGGATTGGCGGGGTTCTTGAACTGATTCGGCATGAAGTAGTGGCTCGGGTCGGAGGCCGCCATCTCCTCCGCCTTGGCGATGGCGAGCTTCATGCCGCCCGCGGGGTCCGTCAGGATAAGTGTTGCGCCCAACGCCGCGAGCACTTTTCGCCTCTCGAGCGACATGCTCTCTGGCATGATCAGCGTGATCTTGTAACCGCGCGCGGCCGCGACGAAGGCGAGCGCGATGCCGGTATTGCCGCTGGTAGGCTCGATGAGCTCCTTACCGGCGCCAAGGATGCCGCGCCGTTCGGCGTCCCAGATCATTGCGGCGCCGATGCGGTCCTTGACGGAATAGCCGGGACCGCGGGCCTCGATTTTGGCCAGCACAGTGGCGCCTGCGCCATTGGTGACTCGGTTCAGCTTGATGAGTGGCGTATGGCCAATGCTCAGTGAATTGTCCTCGTAAAACACGCGTTGCCTCCTCGTTCGTTCGGCGGCGACGGCGCCGTTCCGCCCTGAGGCGGTCCGCTGGCGCGCCTCGCGCCTAAATTTGCCAGTTTGGGACGTACCTCGTTTGCCGCTCCGCCCACGCGCGGCACAGTTCCGCGAAAGTGGTGTGGTCGATGATGCCCGACACCGCCTCGTCAACTTCCTTCCACATCTCGTTGAACGGCGCTTCTGCTTTGCGCTTGGCCTTGCGCGGGTTGAACGCGCGCGAGCCCTCGACGTAGCGCAGCACCGCGCCCACGGTGATGGTGTCCGCCGGCGCCGCCAGCAGATACCCGCCCTCCGCGCCGCGCCGCGATTCCACAAACCCGCCCTGCTTCAATTCCGCCAGGATCAGCTCCAGAAACTTCTGGGGAATCTTCTGCCGCCTGGAAATATCCGCGATTCTCACCGGATCGCCGGAGTTGTGAGCCGCCAGATCAAAAATGGCTTCGAGTGCATATTCGCCCTTGACGGAGATGTTCATGGGGCTTGTCTTAAATCACCTCTATCTAAATAGAGATTACTGAAAAGGGATGGGCGCAGTCAATAGGCCCGCGCGGGAGCCTGGCGGATGGCTGCCGGTTCTTGCGCTGACCCGAGGCAATGGCGAAGAAACTGGAGGCGGTCTCATCAGTCCCCCGAGGCTGGATGTAACCTACTGAAAACAAGGCTCAGGATCATACCTCACCCATTTATGAGACCGATTCCAGTACCCTCGGTTCCCCCGCTGGCTTGCCAAGCTGCCGAACGAGCGATAAAGTTGGAGTTTCGAAACATTCGCTGTCCCTTATGGCTTTATCGCAACCTGCAAGCGAATGGGCCGCGTGGTCCGTCGAGGGTCACCCGATCATCATCGAGTTCTCGCCCGGCACGCTGGAGGAGATCTGCGCCGCTGCTGTTGACGGCCTCTACCGCTTCCGGCACGGGGGAATGGAGATCGGCGGCGTTCTCTACGGTGCCGCCGAAGACGGGCTAGTCCGGATCGCCGCGTTCCGGCCGCTGAACTGCGAACATGCCTTCGGTCCGCGGTTTATGCTGTCGGAAACGGACCGTGCAGCCCTCAGAGAGCTGATTGCCGCGCCGAAGCACGACGCGAGTTTGCGCGGCCTCGCGGTTGTAGGCTGGTATCACTCGCACACGCGCAGCGAGATCGCGCTGTCACCCCGCGACCTCGAGATCTACGATCGGTATTTCCCTGGGCGCTCGCAGGTGGCGCTGGTCATCCGGCCGGATCACTACGGGCCTGCGCGCGCGGGCTTTTTCTTTCGCGAGTGCGACGGGGTGGTGCACGCGGAATCGAGTTACCGCGAGTTCCTGGTGAAGCTGCACCGGCGCGGCCCCGAGCCGCCGCAGCCCGGGGCCGCAGAGGGCGTGTCCGAGCCAGCCGCAGCGCAGGGTATCAAAGAGGAACCGGCTAAAACGGGGAAGGCCACCGCTGTCCACGAGGGGGCAACGATGACCGTCCCCGGCTCAGCGCCCCCCCTCCCCTCCTTCGCCGAGATCAAGCCCAGCCGCACCCACAAATGGATGTGGCTCGCGCTTCCCATGTGCCTCCTGCTCGCTGCCGGTATCGGAGTGGCTCTGTATTACCGCGCGCTGGCGTCCGAGCCGCCTCTCTCGCTGTGGGTAGCGGATATGGGGGGCCAGCTCCTCATCGAATGGGACCGGAGCGCCAAACCGATTCGAGAGGCCGAGAGCGCAACTCTCGAAATCCTGGACGGGAAGCAGCCCGTCGCGATCCGCCTCGATGGCGATCGCCTACGCGAGGGTAGCATCGACTACGTGAGAAAGTCGGAGGTTGTGGACGTGCGGCTGCGCGTGAAGCGGCGCGGAGGCGGTGCCGCGCAAGAGATGATCCGGTTTGTCGGCCAGCCAGTCGAGGCCGGCACCAGTCCAGCGGAAGTGGAAGCAGTGCGCCAGCGCGACGAACTCAAGGCCGAAGTGGATCGGCTGCGCGCCGAATTGGAGAACAAGGACGCGCAGTTACGGCGGCGGCGTAGGCAACCCGCGGTCGCGCCCCTTCCTCAACCATAAAATGTCGATTCTCGTGACCGGCGGCGCCGGATACATCGGAAGCGTGACCGTCGAGATGCTGCGCGGCCGTGGCGAGCGCGTGGTGGTCCTCGATGATTTGGTCCGCGGGCACCGCGCCGCTGTCGATCCCGACGTTCCCTTTTACGACGGTAAGATCGGCGACAGCGCGCTCGTTTCCTCGATTGTCCGGGCGCACGAGGTCGAATCCTCCATCCATTTCGCCGCGCTGGCCTACGTCGCGGAATCCGTGATGGAACCGGGGCGCTATTTCGAGAACAACGTCGCGCAGGGTATCCGGTTTCTGAACACGCTGATTGAGAGCGGTGTGGAGCGGATAGTGTTTTCTTCCACGTGCGCCACTTATGGCGAGCCGAAGGCCGTACCGATCCCCGAAGATCATCCACAGTGGCCCGCGAATCCATACGGCTGGTCGAAGTTTTTCATGGAACGGATTCTCGAGACGTACGATCACGCGCACGCCCTGAAGTTCGTTGCATTGCGCTACTTCAACGCCGCCGGCGCGACCAAGTGCCACGGCGAGCACCATGCACCGGAAAGCCACTTGATTCCGAATGTGCTCGCAGCCGCAGCGGGCCGGCGGCGGTACGTCTCCGTTTTTGGACGCAACTATCGGACGCCCGACGGCACCGCGGTGCGCGATTACATTCACGTGGCCGACCTGGGTAGCGCGCATATCCTGGCGCTCGATCACTTGCGCACAGGCGGAGCATCTCAGTTCCTCAACCTGGGAAACGGCACGGGGTACTCGGTGTTGCAGGTGGTCGAAGCGGCGCGGCGCGTAACGGGCCGGAAGATCGAGACACGAATGGAGCCGCCGCGAGAGGGAGATCCATCGGTTCTGGTTGCCAGCGCTGGGAAGGTTCGGAGGGTATTGGGGTGGCAGCCGCGGTATCCGAAACTTGACGCGATCATCGTCAGCGCATGGGAATGGTATCAGGCCCACCCGGACGGCTACCCGGACCCGGTTGTGGGCGGCATACTTGCAGAGTGACCGAATGCACCGCAGCCATTCTGCTTAATAGCAGCCGAGGCCTTGGGACGCCGAAAATGTAAGACTGGGACGTGAAACACGTAAAGCGCATACTCCTCGGCGCACTCCTTGCGGTATGCATTCTGTACCTCTTGGACGATGTCTCAGTCCGGTACGGGATTCCGAAGGGTCGTGATCCATTCGGATCTGTGCTGGTGCGGCGGTACTATGCTGTGCCCCAGAAGAACGGCAGAGTCGAGTTCTATTTCGACCAGCCGGAGACCCAGCGCTGCGTTCACTCCCTGTTTCCTCACTTCGGCTATAGCCCATGCTGGTACCTCAATCGCCACAAGCAGAAGCGGATCGATGAATGACGTGGGAGGCGTCAGGCTTGAAACAACCGGTCGAAGAACTCGCGCGTGCGGGCCTGGATTCGCGCCAGCGTGACGTCGGCCGGCAGATCGCGGAGGTGCTCGGGAGCCCAGCGGCGCACGAGCGCGGTCAGCATCTCGCGCTGCGAGGACGCCGCGGGCAGGTCGCCTTCGGCGTGGCCGGTTGAAACGCGCAGGCCATGGTCGAGGGCGCGGTAGAAGGTGGCCGCATCGCGGAGGAATTCGGCGTCGGGCCGTTCGAGGTGGCCCATTTTTTCGACCACGTCGATGCGCGCCGGCGTGTTCAGCACTTTGAAAAAAATGCCGGCGCCTTTCAAGCGCAGGTACATCAGCGCGAAATCGATATCGTAGTAGCCGCCGCGTCCGGCCTTGAGCGGATCGTTGCCGCCCTGCTCTTTCTGGACCCTCAGCCGCATCTCAAGAAGCTGCTTGCGAGATCGCCCGCTCTGGCCATAGCGCCGCCAGTCCACCTCCTGCAGCTCGTTGAGGAACTGAGTGCCGTGCTCGATGTCGCCGGCCACGGCCCGGCACTTCATATAGGTGATGCCCTCCCACGCCTGCGCGGTGTGAGCGAAGTAATCCTTGTATGCGCCTTCCGATTGCACCAGCGAGCCTTCGCGGCCGTTCGGGCGCAGCCGCGTATCGACGGCAAACATCACGCCGTCGCCGGTGTATGCGGTGATGATGGAGATGATCCGCTCGGCAACCCGCGTCCAGAAGAGCTGCTCAGGCGCATCGCGGTCCGGGATCACGAACACCATGTCGGCATCGGAAGCGAGATCGAACTCGCGCATTCCGAGCCGGCCCATGGTGATGACTGTCATCTGGTTGCCGGGGTCATAACCGGCGCTGGCGGGCGGATGCGCTGCGGACACCTGGCCGATGGCGAGCCGATACGCAGCGGCGATGACGGCGTCAGCCAGGTCCGAGGTGCGTTCCAGCGTGGTGAAAATTGGCGCCGCCAGGCAGATACTCTCGACCTGGATGCGGAACATCTCGCGCCGGAAGAAGCGGCGCAGCTCGCCGGCGTCCAGCGTGGAATGCGCCAGTTCCTGGTATCCGGCCTCAGCCTCGCTTCCGGAGCGCAGGCGGCGCAACTCCGAGAGCAGCTCGGGCGTGCGGATGAGCTCCTCGGAAAAGTACGGGCTGTGCTCGAAGATGTCGAGAAGATACGCGGTGAGCGCCGCATCGGAGTTGATCCAATCCATCCACTCCGTGTTGGGCATGATGCGCTCGAGGAAATGCTCCAGGTAGGCCCCTCCCCGCCGGAGGCTGCTGTGCGAAAGGGCGGCAGCCAACCGCGGGGCGCGCTGGTCCAGATATCGAACCAGGTTGCTGGCGGCGGGCCCGGCTGGCGCCTCAGCTCCAGGCGTGACCGGCCCTTGCGCCGGTGGAATCGGCGCGGGGGTGTAATAACAGGGCCGCTGGGCGTGAATCACGCGTTCGTAGATTTCCCGCACCTCTTCGAGGTGCCGGTTCATTGCGCCGAGCAGCGCTTCGGCCGAGGGCGCGCCGGCGAACTGGCCGCCGGGCATCTTCCGCGCGAGCACGGCGAGAATGCCGGGGTTGCCAGGAAGCGTGTGCACTTGGCGGTCATCGTAGAACTGGAGCCGGTGTTCCAGGTTCCGCAGGAAGATATACGCCGAGGCCAGGCGCGAATACTCGGTTGGCGAGAGCAAGTCCTTGTCGCGCAGACGCCCGAGCGCAAGGAGCGTGCCGCCGTGCCGCACCCACTTCTCCCGGCCGCCGTGCAGGCGCTGGAGGCACTGCACGAGGAACTCGATATCGCGAATGCCACCGGGTGCAAGCTTGATATTGAGCCCCTGCGAAGCGCGGCGGCGCGCGGCCAGCTTCTCGCTGATGCGCTCGCGGGTCGCCGAGGCCGCCTCGACCACGGAGAAATCCAGCGTGGTTGAGTAAATGAGCGGTTCGACAAGCTCGAGCAACTGCTGGCCCGGCTCGCGCTCTCCGGCCGAGACCCGCGCCTTGATGAGCATTTGCAGCTCCCAATCGCGGGCGCGGTTCTGATAATAGTCTTTTGCGCCGTCGAGCGACATGCATACCTCGCCTAAGCGGCCGTCGGGCCGCAGCCGCAGGTCGACGCGGTACGAGCCGCCCGCTGGCGTATATGTGGATAGTAACTCCGTAAGCTGGTTGGCTACTTTCTTGAAGAACTCCTTGTTGGTGATCTTAGCCGGGCCTTCGGTCTCGCCGTTGTTCGAATAAAGAAAGAGCAAGTCGATATCGGAGCTGTAGTTCAGTTCCTTCCCGCCCAGCTTCCCGAGAGAAACGATCGAAAACGCCGGATCGCTCGGGCGGCCATGCCTCACGATCAGCTTGTCCCGGATGTGGCGGTACGCACCGTCCAGGATGGCGTCCGCCAGGCTCGAAATCTCCTCGGTGGTTTCCGCGAGCGTAGTCAGGCCCATCACGTCCCGCAGCAGGATGCGGAGGATCTGCCGGCGGCGGAACACGGCCAGCGCCATCGGCAAGCCTGCCTTGCGGGTTCCGGCGGCCAGCGCGGTTGCAAGCCGCTCCTTGAATTCGTCTGCCGAAAGCATGCGAGGTAGGTCGGCCTCGGCGAGCAGTTCCTCGATCCATTCCGGGTGCACCAGGATGGCTTCTGAGAGGAAGCGGCTGTAAGAAAAAACCGCGAGCAGCATCTGGAGGCCGGTGGGTGAAGCGGTCAGACGGCGAAACGCGCCGGGTTTCTCGCGACGAAGCCGCTCCAGGAGGTGTACGGCCTCGTCGGGGTCGGGTGAAACCGTGAGCAGCGACTGCAAACGGCCATGTAAGTCCTGGGGCAGACTTTCGGCTAGGTGGGAGAGATCCTCAGACGCACGTCGACCGTCGCGGAATGCGATATTTCCAAGGGCCTGGGGCATCGGCAGCTACACCGCTTCATCCAACACCCGGATTATATCGTTTGTGCGAACCCAGCCTGGCTTGACCACTGCGGCATAAAATCCGCTCAGCCCCCAGCGGGGCGACGCGGAATCGCCTGCTTTCACCGCCTGGTCGTAGATTTCATTCTTTAACTCGGCGCCGTAAACGTCCAAGGCAGAGCAGGGACCGCGCGGTTTCGTGATTTCGACAACCGCCCCGCCCACACGGAAGCGTTGCCCGGGCCTGATTTGCCGGCGGTCGAGCCCGCGCGTCGTCAGATTCTCACCCAGCGCACCGTAAAACAGCGGGTACCCGCGTGCGGTGAGCTCATCGGTAACTTCCGCGCCAATGAGAAGCACGGCCCTTTGCGGCCCGCCGTGGACATTCGGGTGCGCGACGCCGTCGCCTTGAAATCCCAGCGGCGTGAGATACGCCTCGGTGGCCGGCCATTTGGGCAGCCCGCCTGGTGAAAGGCTGATCTGGACGACAGTCCCTTGCATGCAGGGTTGCTGGTTGCAGGATCTGGGTTGTGGGCAGCCGGGCGGCTCCGCAACCCACTCCCCGTTCCTAGATGTCGTAATACAGCGCGAACTCGTACGGGTGCGGCCGCAAGCGCACCGCGTCCGCCTCGTTCTTACGCTTGTAATCGATAAACGCCTCGAGCAGCTCTTCGCTGAAGACATCCCCCTTGAGCAGGAATCCGTGATCCTCCTCGAGGCAGTTCAGAGCCTCCTCGAGTGAGCCCGGCATCGACGGCACTCCGCTCAGCTCCTCGGGCGAGAGGTCGTAAATGTCCTTATCGAGCGGCTCGCCGGGGCTGATCTTGTTCAGCACGCCATCCAGACCGGCCATCATCATCGCCGCAAACGCCAGGTACGGGTTCGCCGACGGGTCCGGCGGGCGGAACTCGATGCGCTTTGCCTTCGGGCTCGAGGAGTACATCGGGATGCGCACCGCCGCCGAGCGATTCCGCCGCGAATACGCCAGGTTCACCGGCGCTTCATAGCCTGGCACCAGGCGCTTGTAGCTGTTCGTCGTCGGCGCGATGATCGCCGAAAGCGACCGCGCGTGCTTCAGCAGCCCGCCGATGTACCACAACGCCATCTGGCTCAGCCCGGCGTAGCAATCGCCCGAGAACAGCGGTTGACCGCCTTTCCACAGGCTCTGGTGACAGTGCATGCCGCTGCCATTATCGGCGAACAGCGGCTTCGGCATGAAGGTCACCGTCTTGCCGTGCTGGTTGGCGACGTTGCGCGTGATGTATTTGTACAGCATCATCGCATCGGCCGATTTTAGCAGCGCGTTGAACTTCAGATCGATCTCGGCCTGCCCGCCGGTCGCCACCTCATGGTGATGGCACTCCACGGTCAGCCCGCAGCGCTGCATGGTCTCGACCATTTCGCTGCGCAGGTCCTGATAATGGTCGGTGGGCGGAACGGGGAAGTATCCTTCCTTGTAACGCGGCCGGTAACCCAGGTTGTCTTTCTCACGGCTCGAGTTCCAACGGCCCTCTTCGGCGTCGATAAAGTAGAACCCGGAATGCTGGTCCTGGTCGAACCGGATGTTATCAAAGATGAAGAACTCGGCCTCGGCGCCGAAGTAGGCAGTGTCGGCCACGCCGGAGTTCTTCAGGTACATTTCGGCTTTGCGGGCGATCCAGCGCGGGTCGCGCTCGTAGCTCTGGTGCGTGATCGGGTCCTTGACGTTGGCGATCATTACCAACGTGGCCGTCTCCGCGAACGGGTCCATAAATGCCGTGGCCGGGTCCGGCATGAGCAGCATGTCGCTCTCGCTGATGGCCGCCCAAGCGCGGATGCTCGATCCATCGAAACCGTAGCCCTCTTCCAGGGCTTCCTCGCTCAGTTGCGAAATGGGATAGGACACATGATGCCAAAGGCCGGGAATATCGCTGAACCGCAAATCGATTTGCCCGGCGTTGTTCTTCTTCGCAAACTCCAATAATTCCTTAGGACTCATTGATCCTCCGTTCGTGAGCACAGTTTTGGTGGGAATCCGCAACCGCTATTGTCAATTAGAATAGCGGATGGAGCCAGGAAGGTCAATCGAAGATTCCGTTAACGGCTGCCGATGGAGCAGATCGCATTTCAATTCGCGCCCCCACGGCGGGTTTTCAGCGTGAGCGAACTGAACGCCGCCATTCGCAACGTGCTCGAGGGCGAGTTCCAGGACGTGTGGGTCAGGGGAGAGATCTCGGGCGTGCGGCTGGCCTCGAGCGGCCATTACTACTTCACGCTGAAGGAGCAGGATGCCCAGTTGCGCTGCGTCTCGTTCCGCACTACGGCGCGGTATCTGAAATTCAAACCCCAGGATGGCATTGCGGTGATCGCGCGCGGGCGTATCGACGTTTATGAGGTGCGCGGCGAATATCAGTTGCTGGTGGAGCATCTCGAGCCGCAGGGCCACGGCGCGTTGCAGTTCGCCTTCGAACAGCTCAAGAAGAAGCTGGCCGCCGAAGGTCTGTTCGACGCGGCGCGTAAGCGCCCAATCCCCCGGTTTCCGCGGAGGATCGGCATCGTGACCTCACCCAGCGGCGCGGCGATCCGCGATTTACTTCAGGTCCTGGGACGCCGCTTCCCCGGGTTGCACATCCGGTTGTTTCCCGCGCAGGTGCAGGGCGAGGGGTCGGTCGAGGAAGTCACCCGCGGCATCGAATACTTCAGCCACTCGGGGTGGCCCGATGTCGTGATTGTGGGCCGCGGCGGCGGCTCGCTCGAAGACCTTTGGACATTCAACGAAGAGGCGGTCGCACGGGCGATCGCAGCATCCTCCGTGCCCGTCATTTCGGCCGTCGGGCATGAGACCGATTTCACGATCGCCGATTTTGCCGCCGATCTCCGTGCGCCCACGCCCTCGGCCGCCGCGGAGCTGGTGATCGGAACGCGCGAGCAAGTCCTCGAGCAGATCGGCGCCGCGGAATCGAAGCTCCAGCAGCGGCTGCGGTACCGGCTCATGAACGCCGCGCGGCAATTATATGAGCTTGGCCTCGACCGCATCGGCCCGCTGTTGCACCGGCGGACCGGCCGCGCGTCGCAGCGTGTAGACGAGCTCGATTACGCACTGAGAAATGCTCTGCGGCGCTGGCTCGATGTGCGGCAGGTCCAGACACGCGAACTCGACGGAAGGTTGCGGGCGCTCGACCTCAGGCTCCGTTTCGCGCGCACGCGCCGGCGGATGGAAATCGCGGAGGCGGCGGCCGTGCAGATGACCAGGGCGCGCCTGGATCGCACGCGCGGGCGCCTCGAAGCGCTCTCAGCTCAACTCGCGCAACTCAGCCCACTCGGCGTGCTCGAGCGTGGCTACGCCATCGTCCAGGACGAGGCCGGGAATGTGGTCAAGGAAGCCTCGGCGGCGCCCGAGGGCACCGCCATCCAAGTGCGCTTGGCCCGCGGCCGCTTGAAAGCGCGCGTGACGGAATCGAAGACGTAACACGACGATCGGGATTCCTCCAAGCAATTCCCCAACGTCGGCTGGAGAGCGTGCGCCGCAACCGCGGCATAGATGCCGCGTGAACCGCCGCTATTCCAACCGGTAGTTCGGTGCTTCCTTCGTGATGATGACGTTGTGGACGTGGCTCTCGCGCAGGCCAGCTACAGTCACGCGGAGGAAGCGGGCCTTTCCCTGCAGCTCGCGGATGCTGCCGGCGCCGCAGTAGCCCATGCCGGATTTCAGGCCGCCCACCAACTGGTAAACGAGCTCGGAGAGCGGGCCCTTGTTCGGGACGCGGCCTTCGATGCCCTCCGGAACCAGCTTTGCGTTCTGCTCCTGCCCGTAGCGGTCGGCGCTGGCGAGCGCCATCGCGCTGAGCGAGCCCATGCCGCGGTAGCTTTTGAACGTGCGGCCCTGATAGAGAATGGTTTCGCCCGGGCTCTCGTCCGTGCCCGCGAACAGGCTGCCGATCATCACGCAATCCGCACCGGCTGCGATGGCTTTGGTGACGTCTCCGGAGAACTTGATGCCGCCGTCGGAGATCAGGGGCACGCCGGCCTCGTGCGTCGCGCGCGCGCACTCCGCGATCGCGGTGATCTGCGGGACACCCGCGCCGGTGACCACGCGCGTGGTGCAGATGGAACCCGGGCCGATGCCGACCTTAACGCCGTCCGCGCCAAGCGCGATCAAGTCGCGGGCGCCTTCGTACGTCGCTACGTTGCCCGCGATGAGCTGCACGTCCGGCAGCCTGCTCTTGACGGTCCGGACCACTTCCAGAACGCGCTCACTGTGGCCGTGCGCGCTATCCACCGCGAGCACGTCGCACTTCTTCCGGATCAACTCCTGTGCGCGCTCCAGATAGTCGCGCCCTGCGCCGATCGCCGCTCCCACCCGCAGCCGCCCTTGCGAATCCTTGGCCGCGTTCGGATACTTCAGCTTCTTCTGAATATCCTTGACTGTGATGAGGCCTTTCAGGTTGTAGTCGTCATCGACGACCAACAGTTTCTCGACGCGGTGCTGGTGAAGGATCTTTTCGGCCTCTTCGAGAGTGGTGCCCACCGGAACGGTGATGAGGTGTTCCTTCGTCATCACGTTCGAGATCGGCTGATCGAGCTGGGTTTCGAAACGCAGGTCGCGGTTCGTCAGGATGCCGACCAGCCGGCCGTTGCGCGTGACCGGCACGCCCGAGATGCGGTAGCGCCTCATGACTTCGAGCGCTTCGTAGATTCTCTGCTCGGGCGCCATCGTGACCGGGTCGACGATCATGCCGCTCTCACTGCGCTTCACGCGATCGACTTCCTCGGCCTGGCGCTCGATGGGCATGTTGCGGTGGATGATGCCAATGCCGCCCTCGCGCGCCACGGCGATCGCCAGGTGCGATTCGGTTACGGTATCCATCGCGGCGCTGACGATGGGAATATTCAAACCGATGTTGCGGCTCAGACAGGTGCGGGTGTCGGCCTCAACGGGCACGATGCCGCTTCGTTCGGGTAAGAGGAGGACGTTGTCGAAGGTGAGCCCTTCGGGGATACTCTCAGCAACCATATTCAATGATACAGCAAGAACGATGGTGGGCTGTGGATCGTGGAAGTGTGGAGCGTCAAACGTAGATCGCCTGCGGTGCGCAAACGCCATTAGCAATCCACAAGCCACGATCCACGATCAACCAACCCTCCTGCTACAATGTACTTCTACCGTAAGCGGTTGTACGCCAAGGAGCTTCCCTGAATGATCTCCGCTACCCAGATGCGCCCGGGAATGGTAATCAAGTTCAATAACGAACTCTACTCGATTTTCAGCGTGTTCCACCGTACTCCGGGCAACCTCCGCGGTTTCGTGCAGGCCAAGATGCGGAACCTTCGCAGCGGCAACATGACCGAGCACCGATTCTCGTCGGAAGACCGCGTCGAGCGCGCCGCCCTCGAAGAGCACCAGATGCAGTATCTGTACGACGACGGCGAATACTACTACTTCATGAACACCGAGACCTTCGAGCAGATGCACCTGATGAGAGACCTTCTTGGCGACGCGGTTCAGTACCTGATTCCGCAGCTTAATGTGACCGTGGAGTTCTATGAAGGGAAGCCGATCAGCGTCGAACTGCCGCAGACCATTGACATGACCGTCGTCGAGACCGAGCCTGGATTGAAGGGCGCAACGGTCTCGAACGTAACCAAGCCGGCGAAGCTGGAAACGGGGCTAGTCGTACAGGTGCCGCCGTTCATCAATCCCGGCGAAAAGATCCGAGTCAACACGGCCGACGGCACCTACCAGGAACGGGCCTGATCCTTAAGGCTGGCCCGGCTGAAGCAGCTTCCAGCGCGGCGGTCAACTCGCGTTCTTCCTCCGGAAAGACAGTCCGCAAATCGATGAGCAGGCGGTCGTGCTCGATGCGCGCGACGACCGGCGGCGCCCCCGTCCGCAACCTCTGCTCAAAGCGGACGATATCCTCCGATGCAATCGCAATCAGCCATGAGGGCAGCGATTGCCCGGGCGTGGAGCCGCCGCCGATGACCGAGCGCCCCGGCACAAGCTCGGCGGTGATCCCTTGCAACTCAGCTGCGCGCAACTCGGCCATGACGCGCTCGGCACGCGCGCGGATGTCCTCCGCGCTCTGGCCGAGCATCGCGAGCGTTGGAATGCGGTCGTATCGCTCGAGCAGCAGGTTGCGCAACGTCGTTTCGAGCGATTGCAGAATGAGCTTATCGAGGCGCAATGCGCGGTACATCGGGTTGCGGCGCAGGCGCGCGACCAGGTCGGCGCGGCCGGCGAGAATACCCGCCTGCGGTCCTCCGGGCAGCTTGTCTCCGCTGAAGGAAACCAGGTCCACGCCGGCCTCCAGGCTTGCCGCAACGACAGGCTCGTCCAGGCTGTAAGCGCCTAGGTCGGCCACGCAGCCGCTCCCGAGGTCCTCGTAGACCGGGATGCACTTTTCCTGGCCGAGCGCAACCAGCTCTTCGAGCGCTGGCCGGGATGTGAAACCTTGGATCCGGAAATTGCTTGGGTGCACGCGCAGCAGCAGGCGCGTGTGCTCATTGACCGCGGCACGGTAGTCGTCGATGTGCGTGCGGTTGGTCGTGCCGGCCTCGTGCACCACCGCGCCCGATTGCGCCATGATCTCCGGAATGCGGAAGCCGTCGCCGATCTCGATTAACTCGCCGCGCGAGACGATCACCTCTCCGCCGGCTGCGAGCTCGTGCAACGCGAGGTAAACCGCCGCAGCGTTGTTGTTGACGGCGATGGCGGGTTTGCCGAGCAAGCGCTCCAGCAGCGGGGCGATATGCGCGTCGCGCTTTCCGCGCCGGCCAGCCTCGAGGTCGTATTCCAGATTCGAATAGCCGTGGATCGGCGCGAACCCCGCCAGCGGCGCGCGGCCGAGGTTCGTGTGGAGGACCACGCCAGTGGCGTTGATCACCCTTCGCAAAGAGGGAGCGGCAAGCCGCTCCAGACTGCGCTCGACTTCGGCTTCGATCGGCGCGGATCGATGGCCGCCAGAGCGGAGTGCGGTGCGCGCCTGCTCGAGCGCGCGCCGGATCTCCGCGACGATAAGGCGTCTGGGAAAGCGGCCTTCCAGGTACGCGAGCTTCGAGAGCGCCTCATCGACTGACGGCAGGCTGCGGAATTGGTCCGCTGGACTCACGGGATCATCGGGAACAGCTTGCGTAACGCCTCCGGACTGGGCTGCACTCCGTACTCGCAGAGCTCGAACGCCTCGGCGTGTTGAATGCGCTGGGCGCGCTTCGGCCCGTAGAGTTTGACGAGCGCTTTGCGCGCTGCCGGTGTTATACCGGCATCGTGTGGGCGGGTGAACACTCTCTTGCGCTCAGCCGGATCTTTTGGCACTTGATCCAGAACGCCACGATGCCACGGCAGCCATTCGTACATCTGCGACTCGTGCGCGTCCAGCGCGTCGATCTTCTTCGCCCAAACGTCATCGATGTCGATCGCGATGTCCGGCCGGAACGGCGATGGTTTCTGGAACTGGTCCTCGACATACAGGAAGACCGGGGTCTTGCGCAGCGCCGGCGTGTCCGGGCAGATATTCGGCACGGTCACCATGAAGGCCGCATCCTGTAACAGCACGCCGGTGGAGCGATGATCGGGATGATAATCGACCGGCCGCGGCGCCAGCACGAGGCCGGCGTTCCATTGGCGAATGAGCCGTATGATCTGCTCGCGCACTCCGAGCGTCGGCATCAACTCGCCATCGTGGTTATCGAGCGTAATGGATTCCGCGATCCCGAGCCGCCGCCCCGCTTCCGCCGCTTCGGCCCGCCGCCGCTTCGCCAGCGCGCCGCCACCCTGGCTCTGATGGCCTGCATCCCCATTGGTTACGGAAACAAACTTGACGGCGTAGCCCATCGCGGCGAATTTGGCAGCCGTGCCGCCGAATCGGACGTCGCAATCGTCGGGATGGGCGCCGAACGCGATGATGCGAACCTTGCCTTCCTGGGCTAGTGCCATTGCCGTCCCGTCACCAGGATCAAACATAGTTTACAGATGTTATAACGACGGCGCCATGCGGGAATTGTGGCGAGGTTTGAAGGCACGGCACGCCCTCAGGACCTCGATGGCTGGGATTTGGCAAGCAGGACCGGAGCGGCTGCGTGCGACCTCGTGTGAAACCGGATCTCGCTCAGGTTGATGCCGGCAAGAATCAAGGCAATAAAGCCTGCGGCCAGCAACGGCAGTGTAATGACGCCCCAGGTCATCAGCGAGAGGCCGGCCGCGGTGGTCTTGTCGACGTCGAAGAGCCTTAGCGCCACGACCATCAGCGCCTGAGAGGCTCCCAGGTTTCCGGGCGCCTGCGGAATCACGGTGCCAATGCGCA
Source organism: Bryobacterales bacterium (assembly GCA_963835855.1). Classification (GTDB taxonomy): domain Bacteria; phylum Acidobacteriota; class Terriglobia; order Bryobacterales; family Bryobacteraceae; genus CAWIHA01. The sequence goes on along the minus strand of CAWIHA010000010.1, from coordinate 63,782 downwards.
GGACAGTGAGCACCACCAGGGCTGGCCACCAACCGAGATCGAGGGTGTAGGCGCGCATCAGCGCATAAATTGGAATCACCTGAATGAGTAAATAGGGTAAGCTCGCCGCCGCTGCGGCATAGAAGGATTTGGACCGGCCCATCCGGTGCAGATCGTCGATGAGCACCCTCAACCTCGCGCCCCAGCGCGTCTCCGGCAAGGCAGCGTGGGCGTGGCGCTTCCCGAATATCACCAGCACCAGGCACAGGGCGCAGGCCGCTACAACGGCGCCCACGCCCTTCCCAACGTCCACTACTTGGCGGGGCAGCGCCACCATGACCATAGCGCAGGCGAATGCGCCCATTAGCCAGATGCCGTCAAAGATGCGCTCGATGATCGCGGAGGAGAGGGCCACCGAAAAGGGGAGTGCACTCCAGCGGGCCTGGAGATATGAACGAATCACTTCGCCGGGCCGGAGCGGAAACACCTCGTTGGTGAACAGTCCCACGTAGATGGCTTGCACCGAGCGCCAAAGGGGGACGCGCGCCACCGGGCTCAACAACAGGTTCCAGCGCCAGGCCTGGTAGATGTAAGTACCGAGGTCCGAGGCCACGGCCAGCGCGATCCAGCCCCAATGCATAGAGCGGAAATCTTCGGCGATAAAGTGAAAATTGACCCCCTCAAGGACCCAGATGAGCGAAGCAATGGAAATGGCATAGCCAAAAACCGGAAGTAACCAGGAGGGAATCTTGAAGTGCCGCTTCCGAAAGACCAACTCCATACGAAGTAAATACCATGATAGACGACTCCGCTCCCGAGCCGCCGAGATCAGCCGCAGCACATCGACCGGGCGCGCCCGTCATCCAGCCACGGCCAGCAGCGCGCCCCAATGGAACCCCGCCCCGAAGGCGCTGAACACGATCGGCAGCCCCGGCTCGATTCGCCCTTCTCTCCACCACTCGGCCGCCGCAATCAGCAGCGATGCCGATGAGGTGTTGCCGTGCCGGCGGATCGTGGAACAGAACTTCGCCTCGCTCACCTGGAGTGCCTGGGCAACCTTCACGATCAGGTTCAAGTTCGCCTGGTGCAACACGAACACCTGCGCCTGCTGGGCGCTCCAGCCGTTGCGCTTGAGCACTTCCTCGATCGCCCGCGGGATCTTCCGCACGGTTTGCAGGATGACCGTGCGGCCGTCCATCGCCAGCGGCTGGTTGAACTCCAGCCGCAGGCTGTTGGCGAAACTGCCGTCGGTGAACTGAACTGAATCCAGGATTCGGGCGAAGCCGCCGTCGGGACTGATCAGACACGCGCCCGCTCCATCGCCGAATAGAATGGCGGTGTCGCGGTTGATCGGCGGCCGCAGCACCACGCGCGACATGATTTCCGTCCCAATCACCAGCACGGGACCTTGCGCCTCGGCCAGCCGGCTTGCGAGCGCCATCCCGATGAGCGAGCCCGCACTGGCCGCCGGTAGGTCCAGCGCCGGAGTCGTCCCCAAGCCCAGCCGGTGCGCTATGCTCGCCGCTGGCCCGGGAAACTGGCGCTCCCCTGAACCGCTCGCCGCAATCAGCATGCCCAGCTCCGGGGGCGCCATCCTGGCGGCACTGAGGCAGTCCACGGCAGCGCGCACCGCCAGGTCCACCACCGTTTCGTCCTGGCCAGCAAACCGGCGCTCCTCGATACCGCTGACTTTCACGATCCAGTCCGGATCCACGCCGATCATTGCACCCAGTTCCGCGTTGCCCACGACACGTGCAGGAAGGTATCGCCCGAACGCTCTGATCCAAGCCACGTCAGCTATGCCCTTCGATGTAGGATTCGATCCGCTCGATCGTCTCGAACTTGCGCGGAATCAGATCCGAATCCGGGATCGTAATTGAGAACTCACACTCCAGCGCGCTCACCATCTCGGGCAGCGCAAAGGAGTCCACGATTCCCGACTCAAACAGCGATTGATCCGGCCCCGGGTTCACATCCTGCCGGGAAATGCTGCGGATGATTTCAAGGATTCTGGCTCGTCTCTCCATGGGTGACCTGCTCGGGTGGCGCTGTGCGGTACTCAATAAAGACCTGAAGCTCCTGGATTATATCCTGGAACAGCGCGTCCGCCAATCGGTGATAGCCGGCTGAAGTGAAGTGCACATAGTCCGGCTGGGCCAGTTGGGCATAGACCCAGTCCCGCATCGAACCTTTCCCCCCCATCCGGGCGCGTGTGTCCCAAAACGCGCACCCATTGGTCCAGCACGCCTCTTTCTGCGCCGCGATGATCGTGTCGAGCTTGTCCAAAGGCGCCCAGCGCCCCCTCGAGCGGCTGAGCCGGTCGGGCGGTCCCAACACCAGGATCGAAGCCACCGGCGCGGCGCGCCGAAGCCGCTCCAGCAGCGTGCCGAACATCTCGCGGTAGTTTTCAAGGGTCCACTGCGGGTCGCCGGCCTCGTTGGTGCCATAGGCCAGTACGATCAGCGCCGGGTTGCGCCGCTCGATGTAGCTTGCCAGCATTGCTTCGTTCCAGTGCAGGATCAGGACCGCTTCGGCGCCGTTGATCCCCATGGATTCGTAGGTTACCCCCTGCGCCTTCTCGGTTACCCAGCCGAACAGGCGCACCGGAGCGCGGTCCAGGGTGCGGATCTCGAACCGGTGAACGCCCGCGCTGGTCTGGTGTGTGAGGTACCCGGGCCCCAGTTCGCCGGCCGTTGAGATCGCGCGAGCCGGTTGGCCATCCTCGTACAGTGCGATTCCGCCGCCCTTGGGCTGTTGCAAGTAGAACACTTCCAGGTACTCGCAATCGGCCTCCACAAAAACACTCTGGTCCTTGCGGTCCGTTGAGATGCTGATTCCGCCCAGGCCGAACAGCCCGTCCCCGGCACCGGTCCGAAGTCCCTCTGCCTCCCAGCGTTGGGAGGCGCCCCCAGCCTGCACGTCGAAGCGCCGGTACCCCTTGAACGGCCGCCCCGGGAAGGAGAAGCCCGCTCCCCCATCCCCGAACCGCTGCTGAAAGCTGGCGCGCAATCGGCCGGTCCAGGCGTCCGCGGCCGTATGTGAATCGCCGAAGTGCAGGATGTGCAACGTCTGGCTCTCGCCCAGGGTCTCGCGGTAGAGCAGTTCGAAAAACGGCACCAGCGCACCCGAGCGCTCGATTGGGTTCGCCACCGCCGCAGCGAGCGACTTGGAAACGCGCTCGGCGGCCGCGGCGCGCGCTTTTGCGCTCACCCGCGGTGCAGGATAGTGGGCCCGCCGCGTCCTGCGTTTCTTGGCGGCCGCCGCCGAAACCCATGGCACCGCCATCAACAGAAGCAGCGCGGTCAATCGCCGAAGCCAGCCCACGCTTATTTCCTCCTCGCCAGCGCCGGCCGCTGGATGCTGTGGCGGAACTTGTACTCGTTCAACCCCTGGCACAGCCGCTGGAAGAACAGTCTTCCCACCTCCCGCGCGCCTGCCGGCGTCGGATGGATGAAGTCCGCCGAGACCAGCCGCGGCCGCGCCTCGTACCAGCGCGCCATGGTTCCTTCCCCTCCTGCCGCTGCGAAAGTGTTGAAGAAACCGCACCCGTTTTCCCGAGCCACGCGCTCCTGGATGGCCACCAGCCGCGGGATACTGGGCAGCGTGCGGATCTCCCCTCCGGCGACCTGCTCCGCCCGATCGATAGGACTCATGATCAGCAGTGAGCAATTAGGCAGCGCCGCTCTCAGCCGCCGGAGGGCTTGGCGCAGTTCCTTTTCGTACCAACTCCCCACGTAGCCCGAAAAACCGCTCTCATTGGTGCCGTAATTGAGAATCACCAGGTCCGGCTTCCGGCGCTGGAGCTGCTCGGCCCACTGTTTCTCGTTGAAGATACGGGCCGGAACGGTGGTGAACGCTCCGTTCATCCCCAAGCTGTCGTAAACCACACCCGGCGTTGCCTTCTCGAGCGTAATCCCAAACACCCTCACCGGGCCCGTTGTCTGAATCTCCAGCTCGCTCACGGGAGGGTGTAGATCAAACGCCGCGAAGCCGGGCCGCTTGGCGTCGGCGCTGGTGTCGATCCGGCCGATGCGCAGTTCGCCGCTCGAAATGGTGATTTCTCCGCCCTCCGGCTGCCGTAAAAACGATACTTCCACCTGGGTGTGACCCTTGTCCCGCAGCACGATCCGGCTCTGAGTGGCGCCCTGACTCAGAAAAGCCACGCCACCAAGCCCATACATGCCGTCCCGCAAGTCAGGATGGCTCGCCGGATGGATGTCCCAGCCGGACGCGGAGAGTTTCACGCCCCAATGCTCGTACCAGGCCCAGGGCTGGCCGATCAGCGTAAAGCCGTGGCCGGAATTGCCGAATCGCGCCTGCAACAGCGCGCGCACGTCGCCGGTGACCAAGTCGGCGCTGGTCGGCGAGTCTCCGTAGTGCAGGATACGCGTGATGGCCCCCGGCTCTTTCCTCTCCGTGCGCCATAGCGCCTCGTAGAAGTGGTCCAGCGCGCCCGAATTATCCTCCAGGTCGGGAACCGGCATGAACTTACGCGGTCGCAGCGGCTCGGGTGCCGGCTCAGCAACTACCCGCGCCGGCCTGAAATCGATCAACGAGGCAAACAGCGCCGGGCTCAGGCCGCGAAAGTCCTTGCGCAGCCAGCCGGCAGCCGCGACAAGCGCCACAAAGGTGAGGATCGTCAGAGCCGGCCGCACTGGAAAGGAACGCATACGCTCAAAACCTGCTGTACACGAAAGGCGCCCCGCCCATGCCCGCCAGGAATTGGAGTGCGATCACTACCGCCAGCATGGCCGCGGCCTGCGCGTAAAACGGGGCGCGCCCAAAAAGCGCAGTCGAGTCGGAGAGCCAGCGGTTCGGCAGGAAATGACCCACCGCGGCCAGCGTCATCACCAGCAGGATCCCCGCAGTAAGGTTCTCCGCCGACACTGTGAACGACCCCACGCGGCCCAGAACCGCCATCGCCCCTTTCAGGTCCGGGGCGCGGAAGAACACCCAGGTCAAGCACACAAAATGGAACGTGAGAAGGCCGCATGCCAGTTTCACCCAACGATTCCCCGACGGCGCCCTCCGGCCGCGCCAGGTCTGCCACCATCGCGTCCCCGCCAGTCCCGATCCGTGCAGCAGACCCCAGATGGCGAAATTCCAGGTAACGCCATGCCACAGCCCGCCCAGCAGCATTGTGATTACCAGGTTGCAATAGGTGTACACCTTACGCTTCGCTCGCAGGCCCGGCAGCGAAAAATACAGGTAGTCCCGCAGCCATTGCGAGAAACTGATGTGCCAGCGCCGCCAGAACTCCGGGATGCTGAGCGACGAGTACGGCCGGTCGAAGTTCGCGGGCAGGCTCAGACCCACGAGCAGAGCCGACCCGATGGCGATGTCCGTGTAGCCCGAGAAATCATAGTAGAGCTGTAAGGCATATCCGTACACCCCGGCCGCCACCTCGAAGCCGCTGTAGAGATTCGGCAGATCGAACACCCGGTTCACCAAATTGTTCGCCAGGTAATCGGCGATCAGGAGCTTCTTTACCAGGCCCAGAGAGATCAGGAACAGTGCGCGCCCCGCCTGCTCCGAGGAGAGGGCCGGCTTCCGTCCAAACTGCGCCTGCAGGTCGCCCACCCGCGTGATGGGACCAGCCAGCGGTGTGGGGAAGAGTGACACCGCCGTCAGGTACTCCAGGCAGCTGGAGGTGGCCTTGATCTCCCGCCGGTAAACGTCGATGGTGTAAGTAAGCGCCTGAAACGCATAGAACGAGAGTCCCAGCGTAAAGAGGAACTGCGACCTCTCTGCGTACCGCACCGCGAGCAGAATCCCCAGGTTCAGTGTGACGCTGCACCCCAAAATCAGCCGCCGCAGCAGAGAGGCTTTGAAGCGATCGAGCGCGAGGCCCGCGATAAAATCCAGCGTCCCCGCCGCCGGAATCACGAGCAGGTACCAAAGTCCGAACCGCGCCAGAAAAAAGTAGTTCGCAAAAAGTAGCACTGACAACCTGAGAATGCGCTTCTCCGCAACCATCCAGTGCAAGAAGAAAACGATCGCCAGGAACACGAAGAACGCCGGAGCCGTCAGGACCACGCATTGAGTATTCTATCGTGAACCGCCGCACACAACCTTTGTATATTGGACCGCAATCTACACCCCCTCGCGGCGGTTTTTGTTACACTCCGCATGGGGCTTCAATTCAGTACCGATGCCGGAACCCCGGGCGTCGCTGGAAGGACACTCATGAGAACCATTCGCCGTGTCGCCGTCCTGGGCGCGGGAACCATGGGCTCGCGCATCGCGGCCCACTTCGCAAACGCCGGGATCCCCGCGCTGCTGCTTGACCTCGTTGTCCCCGGCCAACCCAATCGCAATGCCGCCGCTCTCAAAGGCATTGAAAACGCCATCAAGCAGAAGCCCGGAGGTTTCTTCACCGATTCCGCGGTTGCGCTGGTCCGGCCGGGAAACTTCGAAGACGATCTCGGAGCGATCCAGCACTGCGACTGGATCGTCGAGGCGGTTGCAGAGGACCTGGAGATCAAGCGCGCGCTGCTCGAAAAAGTTGCGCTCTGGCGGCGGCCCGGCACCATTGTTTCCACCAACACGAGCGGCCTGCCGCTGGCGCGAATCTCCGCCGGATTTTCGATCGAGTTTTGCCAGAACTTCTTGGGCGTGCATTTCTTCAATCCCCCGCGCTACTTGCACCTCGTCGAGCTGATCCCTGGGCCGGAAACCGATCCACAGGTGCTCGATTTCGTGTCGCAGTTCTGCGACCGGCGGCTGGGCAAAGGCGTCGTGCCGGCGAAGGACACGCCCAACTTCATTGCGAACCGCATCGGTGTGTTCATTGGCGCGACCGTTCAGCGGCTCGGGGTCGAAGGCGGGTACACAGTTGAAGAAATTGACGCACTGACCGGACCGCTCATCGGTCTGCCGCGCAGCGCAAGCTTTCGGCTGGTCGATATCATCGGCCTCGATACCTGGGCGCACGTCGCGCGCAACCTGTACGATCTCGTGCCGGATGACCCGTGGCGAGAGCGCTTCCTGCCTCCCCCCTGTGTGGACAAGATGATCGAGCGCGGCTGGCTCGGCGAGAAAAGCGGCCAGGGTTTCTACAAGCGTGCAGGAAATGGAGCTGCAAAAGAAATTTGGGCCCTCGATTGGAAGACACTCGAATACCACCCGGCCCGGAAGCCGAATTTCCCTTCCATCGAAGCTGTCAGGAATATCGAGAACCTCCCCGAACGGCTGCGGGCGCTCGTGCACTCGAACGACCGCGCGGGCAACTTCCTGTGGCAACTCTTCCGCGATCTGCTGCTGTATTCGGCCGAACGCGTACCGGAGATCTCGGATCGCATCGTAGAGATCGACCGCGCCATGCGCTGGGGCTACGCGCACCAGCTCGGTCCGTTCGCGCTATGGGACGCCCTGGGCGTGGAGGAGACCGTCGCGCGCATGCGGCAGGAGGGCCGCGCGGTGCCGGCTTCGGTGGAAGCCATGCTGGCCTGCGGCGCAAAGTCGTTTTATCGCCCCGCGGACCGCGATGGCAAGCCGCATATGGAATATTTCGATTTGCCGGGAATCCGCTATGCGGAACTCGAAGACCGGCCCGGCATCCTCGTCCTCTCCGATATCAAGCGCGCGTGCGGCATCGTGAAGAAGAACGCCGGCGCTTCGCTCATCGACCTCGGCGATGGCGCGCTGTGCCTCGAGTTCCACGCCAAGATGAACGTGCTCGGCGAAGACCAGGTCGAAATGATCTTGGCGGCGATCGATGAGACCGCGCGCAATTACGAAGCGCTCATTGTCGCCAACCAGGGCGAAAACTTCAGCGCCGGCGCGAACCTGATGCTGATTCTGCTCGCAGCGCAGGAGGGCGATTGGGACGAGCTCGATGCCGCGGTGCGCCGGTACCAGCAGGCGAACATGGCGATGAAGTACGCCGCCAAGCCGGTCGTTGCGGCGCCGTTCGCCATGGCGCTCGGCGGCGGCTGCGAAATCGCGCTGCATGCGGCGCGCGTGCAGGCTTCGGCCGAGCTGTACATGGGTCTGGTCGAGGTGGGCGTGGGGTTGATTCCAGCGGCTGGTGGTTCGAAAGAGATGCTGATCCGCCTGGGCGACCCGAAGCGTGCGATGGAGCTGATCGGCTTCGCAAAGGTCTCTACCAGCGCCGAGCACGCGCGGCAGCTAGGCCTGCTCCGCCCCACCGATTGCATCTCGATGAACCCCGAGCGGCTGGTCGCCGATGCCAAGGCGCTGGCGCTGGGCTTGGCGCCAACTTACGCTCCGGGCGAGCCGCGGACGGATATTCGCGTTACCGGCGAAGCGGGCTACGCGCTTTTGAAGATCGGGGCCTGGCTGGCGCACGAGGCGCATCAGATTTCCGATTACGACCTCGAAATCGCCGAGAAGCTTGCCTACGTCCTGAGCGGCGGCCGGCTCACCAGCGGCGAGACCGTCTCCGAGCAGTACCTGCTCGACCTCGAGCGTGAGGCCTTCCTGAGCCTTTGCGGCCGCGAGAAAACGCAGCAGCGCATCCAGCACATGCTCAAAACCGGCAAGCCGCTGAGAAACTGAAGAAGCGTGTGCAAGCCATTCCGAGGCGTGATCGTGAGGGAGCGAAAAAAGAGTTTTTCAGCAGCCTGTGCGGCGTGCCATGCCGGCTCTTGATCCGGCGCTGGGAAGCCTGGAACATCTCGCTCGATGAAGCCGCTGGCTGACCGAAAACGTCACAATGGGTATAAGGGGCTGACGAGAAATGCCTGAAGCCGTGATTGTCGATTGCTTGCGGACCGCCGTGGGCAAGGCGCCGCGTGGAGCGTTACGGAACTCGCGGCCCGACGACCTCGCCGCAGCCGTCATCCGCCGCCTGCTCGAGAAATACCCGCAAACGCCGAAAGACGAAATCGACGATGTCGTGCTGGGTTGCGCGTTTCCGGAAGCCGAATCCGGCCTGAACATGGCGCGGAACGTGGCGCTGCTCGCCGGCCTCCCGGACCTCGTGCCCGGAATGACTATCAACCGTTTCTGCTCGTCGGGCCTGCAAGCGATCGCCATCGCCGCCGACCGCATCCGCTCCGGCTCGGCCGGGATCGTAATCGCCGGCGGGGCCGAATCGATGAGCCTGATCCCGCGCGCCAGTAACAAATTCGCGCCGAATCCTTGGATCGCTGACAACCGGCCGGAAATCTATTTGAGTATGGGCCTGACCGCGGAGGCGGTCCAGCGGAAATACGATATCAGCCGCGAGGACTCGGATGCGTTCGCGCTTCGCAGCCACCAGAATGCTCTCTGCGCGCAGGCCAAGGGGAATTTCGAAGAAGAGATCGTGCCATTCGGGGTCGAACGCACGGTGCTCGAAGACGGAAAACGCATTACGGAGAAAACGATCTTCGCGAAGGATGAAGGGCCGCGCTCGGACACTTCGCTTGAGGCGTTGGCGAAGCTCAAGCCTGTGTTCGATGCACAGGGCACGGTGACGGCGGGCAACTCGTCGCAAACCAGCGATGGCGCGGCGGTGGCGCTTGTCATGTCCGATAAAAAAGCCCGGCGGTTGGGCCTCAAGCCGCGCTTGCGCTTCGTCAGCTTCGCCGCAGGCGGCGTCCCGCCGGAAATCATGGGCATCGGGCCGGTAGTGGCAATTCCTAAGGCGCTCGAGATGGCGCGGCTGAAGCTGGATGACATCGAGGTGATCGAGCTGAACGAGGCGTTCGCCGTTCAGGCGCTCGCGGTCATCCGGCTGGCGAGCCTCGATATCGAGCGCGTGAACCTGAACGGCGGAGCGATTGCGCTCGGCCATCCGCTGGGTTGCACCGGCGCTAAGCTCACTGCGACGATCCTCCGCGAGATGGAGCGCCGGGGCGCGAGGTACGGAATGGTCACGATGTGCGTCGGTGGAGGCCAGGGCGCCGCCGGCATTTTCGAACGGATTTAGAACGGATCGGGAGGGGCGGAATGGCTTCAACAGTAGCGGGCCTGCCGAAAGTGCGCGGCGGCGGGTTCCTGATCGAGCAGCGCGCGCCGGAAGAGATTTTCACGCCGGAGGACTTCACGGGCGAGCATCGCGCCATCGCGCGCACGGTGGATGAGTTTTGGGCGAATAACGTCGCGCCGCGCGTCCAGGAGATCCAACACCAGGAGCCGGGTGTCGCGGTTGCCGTATTGCGCAAATCCGCCGCGCTCGGCCTAACCGGAGCGGCGATTCCGGAGCGTTACGGCGGAATGGAGCTGGGCTGGGTTGCCGCGCTGATTGTTGCCGAGGGGCTCGGGCGCGACGGCTCATATGCCGCCTGGCATGGCGCACACGCCGGCATCGGCACCTTTCCCGTCCTGCTATTTGGCACTGAGCAACAAAAGGAGCGCTACCTGCCGAAGCTGGTGAATGCGGAAATGATCGCGGCGTACTGTCTGAGCGAGGCGCACGCGGGCTCGGATGCGCTGGCGGCGCGCACACGGGCCGAGCTCAGCGCGGATGGCTCGCACTACGCGCTCAACGGGCAGAAGATGTGGATCACGAATGCAAGCGCCGCCGGTCTGTTTACCGTTTTCGCCAAGACCGGCGAGAAGATCTCGGCGTTTCTGGTGGAGCGAAGCTGGCCGGGCGTCAGCATCGGGGCCGAAGAAAAAAAGATGGGCATCAAGGGCAGCTCCACCTGCGCCGTTTACTTCGATAACGTCGCGGTGCCGCGCGAGAACCTGCTCGGCGAGCTGAACCGCGGCCATGCCGTCGCTTTCAGCATCCTCGACCTGGGCCGCATGAAGCTGGGCGCGTTTGCGGTGGGCGGAATGAAGGAAGTGCTCGCCATCTCGGCGCGCTATGCCAACCAGCGCCAGGCATTCGGCAGGCCGATCGCCGAGTTCGGCCTGATCCAGCACAAGCTGGCCCAGATGGCCATCCTGCTCTTTGCCACAGATAGCGTGGTCTACCGCGTGGGCGGGCTCATCGAGAGCCGGCTAGCCGGCCTGGACTGGAGCCAGCCGGAGGCCTCCGAGACCTTTGTCAAGGGCGTGGAGGAATACGCTACCGAGTGTTCGTTCGTGAAGGTGTTCGCCTCGGAGGCGCTCGATTATGTCGTCGATGAGGGCGTGCAGATCCATGGCGGCTACGGCTATCACCAGGATTACGCGGTCGAGTGCGCCTACCGCGATTCGCGCATCAACCGCATCTTCGAAGGCACCAACGAAATCAACCGGCTCGTCGCCACTGGCATGATGCTGAAGCGCGCCCAGCGTGGTCAGTTGCCACTGGTCGAAGCGGTCAAGGCGCTGCAAGCGGAGATTCTTGGCGGCCCGCGCATCGACGATGCCGCCGGGGAGGAAGCGCGCCTGGTGGCGAACGCGAAGAGGATCGGCCTGTTCACGCTGGGCCTGGCGTACCAGAGATTCCTTGCCGCCATCGAGGATGAGCAGGAAGTCCTCGCCGGGATCACCGATATCCTGATGCAGGCGTTTGCGATGGAATCCGTTTATCTGCGGACGCGCAAGCTGGCGGCCGCCGGCCGCGGCGCGCAAGCCGCGGATATGTGCGCGGTCTTCACCCGCGAGGCGATGGGAGCGATCGAAACGGACGCGCGCACCGTGCTAGCTGCCTGCTCGGAAGGCGACGCGCTGCGCACGAACCTGGCCGTGCTCCGCCGCTTCGCTAAATTCGAGCCGCTCAACACAGTCGCGCTCCGCCGCCGCATCGCCGCCCGCGTGCTGGAAGCCGAACGCTACGTGGTGTAAGGGGGCCCTCGCCAGGCTTAGCTTTCCGGCCCAGGCCTCGCGGACACAATTCGCGCCGCCGCGCCGGCGATCGTGAGCGGCGCGCCGGCCGCTGTTTCTCCAAGCCGCACGTAACCCAGCGCCGCCACTTTTCCGCTCGCTGGAGAATAGGCGGCGGAAGTCACCTCGCCCCGCGCCTTTCCATCGGCGAGGATTTGCGCGTCAGCCTCGGGCGGATTGCTGGAATCGATCTCAAGCCGCACCAGAAACCGGTGCACCGAGCCGCGCGACCGCACGCGCTCGACAATCTCCTGCCCCAGGTAACAGCCCTTGTCGAAATGCACCGCGTGAAGAAGCTGCGTTTCCTGCGGCAGGTATTTGTCGCAGATGTCCTCGCCGTAGCGAGGCGTTCCGAGCTCGAGCCGCACCGCGCGAATCTCGTCCGGCGCGGCGGAGACGGCGCCTGCGGATTCCAACTGCTCGACAAGCTGCGGCATCTCCTCCCGCGGGGCGAAGATGCGGAAGCCCGGCGCGCCCGTCGCGCTCAAGCGGGCGATCATGCGCTCGCCGGAACGCTCATACGAGTAAGGCGCCTCAGGCTGCGGCATAGCGAGCGCGCGCAGGATCTCGCCCGATTCCGGCCCCTCCACGCCCAGCGCGGCGGTTTCTTCCGTTGCGTCTTCGAGCGTCACATCATCGGCGATGATGTACTTAGCGATGTGCTCGTAAGTACTCAAGCGCGTTTCCGGCTCGGTATCGAGCAGGAAGGCATCCGCGAGACAAAGCAGGTTCACATCGCCGAGAATGCGGCCTTGTGCGTTCAGAAAGAACGCGTAACAGCCCTGGCCCGGCTTGAGCTGCTGTATGTGGTTGGTCGTGATGGCGTGGAGCAGGCGTGTGCGGTCCCGGCCCGTCACGCGTATGCGGCCGCGGGCGGAGAGATCGAACCACGCCGCGCCTTCCCGCAGCGCTTGATATCCGTCTTCCATCGCAGCGCTAATAAATGATTCCCAGGTATGCCGCAACCAGCAACACGAGCAGGCCCGAGATCAGGATGCCGCTCATGCGCCGGTCCCGCGCCGCGTCGTCGGCGGGCTTTGCGTCCGCTTCTCTGGTCCACAGGATGGCCGCCGCGAATACGTGCGCCGCGAGCAGCATCTTGATCGCAAACCACATCAGGTAATACGCGCTGTGGCCCCGGTGTATCAGGACATTGTAGACGCCGGAGACGATCAGGCCCGCAATCGCCGCGTAAATGAGAGGCCGGTAACGGAGCGCGAGGCGCTGCCAGGCTTCCTCCCGGTCTTCGAGTGGTAGTACTTCGAACGCCGGGGAAACGGCAGCGCGCGCATAGGCCGCGCCTCCGATGAGCAGGACCCCCGAAACGATGTGCACCCAGCGCATCAACACCCGCAGGACTTCCAGGGCGATCAGGGCCATATACTGGAAGTATAGCCCCCATGATCCACGAAATACTTCCGGTCGGGATGCTGGCGTGCAATTGCTCGATCTTCGGCGATGAGGTCACGCGTGAAGGGCTGGTCATCGATCCCGGTGACGAGATTGACGCCATCCTCGGCGTCGTCCAGCGGCACGGGCTCCGGATCACGGCCATCGTCATCACCCACGCGCACGTCGACCACATCGGCGGCGCTCAGAAACTCAAGCGCGCTACCGGCGCACCGGTTTACATGAACGCCAGCGACCTCCCGCTCTGCGATCTTCTGGACACGCAGGCCGCGTTGCTCGGCATGGAGACGCCGGAACGCGTTGAAATCGATGCGCCGGCGCGAGAAGGGGACCAGCTTCGCCTAAGCGCGGCTGTTTTCGAGGTCCTCGACACGCCCGGGCACACGCTCGGCTCGATCAGCCTGTGGATTCCGTCCGAAAAGAAGCTGATTGCGGGCGACACCCTGTTTCGCGACAGCATCGGGCGGACCGACCTGCCCGGCGGGGATTCGCGGCAGCTCCTGCGGTCGATCCACGACAAGTATTTCGGCCTTCCGGAGGAGACGCTTGTGATTCCAGGGCACGGCGAAACGACCACGCTCGGCCGCGAGAAAGAGTGCAACTACTTCTTGCAGGGCCTCTAGGCGGGCTGCTGAAAAAGGCTTTGGCAGGCCCGTTCCCTCACGGTCGCGGCTCTGTAAGTTGCTGTAAACACGCGGGCGCGTTTCCGAGCCGCGCGCGTCAGCAAGCGTTTTTCGACCTTTTTCAGCAGCCTGAGGCGGGCCAGCCTGAAGCGGATCATGCTGAGGCCGCTTTCCGGCTGTGCCGTTTCGGGATCTCGTGCCTGAGTGCTGGTGGTATGGGCTGTTGCCGCGAGATATAAACCCGCGGCTCACGCCCGAACCGCCGAAGAGTTCTTAACCAGGAGCGTACAATTAAGAACAAAAAGCGAAAAGCATGGCCCCAGCAGATCCACCACTACCGCCGGGCAACGGTGCCCACGACGCCATGGCACTAACACCCTGCTGGACGCCAACACGCAACGAAGTCAAAGCGTGGATGCACCGCAACGCGCCAAGCCTTGCGGAACTATACGAAGGAGCAGTCACTCTGCTCGACGACAAGCCCCTCCCCGGGCGCGTCAGATTCATAGCCCATGCCGTCCGAGAAATCAGAAACCGCCTCCCTGATGTCGTCAGCGGCCCCACTACCAAGAAGCACCGCCTGGACTACACGAGCCGCCTCGACGACATCTCCAGGCTCCCCGGCGCACAAACGCTCATCACCGACCTCGGCGGCAACACCGCACCAAACTCCACCACCATCACCATCGACCGCAAACTCGCTAAGAAAGTCGCCGAGCTCCTCGAAGACCACCGCACCACCAGAACAAAACCCCTCGACGCCGCACGACGACTCTTCCAAGGACTCGCACCAGAGAACACGCCTCTGCGCGACACGCTCACTCCTATCCTTAAACAATGGCTCATCATCACCAAATGGTTCGTCGACCGAGCACACGACACCGGACACACCAACAGCCACTGCCCCGAGCAAGAACTTCGCCATCGATTCAACATCTTCGAAAGCACACTCGCCGCACTCATCAGACCATTCTTTGACACACTGGAGGACCTCGATGCCATCTTGGAAGACACCAACGCCTGAGCAGATCGAGCACACCATTAGCCTCCTCGCGCGACCAGAACAGCGACGCTACTTCTTCGACAAGCTCCAAAATCCACAATGGCTCGAACCACTTGACCAACGAGGCCTGTTCAGCACTCCACCAGCGCCCATCCACGACAACACCGAAGGCACCGTCCAGTTCCCGCCGTGGCCCGCACTGCAGTACCTCGCGCGCATGGCCACCATTCCCGAGGCGCAAGACGCCGTGCTCCGCATTGCGCTCAAGATCCCGGAAACTGAGAACATCATTGTCCACGATACCCTCGCCGAGATCGCCACCAACCTCCCCGCACCGATGGCGGCACAACTCGTTCCGCGCGCCGCACAATGGCTCAAGGCGCCCTACCGCGGCGTGCTCCCTATGCACCTCGGCACGCTGCTCAAACACCTCGCCACCAACGGCCAAGCCGTCGCAGCAACAGCGCTCGCACGGGTAACACTGGCCATCACCAAAGACGAAACACGATACGCCCGCGCCCACATGCAACCATGGTCCTACGGGCAAGTCCTCAAAGAAGCACTCCCCAGCCTCACGGCTACTATCGGCATGGACGCCCTCGCCCTCACCAGCGACCTCCTACAAATCGCAGCACCACCGCATACAACACGTGGTAGCCGACCACTAAACGACGGCTCAGGCATCTGGCATGGCAAGATCGAAGACGACGAGGACCTCAACAGCATCAAAAACCTCCTCGTCAGCGCCACCAGAGACACCGCCGCGCAACTCGCACGCGAACAACCCCACGACGCCAGGATCGTCATTGCAGCACTCGAAGCGCGACCCACCATCGCGTTCCACCGGATTGCCCTCGACATCCTCCGACGAGAAAAAGACAACATTCCCGACCTCGTGAACGCCCACCTCACGAACCACGACCTCTTCGAAAACTCCGGTCTACGCCACGAGTACCAACGACTCCTCCACGACGCCTTCTCCAGCCTCGACCCGGCAGACCAGGAGCGCATCCTCACCTGGATTAACGATGGCCCGCCAACGCAGCCCTACGAAGCACGCATCACAGCAACCGGCCAACAACCAACACCAGAGGACACCGCGCACTACCAGAAATTCTGGCAACGCCGACAACTCACTCCCATCGCCGACCAGCTCCCACCAGCGTGGGCACAACGCTACCAAGCAATCATCGATGAACTTGGACCAGAGCCTGAGTACCTAACCTTCGGGTTCATCGGACCAGCAAGCCCCATCACCAAAGATGATCTGGCCAGGATGACGCCCGAAGCATTGGTCGACTACCTCGCGGCCTGGACACCAACGGACGAGCTCCTCGGGCCGTCACGCGCAGGCATCGGCCAGCACCTCACTAATATCATCGCAACCAACCTGACACTGCTGGACAACGTCCTCGACCAGCTCCGGGCGCTGCACCCCACATACCACCGCAACTACTTCTACGGCCTACGAGAAGCAAACGATAAGAAGCGAAGCATCACGTGGGAACGAGTCCTGGACCTCGCGACATGGATCATCAACCAACCCAGGAACGCACTACGCAACAATCACGATCCCTTTGACGACGACCAGGGGCGGGCAGGCACGCGCGGCGCGATCGCCGACCTCCTCGACCAAGCACTCAATAACACCATGCCCGTCGCTCACCGGGACACGGTCTGGCGTATCATCGCGGTGCTCGCCGAGGACCCCGACCCCACTGCGGCGGACGAAAAGACCTACGGCCCAACGATGGACGCGCCACTGCTTGCCATCAACACGATCAGGGGCAAAGCCATGGAAGCAGTCATCAAGTACGCCCTGATGATCCGACAACACCAACCAGGACATAGGGACATGGCCAGCATGCCGGAGGTACGCGAACTCCTCGACCATCACCTCCAGCACGACCCGTCCGTCGCGATCCGCTCAGTTTATGGACGATTCTTCCCATGGCTCGGCCTCCTCGACCAACAATGGGCACGCGCCAACGTTGACCGGATTTTTGGGGACGAGCGGGGCAACGCCGCATGGGAGGCATACCTCACGTTCTGCCCCCCCTACGACGATGCCGTCGCCCTGCTCACCGATTACTACGAGCGTGCCGTCGACAAGCTGCAGCGCGACAAGCTGCCGGAATCCCGAGGCGGCAGGCCCGACCCAGACGAGCACCTAGGCGCGCACCTCATGGCACGCTACTATCGCGGCCACCTCCCATGCGACCAGGGCATCATTGCGCGGTTTTTTGAGCGCGCACCAATACACATTCGCACCCACGCGCTGGAGTACGTCGGTCGCGTCCTGTACAGCACCGAAGAAGCCGTGGCCACGGTGATTCGCGAGCGCCTCGTCAGCCTATGGACCGCACGGCGCCAAGCAGCGACGGCCGCATTGGAGGAGCACCGTGGTGAACTCGCCGCCTTCGGTTGGTGGTTCGCCGCCGGAAAGCTCGATCCCGAATGGGAGCTCAACGAACTGCGCGACGTGTTGCGCACGAATCAGACCATCGCGCTGGACCATCAGGTCATCGAGCGACTCGCCAACCTCGCAGGCCACCACATGCCACTTGCTGTGGAGTGCGTGCGCGCATTCGTCGCAACCGAACGCCAGCACTGGACCATCCTTGGGGCCGAGAAGCACGTCGGGGCCATCCTTGCCGCCGCGCTACATGACGATCTTTCACGCCCCGCGGCAACCGCGCTAATCCACGAGCTCGGCGTCATGGGGTACACGAAATTCCGCGACCTCCTACAGGCCATCTAAGAGTACGCGTCTAACAGCGCCTAAAAGAAACCTCTCGAAGGCAGTATTGCGTAGGAATCCCAGAGCTGCACGATAGCTGTTTCGAAATCCCCTTCCCCACCAGCTATGCGCTCTATCTGTCCCCCTCCGGCAATTACCGGCGCTACTCAGACCACTGAGGTCCGGGGAGGTCCTCCGGCGATACACTACAACGCATCTCATAAATGGGGCTGCCTTACCCATGTCCCTTGATTTCAAATGGTTCCGAGCAACCCTTCTGAGCGCGAAATCGAGCTGCCGCATTCAGGATGAATAGCCGCATCGGAAGGGCCCGAGAGGCGGCAAACGGATGTATACTGACTTCCTGCCGGGAGCCACAATGGAATTCCCGGAACCAATCTCACATTCAACCTGCAATGGGGATTCGAGGCCAGGCCGGCGCGCTTGGCGCAAAAGGATAATTGCATGCTTAAGAACCTCTGCACATTGCTCGCGATCTTCATTTTTGCCGCTCCTCTCGTTGCTCAGCAGACGGCGGCAGCGCAACCAAACGAAGTCCTCGTGAAATTCCGCGCGACTGCGAACACCGCTTCGGTTCTCAGTGTCGCATCACAGGAAGACATCAGCGAGAGCAGGCCCGTGGGTGGTGCTGGCGCAGTCCGCCTGCACTCCCGCAGCAAAGATAGCGCGACGTTAATCCAGCACCTGAAGGCAAATCCCGATGTGGAATACGTCGAACCGAATTACATCCTGCACACGACGGCTACGCCGGACGATCCCCTTTTCAGTCAACTGTGGGGAATGCCGGCCATTGGCGCGCCTGCGGCTTGGGACATTTCGACAGGCTCCAGCGGCGTTGTCGTGGGTGTAGTCGATACCGGGATCGATTACACTCACCCCGACCTTGCCGCGAACATCTGGTCCGCTCCAACCGCCTTCACCGTGAACATCGGCGGGACGCTGGTTACTTGCGCCGCCGGCGCCCACGGCTTCAACGCACTCACGCTCACTTGCGATCCCATGGACGATAACGAGCACGGCACGCACGTTTCGGGCACGATCGGCGCCGTGGGCAACAACGGATTCGGCGTCGTTGGCGTGAACTGGGCCACCAGCATCATGGGGACGAAATTTCTGAACGCGATCGGCAGTGGGGCGGTTTCGGACGCCATCAATGCGATCGAGTTCGCGATCCAAGCCAAGGCGGCATTCGGCGCTTCGGCAAACGTGCGCGTGTTGAACAACAGCTATGGCTGCGCAGGCACAGGTCCAAGCTGCCTCTCGCAGGCGTTCCAAGACGAAATCACCCGCGCCTATAACAACAACATTCTATTCGTCGCGGCGGCTGGAAATAACGGAACGAACAACGATCAAAGTCCGTTTTATCCGGCCGATTATCAAAACGTTGTGGCTGTGGCTGCCATCGACAGTAGTGGCAATCTCGCCTCTTTCTCCAACTATGGCCCAAACTTGGTGCCTGTCGCCGCACCCGGAGTGAACATCCTCTCAACCCTTCCAGGAGGTACGTACGGCGCCTTGGATGGAACATCGATGGCGACTCCTCATGTCGTTGGTTCGGCGGCGCTGATCCTCTCGGCTTGCGGTCCCCTCAATACCGATGCGCTGCGGAGCCAGATCCTCTCGAACGCCGTTATGACCCCTGCCGTGGCTGGAAAGGTTCACAACGGCGTATTGAATGTAAACAACGCGATTCAAGCCTGCGGTCCTCCTTCCATCAGCCCCGCGAGCGTCACACTGACTGCCTCGCAGACGCAAACATTCACGGTGACCGTGCCGAACGGAGGCAATTCGGCGATCGGGAGCTGGACGCTCAGCCCCCAGGTGGGAACCCTGCAATGGATCGCGCCGCTGGGCCAGCAGGTTAGATACTATGCGCCAGCGAGCATCACCACGCCGCAGACGGTCAAGCTGAGAGCTTGCCTGGCGTCCAACTCAAGCCTGTGCGACACGGCCACGGTGACGCTGATGCCGCAAGTACTGATTTCCCCGTCTGCGGTCATCCTGCATGGCGGCGGATCGCAAACATTCACCGTGACCCTGCCGGGCGGGGGGAATTCGGCGATCGGGAGCTGGACGCTCAGCCCCCAGGTGGGAACTCTGCAATGGATCGCGCCAATGGGTCAGCAGGTCAAATACTATGCGCCAGCGAGCGTCACTACGCTCCAGACGGTCACGCTGACAGCCTGCCTGGCATCCAACTTAAGCCAGTGCGGCACGGCCACGGTGACCCTGGTTCCGCCAGTGGTCATTTCCCCCTCTTCGGTAGTCTTGGATGGCGGCGGATCTCAAGTGCTCACCGCGAACGTGCCGATCGGGAGCTGGGAACTCAACCCCTGGGGGCTCAGCTCCGTAGTAGGAAGTTTGCAGTGGGTCCCCAACGGGCAGCAGGCCACGTACTCAGCTCCAACGATCATCGCTTCCCAGCAGACGATCACGGTGACGGCCTGCAGCTCGGTTGACCCGGCAAGCTGCGGCACGGCCACCCTGACCCTGATGCCGGTGGTCGTGAGTGTGAGTCCCGCCTCGGCGACGCTGTTCGTCAACCAAATGCAGTCGTTCACCGCCACCGTCAGCAACGCCAGCAATGGGGCTATCGGAGGCTGGACGCTCAGCCCTCAGGTGGGAACTCTGCGAGTGATCCTGCCAAACGGGCAGCAGGCTACCTATACAGCGCCATCTAGCATCACCACGCCGCAGACGGTCACGGTGACCGCTTGCAGCACAGCCGACCCGACCAAGTGCGGTGCCGCCACGGTGACCCTGATGCCCCAAGTGCTCATTTCCCCGTCTTCGGTCATCCTTTACGCCGGCGGATCGCAAACATTCACCGTGACCCTGCCAAACGGAGGCAATTCGGCGATCGGGAGCTGGACGCTCAGCCCCCAGGTGGGAACTCTGCAATGGATCGCGCCAATGGGCCAGCAGGTCAAATACTATGCGCCGTCGAGCGTCACCTCGCAGCAGACGGTCACGCTGACAGCCTGCCTGTTATCCAACTCAAGCCAGTGCGGCACGGCCGCGGTGACCCTGCTGCCCCGCGTGAGTCCCTCGGCGGCAACGGTGCACTCCGGTGGAATGCAGGGTTTCACTGCCAACGTAACCGGCGGCGCGACAATCGACCACTGGACACTCACCCCCGCGACGGGGGCGGGAAGTCTGCAGGTTCTGCCGAGCGGCGTGGCGGCGATCTACTCGGCTCCGTCAACCGTGACGTCCCAGCAGACGGTGATCGTGACGGCGTACAGCGGCGCCACGACGGTCTGGGGTACGGCCACGGTCACCTTGCTTCCGTAACCGCCGGCAACTGCCCGCGAAATAATTTCAGGGGCCCCTCGGAGCCGCGCCAAGATCGAGATCAAAAGCGCGCGCTCTGAGGGGCAAGAAGATTCCGGAAATTACCGGCGCTACGCAAACTACCGAGGTCCGGGGAAGACCCTCCGGCGAGACACTACAGTCTTATGCGCATCCCTGACTGGCCCATCCATACCAGGCGCGCCGCATTCAGGCTAAAAACTTCGCATCGGACTCCCCCACAAGGCGGCGCTCAGATGTATGATGGGCCGATCGGGAAACACCCGGTCGAGCTGACATGTCTTGGCGAAATTTTCCCGCACCTGAAACCGGAGGCGCGGGAGCACTCAACCCTGAATTGCAGCCGCAAAAGCCACAATTCTCCGGCTTGCCACAGCCGGGCTCAAACGATACCTAGCCCAGGTGTCGTGAAACCTGCCGTCGATGCGCCCAAGTTGTACCCGCGTATCCGCGGAAAACAAGTGAGGTCAACTCATGAAGTCAACTGGTACATATCTCGAAATATCCCGCGGCCGGCGGTTCTTTGCCGCCGCCGTCTGCACGCTCTTGTTCTTGCCCATCGGGAGCTTCGCTCAGACTCCTGGAAGACAACAATTGCGCGGCCACGTGCCGCATGCGGTGGCCAGCGCGCACCGGATGTCCGAACTGCAAGCGGGGCTGCATCTGGATCTGACGATCTCCTTGCCGCTCCGGAATCAGGCAGAGCTCGATGCACTGCTCCAGCAACTTTACGATCCTGCCAGCCCGCAGTTCCGCCACTATCTTACGCCCGATCAGTTCACGGCCAGGTTCGGGCCATCGGAAAGCGATTATCGTGCTGTGATCGATTTCGCCGAAGCCAACGGCCTGCAGGTTACACGCACCTTCGCAGGCAGGGCGCTGTTGCGCGTGAACGGCTCGGTTGCCGGCATAGAGCGAACCTTCCACGTAAATCTGTACAACTACCAACGCCCGGACGGAACCGCGTTCTATGCTCCGGACAGGGAACCCTCGATCGATCTCGATGTGCCGATTTTGCGTGTCAAACATCTCGATAACGCAACCCCTCCGCGTCGAGCTGGGTTGCAGCGGATGGCATTGCCCGCCGACGGCACTGGCTCGGGAACGGGCGGTTGTTTTATGGCTGCCGATTTGCGGGCCGCCTACGTTCCAAACGTTGCGCTCGACGGCAGGGGGCAATCGGTAGCGGTGATTGAGGCGTCCGATTTCTATGACAACGATGTCACGACGTACTTCGACAATAACGGCATCACAGCATACCGCAACGACGCCGGATTACCGGCGAACCCTACCCAGAGAGTGCCAGTGGGTTCTTATGACCCGCCGACGAACCTGGACGAGGAAGGCGAAGCCGTTGCGGATATCCAAGTGGCCACCGCCATGGCTCCAGGATTGGACTACCTGTCTGTCTATATGGGCGAAGATCTAGATTCCGACTTAGCCCAGATTGCTCAGGACGACGCGGCCAAGCAGCTCAGTATTTCCTATGTATTCTCACCCGAGGACAGTCTACTGCAACGGTTTGCGGCCCAAGGCCAGTCTGTTTTTGCGGCTTCCGGTGACTCGGGCTATTACGTGGCGGGGGCGGCCGACTCGCCTTGGGTCACGGGCACAGGCGGCACGATGCTAACCACAACCGGTCCATGCGGCTCCGCGCTGCTTCCAACCGGTTCATGCGGCGCTTGGGTATCGGAATCGGCCTGGTGGAACCCAGGAGGCTCCTGGTATGGCAGCGACGGAGACGGCAGCAGCGGCGGAGTCAGTACGTCCACCTCTATTCTCTGGTGGCAGCAGGGAATAGACATGTCTATGAACGGAGGATCCACCACCATGCGCAACATTCCCGATGTTGCCATGGTCGCCTTCAACATCTGCTCGGTCGCCACGGCCAAGACGGCCACGGGCAGCATCTACCAGTTCAGTGGAGGCCAGGGTGGCACAAGCTTTGCCGCGCCATTGTGGGCAGGGTTCACGGCGCTGGTGAATCAGCAGGCGGCCCAGAAAGGCCTACCGGCCTTTGGACTCCCCAACCTATCCATCTACGCGATCGCCAAAGGCCCCAATTATCATCAGGACTTCCACGATACGGTCTCCGGCTGCACCCCCGCGCACTGCGCCCTTTCCGGTTATGATCTCGTGACCGGCTGGGGCACTCCCACGGGGCAGAACCTGATCAACGAGCTTACCTCCCCGCCCGTGACCGTGTTTGTATCTCCCCCTGGACCGGTCAGCCTGAACAGCGGCGGATCGCAAACATTAACCGCGGAGGTGATGGGCGCCAGCGACACAACCATTGGGAGTTGGACGCTCAGTCCCCAAGTGGGCACGCTGTCCGTGTCCGGTGGCCAGACGGCCGTCTACAATGCTCCCGCCAACATCACCACACCGCAGACAGTCACGGTAACGGCATGTAGCGCGGCCGCCCCGGCCAGGTGCGGCAGCGCCCTGATGACCCTGGCGATCGCAGTGGTCATTTCCCCGTCTTCGGTCAACCTGTACGCCGGCGGATCGCAAACATTCACCGTGAGCGTGCCGGGTGGAAGGAATTCGGCGATCGGAAGCTGGACGGTCAGCCCCCAGGTAGGAACTCTGCAAGTGATGGCGCAAATGGGCCAGCAGGCTATCTACACTGCGCCGTCTACCATCACCGCGCAGCAGACGGTCACGCTAACAGCCTGCCTGGCATCCTACTTAAGCCAGTGCGCCACGGCCACGGTCAATCTATGGCCCCGCCTGAGCCCCACAGCGGCTACGTTGTACGCTGGCGGATCGCAAACGTTCACCGTGAGCGTGCCGGGCGGAGGGAATTCGGCGGTGGGAAGCTGGGCGTACAGCCCCAAGGTAGGAACTCTGCAAGTGATGGCGCAAATGGGCCAGCAGGCTATCTACACTGCGCCGTCTACTGTCACCGCGCAGCAGACGGTCACGCTGACAGCCTGCCTGGCATCCAACTTGAGCCAGTGCGCCACGGCCACGGTGACCTTGGTGCCGCCCGTGGTTATTTCTCCCTCTTCGGTCAACCTGTATGCCGGCGGGTCGCAAACATTCAATGTAACCCTGCCGTACCAAGGCAATTCGACGATCGGGAGCTGGACGGTCAGCCCCCAGGTGGGAACTCTGCGAGTGATGGCGCAATCGGGCCAGCAGGCTGTCTACACTGCGCCGTCTACCATCGCCGCGCAGCAGACGGTCACGCTGACAGCTTGCCTGGCATCCAACTTAAACCAGTGCGGCACGGCCACGGTAAATCTATGGCCCCGCGTGAGCCCTGTGGCGGCTACGTTGTATGCCGGCGGATCGCAAATATTCACCGTGAGCGTGCTGGGCGGAGGCAATTCGGCCGCGAACTGGACGCTCAGCCCTTCGGTCGGGCAGCTGTCGCCGCCAACGGGCCAGCAAGTCACATATACTGCGCCGTCTAGCATCACTGCGCCGCAAACGGTTACGCTGGCAGCTTGCCTGATATCCAACTTAAGCCAGTGCGGCACGGCCACGGTGATTCTGATGCCCCAAGTGCTTATCTCTCCATCTTCGGTTACTCTGCTCCCGGGGGGATCGCAAATGTTCACCGTGACCCTGCCGAATGGAGGCAATTCGACGATCGGGAGCTGGGCGTACAGCCCCAAGGTGGGAAATCTGCAGGTGATGGCGCAAATGGGCCAGCAGGCTATCTACACTGCGCCGTCTACCATCACCGCGCAGCAGACGGTCACGCTGACAGCATGCTTGGCATCCAACTTAAGCCAGTGCGGCACGGCCACGGTAACCCTGGTGCCAGTGGCTATATCTCCGTCTTCGGTTGTCCTGAACGCCGGCGGATCGCAAACATTCACCGTGAGCGTGCCGAAGGGAGCCAGTTCGGCGGTGGGGAGCTGGACGCTCAGCCCTCAGGTGGGAACTCTGCAATGGATCACGCCAACGGGCCAGCAGGTAATCTACTATGCACCAGCGGCCATCACCACGCCGCAAACGGTCACGCTGACAGCTTGCCTGGCATCCAACTTGCGCCAGTGCGGCACGGCCACGGTGACTCTGCTGATTTCCCCGTCTGCGGTCACCCTCTACGCCGACGGATCGCAAGTGTTCACCGCGAATCAAGCGGTCCTGAGCTGGACGCTCAGCCCTGTAGTCGGGAAGCTGGGGCAGCCAACGCCCCAGCAGGTTACATACTATGCGCCGTCTAGCATCACCACGCCGCAAACGGTCACGCTGACAGCTTGCCTGGCATCCAACTTGCGCCAGTGCGGCACGGCCACGGTGACTCTGCTGATTTCCCCGTCTGCGGTCACCCTGCATGGCGGTGGATCGCAAATGTTTACCGTCACCCTGCCAAACGGAGGCAATTCGGCGATCGGGAGCTGGACGGTCAGCCCCAAGGTGGGACTCTGCAGGTGATGGCGCAAATGGGCCAGCAGGCTATCTACACTGCGCCGTCCAGCATCAC
Source organism: Bryobacterales bacterium (assembly GCA_963835855.1). GTDB lineage: Bacteria > Acidobacteriota > Terriglobia > Bryobacterales > Bryobacteraceae > CAWIHA01. Next base: position 38,544 of record CAWIHA010000010.1, on the reverse strand, counting down.
TACGCAGCAGACGGTCACGCTGACAGCCTGCCTGGCATCCGACTCAAGCCAGTGCGGTACGGCCACGGTCACCTTGCTTCCGTAACAGCCGGCAACTGCCTGCGAAATAATTTCAGAGGCCCCTCGGAGCCGCGCCAAGATCGAGATCAAAAGCGCGCGCTCTGAGGGGCAAGAAGATTCCGGAAATTACCGGCGCTACGCAAACTACCGAGGTCCGGTGAAGACCCTCCGGCGATACACTACAGTCTTATGCGCATTCCTGGCTGGCCGGTTCATACTGAGCGCGAAATCGAGCTGCTGCAGCAAGTCCTGGACAGCCCGCAATGGGGCGGTTTCCACGAATTCGTGGGGCGCTTCGAGCGGGAATTTGCGGCCTTCCAGCACTGCGCGCATGGCATGTGCGCGGCCAATGGCACCGTGACGCTCGAAACCGCACTGGCCGTGCTCGGCATCGGCTGCGGCGACGAGGTGATCGTTCCCGCGATTTCGTTCATCTCGACCGCCACAGCCGTTTCGCGCGCGGGTGCCCTGCCGGTGTTCGTCGATATCGAGCCGTACTCGTTCAACATGGATCCCGAGCGCGCGGCCGCCGCTATCACCCCCAAGACGAAGGCGATCATCGCGGTCCATTTCGGAGGACCGCTCGCGGATATGGACCGGCTCACGAAACTCGCCGCCGCCCGCAACCTGCCGCTGATCGAGGACGCGGCGCACGCGCACGGCTCGGAGTGGAACGGCCGGCGCGCGGGCAGCTTCGGCATCGCCGGCTCGTTCAGTTTTCAAAACTCGAAGGTGATGACGGCGGGCGAAGGCGGCATCCTGACGAGCAACGACGAAAGCTTCGCCGAAGGCGCGCGCTCGTTCATCAACCAGGGGCGCCGCACCGGGCAAGCCTGGTTCAATCACTATTCTCTCGCCAGCAATTTCCGTATCACGGCGCTCCAGGCCGCGGTGCTGCTGGCGCAGCTCGAGCGCGTGCCGGAGCAGATCCGCCTCCGCACGGAAAATGCTCGGTTGCTGCGGTCGGAGCTGGCCGGGCTCGACGGGCTGAAGTTTCAGGAAGTCCCGCCGCAGGTGACCGCGAATTCGCATTACCTGCTGCTGGGGCGAATCGACGCGCGGCGGTTCGGCATTACGCGCGATGAGTTTCATCGCGCGGCGACCGGCGCGGGCATCCCCTGCGCACCGTTTTACCCGCACCCGCTATACGGCAACCCGCTGTACCAGCACGGCGGTTGCCGCGTCACGCCTTGTCCCGTTTCCGAAGCGTGCGTCGGTGACGCCTTCTGGTTTCGGCATGCTGTGCTCATGGCGGACCAGGAAACGATTCGCGAGATCGCATCGTTCATCCGCGGCCTGGCCCGGCGGTGAGCCGGACGCCGTCTCCACGCCTTTGGGCGTCTGGCGCTGGAGTAGTGCGCGGGTGATTCCGCAGCGTATCGGCAGCCGTTCGCTTGCGCTCGCGGTTGCTCGGGGAATCCGCTATGGCTATCGGTGAGGTGAGCGGGGCTACTTCTTTTCCTGATCGCGCAGAATGATCGCGGTTTCGCCCTCGCGCTGCAACTTCAGCCGCCGCCGCACCTCTAGTTCCTGCTCGGACCGGCTGTCGCGCAGTTTGCGGATGCGCTCGCGTTTCTCGGCGATCTCCTTCGCCAGACCGGCGTTCTCCTTCTCCAATTGGCGTATTTCCTCGTGTTTCGTTTGCAAGGCGGAGAAACCTTGCGGCGCCTTGAGAGCGAAAAACAGGAAAACTCCAGCTCCGAAAACGACGAGCGCCCCGCCCACGCGTGCCGCGGCTTCTTTCATCTCTATACTTGTTTATAATCCTGTTTGAGTGAATTTGCCACAAGATTCGTGCGGCGGGTGCTCCCATGACAGACAAGATCGTTGTTCTCTCGACGTGCGGCTCGGCCGAGGATGCCGGGAAGGTCGCGCGCGGACTGGTGGAGGCGCGGCTGGCCGCGTGCGTGAACGTCGTGACAGGAGTGCGCAGCGTCTACCGCTGGAAGGGCGCCGTCGAGGACGCCCCGGAGTGGCTTCTCATCATCAAGTCGCGCCGGGACCTGTTCGAGCCGCTCAAGGCGGAGCTCCAGCGGCTGCATTCCTACGAGGTCCCGGAGGTGGTTGCCGTGCCCATCGTCGAAGGCTCACCAAACTACCTGGACTGGCTGGACGCCGAACTGATGCGGAAGCAGGAGGGGTAGCGGGTTGCTGGTTGAACGGCGCTTAGGCCGCGGTAGTGAGCGAAATCGCCGGGACACTTCGCTGGCTTCAGAAACTTCGCACACCCAGCGCCATCAGGTCGTCTACCTGCATCGTTTCCTTCACCACGAACGGCTCGCCGTATTTCACGCCGATCAGGTTGCCGTAAAACCGGGCGATCGCTCCGAGGCGCTCTCGGATCTCCTCCGCGCCGGGGAATAGCTCAGATGCCGCACCGCCGCCGTATTGCGATTCGTAGCTGAGCAACGCGGCCATGCGGCGGTCGAACTGCGCGGAAATATCGACGACGAAAGACGGCGTGACATTCGCATAGAGCGACGAGTAAACGATCTTGAACGGCCGATGCGGATTGGAGGACTCGTCCAGTTTTTTCAGGCCGGCCAGGAAGCATCCTTCGTAGGCGAGCTCGCCGGCGTGATAATGGTCCGGGTGCCGCGCCTCCCAGTACGGCGCGATCACCACGCGCGGCCGCAGCCGCCGGATCTCGGCCGCGACGGACATGCGCGCGGCCAGGGCGTTTTCCAGGCGCGCATCGGGCAAACGCAGGTTTCCCCGCCAGGCCAGCAACATCTGCCGCGCTGCGGCTTCCGCCTCCTCGAAGCGCGCCTCGGGTGTGCCGCGCGTGCCCATGTCGCCCGCGGTGAGGTCCAGCACTCCGCAGCGGCGCCCCATCTCGGCCGACTTGATCAGCGTGCCGCCGCAGGTTTGTTCGACGTCGTCGGGATGCGCCGCGATCGCCAGCACATCGAGAGCGGGGGTTTCGCTGTGTTCGGCAGTCATAGCGGCATGATTACCAGTACAGATCGTGCCGGCGCCGGTACGCCGTGCGTGTCGGGAAAAGATAGATCAGGATGATACCGGTCAGGAACCCGCCTACGTGCGCGAACCACGCCACGCCCTGCTGGGAAACGTGCGAGTAAGCCACCGAGCCTAGGCCGCTGAAGAACTGGACAATGAACCAGTAGATCAGGAGGATGGACGCGGGTAGCTCGACCGTGGTGACGAACACAACGATGAAAAGCAGCGTCACGATGCGCGCGTGGGGGAACTTTACCAGGTATGCGCCCATCACGCCCGCGATGGCGCCGCTCGCGCCGATCGTCGGCATGAGCGAGCCCAGGTTGGAGGCGATGTGCGCGAGCCCGGCCGCCACGCCGCACAGCAAGTAGAAGACGATGAATTTGCCGTGTCCAAGGATATCTTCGACGTTGTCGCCGAAGATCCACAGGAACCACATGTTGCCGATGATGTGCAGCCAGCCGCCGTGCAGGAACATCGAAGTGATGAGAGACAGGGAATGGAACCGGCCGGGCACGAGGCCATATACCGCGATCAGGTGGTTTCGCGAGAACGGATCGAGCGACAGCTCATAGAAGAACACCACCGCGTTGATGACAATCAGAAGGATGGTGACAACGGGCGGCGAATCACTGCGCTGGGTATCTCGGAGCGGGATCATCGGCTCAGGTGGAACCGGCGCAGGCGCTGCGCTCGGGATGTCATCAAGGCTTTGGCCTCGGCCATGGTTGCGATGCCGCCGCGTGCTCCGGGTGCCGTCGAATTCAGTGCCGCCATCGCGTTCGAAAAGCCGGGCATCTCCTCGGCCGGCAGGCGTTCGACAACAGCATACCAGAAAGCTCTATGAAACACGTCTCCGGCGCCGGTTGTCCTTGCGCGGTGGATGGCGAATCCAGGCGCGCGGACCAAGCGGCCTGGCTCTACTCCGTCACTTCGATCTTCGGGCCCCTGGGCGCGCCGGTCTCGGCGAGACGCGCGATGGCCGCGCGTGCGATCCCATAAAATGCCGTGGCGTGCGGGTCGTCCGGGTTGCGCAGCGCGACCGATTCACCGCTGTCGCCGCCGATCCGAACCTCCGGGTCGAGCGGCACCTCGCCCAGGAAAGGCACGCCCATGCGCTCGGCCGTGCGGCGCCCGCCGCCATAACTGAAAACGTCCACGCGCTCGTTGCAGTGCGGGCACACCAGGTAGCTCATGTTCTCGACAATGCCCAGCACTCCCACTCGCACCTGGCGGAACATCTGCACCGCCTTGCGCGCGTCTTCGAGCGCGACGTCCGATGGCGTCGTGACCACGATCGCGCCCGTGATCGGCGCCGTCTGAATGAGCGTAAGCTGAACGTCGCCGGTGCCCGGCGGCAGGTCCACAACCAGGTACTCCAAATCTCCCCAATCCACCCCGCGCAGAAACTGCTGCACGACGCTGTGCAGCATCGGTCCCCGCCAAATGAGCGGCTTGTCGCCGGGGCTGAGGAAGCCCATCGACATGATTTTCAGGTCATGTCGCTCGATCGGCTGGATGCGCTCTCCAATCGCGTGCGGCGTCTCGTCCACGCCGAGCATCAGTGGCACGTTGGGTCCGTAAACGTCGGCATCGAGCAATCCGGCGCGGTGGCCGAGGCGCGCGAGCGCTAGCGCCAGATTCACTGCAACCGTGGTTTTGCCAACGCCTCCCTTACCGGAGCCGACCGCAATGAGATTTTGGACGCCGGGAATCGGCGGTTTGGGCGCGTCGCCCGGTGGTGTGGGACCCATCTCTTAATGCTAGCGCGAAGCTGCTTCCGGCTCTCTGAAGCCGGCGGGGTTCCGGCCTGGAGCGCAATCGCCCGGGCTTTTTTCTTCGCACGTCCCTGCCAAAGCAGCCTGCCACACGGTCCGGCCTAGCCCCGGCGGACCATGCCGGGTACCATTTTCAGGGCTTAATGTAATCAGCACCTAACAGCTGATTAAAAAAGATGTATACTCGCTTCGATCGGACACTCGTTAGCATTGTCCGCAGAGAGCGGAACGTTGCGTCCGCTCCTCAAAGAAAATCTTGTCTTCTGGAGATCGAATGAAGAAAAGAACACCATTACTCGTGCTGAGTGTGCTCGGTGTGCTGCTGCTGTTGTTGGCAGTCGCATCCGCGGCCTCAGTCAACTGCTCAGGCGTGACCGCCTGGGTGGCGGGCGGTAATTATACGGTGGGTGAGCTGGTCACCTACCAAGGCTCGGAATACAAATGCCTTCAGGCAAATAATAACGCCGCACCCAACTGGGACCCGATTGATTGGCCGGGTGGCTGGACGCTAGTGGGCACTTGCACCACCGGCCCGACAGCAACAGCTACAGCGACCGCCACCGCAACGCGCACTGCCACTTCGACCGCTACGGCGACGCGCACCGCGACGGCGACGGCAACCCGCACCGCGACGGCGACGGCAACCCGCACCGCGACGGCGACGGCGACGCGCACCGCGACGGCGACGGCAACCCGCACCGCGACGGCGACGGCAACCCGCACCGCGACGGCGACGGCAACCCGCACCGCGACGGCGACGGCAACCCGTACCGCGACGGCGACGGCAACCCGCACCGCGACCGCCACTGCTACCGCTACGGCGACCGCGACCGGCACGGGCCCGGCTTGTTATCCAGCGTGGAGTTCTACGACCGCATACAACGGCGGCGCGACGGTGAGTTACAACGGCGTGAACTATACGGCCGCATTTTGGAGCCAAGGCGCTGAACCCGACACCAACAGCGGACCCGCCGGCAGCGGTCAGCCCTGGATTTCGGACGGCAGTTGCACTGGTGGCGGTGGGACTCCGACGCCAACGGCAACTGCAACGGCGACCCGGACGGCCACCGCAACCGGGACGGCGACCCGGACGGCCACCGCAACCGCGACGGCCACGGCCACCAGCGGGCACTTCCGCGGCGGTTGGCTTGAGGAGTGGGAAGTCTATTACGCTGCCTCCAATGTTGCTGACATTCAGAACAACGGCGTGGTCAAGTCGCTGAGCCATGTCATCTACGCCTTCGCTGCTCCGTTACAGAACGGCTCGGGCTGCGTGCTGGAAGACCCCTTCGCCGACTACCAGAAGGCAGTTCCTCTGCTTCCCGGCGCACCTGCGCTGCCCGCAGGCGTTGCAGGTAACTTCGGTGCTCTGTGGCAGCTCAAGCAGCTCAACCCCAACCTCAAGATCCTGATCTCGATCGGCGGATGGCATCCTGCATCTGCAACAACCTCGCTGTTCCCCTACTCCTTCAACCTGGCCTTCAAGGCAGCGTCTGCAACGGCAGCCTCGCAGACGGCCTTTGCCAGCCAGTGCATCAACATGTTTATCACCGGCAATGTCGCCTCGGGTATTTCGCTTCCAGGGCTCTTTGACGGATTCGATATGGACTGGGAGTTCCCGAACGCATCGGAATCGGTCGGCTTTACCGGGCTGATGCAGACCTTCCGCACGCAACTGACCGCCATGACAGCCACCACCGGCAAGACCTATCAGTTGCTGGCTGATCTTGCGGCTGGACCGGCCCAACCGGGTGCTGGAGCTGACTCGGGTAACGACGGCGGTTATGACACCATCGATATTGCCACCCTCTCGGGCATCCTCGATTACATCAACGTTGACGGCTACAACTATGCCGGCAACTGGTCCAACCAGACCAACGACTCCGCGCCGCTGTATGACGAGCCGGCGGATCCGCTCTATCACTCCGGCCTCACGGATGCACAAATTGCAACATCAACCGGAGGCTGCAACTTCATCGACTGCACAGTGCAGTACTACCTGGCGCATGGCGTACCGCCTGCCAAGTACACCATGGGCTTCCCGCTCTATGGCTTTGGCTGGGCAGGTGGTTTAACCTCAGCCAACAGTGGCATGTATCAGACGGCTACTGGTACGATTGACGGAGCTGGAATATCGACCACCGGGAATGGACCACCGCTGCTTGGCATGCCGGGCGGTGTCCCCTTGAACGACAGTTCGCCGGTTCCGCTGGCCAATGGCACCGGTATGTGCTCCTCCGGTTACGCGGGCGGCGGTGACGACCCGAGCGGCACCCCGGCGTCAGGCTGCGATCCACTGCTCACCGACGGCTATGCAACCTACGGCACGATTGTGAACATGCTCTCGCACGGCTTCGTGTCAAGCTTCGACTCCACTCGTTGTGCGACGCGCATGTTCGACGCCAGCTTCTCCGGCGTGCCTTGGGCGTTCACCTACGACGACGCCAACACGGTCGCCTGCAAGGTGGCCTACGTCAAGCAGTATGGCCTGGGCGGCATGTATGTCTGGGCGTTGAAGGATGACGTACCGGCTGGAACCCTGACCACGACCCTGTTCAATACCCTGGGCAATTAATCGCCCTTCCACCACAAACACCGCCGCGCAGTTTCCAAATTAGAGGAGATCGCGCGGCGGTCTCTTTTTGTCTGCGCAACCAGCAAAGGTCGCGGTCAGTGAGAAACCGGAATCATCGGAAAAGGGGGACGGCCTGATCCGCCCCGCACATCCAAGCCGTCTTGCTTTCCTACGCCTGCCAAAGCAGCGTGCCACACGGTCCGGCCTAGCCCCGGTGGACCATGCCGGGTACCATTTTCAGGGCTTAATGTAATCAGGACTTAACAGATGATTCAAAAGGATGTATACTCGCCTCAATCGGACACTCGTTAGCATTGTCCGCGGACAGCGGAACGTTGCGTCCGCTCCTCGAAAGAATACCTTGTTTTCTGGAGATCGAATGAAGAAAAGAACACCCTTGCTTGTGCTGAGTGTGCTCGGTGTGCTGCTGCTCTTGTTAGCAGTCGCATCCGCGGCCTCAGTTAACTGCTCAGGCGTGACCGCCTGGGTCGCTGGCGGTAATTATACGGTGGGTGAACTGGTTACCTACCAAGGCTCGGAATACAAATGCCTTCAGGCAAATAATAACGCCGCACCCAACTGGGACCCGATTGACTGGCCGGGTGGTTGGTCGCTAGTCGGCACGTGCACCAGTGGCCCCACGGCGACGGCGACGCGGACCGCAACCGGTACCGCGACGCGAACTGCGACCGGGACTGCAACGCGGACCGGCACGGCGACGCGAACCGCGACCGGCACGGCGACGCGGACTGCGACCGCGACCCCGACTTCGACGGGCGGCGGCGGGTCTTGCTATCCGGCCTGGAGCTCCACCACGGCGTACAACGGTGGCGCGACGGTCAGCTACAACGGCGTGAACTATACGGCTGCCTTCTGGAGCCAGGGTTCTGAACCGGACACCAATAGCGGGCCTGCCGGCAGCGGCAAGCCCTGGATTTCGGACGGCAGTTGCTCAGGCAGTGGAGCAACACCGACGCCGACTCGCACTGCAACTGCGACTCCAACCTCCACAGGTGGTGGTGGCGGCGGTGGCGGTGGTGGCAAGATGTTCGCTCCCTATATGGACATCAGCCTGGGCATCGGCTCGACGGTTGCGAGCATGGCTTCGTCAGCCGGTCTGCACGCTATTACTTTGGCGTTCCTCGTGGATGGCGGTTGCGTTGCCACTTGGGGCGGAATGGGCGGTTCGGTGTCGAGCGCTACTTTCCCCAATGGAACCACTGTCGCCTCCGCGATCAGCGCGCTCGAATCCGAGGGAGTTTCGGTCATCATCTCCTGGGGCGGCGCGATGGGCTCGATACAGAGCTCCTGCACTACCGCGAGCCAGGTGCAAGCGATGTACCAGTCGGTGTTCACGGCCTATCCGGGTATCGCCGGACAGGACTTTGACATCGAAGGCGGCATCAACAACACCGTGGTTTGTCAGGCCCTGGCTGGGTTGAAGAGCGCCAATTCGGGTAAATCCATCTCGCTGACACTCCCGGTTGAGCCCGTTGGGCTGCTGTCGCCGCAATTGGCCATCGTGCAGGCTTGCCAATCGGCCGGATTCACTCCCAATACCGTCAATGTCATGGGGATGGATTACGGTTCGTATTACGATAATGGCGGCCAGATGGGGTTGGATGCGACCGACGCAGCCAGCGCAACACATGGCCAGGTTAGCAGCGGCATCGGCGTTACCCCGATGATCGGCGTCAACGACAATACCGCGGAGATCTTCCAGTTGAGCGACGCTCAAACCTTGGTGAGCTTCGCGAACTCCAATAGCTACATCAACCGTTTGTCGTTCTGGTCGTTGGCACGCGACAATGGCGGTTGCTCGGGAATCGCCTCGGCCACGTGCAGCGGCATTTCGCAAAGCAATTACCAGTTCTCTAGCATTTTCAACGGGTTCTAGTAAGGATCGGGCGGCCGGTTAGACCGGCTGTCTCCGGCTCACAGAACCCGATGAAGTTCCGGCCCGGGCGGCAACGTCCGGGCCTTTTTCTTTGCCTAATCACTTGGCCAGAGGCAGGCTGGCGCTGGCGGCAAGCCCGAGGCCGGCGAATTCGCCGTGCTCGTATTTCGGAAACGCCGCCGCCGCGATCATTGCGGCGTTGTCGGTCGAGAGCGCCGGAGGGGGGAAGTAGACGGGATAGGGGAGGCGAGCCGCAGCGGCGGCGGAGCGCAGCCCGCTGTTACACGCCACGCCTCCGGAGACGATCAGCGATCGCGCCTGGATGTCTTCGGCAGCGCGGGCGGCGCGCCGGAGGAGTTCCTCGATTACGGTTCGCTGGAACCCGGCGAATAGATCCAGCGTGGCCTGGGGCGTCACGCTTAGCCATTGCTCGAGCGTGGGCCGCGGATGCAAGCGCAGCGCCGCGCGCCGCGCCTCGATTTCTGCGCTCATATCACGCTGCTCGACCCAGCGCAGCACTGCTGTTTTCAAGCCGCTGAAGCTGAAGTCGAGCGGGTTGCCTTTCATCCGGGCGATGGTAAATCGCACCGCACTAGGATCGCCGTAAGGCGCGAGCTGGTCGATGACCGGCCCCCCGGGGTAGCCGAAGCCGAGCAGCTTGGCGACCTTGTCGAAGGCTTCTCCCGCCGCGTCGTCGCGCGTCCGCCCCAGCAGCCGGTAAGCGAAGCCCTCGCTCACTTCGAACAGGTGCGTATGACCGCCGCTTACGACCAGCGCCAGCGCCGGATACTCCACCGGGCAGGCGCTCTGGCTGGCTTGAGAAATGACGGCCTGAATGTGCCCTTCGATGTGGTTCACGGCAATGAGCGGTAAGTTGCGCGCGTAGCAAAGCGATTTGGCGTACGTGATGCCGACCAGCAGCGAGCCGACTAGGCCGGGGCCCGCTGTCACGGCGATGGCGGCGAGATCTCCATAGTCCGTGTGCGCCTGCTCGAGCGCGGCGCGCGCTACCGGAACGATCGCCCTCAGGTGCTCGCGCGAAGCGAGCTCCGGCACGACTCCCCCGTACTTGCCGTGCGTTTCCAGTTGCGACGCCACCACGGAAGATAGAAAAACCGCGCCGTTTTCGACGACCGCGGCGGCCGTCTCATCGCACGAAGTTTCAATGCCGAGTATGCGCACGGCTGTTATTCTAAAAAGCGCGAACTGCTTCGGCAGCGCGCTTGTCCGCTCGCGGCTCGGCGCCAGGGCGCGAAACCACGCCGTTAGGGAGCGGGCACAAGTACCGTCTTACTGCACAACGGGCATGGACCTCTCTGAATTCGATTATCACCTGCCGGAAGGGCTCATAGCACAGCGGCCGCTCGAAGACCGCGCGGCTTCGCGCATGCTGGTGCTCGATCGGAACGAGCGGCGTTGGGAGGACCGGGCATTTCGCGAGCTGCCCGGTTTTCTCCGCCCGGGCGACTGCCTGGTCCTGAACGACTCGAAAGTGTTTCCCGCGCGGCTTTACGGCCATCGCGTAGGCGTGCGCGCGCTGCCGGTTGGCAAGAAGAATCCGGCGCGCAAGCAGCATCTCACCGGGCGCGTCGAGGTGTTTCTGCTCCAGCCGGATGCGGAGGACCCGAAGCTCTGGCAGGCCCTTGTCCATCCCGGCCGCAAGATGCACATTGGCGAGCGCGTACGATTCGATGACGGCCTCGAAGGCGAAGTGGTCGCGCGCGGAGCGTTCGGCGAGCGGACCTTCAGATTCGACTACCAAGACGACCTCTACGAGAAGTTCGACGAGATCGGACACGTCCCGTTGCCGCCCTACATCAAGCGCCCCGACGAAGCGCTTGATCGCGAACGCTACCAAACCGTCTACGCCGCCCAGCCAGGCTCGGTCGCCGCGCCGACCGCGGGCCTGCACTTCTCGCCCGAGGTTCTCGAAGAGTGCCGCGCCGCGGGCGCCCAGATCGCCCGGGTGACGCTGCACATCGGATTCGGCACGTTTCAGCCGATCCGCGCCAAGCGAGTCGAGGAGCACCGGCTCCATCCTGAATCTTTCGAGATCACCGAAGACAACGCAGCCAAGATTCGCGCGGCTGCGCGGCTGGTCGCGGTTGGAACTACCAGCGTGCGCGTCATCGAGAGCGCGGCCCTGGGCGGCGGCCTCGGGCCATCGCGCGGCGAAACCGCCCTCTATATTTATCCTGGCTTCGAGTTCCGCGCCACGGGCGCCATGCTTACGAACTTCCACCTGCCGCGGAGCAGTCTGCTGCTGCTGGTCTGCGCGTTCGCCGGCAAGGATTTCGTGCTCGCTGCATACCGGCACGCGGTCGAATCGCGGTACCAGTTCTATTCCTATGGCGACTGCATGTTGATTGTTTGAGCTGGCGCCAGCCGCGCGGCGGCGCAAAGGCGCGGTTGCAGGAACCAGGCGCGAATCGTTATTGGAGATTCAGAAGGCGTACTGGTAGGAGGCGGCGGCAGGGGAGCAGGCTCCGGCGCCGCTGGCCGCTCTGCCTGCCGCCTCTGGTGTCCATCACGACCGTGAACTGGCGCAGGAACTATTGCCCCTCGCGTTTCCGCCAGCGGCTGAACGAGTGTTAGCGCGCGATCCTGACGGCATTGCGCCGGTTTAGAGCGGAGGGAGAGTCGCAAAACGCGCAAACGCCCGCACTTGGCGCACCATGGAGAGATGACACCTCCACGCGATGCCCAGCCCATGCCAGCGCAAGTTATCTCTTTGGCAGGAGTATAACACAGTCCATTAAAAAAATACAATCTCCTTGTGACTGTGGTGCAATCCGTTTGTGAGGAGTTTGCATTCTCTGAAGGCAAAAGGCGAAAAATAGGAGAATCCTGCGTTAAAGCCTTGAGCTTACGGTTTTTTCATCAAAATACGCGCTAGGATGTCCTGAGGAGGGTAACATGCAGCGTTACACACCGACCTATCTCCTGTGCTCCTGCGCGCTTCTAGCCATTGGCGCTACGGCTGCTCATGCGAAGGTCACCAAAGCGGTATTGAATGCCACACCAGCGGACTATCGAGGCGGCTGTCCAGCCGTCATCACGTTCACCGGAACGGTCACGACGAACGGCCCTGGCAAGGTGAAGTACATCTTCACGCGCAGCGACGGCGCGATCGACACGATTACAAAGACGCTCGTGTTTAAGAAAGCGGGTACCCAAAACGTGTCCACTACCTGGACGCTGGGCGGAACTCCGCTCCCTTATTACAAGGGCTGGGAGGCCACCAAGATCCTAGGGGCGGTTCCCTTTACATCCAATGAGGCCGGTTTCGAAATCCGTTGCAATCCCCCGTTGAGTGCGATTGCCGCGCACGGCAATACCGATTGGCACTTGCAAACCGCCAATGAATTTCTCTTCGGCACGGATATGAATGGCCAGGTCCAGGCCGCCAATCACGCTCCGGACAACTGGACCAAGAGGCATATCCACGTTGGCTTGACCAATACATCGAAGTTTTATTACGACAAAACGCTCACGTCTACGGGTAGCGACATCGATCCCGTTGACGGGATCGATACGACGATGCTCTTCTTCTACGCCGGGCACGGGAACCCGAACCTCTGGTGCAGCTTGGGGGACACGGCGTCTCAGCCCGACGTGAAGCTTGCCAACGTCATGCAAGGAGGAATCTTGCGCTACTACTGGCAGTGTTCTTGCGAGGTTTTCGCCCATGGTCCGCAGTGCTCAGATGGAGGCGGAGGCACGGATTATAATTGCCCGCAGAACTTCACAGGCGGCGCGGACTCCGCCAGCATGCGCAACGTGTTCCAACGATGGGGACCGGCGCTGACGCCCGATCTTCGCATGGCATGCGGTGTTTCGACGTTGGCTTACTGTCACGAAGACAACGTCAACAGCATCTGGCAGAATTTTTACGGCGGAGCGGATGTAGCGGACTCCTTCATTCAGGGCCTCGGTGACGTGGAATCCGGCGTGGTGCCCCTGTGCATCACGATGGGCGGGCCGGACATCTCGACCACCCCCCTCTTCACGGATAAAACGTTCACCGTACAGCCGAACACTTCCGGAAGCACGTACTACTATGCGCTGTGGGCGTCTGGATCGGGCAAGGCTGCTGTCCCTAGCCCATTTACAATCCCGAAGACACTGCCAAAGTACTACTTGGCCGCGGCCGCAATTCCGCCCCGGCTGAAGATGCTAGACTTGCGCGGTGGCAAAGTGGCCGTTACGGAATTCGCCGCCTTCGCCGGAGCGAAGGCGCAGGTGCGTGCCGAACCCCTCAGCGGAGCGCTCTACCTCTCTACGGAGCAGCGGCCGTCGCCGGCTGAAGCCAAGCTGGAAGACCCGGCCTATCTGGCGCGTGCAACGAGCCTGATCCATGAACTCGGCTGGGACGGCAACGACCTCGGCGCAGCTTCCGTCACCCGCCTGCTGACGGCGAGCATGCCTATCGGCGGAAAACCGGGCGATGTCCAGCAAGGTCAAAAGGGCGTTGTTGTGACCCAGCGGCGTCAAATCGAAGTGGGCGGAAACCGCATCGATGTCCTTGGGCCGGGCGGTGTGCTTAAGATCGCCATGAGCAACAGCGGTCAAGTGCTCAACGCCTCTCGCGTATGGCGGCCGATCGGCAAGCCGGGCGCCGTTATTAGCGTCAAGAGCTTCGAGACGGCGCGGGACGAGGCCATGCGGCAACTCGACGAGCCGACTGCTTATAAGCTAGATCAATGGAAGTTTGGTTACAAAGAGCTCGCCGGCAACCTCAAGCAGGACGAGCTGACGGTGGTCTTTCAATTCGCGTTCGTCCCCAAGAATGCGCAAGATCTCATCCAGCACGCGCCGCGAATGATCGAAATCGCAGGGGAAGAGACAAACATGATTAGCGCGCCAGCAGGGGCGATGCCAGCACGGTAGCTCCGATTCCCACGTGCTCCGGCGGCGGCACGGTGAAAGTGGCCCTCCGCCGGAGCCCGCTTTGCTCGATGCCTGCCGTAGAGAGGTTGGCGGGGCCCTTCCGCGCAGCTTTAAGATACACCACCTGCTCCGCGGCCAGGCGCCCACTTATCCTATAATGAATTCACTGCCTGAGTATGTGGTAGTGTGTCGGATCCCACCGAGTCCAGCAGTTTGGGCCCCGATCAATGTTTGAAAACCTATCCGAAAAACTGCAACGCGTCTTCAAGAACCTTCGCGGCGAAGGCAGGCTGACCGCGGCCAACATGGAGGCCGCGCTGCGCGAGATCCGCGTGGCGCTGCTCGAGGCCGACGTGCACTTTCGCGTCGTGAAAGAGCTCCTCGAGAACATCAAGCAAAAGGCAATGGGTGAAGACGTTCTTACCGCGCTCTCGCCCACGCAGCAGGTTGTCAAAATCGTGCAGGAGGAACTGATCAAAATCCTCGGCAGCACCCAATCGAAGCTGCGCTTTGCGAATGAGCCGCCCACGGTTATGTTCATCGTCGGCTTGCAAGGTTCGGGCAAGACGACCACCACGGGCAAGCTGGCGCGCTGGCTTTCCAAAAGCGGCCACAGCCCGCTGATGGTTTCGGTGGACGTGTACCGGCCCGCGGCGCGTGAGCAGTTGAGCGTGATCGGCCGCCAGATCAAGTTGCCGGTTTATGCTGGCGCGCCGCAAGAGACGACGCCGGCCGAGCTGGCGCGCGCCGCGCGGCGCGAAACGGTCAACAGCGGAAAAGACGTGCTGCTGGTCGATACCGCGGGGCGTTTGCACATTGATGACGATCTGATGGCGGAGCTGCGGCAGTTGAAAGATCTGGTTGCGCCGGCCGAAATCCTGTTCGTAGCCGACGCGATGACCGGCCAGGACGCGGTGAAATCCGCCTATGAATTTCACCAGCGGCTTGGCATCACCGGCGTGATTCTCACCAAGATGGATGGTGATGCTCGCGGCGGCGCTGCGCTCTCTATCCGGGCGGTGACGGGCCAGCCGCTGAAGTTCGTGGGCGTCGGCGAGAAGTTCGACGCGCTCGAGCCGTTTCATCCCGACCGCGCCGCGTCGCGGATCCTCGGCATGGGCGACATGCTCTCGATCATCGAGAAGGTCGAGCAGCAGATCGGCCAGAAAACGACCGAGGCGATCGAGCGCCAGCTCGCCGAAAACGATTTTACGCTCGAAGATTTTCGCGACCAGATCCGGCAGCTCCGAAAGCTGGGCCCGCTCGAGTCGATTCTCTCGATGATGCCGCAGATCGGGCCGCTGAAGGATCTGAAGAACGTCAAGGTGGAAGAGGGTCAGATCACGCGCGTGGTGGCGATCATCGATTCGATGACGCTGAAGGAGCGAGCGAACCACATGATTCTCAACGGTTCCCGGCGGCGGCGGATCGCCCGCGGCAGCGGAACCACGGTGCAGGAAGTCAATCAGTTGCTCAAGCAGTACTCGCAAATGCGGAAGATGATGAAGAGTTTCTCCGGCGGGTTCCTGGGGAAGAGACTCGGCAAGCTGAAACTGCCCGAGATGATGGGACACCGGCTCTAGCGTGCCGCGCGAAGCGTGGCTGCTGGCGCCGCCGGGAAACACAAGGTAAGGATTTCAGGAGCGGAAACAGAACATGTTGATGATTCGACTGGCACGATTCGGCGCGAAGAAGAAGCCGTCCTACCGCGTTGTGGTGATCGAGAAGGAAAGGGCGCGCGACGGCCGCTCGCTCGAAGTGGTCGGGTATTACAGCCCGGTCCGTCCCGTTGCGGTCAAGCTGGACCACGAGCGCATCGGCTACTGGCTGAAGAACGGGGCACAACCCTCGGAAACCGTCGCCCGTCTGATCAAGACATATCCCGCGCCGGCCCCGGAACCGGTCGCTTAGAGGCGTCCCGATGGCCGCGCGCACCGATTCAGCCTTTGCGTTGTTGAGGATACAGCCATCCTCGTTTCAGGAATGTTATGATCGAGGCAATGAGGAGGCGCTGGGATGTCAGGGATGAGAGAACTTGTGGAGGATATTGCGAAAGCTCTGGTCGACATCCCCGACCAAGTTACCGTGCGCGAAGTACAGGGTGAACAGGTCACCGTGTTGGAATTACGGGTGGCCCCTAGTGACTTGGGGAAGGTAATCGGCAAGCAGGGACGAACAGCACGCTCAATCCGGACGATTCTGGGAGCCGCTGGTATGAAGCTGAACCGGCGGTTTACACTGGAAATTCTGGAGTAGTCTTCTGGAGTCTGAAGGCCCTAGAGCGCGCGAGGAATGGCTTACTCTGGCCCTGCTCGGCCGGACCTGGGGGAGGCGGGGAGAGTTGTCCGCTGTCTCGCTCAGCGACGGCCCGGAACGATTTAAGGAAGTGCGGGAGGTATGCCTCTTCGGCCCGGAAGGGAAGCCTCTCTCAGAGCGGAGCTTTGAGATCGAGTCGGTGCGGGCACACCGCAGCCGCCTCGTTTTCAAGTTCCGCGGAATTGATACGATCTCGGCAGCGGAGCGGTTAGAAGGCGCGGAGGTGCGTATTCTGGCCACCGAACGCCGTGAGCTCCCGCCGGACGAGTATTATCAGTCGGACCTGGTGGGGTCGGAGGTCGTCGAGCGCGCGACCGGCGAGCGTCTCGGCGTGGTAAAGGCATTCAGGGAATTTGGCGGGCCTCCGCTGCTCGAAGTGGAAGGGCAGGGTGAACCGCTGTTGATCCCGTTCGCACGTTCGATCTGCGTCACGATCGACAGGGACGCCCGGCGGATCCTGGTCGATCTGCCCGAAGGGCTGAAGGAACTGAGCCGCTGATGATTTTTGAGCTGCTCACGATTTTCCCGGAGTTTTTCCGGGGGCCGTTCGAGCACGGCGTGGTCGCCCGCGCGCGGGCGGCTGGCGTGTTGGACATTCGTGTACACGACCTCAGGAACTGGACGAGCGACCGGCACCGCACCGTGGACGACCGGCCGTTCGGCGGCGGCGAGGGCATGCTGCTCAAGCCGGAGCCGTTGTTCCACGCGGTGGAATCGATCTGGCCGGAGCGTGGCGCTGACCGCTCGGCATTCGCCTGCGGTGACGGCCCGGAGGCTTCGATACACGGAAGCGGTCACGGATCGCTTGATAGAGAGGCGAACCGCAGAGTCGTGCTGCTGTCGGCCCAGGGCCGGCTGTTCGACCAGGCGATGGCGGCGCAGTTTGCCTCGCTCGATGGTCTATTGCTAATTTGCGGGCGGTACGAAGGCGTGGACGAGCGGGTGGCCGAGCATCTGGCGGACGAAGAGATTTCGATTGGCGATTACGTCTTAAGCGGCGGCGAGCTCGCCGCCGCTGTTGTTGTCGATACGGTCGCCAGGCTCTTGCCCGGCGTGCTGGGCAATAAGGAGTCCGCTGCGAATGAGTCGTTCAGCGGCTCTAGACAGGAGGGCATGCTCCTGGATTGCCCTCAGTACACGCGGCCGGCGGAATTCCGTGGTTGGAAAGTACCGGAGGTGCTCCTGAGCGGGCATCATGGGGAGGTCCGGCGCTGGCGCGAGCGCGCCGCGCTGGAGAAGACCCGGCGTCTGCGGCCGGATCTCGTGGCACGGCGCGGCCTGGTCGAGTTTGGCGCCGCCGGCCGGCAAGCGCAGTTGCTGGCGCCCGCGAACGGTCAAGAGGAACTGGCGGTCAACGAAGCAGGGAAACGAGAGTCATGAATAACCCGCTATTGATAAAGTATGTGAACCAGAAGAAGCGCGAGGACAAAGTCGAGTTCCGCCCCGGGGACACAGTGCGCGTCCACGTGAAGATCAAGGAGGGCGACAAGGAACGGCTGCAGGCGTTCGAAGGCACTGTAATCGCGCGCAAGAACACCGGCCTGGGCGAGACCCTGACCGTGCGTAAGGTCAGCTTCGGACAGGGCGTGGAGCGCATCTTCCCGTTGCACGCGCCGGTGGTCGACCACATCGACGTGATCCGCACTGGGAGAGTGCGCCGGGCCAAGCTGTATTATCTGCGAGGACGCAAAGGTAAGGCCGCCCGTCTCAAAGAGCGTGGGTAACATTGCCAGCTCCGCGGAAGCTAAAGTTCCGGTGCCAGGGAAAATTGGAGCGGGAAGCCTGCGCCTCGGGGTACGCCTGTGTGGCGGGCGCTGATGAAGCGGGGCGCGGCGCGCTTTTCGGCCCGGTGTTCGCTGCCGCGGTCGTGCTCTCGGTGGAGCGGCCGGTCTACGGTCTGCGCGACAGCAAAGAACTGGACCCCATGCGCCGCGAGGAACTGGCCGCGGCGATCCGTGAGCGCGCCGCTTGGGCGGTGGCGGCCGTGGATGCTTTCGTCATCGACCGCGTCAACATATATAACGCTTCCTGCTTGGCGATGCAGCGCGCCATCGAGCAATTGGACCCGCCCCCTGATTACCTGCTGCTCGACGCCGTCCGCCTCGATCTGCCTTTGCCGCAGCGGCGCATCATTCATGGAGATGCGAAATGCCAGGCGATCGCGGCTGCCTCAATCCTTGCGAAGGTATACCGGGACGCGTCGATGCGCGAGTGGGACCAGATCTATCCGCAATTCGGTTTGCGGCGGCACAAGGGCTACGCGACCCCCGAGCATCTGTGGGCGCTCGCCTCTTACGGGCCGACGATGCATCACCGCTTCAGCTACGAGCCCGTGCGCGCCGCCTGTGCTCCGTCCCTGTGGGCGATCTTCGCGCTACGCGAGGAGATCCACTTCCGTTGGGAGCCTGAAGGCCGCGCGGCGCCTGGCGGGATTCCCGCTTGGGCGCCTGGGATCGCGGCTGTCGAGGAGGCCGGCGCATGGCGCTAGAGGACCAGCCCGTGCGTTTAGAAGAAGCCTCGCCCCTCGAGGCTGCGAAGTGCGCCCAGCGGCCGCGGTGGCTCCACAAGGTTGCGGCGCTGCTCTATATCTTCTTCTGCTTCGAGCTCGGCGCCTTCCTGCTCCTCTTCCCCTGGCTGGAGGCGTGGCAGCAGAACTACTTCTCGTCGTTCGGTCTAGGCTGGCGCGAGTTCTGGAGCAACGCGTATCTGCGCGGCGCCGTCAGCGGCCTCGGCTTGGTGAACATCGCGATCGCCTTTACGGAGGTATTCCGGCTGCGCCGGTTTTCACGGCCTAAATGAGTGCGAGCTACAGGGCAGGACTGGCGCCGGTTTCCGGTAGAATGAATAGTTTCGAGGAGAATTGTGAAGCTTGCTAGACCGACTGTGGCCGAACTGCGGGATGAGAGAGCCAGACTTGCGCGGAGCAATACGGCGCGCGGAACGCTCGCCGAGTGGACGGTCACAATCATCCTCCTGCTGTTTGGGACGACCACGCTGGTGCAGGCTTTCGTCATCCCCACGGGATCGATGGAGGATACGCTGCTGATCGGCGATCACCTGCTGGTGGACAAGTTGGCGTACTCCCCAGCTTACTCCTTCGCCAAACGCCTCTTACCGTACGAACCGGTGAAGCGTGGCGACATCATTGTGTTCCGTTATCCGGTGGACATCCGGCAGACATTTGTAAAGCGCGTTATCGGAGTTCCCGGCGATCGCATCCGGCTTCGGAACAAGCAGGTGTATCGCAACGGTAAGAAACTGCTCGAGCCATACGTGTATTACAAGACCGACTACATAGAGCCGTACCGCGACAATTTTCCAGGTCCTCCGAATCCGGCGGTGCTCGAGCCGGGTCTCGATATGATCGAGAACCATGTCGTGAATGGGGAAGTGGTGGTGCCGCCCGGCCATTATTTCGCGATGGGCGACAATCGGGATTCCTCGCTCGACAGCCGCTACTGGGGCTTCGTGCCGCGGGAGAACATCGTCGGCAAGCCTCTGCTTATCTACTGGTCGTATAACGCCAGCACCGAGCAACTTTCAGGGCCGGTGTTCAGCATCGGCCATATTGCCGACTTGGTGGAGCATTTCTTAACCAAGACGCGCTGGCGCCGCACGTTCATGCTGATCCACGCATATCCGAGTAACTGACCTTGGCTGACAGCGACCTCAATTTTCGAGAGCAGGCGCCTTGGGACGAGCCGCCTTCGGACCCGGAGCCCTTGGACGAAGCGCCTTCGGAGCAGCCGCCTTCGGACTGGGAGCCCTTGGAGGAGGCGCCTGTAGAGGAGGTTCCCGAAGCTGCGGCCGTTCCAGGCCCGGCGCCGGAGGCGCGGCGCGGTGCGATTGCAGAATGCGCCTTCACGGTCATCGCCGTGCTGTTTGTGATCACGACACTGCTCCAGTCGTTTGTCATCCCGACGGTTTCTATGGAAGGCACGCTGCTCCAGGGCGACCACCTGCTGGTGGACAAGCTGGCGTACGCGCCCCGCGGCGTGCTGAGCAACCACGTTCTGCCTTACCAGCCGATCCGGCGCGGCGACGTCATCGTCTTCCGCTGGCCGATCGACATCCGCCAGAACTACGTCAAGCGCTGCATCGGGATTCCGGGCGACCATATCCGGATCGTGAACAAGCAGGTGATTCTGAACGGCAAGAAGCTCGACGAGCCGTACGCTGTCCATAGAACGCCTTACTTCGATTCCTATCGCGACAATTTCCCCGCCGAGCCGAACGTACATCTGCTCGAGCCCGCGCTTGCAATGCTCGAACACAACGTAGTGAATGGTGAGGTGGTGGTGCCGCCCGGCCATTATTTTGCTATGGGCGACAACCGCGACAATTCGCTCGACAGCCGCTACTGGGGGTTCGTGCCGCGCGAGAATATCATCGGCAAACCGCTGATGATCTTCTGGTCCTACGATGCTCCCTCCGAGCAGTTGGCCGACCCCAATCTGATGAGCAAGGCCCACCTCATCGATCTGTCGAAGAACTTCTTCCGCAAGACGCGCTGGAGCCGCAGCTTCCGGCTGATCCACGGGTTTCCGATAAACTAGTAGGCTGTCGCGCTGCTACCGTTGGTAGCGAAGGCCGGCCGGAGGGCCGCGCTGTGGAACGCGTCTTAGTAGCTTCCCGAGGCGCTCGTGGGAGCGATCCGGGGCGCCGGACTTTACTGATGCCGAAATCGAACTATTACGGGATGATCATGGCTGGCGGATGCGGCACGCGCTTCTGGCCCCGCAGCCGGAAGAGACACGCCAAACAGGTGCTGAACGTGATCGGCAGCCGCACGTTGATTCAGAGCACCGTCGATAGGCTGCGGCCGGCGCTTCCGCCCGAGCGGCTTTGGGTAATCACGAACGAATACCTAAGGGACGAAATTGTGCGGCAGTTGCCGGAAATTCCGCAACGGCAGATTGTCGCCGAGCCTGCGCAGCGGAATACGGCGCCCTGCAACGGCCTGGCCGCGCACATCCTCGACTCGATCGACCGGGACGCGGTCATCGGAGTCTTCCCCGCTGATCACGTGGTGAGTCGGCCCGCGCGCTTCCGAAGGTTATTGCGCCCGGCATTCCGCGCCGCGGAGAAGGGCAGCCTAGTGGTGCTCGGAATCCAGCCGCTCTGGCCCGAGACGGGCTACGGCTACATCGAGTTCCCGAAAGGCGCCGTACCGGGCACGCTGGAGCCGCTCGCAGTCCGGCGGTTTCGCGAAAAGCCGGACCCTCAAACCGCCCAACGCTTCATTGCAGCCGGCAACTTCTACTGGAACTCCGGAGTGTTCTTCTGGCGCGCGGCGGCTTATCTTGACGCTCTGCGGAAGCACCTTCCCAAGACCGCGACCCTGCTCGCTTTGCTGCCGCCGTTTTCGAGCCGCGCGTTTTCGAAACGTTTAGAGGAAGCCTACCCGCGCTGTGAGAACATTTCGGTGGATTACGCGGTGATGGAAAAGGCCGCCAACGTCGTGGGTCTGGCCGCCGGCGCCGATCTCGGGTGGAACGATGTCGGAAGCTGGCGCGCGGTCTACGAGTTGCTTGCGCACGACCAGAACGGGAACGCGGCCCGCTCCGAGCTGCTGGCGCTTGCGAGCTCCGGCAACTACGTCGATGCCCAGGGCAAGCTGGTGGCGCTGGTCGGAGTACGGGATCTCATCGTGGTCGATACGCCGGATGCGCTGCTGGTCGCCAGCCGCGAGCGCGCCCAGCAAGTCGGCGGCATCGTGAAGATGCTCGACGAGCGCAAGCGGGAGGATCTGCTGTAGCGGCTCGTAGCCCGCGCACCCAGACGCTGATTGGACAATCGTGATCCGAACCGTTCCTGCCTAGTCTCCGCCTGAGCCTCACGTCGGCTTCTTTACCTTCTTGAACACGCCCTTGAGTATCCCCACCGCGCGGTCAATATCCTGATCCGTAATGATGTAGGGCGGCAGGAAGCGCAGCACGGTGTCATGCGTGCAATTGATCAGCAAGCCTTCGGCCATCGCGTTGAGCACGAGCTGCTTGCCTGGGAAATCGAGCTCGACCCCAATCATCAACCCCTGGCCGCGAATTTCGTGAATGAACGGATAGTGCCGCGTGAGCTCGGAAAGCTCCATGCGGAACTCGCCGCCAAGGCGGTAGATCTCGGGCAGCAAGCCCTCGAGAATGTCCAGGAACTCGAGCGCGACGCGGCAGGCGAGCGGGCCGCCGCCGAAGGTGGTCCCGTGCATTCCGGGGCCGATGGTCGAGGCGGCCTTTTCGTTCGCCATGAGCGCACCCAGCGGCAGCCCGCACGCGAGCGGCTTTGCCGCCACGGCGATATCCGGCAGAATCACCGGCTCCGTTAACTGGTAAGCGAAGTACTTTCCGGGCCGGCCGACTCCGCACTGAATCTCGTCGAACACCAGCAACGCGTCATGGCGTTTGGCGAGTTGCTTGGCCTTCTCGACGTAATTCCGATGGAGCGGATACACGCCGCCCTCGCCCTGAATCCATTCGAGGACGATGCCGGCGGTGTTCGGGCAGACGGCCTGCTCGAGCGCGGCCGCGTCGTTCGGTGGAACGAACTTCACGCCCGGGATCAGAGGCTCGAACGGCGTGCGGTACTTGGCCTGGCCGGTGACCGCGAGCGCGCCCATCGTGCGCCCGTGAAAGGAATTTTCCAGAGTGATAATCTCAAACTTCTCCGGCGCGATCTTCCGGCCGTGCGCATGGATCATCTTAAGCGCGGTTTCCATCGCCTCGGCGCCGGAATTGCAGAAGAAGGTGCGCGCCAACCCGCTGATCTCAGCCAAGCGCTTCGCGAGCTGCCCCTGGTATTCGTGATAGTAAAGATTCGAGCTGTGTACGAGCAGTCCGGCCTGCTCGCGGATGATACGCAAGATCCGCGGATGCGCGTGACCAAGCGCGTTCACGCCGATGCCGGCGATCAGGTCGAGATACCGCTTCCCGCTGGCGTCGAATACGTAGCAGCCCTTCCCGCGATGCAAAACCAGCGGATACCGGGCATAATTCTGCAAAAGATATTGCCGTTCGAGGTCGATGATATTCTGCGCGGCGGCGCCCACGCCGGGCTCGGAGGGGTCAGGCATCTCTTCATCATACAAAGCCGGCGCGCCCGGGCACAGCCAGAACCCAATCCGGGACACGCCGGAGACCGATGGCCGAGTGGCCATGCCCGCCTTCGAATGGTTCCGGCTCCCTACTTGCCGGCCGGTTTCTCCACCCTCAGATTGTTGGTGACGGAGAACACATTGGGAACCGTGTTGGCCCGGACCCCGATAATGTTCTTGTCCGCCTCGCTTAGAACTACTCCCTCCAGCGTCACGTGGCCGTTCTTCACGATGATGTGGATCGGCGGCACGGCCCCGGTCGCGTATTTCTCAAGAGCGGTATCGCCATAAATCGCCCGGTACTCCGCGATGCGTATGCGATCGTCGTCAGGCGAGAGCGGCAGGACCTCAATTTTGTTCGTGACGCTCTCGACGCCTTCGATCCCCTTGACGACGTTTTCGGCCTCGCTCCTCAGAGTGGGCCTGGTCACCTGGCCCAACAGCGTGACTTTACCGTCCTGTACCTCAAAAGCCAGGTGGTCGAAGATGGAGTAATACGGCAGCAAAGTCAGCTCGTGCCGAACTTCTCGCTTGATGCGCGCCTCGCCACGCGGGGAATACCTTCGGTCGGCCGCGGGCGCCGCCGTTGCGAGCAGAGAGGCGCCCAGTGCGACTACCCATAGCCTTCGAATGAGCCTGAACATCGTTTGCCTCCTCCTTGCCTTTAGGATGCAACATGTGCAGCGGGTTGTGGGTAGCGGGATATGGGGCGTTCGGCCAGGAGCCGTCTGCAACCCTTGGCCTCAGGCCCACGACCTCTGGTCCCGAACGAGTACAAGCTGCGACGCTATAATCGGTATGTGACATTTCGCTATATTCCACTTGTGTTTGCGGGACTTCTCCTGACCGGTTGCAGCCGGGGGATTCAAAACGAAGCAGCGGTCCGGCAAGGCATCATCGATTACCTGTCCACCAAATCGGGCCTAAACGTCTCGTCGATCCAAGTCGCTGTGGCATCTGTGTCCTTCCGGCAGAATGAGGCCGATGCAGTCGTTTCCTTCCGCCCGAAAGGCGGGGGTCCGGGCTCTGGAATCGAGATGCGGTATACGCTGGAGCGGAAGGGGAATCGCTGGGTGGTGAAGGGTAGAGGCGCCGGTGCGCACGGGCAAATGCCAGCCGGCCAAATGGGTGCGGGCCAGCCGCCGGCTCAGGTTGGGGGGCATGAGGGCCTGGCGCTGCCGCCCGGCCATCCTCCACTCAGCTCGGGTGCGCCCTCTGGGGCAAACAGATGAAGCGTGTAGCGGTGCTTGGAGGCGGACCCGCGGGCGCATTCGCGGCCGAGCGCCTGGCTGCGGGGGGCCTGGAGGCAATCGTCCTTGACGACAAGCTGGCCTGGGAGAAACCCTGCGGCGGGGGCCTGACCTACAAGGCTTATAGCCGCTATCCCTTCCTGCTCGAGAACGACACGCCCAAGCGGTTCGTCAGCGAAACGATGCTGGCGGCGCAGGGCGCGGGTGCGGCACGGCTCTCGCTGCGGCAGCCGCTGGTGATCTACTCCCGGCTCGACCTGAACCGGATGCTGCTCGATCGCGCCGAACGCGCGGGCGCGCGCATCGAGAAAACACGCGTGCTCGAAGTGACCCGCGGCGCGAGCGCGTGGAAGGTCAGGACCAGCGGCGGCGTGCTCGACGCCGACTTCTGCATAGTCGCGACGGGCGCGCGGAACCCCTTGCGAAACGTTGGGACGCGCTGGACGCCCGCCGATACGATGCTCGCCCTCGGTTACTATATCGAAGCCCAGCAGGAGCACATCGACATTCAGTTCCTGCCCCATCTGGAAGGCTATATCTGGATTTTCCCGCGTTGCGGGCATCTTTCGGTCGGCATCTGCGGCAAGGGAGCGCCCGCGCAGCAGTTGCGGTCGCGACTGGAGACATTCCTGTGCGAGCGGGGCATTTCCTGGAAGGGAGCGCGGTTCTACAGCCATGTGCTGCCGTCGCTCGCCGCTTCAGGCTGGCGCAACAACCGCGTTGCCGGCCAGGGCTGGATGGCGGTGGGCGATGCCGGCGGATTGCGTAGACCCGATCACGGGCGAAGGACTGTACTACGCCATGCGCTCGGCGGACCTGGCGTGCCAAGCGGTGCTCTCCGATTCCGGCGAGACGCAACGCGCCTATCGGGCGCTGCTCGCGCGCGATTTCGCGGCCGATCTCGCCTTCGGCGCCGCCATCGCCCGCCGCATCTTCCTTGGCAAATTCCTGTTCGGTTCGGTGCCGCAGCGGATGGTGCAGTTCCTGCGCCGCAGCCCGCGGTTTTACGAGCTGATGCAGGATCTGTTCGCGGGCACGCAGTCGTATCTGGGGCTGAAGGCGCGCCTGCTGCGGAACCTGCATGGGACGCTGCTCGGCGCCTTCATGCACTTCTTGCTGGGCCGTGAGATTGCCAGCGAAAACTAGCATGAATCAGCGGTCGGAGGCGCTATTCGAGCGGGCGCGGAAATCGATTCCTGGCGGTGTGAACTCACCCGTCCGGGCGTTCCGCAGCGTGGGCGGCACGCCGCCGTTCATGGCGCGGGGCGAGGGCTCGCACATCTGGGACGTCGATGGCAACGAGTACGTCGATTACGTCTGCTCGTGGGGCCCGCTGCTCATTGGGCATCGCCATCCGGCGATCATCGAAGCGCTGCGCGATGTGCTCGAGACCGGGACCAGCTTCGGCATGCCCACCGAGCGCGAGGTCGAATTCGCAGAAGCGATCTCGGAGGCGGTGCCCTCCATCGAGATGGTCCGGCTCGTGAACTCGGGCACCGAGGCCACCA
Organism: Bryobacterales bacterium; assembly: GCA_963835855.1. Lineage (GTDB taxonomy): Bacteria > Acidobacteriota > Terriglobia > Bryobacterales > Bryobacteraceae > CAWIHA01. The sequence goes on along the minus strand of CAWIHA010000010.1, from coordinate 12,222 downwards.
TGAGCGCGCTGCGGCTGGCGCGGGCATTCACCGGCCGTGAGCTGATCGTCAAGTTCGAGGGCTGTTACCACGGGCACGTCGATTCGCTGCTCGTCAAGGCGGGCTCGGGCGTCGCGACGCTGGGCATTCCAGACACTGTGGGCGTTCCGAAAGTGTTTGCGGACACCACCATCACGATGCCGTTCAATTCCATGGAAGCGCTGGCGGAATGCTTCGAGTGGTACGGGGACAAAATCGCCGCGGTAATCGTGGAGCCAGTGGCCGGCAATATGGGCTGCGTTCCGCCCGTCCCCGGCTTTCTCGAGGAGCTGCGCGAGGTGACCAGGCGGCACGGCGCGGTGCTGATTTTCGACGAGGTCATGACGGGCTTCCGCGTCGCGTTCGGCGGCGCGCAGCAGCTTTACGGCATTCGCCCGGATCTGACCACGCTGGGCAAGGTGATCGGCGGCGGGCTGCCGGTCGGCGCTTACGGCGGGCGGCGCGACCTGATGTCGATGATCGCTCCGGCCGGGCCGGTTTACCAGGCGGGCACGCTCTCGGGCAATCCGCCCGCGGTCGCAGCGGGCCTCGCGATGCTGCGATACCTCAAGGCGCACCCGGAGGTTTATCCACAGCTCGAACAGCGTACCAGGCGGCTCGCCGCGGCCGCTCCGCCCGGCATCACTGTCAACCATGCCGGATCGATGATCACTTTCTTCTTTACCGATCGGCCTGTGATGGACTACGGCTCGGCGCAGCGATCGGACCGCGTGCGGTTCGGGGAGTTCTTCCGCTGGATGCTGGAGCGGGGCTTCTGCTTTCCGCCATCCCAATTTGAGGCGGCGTTTGTCTCTACCGCCCACACCACCGAGGATATTGACAGGACCGCCGAAGCGATCCGCGGGTTCTTCGCGCGTTAGTTGCCGGGACTCGTTGATTCAGCCGCTCCCATCTGGCCGCGGCTCCGTGCCTAGCGCCGCACCGTAAGCGCGGGCAGCGATTTGCCCCATAATTGTTGCATGGTCGGCCGGCCGGAGTCGGCGCCTCAGCTTCGTGAATTTCCCATGAAGACCGTCTTCCACGTCGATATGGACGCGTTCTTCGTCTCGGTCGAAGAGCTGTTCGATCCGTCGCTCAAGGGCAAGGCAGTGGTCGTCGGTGGCCAGCCACACGAGCGCGGCGTCGTGTCGGCCGCTTCCTATGAAGCGCGGAAGTTTGGCGTCCATTCGGCGCTGCCGCTGCGCGCGGCGTACAAGCTTTGCCCGCACGCGATCTTCGTGGATGGTCATCCACGGCGCTACCGCGAGTACTCTGAAAAGGTCTTCGAAATTCTGAACAGCTTCACTCCGCGGGTCGAGATGACTTCGATCGATGAGGCCTATCTCGACATGACGGGCTCCGAGCGGCTGCTTGGGCCCCCGCTCAAAGCCGCGCACTTGCTGCACGAAAAAGTCAAGCAAGCCACGCGCCTCAACTGCTCCATCGGCATCGCGGCTTCGCGCATGGTCGCTAAGGTCGCCTCCGATCAGGCCAAACCCAACGGGATTCTTTGGGTGCTGCCGGGAGCCGAGACGCGGTTCCTGGCGCCGCTCGACGTTCGTCGGCTTCCAGGCGTGGGCAAAATCACCGAACAGGTGCTGCGCGTGTGTGGCATACGCAAGGTCGGCGATCTGGCGCGGATCGAGGAATCCTTCCTCGAGAAGAAGTTCGGCAAATGGGGGCTGGCGCTGGCGGGTAAGGCGCGCGGGCTGGACGCCGGCGGCTGGTTCGATGCGGAGATCGGGGCGGAGGAGGGTCCCAAGTCGATCAGCCACGAGCATACCTTCGATGCCGATACCGCCGATGAGACGCTGCTCGAGGCGACGCTCGCGCAATTGTGCGTCATGGTGGGACGGCGGCTGCGCGAACACGGCCTGTTCGCGCGCACCGTCCAGCTCAAGCTGCGCTACCAGGACTTCACCACCCTTACGCGCGCGCACACCCTGGACCACGCCATCGGCCTCGATACCGAGCTGCTCCAAGAGGCTCGCCTCCTTTTCCGGAAGCATTGGAAACCCGGCGCGTTGGTGCGCCTGCTGGGCGTGCACGCCGGCTCGCTCGTGCGCGCGGAAGGCCAGATGAATCTGCTCGAGGACGAAAAGACGGACCGCTGGCGCCGCGCCTTCTCCGCCGCCGACCGCATGCGCGACAAATTCGGCGAATCCGCCGTCTCGCTCGGCGCCGCCGTCAAGGGCAGCTACCGGGAGAAGGCGCACGAGAACCCCGCCAGCCTGCCGGGCTCGCGCAAGAAGAAGAAGTGAGCCCAGCCCGGCTATGGCCGCCTCAGCGCAGCCAGAGGACTCCTACGGCGATGGTCATAATTGTCAGCGGCGCTCCCACTTTGAAGTAATCCCAAAAGCCGATTGGCGCTTCGTGGCGCGCTTTCTGGACTACGATCAGATTCGCCACTGAGCCAAGAATGGTCAGATTGCCCGCCAGGGTGGTGGACATGGCCAGCGCTAGCCAGGACCGCGCTGGATGGCTCATATGCGGGATGAAGGGCTTGAAAAGCAGCACCGCTGGCACATTGCTTACGACATTCGAAAGCAATACGGCCAAGGCGCTCAGCACGGAGATTCGCTCCATGTGAAACCGCCGTGCGGCGCGGATCATGTCTCCGGGCAGTGAGGTTTTCTCCACTCCCGCTACCACGATAAAGAGTCCGATGAAGAGAACCAGCAGCGGCCAATCGATCTCGCGGTAAATTTTCTCGGGTTTCACGCGCCGCGTAACCAGCAGCAGGGCGCCAGCCGTCAGCGCCACTTTCGGCGCCGGCCAACCGGCGAAGAAACAAGCGATCATGCCAGCCGCCGCGGCCAGCGACTTCCACATCAGGAGCCGGTTGACGCGCTGGGGGCGCCGTTCGAGCGCGACTTTTTCTTGAAATCGGAACTCCCGGTGATATGCGGCGGCGATCACAGCTACCGTCATCGCCAGCCCCACCAGTGCAATCGGCGAGAGCGCAGCCGCGAAAGCCCGATAGTGGATTCCCGAAAAGCTGCCTATCATCATGTTCTGCGGGTTGCCTGTAACGGTGGCCACACTCCCGATGTTTGCCGCCATCGCCACGGCCAGTAGGTAAGGTACGGCGTTGCGGCGCAGTTGGCGAGTGATTTCGAGCACCAAAGGCGTGAGCACCAGGCACATCGTGTCGTTAACGAAGAAAGCGGAGAAGGACCCGGCCACGAACACGATAGCGGCCAGCAGGACCAGCGGCCGGTGCGCATGTTCCACCACCAGCTCGGCCACTGCGCTGAAGAAACCGGAGAGGCGCAGGCTGGCTACCACGATCATCACGCCGAAAAGCAGGATTATCGTGTCGTAGTTGATAGCGGCATAGGCTTCGCTAAGATTCAGGACGCCGAAAGCGACCATGAGGCTGGCGCCGATGATGCACGCGCCCGTTCGGTCCACGCGAAATCCGGGCAACCGGCCGATGGCCAACACCAGATAAACTGCAAGGAAAATGAGGATAGCTGCCAAGAGATCAGCATACGCCGACTGCGTGCCGGCACGCGCGGCTCTGTTCCGAGCCGCAAGTGTGAGGGAGCGCTCTCCAGTGATTTGAAAAGACCCTAGAAATTCACGATTGCCGCAAAGGAGTTCGCGTCCAAGCTAGCGCCGCCAACGAGTACGCCGTCGATCTCTTCCTGCGCCATCAGGGCTTTGACATTGTCCGGCTTCACGCTGCCTCCGTACAGAATGCGGAGCGCGTGGGCGGCATTGCTGCCGTATCGCGCCTGCGCCAGCGCGCGCAGCGAGTGATGCGCTGCGGCGGCGGTCTCGGGCGTTGCGGTGCGGCCGGTGCCGATCGCCCACACCGGTTCGTAAGCAATGACAATCTTCGCGAACTGTTCGGCCATGAGCTGGCTGATGCCATCCTGAAATTGAGTTTGAAGCACGGCCTCGGTCCGCCCCGCGTCGCGCTCTTCGAGGCGTTCGCCTACGCATACGATCGGCCGCAGACCCGCCTCGAGTGCGGCCGTCGTCCTCTTCAAAACCGTAGCGTCGGTTTCGCCGAAGTACTGCCGGCGCTCGCTGTGCCCGATGAGCACCCATTTCGCGCCGGCCGCAACCAGCATCGGCCCGGAGACTTCGCCCGTGTAGGCACCTTCTTTGGCCCAGAACATATTCTGGCCGCCGATTTCGATGCGGGCCCCCTCTGCCGCCTGCACCGCAGCCGGCAAGTTCGGGAAGGCCGGGCAGATCACGATATCGCGGCCCTCGGCCTTCGCGACCAGCGGACGAAACTTCTCGAAAAACGCGCTGGTCTCCTGGGCCGTCTTGTACATCTTCCAGTTGCCCGCCATTAAAGGTCTTCTCATATGATTGCTTCTAGAAAACTAGTTCCTTTCTCAAAATGGATACTGCATCTCGCCGATAATCGGCGCCTGCCAGCACGTTTGCCTGCGCACTTCATTCGCACTTCCGCGAAAGGAAGGCGGCCGCGCCGAGCCCAACCAGAGCAGACCCAGCATTCGTAACAGCAGAACCAGTACCCGTAGCACTATGCGCATAGCAGTGGCTCTCATCCTTTAACAGCCATGGTCAGATTCGGCGAAAGAGCAATCCTCCTTCGCCAGCGGCCGTTCGCAAACAAAAACCAGACGAGAAGATAACGCACGCTCGCGCTGCCGCGCAGCGGATAGGCACGGTAAAGCTTCCGGGGCGCTTGCGGCATTGGAAGAACCCGTTCCTGTGCTCGCGGCTCCAATGCGCTGCACAACACCTGCTGCGTCGACGATGACACGCGCACCAGGAACTGCGCATGGTTCGCCTTCACGAAGAAGGCGGACCCGGGCACGATCTGCTCAGGCTCGCTCCAGGTCTGCGCCCACACCCGCTGCAAGTCGGGAAACGCAAGCGTTTCGACCGACAACAGCCTCGATCCAAGTACACCCCCGGCGGCCGCCAAGTGCAACATCGCCGGCGCGCTGCCAGCGGCGGCAGTGTAAGCCACATCCTGGATCCATCCCTCGATGGTTGCCGACGCCACGGTCCTCAGCGAATCGTCCAACGCATAAACGGAAGTCGTAACGTCATGTTCCCGCGAAGGGCCCAGTCGCCCGGAGGCAGCGAGCAGGTATCCGGCATCGGCGCGAAAGAAGCGATAGATGCCCAGATCAGCGAGTGTGCGCGCGAGAGCGGCGTGCGAAGCCGTGTCGAACCGCAGCACGGTGGTGCCCGAGTTCGAATTCACGGCACACCACACCGCGCCGGATTCGCATTCCATGGCTGTCACCATGGCAGATGCGGGTAAGGGCAGCGGAAATATCTTAAGCGGCTCGCCCGGAGCGAGTCGGCCCAATTCGAGGTTCCTCGCTCCGGCGCTAGCTTCGGCTTCGAGGCCCGCACGAGGCCTCAGCACCCACAATGCGCCGTTGCGGTCCAGGGCGACATTCTTGGCGACTATGCGCAGCGGTCCGAGCGAGGCGGGAACGGGCACCGAGGCAAGCCGCACCCCCGCCGCCGAGAAATGGGCAAGCTCGGCGCTAGCGATTTCACTCGTAGGCTGCTCGTTCATCGACCCGAGCAGCAGCGCAGCCCCGCCGTTCGTCATGGCCGACCAAGCGAGTATTTCGGTGTCTAGATCCACCTCAGCAATTACGACGTTGTCACCAAGCGGCTGCGCCAGCAACGGGCGGAGGCCCGCGCCTCCTGGTACGGCAGCCCACGCTACGACGCTAAGAAAAGTTCGACGATCCATGGTTCCTCCTATTACCTGCAGCCATTGCAGTACTGGGGCTGGCGCTTGCGGAAGCCCCGCGACCGCCTCCAGCCCGAAGCACGGTGTAGTAGGTGTTGGCCACGCGGCGGAAGCTCATTCGTTGCTTGTGCCCGCCGGTCTCATTGCCGCGGACCCCCGCCATTAGCGCGGAACGAATCGGCGAGCGAAGCCGCGCGCTCGCGCGCCATGTGCAGGTAGGACTCGTCCTTGGCAATTCGTTCGAGCAGCGGCAGAAACTGCCGGGCCGCAACCAGGCGCTTGTGGTCGCGCGATATCTCCAGTTGCAGAAGGGCGTCATTAACGCCGATCTTTTCGAAGCGAACGGCGCGCTCGATCTGGATGAAGTGCTGTTCCGTCTCGCTGATGCGCTCGAACCAGTCCCAAAGCTCCCGCGCATTTGCATCCAGCGAGTAATTGAACTGGACTTCGTTCTTTTCCGCGCCGCTCTCGTACCGGAATGTCTTGACGCCGGTGCTGGCGACCTTGAGGTGCGATTCGAGCGGGCGGGTAAACCGGTCGAGCTTGCCGGTGAGCGAGAAAATCTCGGCCGTCTCCGCGGGCGTCAATTGGAACGTAACCGGGTTGTCGTCCGGCGCTTCCCTGTACTCGCCGCGGCCTTCCTTGTCGATCACGATGGCGACATAGGCGGGCACGCTGCCCGGAAACGATTTCGAGTAGAAGACCCTGGACGAACCGGCGCCCGCGAGCGGCGCGGCGAGCGCGAGCGCCAAGAGCCATTTCATCGCGGCTCCTCCCCGATGCGCGCAGCCAGAGCCCGGCGCGTGGCGTGGCAGATGGCCACCGCGATCGCGTCCGCGGCGTCTTCCGATTCGATTTCCCGATCGAGATGGAGCAGCGACCGGACCATCGTCTGCACCTGTTGCTTTTCCGCCCTTCCGTAACCCACCACGCTGGTCTTGATTTCCAGTGGCGAATACGCCCCCAACTCCAGCCCCGCCTCGGCCACCGTCAGCAGGGCGACGCCCCGCGCGTGCGCCAGCGTCAGCGCCGTCTTGACGTTCGCGGAATAAAAGACCTCTTCCACCGCGGCGCATTCCGGCGCGTGCTCTGAGATGATCCTCCGCAGTGCGCGGGCGATCTCCGCCAGCCGCGTTTCGAGCGGCGCTTTGTGGGAGGTCCGGATCACGCCGGCCGCGATCATCCGATGCGCACGCCCGTCGCTCTCGATGACGCCATAACCGGTGCGCTCGCTGCCGCAGTCGATACCAAGAACGCGCATCCCCCGCCCGGCCCGGCTATTGCGCCAGGGCCTCCATCACTTTCTCGTCGATGTCGAAGTTGGCGTAAACGTCTTGAACGTCGTCGTGTTCCTCGAGCGCCTCACTCAGCTTCAACATCGAGGCGGCCTCTTTCCCTTCCAGCTTAATCAGCAGGCTGGGAATCATGGCGATTTCAGCGGCGAGCGGCTCGATCTTGGCCTTGTGAATGGCCGCCAAAACCGCCTCGTGGGCTTCCGGAGGAGAGATGATTTCCCAATGTGTGCCGTCGTTGCGGATGTCTTCGGCGCCGGCGTCGATGACGATATCCATCAACTGCTCTTCAGTAGCCTTCTCCTGAGGGATGAGAATCTGGCTCTTGCGCTCGAAGAGGCGCGATACGCTGTTTTGTTCGCCCAGCTTGCCGCCGAACTTTGTGAACATGTGGCGAATCTCGCTGACCGTCCGGTTGCGGTTGTCCGTGGCCACGTGCACCAGCACGGCTACGCCGCCCGGACCATAGCCTTCGAACATCACCTCTTCGATCTGGCCGCCTTCGAGTTCGCCGGTGCCCCGCTGGATGGCGCGCTTGATGTTGTCGGCCGGCATGCTGACCGCCTTAGCCGCCAGGATTGCGGTTCGCAGCCGTGGGTTGGCGTCGGGGTCGCCGCCGCTGCGGGCCGCGATGCTGATTTCCTTGATGATGCGCGTGAACGCCTTGCCGCGCTTGGCGTCTGTGGCGGCCTTCTTGTGCTTGATGGTCGCCCATTTTGAATGGCCTGACATGCGAACCTCAATTCAGGTAGGAAGCAGAAATCGCTGAGAATCCAAGATCGAGGATAACAGAATAAGGGACCAGGCTCAACCAAATCCTGGGAGCTAAACTATATGCACAATGGCGATTAGCAGTGACTGCGGGCCGGGGCGCAGCCCACCGCAGGTCACTCTCTCGCGTCATTTTACAGTAGCGTGGAATCAAGAGGGGAGTGAGCACATGAACTCGTTTCAATACATGATCCTTGGCGGGGGGATGGTAGCCGGCTACGCCGCCAAGGAATTCGTGAAGCGTGGGTTGAAGGTTGAGGATCTGGCGGTCGTCTCGTCCGAGGAAGCCCTGCCCTACGAGCGTCCGCCGCTTTCGAAAGGCTTTCTCGCCGGGAAGGACACCGAGGAAGGCATCCTCATCAACAACGCCGCCTTCTATCGCGAGCACGGCATCGATGTCCGGTTGAACGCCGTCGTCGAACGCGTTGACCTGCAATCGAGAACGCTTCGCACGCGCAATGGCGAGGTATTCCGTTTCGAGAAGCTGCTGATCGCGACCGGCGCCCGGCCGCGCACGTTCGATGTTGCCGGGGCGGAGCTGGACGGCATTCTGTACTTGCGCTCGCTCGGCGACTCGAAGCGTATTCGCGCGCGCAGCGGCGGCGCAAGCCACGCGGTCGTGATTGGCGCCGGCTTCATCGCGATGGAGGTGTCGTCTGTGCTAGCCCAGCAAGGGGTTGCGATCACTATGGCTTTTCCCGAAGATCGCGTGTGGAAGCGCCTGTTCACCCCCGAGATATCGGATTACTTTCGGCGCTATTACGAAGCGCGCGGCGTGTCCTTTGCCACAGGCTCGGCGGTCTCTGGCTTCGTGGGCAGGGGCCGCGTTGAAAACGTTCTGCTCGGCGCCGGAAGGCAACTTCCGGCGGACCTGGTCGTGGCTGGCATCGGCGCGGTGCCTGCAACGGAGCTTTTTGAGGGGACCGGTCTCACGCTCTCGAACGGCGTCGTCGTGAACGAGTACCTGGAAACGAATGTGCCCGGAGTCTGGGCGGCGGGCGACGTAGCGAACTACCGCGACGTGCTGTTTGGCAATGAGCGGCGCGTCGAGCACTGGGACAACGCCGTCAAGCAGGGCCAGCACGCGGCCCGCGTCATGACCGGCGCACGCGAGCCGTTCGAGAACGTGCCGTACTTCTTTTCGGACATTTTCGATCTCTCCTGGGAATTCTGGGGTGACGCGGCGGAAGCCGGGAGCGCCGTGACGCGCGGCGACTTCTCAAAGGACAGCTTCAGCGTGTGGTGGCTCAAGCAGGGATGCGTGGTGGCGGCCTTCGTGATGAGCCGGCCGGACGAGGAGCGCGAATTAGCCGAGCAATGGATCCGCGCCAAGCAGCGGGTCGCGCCAGAGCGCCTCGCCGACGCCTCGCGGCCGTTGCTGTAAAGCCGGGAACCAAGAAGAGCTCTGCGCCCACAACCGCGCCTCCGAGCCACGCCTCTTACCGCCTTAACCACGTCGCTGCACGGTGAAAGAACTCATCCAGGGCCTCGAGCGACCCCTCGTCGAGATCCCTCAGCGTCATCGCTACGGCCGGCCGGTTGTGCTCCGCCAGCGCCAGTTGGGTCGCGAGGAACTGAGCGGCGTGATAGTCTCCGGAATGCGGGACCGCGGGCAATTCCTCCTGTTTCTCGGAAATGATCACTGTCGAGAAGCACTTTCCGTGGCCGATGATCATCTCGTGGTAGGAATGGTTCATCGCCGGACCCTCACAGACATCGGCGGGCATCTTCAGACGTTCCCCGAATAACTCTTCGGCTGCGCGCCGCAGGCAGTTGCGCACCGCCTTGCCTTGTGGTGAATATCGCATATCGCCAAAGAACGTCAGCTCGCCGTATTCGATCGCGCCGGAGCACGCAAGCTTCTTGAGAATCGCCGCGTAGAGTTGCGGGGCGCTCATGCCCTTGGTAGCGAGATCCAGCGCGAGGCGCCCCGAGTGGAGTGTGAGCGGGCCGCAACTCATCTTGCGCGGCGAGCTCATCATCGACTGCCAGGCCCTGGTCTGGCGGATGCCGCCGGCCTTCTGCGCCTCGCCGTGGATGCGGTTCGCGATCGATTTGTACAACTCGACGCCCGGCTGCGTCACGAAGTTCATGTTGCGCAGGTACGCGACGCCGAATACCGCATAGTGCATGAACTGCATGTACGCGGACAAGTGCGCGCGCCGTGGAAACGTGAGCACGGCGACCGGATAGCCCGCGCGGCGCAGCAGGCCGAGCTTGCGCGGATCGAGCTTGGGTGCGTCCTTTACCTGGACGGCAAGGAAGGCGCGATCCTGTTCCGGATCCTTCGGGGAACGATAATTCGCCAGCTTTGCTTTCTCCGAAATCACAATCTTCAGGCCGAGGTGCTCGCTCTTGCCGAGGCTCTCTTCGAAATCCTGTTTGGTCCAGAGTGCCGCGCCCGCCCAAGGCTTCGGCAGCAGCAGCGTGAGCTTGTCCCGCCCCGATTCGCCCTGCGCATGGATGAAGGCCGCCAGCCGCCAAGCTGTGTGGACCTGCTGGCCGGAGAGGACCGTGCCGTTGATCCACGAGCGCAGATCGGCCTTCGCCAGGGCCAGCGGAATCAGGCTGCCCCGCGTGAGCGGTGCGCTGTGGCGCCCGGCGGTAGTGTTCTCGGAATCGAGCTGCAGATCCATCTTGCGGTGTCCCCGCTTGCGGCTGTACTGGTCGAGCAGCGAGCCCGGCGCTGCCATGTAAATGAAGTTGGCCCGGCTCTCGATCCGATGCTTCTCATAGAGAGCGGCGAGCCGCTCGAGATTGAGCACCGGCTCGTAAGAAGTCATGCCCATCGCCATCCCTACCACGAGTGTGCTCCGCAGGATCGTCGCGGTCGAAAGGCCGTGGCGCTTTCCGATGTCTTCGAGGATGAACTTCAGTTTCGCCGGATCAGTGGAATCGAGTACGTAACAGCAAGGGCCGCGCTTCAACAGACCCGCCGCGTTGTACATCGATTTGTCCTCGGCCGATCCGCCCATGCCCGCCCAGATCAGGAAGCGCAGCGGCGTCCGATGCGCCGCTTTGATGTCGTGCCGCAACTCGTCCGCTTCCGCGGCCACGCGTTCCGCCCACTCCGGATGCTGCTCGGCCTGCCAGCTCAGGCTGAACACCCCGTAACCGCTTTTGGCCACCCGCCCCATTGCATCCAACTCCATGCCGAGCGCGATCAGCGGCTCTTGTGCCGGGTCGAGCGCAGCCAGCCCATCGCGCCGCGCGCGCGCATCCAGCGTCTTCAGCCTTTCGAGTACCCGCTCTTTCTGAAATTTTTGGAAGTGTGCATCGGAACGGCCTGCCGGAAAGTCGTTAAAGAGCGACAGCAGCACTCAATCGTTTTATCACAGAAGTTGGACGGTGGGTCCTAGTCCCATTGGTATCATGGTGACAGTGAGCCGTCCGGATGTGAGTGGCGCACGGCCCGCGGGCCGTCTCGCCGCGGCAGTATCGGTAGATCGTTTCTTTGACCTTGCTCTCGTGGGGCTGGTCGCGAGTGGCTACCTCGCCGTCGTCGGCTCCGGCTATCTCGATGTGCCCACCACGGTGGCGACGGCAGCCGGTTTGTTACTGCGCGGATTGCTGGTCACGGGTCTGGTGCGGTTCGATCTCTCCAACCGTTGGATTGCCGCACTCACGGCCGCTTACATCGGTTTCTATCCCCTCGATTACCTGTTTCTGTCGCGGGAATTTCTGCCCGCCACCGTGCACCTGGTCTTTTTCCTTGCGGTGATCAAGATCCTGACCGCGAAGGCGGCGCGGGACCACGTCTTCGTCGCGGTGATCGCATTCCTGGAACTGCTCGCCGCCGCCGTGCTCTCTTCAAGCTTGAATTTCTTTGCGTTTCTGGCATCCTTCCTGGTCTTTGGCGTAGCCACGTTTGCCAGCTCGGAGATTCGCCGGTCCATGCGCCAGCCGCGCTGTCTCGCCCGTGGCGGGTTACGCCATTTCCAGTGGCGCCTGGCAGCGCTCACACTCTCGATGGCACTCGGCATCCTGTTGCTCACGGGCGGCTTGTTTTTCCTGCTGCCCCGCACCGCGCAGGCGGCGTTTCAGCACCTGGTTCCGCGGCGTTACCACATCTCCGGCTTCTCGAATGAAATGGCGCTTGGGGAGATCGGCGAAATCCAAAAGCGGAGCACCGCCGTCATGCACGTCCGCTTTTTCAGCGCTGAGCGTCCTCCCCAGCTCAAGTGGCGCGGCATTGCGCTGACGCGGTTTGACGGGAAGCGCTGGTACAACCCGGCCCAGCCCGGCCGCATCCTGCGAGTGAGAGAAGGCTTCCTGAAGCTGGCGGAAGGCCATCCACAACCCTACCCGGCGCGCGGCATCAGCTACGAGGTGCAATTGAACTCGATCGACTCCGACGCCCTGTTCTTCGCGGGACGGCCGCAGATCCTGCGCATTAATCTGCCGCTGGTGATCCGCACGCCCACGGATGGTTAC
>CAWIHA010000009.1:0-11093 GCA_963835855.1 Bryobacterales bacterium | reverse complement strand
ATACAGCGGGAACTTGCCGGTGAGCGCGGCGACCCGGCGGCGCACTGCGGCACGGGTTTCTTCCGAACCGATGTCGTTCAGCACCTCTGCGATCAGCCCGGCGACTTCGCGCATTTCCGTTTCGCCGAATCCGCGCGTCGTGACCGCCGGGCTGCCTAAGCGGATGCCGCTCGGGTTCATCGGCGGGTTAGTGTCGAACGGAATCGTGTTCTTATTGGCTGTGATGCAGGCTTCGTCGAGAGCTTTCTCCGCGTCGCGGCCGCGAATGCCTCTCGAGAATACATCGACGAGCAGCAGGTGTGTGTCGGTGCCGCCCGAAACCACGCGGAAGCCGGCCTCGGCAAGACCCGCCGCGAGTGCTTGCGCGTTCGCGACCACCTGTTTCTGGTAGCCAACGAATTCCGGGTGCATTGCCTGGAGGAAACAGACGGCTTTGGCGGCGATGATGTGCATCAGTGGTCCGCCCTGCACGCCCGGGAACACCGATTTATCGATCGCGGCGCCGTATTTCTCCCGCGCCAGAATCATTCCGGAGCGTGGGCCGCGGAGCGTCTTATGCGTGGTCGAGGTCACGATGTCGGCGTGCTCGCATGGGTTGGGGTGCACTCCCGCGGCCACGAGCCCGGAAAAATGCGCCATGTCGACAAGGAAAATGGCGCCGGCGGAATCTGCAATCTCGCGGAAGCGGCGGAAATCGATGATGCGCGGGTAGGCGCTGCCGCCAGCGATGATCAGCTTCGGCCGGTGCTCCTGGGCGAGGCGCGCGAGCTCGTCGTAATCGATGGTCTCGCCCTCTCGCCGCACGCCGTAGGGCACGATCTTGTAAGTCTTACCCGAGAAGTTCACGGGACTGCCGTGTGTCAGGTGGCCGCCGTGCGAGAGGTTCATCCCAAGGATCGTGTCGCCGGGCTGGAGTACAGCGGCGTATGCAGCCATATTGGCCTGTGCGCCGGAGTGCGGCTGCACGTTGGCGTACTCGGCATGGAAGAGTTTTTTCGCGCGCTCCCGCGCGAGGCTTCTCGGCAACATCGACGAACTCGCAACCGCCGTAATACCGCTTGCCGGGGTAGCCCTCGGCGTATTTGTTCGTCAGCACACTGCCGGCGGCCTCGAGCACTGCTTCAGAAGTGAAGTTCTCGCTGGCAATCAATTCCAGCCGCGAATTCTGCCGCATGAGTTCGTTACGGACCGCGCGGTAGATTTCGGGATCCGCTTCGGCCAGCGGGCAGGCCATTCGCTCCTGTTCGGTCATGGGGTGTTACTCCTCCGGCCGCGCGCAGCTCGGATGCTCGAGCGCGGCGATCTTGGCGAGCCGCCGCTCGTGGCGCCCGCCCTCAAAATCCGTATGCAAGAAAACGCCTATCATAGTTTCCGCGGCCGGCGCGTCGAGGAAGCGCGCGCCCAGCGTCAGCACATTCGCATCGTTGTGCGCCCGCGCGAGCCGGACTTCTTCGGGGAATGCGCCCAGCGCCGCCCGAATCCCCGCGAATTTATTCGCGGCAATCGACATGCCGACACCAGTCCCGCATAGCAGGATGCCGCGGTCCGCGCTCCCTCCGGCGACCGCTCGAGCTACCGCCGCCGCGTAGTCCGGGTAATCGCAGGACTCCGGCGAGTTGGTCCCCTCGTCGATGACCTTGTAGCCCTTTTTCTCAAGATCCTCGCGAAGCTGTTGCTTCAGGAGAAATCCGGCGTGATCGGCGCCGATAGCGATTTTCATAAAGGGTAGAGCTAATTCTAACATGCTAAGATTTATGTTCTGTCTGCGGGCTCGCGCGACCACACGCGCCGCCGGATGAGCGCTTTTCCCTTCGGAAATCTTTCATGCGTTGGAGCCAGCTTTTTATCCCAACCTTGCGGGAGAATCCCGCCGAGGCGGAGGTCACATCTCACCGATTACTGCTGAGGGCGGGCTACATCCGCCAGCTTTCGGCCGGCATTTATAGTTACCTCTATCTTGCGCAGCGCTCTCTCCATCGCATCATCGCGATTGTGCGCGAGGAGATGGACGCCATCGGCGCGCAGGAGTTTCTACTGCCGGCGCTGCACCCGGCCGAGTTGTGGCGGGAGTCCGGCCGCTGGGACCTCATGGGCCACGATATGTTCCGGCTTAAGGACCGCAACGAGCACGATCTGTGCCTTGGCATGACCGAAGAAGAGGTAATGACGGCGATCGCACGCGGCGAGCTGCGCAGCCACAAGCAGTTCCCGCAGATCTGGTATCAGATCCAGACGAAGTTTCGCGACGAGCCGCGCCCGCGCTCCGGCCTGATACGCGTCCGGCAGTTCCTCATGAAGGATTCCTACACGTTCGACCTCGACGCGGCCGGGCTCGACATTGCCTACCAGAAGCATTACAAAGCCTACTGCCGCATCTTCGATCGCTGCGGGCTCGCGTACCTGGCCGTCGAAGCGCATTCGGGCGCGATGGGCGGCAGCCAATCGCACGAGTTCATGGTGAAATCCGAGGCGGGCGAGGACTGGATCGTCACGTGCCCGAAATGCGGTTACGCGGCCAACCTTGAGAAGGCCGCATCACATCCGGCGGCGCCGGCGGCAGCGGACCCCGAAGGCGATCTCGCGCCCGAAGAGTTCCACACGCCGGATCGCAAGACGATCGCCGAGGTGGCCGAGTTCAGCGGCGTGCCCGCGACTTCGATCATCAAAAGCCTTGTGCTCGTTGCCGGCGGCCAGCCCGTGCTGGTGCTGTTGCGCGGCGACCACCAGTTGAGTGAGACCAAGTTCTCAAGCGCCGCCGGCGCAAGGGAGTTTCGGCCCGCGCACCCGGTGGAGATGACCGAATGGTTCGGGGCCGGCGCTGGCTCACTCGGGCCCCTGGGCGTGAAAAGCATACGCCTGCTCGCTGACATCGCGCTCGAGGGGCGCCGGAACATGATCGCCGGTGCGAACAAGGACGACTACCACCTGCGCTATGTCACGCCGGGCGAGGATTTCACCGCCGAGTTCCACGATTTGAGACAGGTGGCCGCGGGCGATGCATGCATTCAATGCGGCTCGCCGATCGAGCTCGGCAAGGCGATCGAGGTCGGCCACATATTCAAGCTGGGCTATCGTTACTCGGAATCGATGGGGCTGCGCGTGCTGAATGCCGAAGGGCAGGAGGTGACACCGATCATGGGCTCTTACGGCATCGGGATAGAACGCATTCTCAGCTCGGCGGTCGAGCTCTATGCTGACGAGGACGGGATGGCGCTGCCGCCACAGATCGCTCCGTTCCATGTGATCGTCACCCCGGTCAACGTCCGCGACGAAATGCTGCGCGGCGTGGCCGAAGAGCTCTACGGCGCGTGCCTGGCGCTCGGGCTTGACGCGCTCCTCGACGACCGTGATGAGCGGCCTGGCGTCAAATTCAAAGATAACGATCTGATTGGCGTGCCCTTCCGCATCACGGTGGGCAAGAAGGTCGCGAGCGGTGTCGTCGAGGTTGTGGAGCGCCGCGGCAGGGAAAAGATCGAGGTTGAGCGGAGCGCCGCCGCCGGGTGTGTCGCAGAAAAAGTCCGCGACGCAATCCGAAGCGGACGCTGAACCGCGTTCCGGCTGAAGCCGGCCGACTTTCATCCGGCTGCGACTGTCCAGTCCACTCGGGTCAGCCTGGTTGTCTCGCCAAGACGTGGGAGATCAGCGCACAACCATTGAAATCCAGTTCGCACATTTCGAGCGAATTGATTTACCTCACGACTGGAGGCGTTGCTTTTCCATCACGCATAAGCTCTGGCCAAGGCTGTAAACTCCGCTGCCGTCTTCCGGTATCTGCTTCTCGTCCCCACCCACAATCGGGAATAGTCGCAGGCTGAGTTCATCAGCCCAGGCCTCTATCGCATCGCGACTCACGAACTGGTTCGTGATGGTTTTAACGCCTGCATCGCTTGCAGCCACCATGTCGCGGAAGACCGCCCGCGTCGCGTACACGCGGAACTCAAGAAACGAGAATACAACGCGACCCCCTGGCTTAAGAACTCGCTTCGCCTCACGAAGGCAGCGGTAGCTATCTTCGTGCAGCAGATGCGTCAGCACCGAAAAAAAACAGACCATGTCCGCGCAATCGTCCTGCTCAGGTATTGCGATTTCAGAGACCTGCTTGAAACGCCAGCCAGGCTTCCCGTACTGCCGCGCGTTATCGAGCAGGGACGGCACAATGTCTGTGCCCAGATAGCGGCCCATCAGGTAAGGAGCTATTGCCTTCGTGAGCCTTCCCGAGCCGCAGCCTACGTCGATGAGGTAGTCCGGGGGTTTCAGGCCAGCGTGAATGAGGATCTTCACCATGAGTTGGCCGAAGTCATCAAACCGCCCGCCGATCGCTTCTGACATGGCTTCCTCGGCAGCCTTCCTTGAGAAGATTGCTTTCCCTGAGAGGCGTGATTTGACGAACTTTTGATACGCCGCTGCGTAGTCCAAGGCCACCACACAAATTATACTCGGCAAGGATGTGTGACACCGTGATCAAAGCCAAGAACGCCACTGGCAGCAGTCAGGCTCCGCCCTGAACCCGCCGATTACCGTTCCCTGCACCCGTGCAGCACGGTGGCGCCATCGATGGTCCCTTCAGCGAGCAAGCTCAAGGCTTCCGCCAAGACCGGCCGGCGGTCCGCGCTCGATAGAACCACCCGAAACCCCGACTTCCCGAGACCATAATTCCGCAAAGCTTCTACTACGTCCGGACGTTCAATCGTCGAAATCCTCGCCTCGATCGGACGCCCGCTGAGAACAAGAATCTGCTGGCTCGCGGCTTCCCCGATCCAAGGAGCCCACCCGGCGATCACGATTTGATTTCCCTGCACCACGATGCTGTCCACGGCGCCTCCCGGCTTCCCGGAGCACGCTGCGGCTGATGGCTTCTCCACGACGATCCTCCTGCTGTTCCGCACAGGCTCAAAAGCCCATCTGGGAACTCGGATCACATCGTCCTGCGGGCTGTAGGGTACTGGCTCTTCGGTCAATTGGATGTGCGCGTGACGGTTGAAGACCGTGTTGAACTCCTCTGCCTTCATGGAAGGAAAATACCTCCGGAAGATCCCGAGCTGCGGAGAGACTAGAAAGTGCGACACGGACCTGAAGCCGAGGCCGTTCAAGATCGATCCAAAGTAGCCCGGGGTGACGAGGTAGCCGCCCGGCGTTTCGGCGGCCTGCCGCCTCAGGCTGCGAATGACTTGTGTTTCGGGCACGTGGAAGATCGGCCCGGCCGGCTGCACGGGGTTGAAGCGCGCAAATGCGGCGATATTCAGCAGCGCGACCGTCGCAAGAATCGTCCCGCGTCGCGCTCGATCAGGAATCCAGACGAGGGCAGCAGCGGCTACCGCCGCGGCACCGCACAAGGCAAGATCGAACCGGCAGTCTGCGGGAGCCACGTGGAACAGTTGCTCTTTGGCGATCCATGACGCGACCGGTCCAAGGAGCACAAACAATGCTGCACGCCCAGGCGTCACCGAGATCAGATCCTCACGCCAGAGGAGGAGGCAGGCAACCACTAGCAGCAGGCCCGAAAGGTACATCAGGCGGTGCGCGACCGCAATATCCCACATCAGGACATGCCCGATCCAATTAGGAGCCGGGGCGATCTGCCAGAGGGTGATCAGTGCAAAGACGCCAAGCAGGGGCAGTAACTTTAATAGCAGCGGCCAATAGCGCCGATCGCGCAGAGCGTCATACCTCAGCACGCATACGGTCAGCAGGGGCAGGTAACTGCCCGCGGTCGCCGTTTCACAAATGTTGGGCCATACCAGATTCCGGTAGTCTCGCAATGTGAAAGTCAGGAATGGAAAGAACTGGGATGCCCACATGGAAAGCGGGACCGTTCCGGACGGTGAATACCGGTGGCCCGGGTAGACCGTGTGCAACATCACCGGAATGAGGTCCGCATAGTAGCCGTAGACCACGGCCGCCGCAATCAGGGTTCCAGCGGAGATTGCCGCCGCCTCGCGGATGGACGTGAGCAGGTTGCGTCGCACGGCCACCGCCAAAACGACGATACCCAGCGCCGACGAGATTATAAGGGGCGGATACAGCCACGCGATCACCCAGACTGGAACAGTCCACGCCAGAAGCGCAGTCTTCACCAGCGGTCGGAGGGGTTTGAGAACGATCCATGCAACCCAGGGAAGGATGACAAGGAGCGGACCGACCGTCGTCCACCAGAACTGCGTGAACCCGCAGAAGTAGAGTGCGAGGCTCGCGCAGACCGCCCAAAAGGAATCTGCGCCGAGCTCTCGAAACAGCAGGTGATAGCCGGCCAGGAAGCCGCACATCATCAGCGCCCAGTACGCGGAGAATGCTATCGTCGGCGGCGCCACAAAGAAAAGCCAGAACTGCGGTTTGAACAGCAGGCCCCAGTCCTTCAGGGGCAACGCGTTGATATTGCGCAGGTCTTCCCGGTAAAACGACGTGTGGTTGATGCGCTCGAAGTGGTTGTTGACTGCTGCCTGAACATAGGGCGTGCCCCACCCCCATTCGTCGGAGCGGATTGGGCGCGGCTCACCCCATAGGGGCGCGGCATTTGGTGCCCCGAGTTGTGCGAGGACAATCCCATAGGATGACGGCGTCAGGGAGAGAGTCGTGTACAGCAAGCCTGCGATCAGCAGAGTAAGCCGGTAAGCACGGGTTATGCGATCGCTGCCGTACCAGCGCCACTTAGTCGCAGAAACGATCGGCGCCGCAGCCGGTGCGGGCGGCGCCCCAAAGCTTGACTGCGATGCTGGGGCAAAATGCTTCTTCCCTTGTTTGCGTTTCATGTGACATGCTGCCCTGCGGCTGGCGCGGTCCTAGGAGCCCGCCGCGCCATTCCCGACGATCACCCGGCGGCCCTCGATGCGGAACTTCTCCGAAAGCACGATGCAGATGGCCTCGGTGTAAATGCGGTGCTCCTGCTCGAGAATTCGCGCCGAGAGCGAATCAACCGTATCCTCGTCGAGCACGGGCACGGCTGCTTGAATGATGATCGGCCCCGCGTCGAGAAACTCATCCACAAAGTGCACCGTGCAGCCGCTGATTTTGACGCCGTGATCGAACGCCTGGTGTTGGGCGTCGAGGCCGGGAAATGCGGGCAGTAATGAAGGGTGAACGTTAAGGATGCGCCGCGGGAACTCGCGGACGAAATACGCGCTGAGCAGGCGCATGAAGCCCGCCAGGCACACCAGGTCCACGCGGCTCTTCCGAAGCTCGGCGGCGACCATGCGGTCGTAGACCTCGCGATCCAATCCCTTCGATGGAATGCACACGGCATTGAGTCCGCGCTGCCGTGCGATTTCCAGGCCGCGGGCTTCCGGCCGGTTCGAGATCACGACGGCGATTTCAGCGCTGATGCGCCCGGCTTGAACGCTGTTGGCGATGGCTTCGAAATTCGAGCCGCGGCCCGAAAGCAGAATACCGAGACGTTTCATCATAAATACTTCACGCGCGATCGCGCGCCGCGCTTCAGCGCGACGACGCGTCCGATTTCATAGGGGGTCTCGCCCAATCGCTCCAGCGTGCTGCGCGCCCGCGTCAGGTTGCGTTGTGCGATCACGAGCACCATGCCGATCCCGAGATTGAACGTTCGCCGGTAATCGGGGTCGGGAATATTGCCGAGGCGTTGCAAAAGCGCAAAAACAGGCGGCACAGGCCAGCTCGCGGTATCGATCTCAGCGCTCAGGCCCGCGGGCAGGATGCGCGGGATATTGTCCGTCATGCCGCCGCCCGTGATGTGCGCAGCGCCCTTCAGCCAGCCCTCGGCTAGCAGCCTCTGAAGGGGCGCGAAATAGCTCCGGTGAATTTTGAGCAGTTCGTCGCCCACCGTCGAGCCTAGCTCGGGCAGGAACGTCCTCGCATCATACTTTGCGATCTCGATCAGCAGCTTGCGGGCGAGCGAATATCCGTTCGTGTGCAGGCCGGTCGAAGGCAGGCCGATGAGCAAGTCGCCGGCGCGAATCGCCGCGCCGGTCAGCATGCGGTTCCGCTCGACGGCGCCCACGATGAAACCGGCCAGGTCGTACTCGCCATCGGCGTAGAGGCCGGGCATTTCTGCGGTCTCGCCTCCAATGAGCGCGCAGCCGTTCGCGCGGCACCCTTCCGCCAGGCCGGAGATCACGTCGCGCGCCACATCGGCTTCGAGCCTACCCGTTGCGAAATAGTCCAGGAAGAACAGCGGCGTAGCTCCCAGCACGCCGATATCGTTGACGCAGTGGTTCACCAGATCCTGGCCCACGGTGTTGTGGCGGCCGGTGAGGAACGCGATTTTCAGCTTTGTGCCGACGCCGTCGGCCGAGCTCACGAGCACTGGCTTCGTCCAGCCAGAGAGCTGATAGCCCGCGCCAAACGCGCCGATGTCAGTAAGAACAGCGGGCGTGAAGGTCTGCCTGGCGAGCCGTTTAATGTGAGAGACGGCGCGCTCGGCTTCATCGATATCGACGCCGGCGTCCTTATAGCGGACGATCTTTTGCATCATCGTCGGTAGGATTCTCTAGTATATCGACAACACTTGGATGCGCTTCAGCCTGAGCGCGTCCGCGGCGCCCCGGCCGGCGTCACCAACGGCTGGATCACTGCTACGCCCAGCGGCCGCATGGCGCGAACCAGTTCCTCATACATCGCGCGATCCGTGTAAGTTCCCACGACGGCTCCGCCCGAACCAGCGAAGTTCGACGTCGCGCCGGCCCGGCGCGCCGTGCGGATCATCTCGACGTTGCCATCGCTGATGCGGTAAATCCGGGCCCGCAGGTCGAAGTTCGCGTCGATGAGCCGGCCGAGCAACTCGTAATCGCGGCGGAGCAGCGCCTCGCGGCCCTGCTCAGCATACGCAGCCCAGGTCCGCATGGCTTCCACAACCAGGGGCTCGCCGGCGCGCCAGCGCTCCCGGAGATTGTCATGAAAAACTTCCGTGCCCTCGCTCAGCGACGTACGGTAAGCGAGGTAGAGGTTGGGCAACAGTGCCGGGTCGAGCGGCTCGTAACGTCCGTAACCATCGCGCTCCATAAGCTCCTTGGAGAAATCCATCGAGACCAAGCCTTCGTATGCCTGGATCACCCGGTCCTGCAAGCCCGCGGGAACGCCGAGTTCCTTGGTTTCGGTCTCGAGCACGAGGTTAGCCATCACCGGGAGCGGAATGTCCACCTCGAAAAACTTGCTCAGGGCCCGGAGGGCGGCGGTAATGATTGCGCTCGATCCTCCCAGTCCCAGCCGCATCGGAATGTCGGATTCGTACTCGATGGTGAACTTACGATCCGGGAGATGAATCCTGCTTTCCCGGCAATAATCCATGAACCGGACCAGCAGCGCCTGAATTAGCCGGACTCCGCCGTAGTACCCGCGCCAGCGGGTGGTCTGATACAAATCGGCCAAACTCCCGAAGACAGCCAGATCCGCCTTAGCGGGCTTGATTTCGAGCCGGGCGCTGGGGCAGAGCAGCACTCGCGCGCGGAAGTTGCGGACCAGAAACGATATCGTCTTGCCGTAATAACCATCGCTGGGGTTGCCGAGAAGGCCGGCGCGGGCGTAAGCGTAGGTCTCGATTTTTCTGGGCCTCACAGCAGCTTACACTTATAGCATATGCGCGCCGTCATTCAGAGAGTAACCCAAGCCCGGGTCGAGGTCGCCGGCCAGGTCGCCGGTGCCATCGGCACAGGTCTCGTCGTGCTGATCGGCATCGCGAGAGAGGACAGGCACACCGACGCCGATTATCTGGCGGACAAAATCGCCGGCCTGCGTATCTTTCCCGACGGCGCCGGTAAGATGAACCGCAGCGTCGTCGAAGCCGGCGGCAAAGTGCTCGTGATATCTCAATTCACGCTGTACGGCGACTGCCGGCGAGGCCGCAGGCCAAGTTTCGACGCGGCCGCGCCTCAGGAACAGGCCCGCGAGCTATATGAGTATTTCGTTGCTGCGTGCAGGGCAAAAAAGGTAGCCGTGGAGACCGGGGTGTTTCAGGCCGCGATGGCCGTCTATCTTGTCAATGACGGCCCCGTAACTATTATCTGCGAGACCGGTAAAAAACCGTTGCAGTAACTTCATCTTATGGTATGGTGGAGGGAGGTGACCATATGCCTAGACGACGCAGTGGAAGGATAACAGACAAGAGCTTGCTGACAGCGGCGTTGGAAGGTCTGGAAGCGCAGAAGCGAAGAATTGGAGAGCAGATCGAGCGGGTGCAGAAAATGCTCGGCTTGCACAAGGCAAAGCCGCCTGCCGCCGGCGGGGAAAGCGCACCGGCACAACCGGCGCCCAGGCGCCGCTTGAGTGCGGTGGCCCGGAAGCGCATTGCGGTGGCGCAAAAGCGCCGTTGGGCCGAATACCGGAAGAAGCTGGGCAAGGAGTAAGTCAGTTTACTTACTCGAACCGGTCTCAGGAAGGGTGAAGCGCCGGTCTGGCCTCTCGTTCTTCAGCAGCTCGCAGCCGATTCCTGAGATTTACGGGACCGGTTCTCGTCTGAGCCTGGCCACGCGTCCCAGCGAAACCGCTCGACCATCTCGCTGACCGCGCCGTCGGCAACGATTCTTCCTTTTTGAAAGAATACCGCCCGTTGCGCGAGCGCTCGCGCAAACCAGGCGTCGTGAGTGACGAGGAGTCTTGTCTGCGGCAACTGGCGGAGCAATTCCATGAGATCGCGCCGGGCGGGCGGATCGAGGAACGTCGTTGGCTCGTCCAGGACGAGGATCTCGGGCCGCATCGCGAGCACGCCGGCCAGCGCTACGCGCTTCTTCTCTCCAGCGCTGAGGTGATACGGCGCTTTTGCGAGCGCGGCGTCCATGCCCACCTCCCTCAACGCCTTGATCGCGGCTGATCGAGCCGATTCGATGTCTAGCCCGAGGTTTAACGGCCCGAATGCGACATCCTCCAGCACCGTCGGCATGAATAGCTGCTCATCGGAATCCTGAAAAACCAGCCCGATTTTCCGCCGGACCTGCGCGAGAGTTCCTTTCCCGACCGTTAGCCCGCATACCCTGACGATTCCCTGTCCCATCAAAAGGCCATTCAGGTGGTGCACGAACGTGGTCTTACCCGATCCGTTCGGGCCGAACAGCGCTACGGTCTCTCCCGGAAAAACTTCGAAATCGATTCCATCGAGCGCTTGTGTGCCGTCCTCGTAGCGAAAGCGCAGGCCGCGG
>CAWIHA010000008.1:0-109891 GCA_963835855.1 Bryobacterales bacterium | reverse complement strand
CCGGCTCGATGGCGCAGATTGCCTCGGCCGGGGCTTGGGATACCTCGATCACGCTCGTCAACACCGGCGAGGCGGCGGCCGAGGCGCGTTTGAACTTCTTCAGCGATCCCGCTGGCAGCCCGCTCCTGCTGCCGTTTGCCTTCCCGCAGCAGCCCGCGCTGGGCACCATTCTCGGGACGACTTTCGACAGCACGGTCTTCGGCGGCACATTCCATGCCAACGCCATGCTGCTTCTCGATACGACCGGGCCGGTCGACCAGGTCGGCTCGGCGCAGTTGCTCACCAACGGCGCCGTCAGCGGCTTTGCGGTTTTCAAGGCCACTGATACCGGACAGGAGGCCGTGGCGCCGCTCGAAACGGGCAACGCCAGTTCCTACATTCTCGCGTTCGATAACACGGGCGGCATAGTGACTGGCGTGGCCATTGCCAACGTGGCCTCGGCGGCGGGGAACGTTCCGGTCGTCATTCGCGACGACACCGGCGCCCAGATCGGAACCGGGTCGATCCCGCTGGCAGCCGAAGGCCACACGTCCTTCGTGTTAACGGATGCCACGAAGGGATTCCCGGTCACGGCGGGCAAGCGCGGCACGGTCGAGTTTGACACGCCGGCCGGCGGCCAGATCAGCGTGCTCGGCCTGCGCTTCCCCCCATCCAGTGTGAACGCGTTCACGAGCGTTCCGGTGCTGGCCAACGTCACCTCCAGCGGCGGCACGATGGCGCACTTGGCCTCCGCCGGCAGTTGGAAGACGACGATCACGCTGGTGAATACCGGCACGGCTTCGGCGAATGCGCATCTGCACTTCTTCGGCGACAACGGCAGTCCGCTGTCGCTGCCGCTGAGCTTCCCGCAGTCTGGCAGCCCGACCACGGCCTCGACGCTCGACCGCACCCTCGCCGCCGGCGCCATGCTTATCATCGAAAGCACCGGCCCGGTCGCCCAGGTGGGCTCGGCGCAACTGACCACTGATGGCGCTGTCAGCGGCTTCGCGGTTTTCAAGGCCACTGATACCGGACAGGAGGCGGTGGTGCCTTTGGAGACGCGTAATCCCGCCTCTTTCATGCTCGCTTTCGACAACACCGGCGGCATAGTGACTGGCGTGGCCATTGCCAACGTGGCCTCGCAGGCGGGGAACGTTCCGGTCGTCATTCGCGACGACACCGGCACGGAGATCGGGACCGGGTCGATCGCGCTGGCAGCCGAAGGCCACAAGTCCTTCGTGTTAACGGATGCCACGACTGGATTCCCGGTCACGGCGGGCAAGCGCGGCACGATCGAGTTCGAGACGCCCGCCGGCGGCCAGATCAGCGTGCTCGGCCTGCGCTTCCCCCCCTCGAACGCGAACGCGTTCACCACCATCCCGGTGATGGCACCGTAGGCTGGGATTGTGATTGGCTCACTTAGCTCACGAAAGTTGGAACGTACTAAACACGGGATCCTACTAGCCCGAGCCGCACAACTCAGCAGTTGCAGTACAGCCCGCGTTCTTGAATGTAGCTGAGGACGGAGGGCGGAACCTCGGAGGGCGATTCGCCGCGAGCCAGGCGCGCGCGGATTTCGGACGAGGAAACGGGCAGGGCCAGCGTGTCGAGCCGATGGACGCGAGCGCCGGGCGGCACTTCATATTCATGCCCCGGGCGGCTCACGACGATGAAGCCGGCTTCGCGGACGACGTCGCACCACCGATACCAGGTACGGACCTCCGCGAAGGCATCCCCTCCGATCAGGAAGAATAACTCGTCTTCGGGCGCCAGCGTGGCGCGCACCCTTTCAATCGTGTGGATGGAGTAGCTTTTGCCGAAGCCCGCTTCGAGGCGGGAGGGCTCGAAGAGCGGTTCGCCCTGGCAGGCGAGTCTCGACCATGCGGTAACGGTCTTCGTACGGTGCACACGGGCCCGTGCGTTTATGCGGCGGGCGGGAAGCAGGGATGAAAAGCACGCGCCCGAGCCCGAATATCCGGGCAGCCTCGCGCGCCATTGCGAGGTGCGCGGAGTGGACCGGATCGAAGGTGCCGCCGAAGATCGCGATTCTCAATTTGTGGCGCCACCCCGGCGCGAATGGATGCGAGCAGCCCGTGAGCCGTAGCTAAGGCAGCGCGGCGCAACAAACGTACACTTTGGCGAATCCAGTGGGGCGGCTCCTCCGAGCCGCTGCCCGACCCCCGGTCGGGTTTTGGCCGGGTCTGGGGACCCGGCGCGGTCCAGGGGGACCGCCCCACACGATGCCCGAAAATAGTGCCGCACTACACTAGTGGCTGGTCTGGCCAGCGGGCAGGAGGCGGACGAGGGCGTTGGCCTTGCGGCGGGCCGAGGGCCGTTGAGGATCGGCAAGCGCGCGCGCGCAATTTGCGTCTTAGCGATCGAGCTTCTCCTGGTGCGGCGATCGCGTGGGCAGGTCATAAGTTGGAAATTGTAGCGCAGGAGCGTAACCCTTACTGAAGCTCTGGCCGCGGGCGGCGGCGGTGGCGAGCTCGTCGGCGCGGTTGTTGTCCTCGTGTGCGGCATGACCTTTGGTCCAGACCCACCGTATGATATGCGGCGCCGCGAGGTGGTCGAGCGTCATCCAAAGATCCTGATTCACGACCGGCTTTTTTCCGGAGGTTTTCCAGCCATTGCGCTTCCACTTGCGAATCCACTCGGTGATGCCGTTTTTCAGGTACACGGAGTCGGTGATGATCTCGACTTCACATGGCTTCCTGAGCGCGCGCAGGCCCTCGATTGCGGCCGCCAGCTCCATGCGGTTGTTGGTGGTGCGAGGCGAGGAACCGAACATCTCCTTGTGACGATGGCCACAGCGCAGGATTGCGGCCCAACCGCCGGGGCCGGGATTGCCGATGCAGGCTCCGTCGGTGACGAGCTGGACTTGCTTCATGGTGTTGAGACGGCGGCGCCGGCGAGTTCGCAATGGAAGAATTCGTCAACGAGGCTCGAGAATGCGCGCCGCGTCCTGCGCGTGGTATATACCGGCGCGGAGCTTAGCGCCGTTGCGGACCCCATGCGTGAAATAGCTGGCGAATTGCTTCATCTTGCCGACCATTTCCCGGTCTGCGGATGCGATGAGCATAGCGTAATAGCGGCGAATCATTTGGTAGCGGTCATGCTCGGAGGGCTGTTCGTAAACACCGCGTGCGACGTAGTCTGCAATTTGCCGGAAGATCCAAGGGTTGGAGGAGGCCGCGCGGCCGATCATGACGGCATCGCAGCCGGTCTCCTCGACCATGCGGACGGCGTCCTCGGGCCGAACGATATCGCCGTTGCCGATGACGGGAATCTTGACGGCGGCCTTCACGGCAGCGATGCGGCTCCAATCGGCGTTCCCGCTGTAGCCCTGCTCGCGCGTGCGCGGATGCAGCGCGACGGCATCGAGGCCGCAATCCCCGGCCAAGCGCGCCAGATCGATGGCGACGATTTCGCGATCGTTCCATCCGGCGCGGTACTTGAGCGTAAGTGGGATGGAGATCGCCCGGCGCACTCCTCGAAGGATGCGCTCGACCAGCGGCAAATCGCGCAACAGGCCCGAGCCGCCGTTGCACCTGACGACCTTATTCACGGGGCAGCCGAGATTGATGTCCACGATATCGAAGCCTAGATCTTGGCAGACGCGGGCGGCGCCGGCCATCACTTCGGGATCGGAGCCGAACAGTTGTGCGCTGATGGGGTGCTCGTCCGGCTCGAAGGCCAGGTATTTCATGCTGCGGCTGGGCTTGTGCGGGCGGCGTCCCAGGGCCACGATGCCGTGCGAGCTGGTGAACTCGGTCATGATGAGGCCGCAGCCGCCGAGCCCGCGGATGAAGCGGCGGAAAACGGTATCGGTCACGCCGGCCATAGGCGCGAGCACGGTGGCTGGCGAGATCCCCACCCGGCCGATACGAAATTCCGCAGGAAACATACCGACTACCATTCTAAGCGGCGGCGGCCTGCGCGGCGGGTGAACCAGCTATGCCGGCGGCATCAGGTCCCGCTTCCGCAGGCTGCGCAGTGCGCCGAGCGCGATGGGCACGGCGCCGAAGAGAATGAAGGTCATATCTCCGGCCATGCGCGCCCATTCGAGCTTGTGGTAGAGGCCGCCCATTAGGAACGTCAGGCGGCGCGCATGCCAGTATCCGTGGCTGATGGAATCCCAAAGCTGGATGACGCCTCCGGGGAAAAGGTCCAGCAGGATCATCAGGGCGAGACCGATGTTAGCGCCCCAGAAGCCCAGCCTGATGAACTTCTCTGTGTCCTTCCAGACGGCGTCGGACTGCATGGCCCGCAAGCAGAAGACCAGGACCGCCAGGGCCAGCATTCCGAAGACGCCGAACAGGGCGGCGTGTCCGTGGTTAGGAGTGAGCGCGGTGCCGATCTCGAAGTAAGAAACGATGGGCAAGTTGATGAGGAAACCGAAGATCCCCGCGCCAACGAAATTCCATACACCCACGGCCATGAGGAAGTAGATGGCCCACTTCTGGCCGTTGGCGAGATCGTGGCCGCACTTGGAGCACTGCGCGTTCTTCAGCTTGATGAAGTCCCAGGCATCCAGGGTGAGAAGCGTGAGGGGCACAACTTCCATAGCGGAGAAGCACGCCGCCAGGCCCATATTTAGCGTCCCCTGGCCCGTGAAATACCAGTGGTGGCCCGTGCCAACGATCCCGCCGCCTAAATAGAGGATGGCATCCAGGTAAATCAAGCGCGTGGCGGTCTTGGCGCTGACCACGCCCATCTGATGAAACATGATGGCGACAAGGACCGTGGCGAAGAGCTCGAAGAATCCCTCGACCCAAAGGTGGATGATCCAGAAGCGCCAGTTGTCGATTACCGCAAAGTTCGTGTGGGGGCCGTAGAAGAGGGCGGGCAGGTAGAAGAAGGGAATGGCCACGGCTGCGTAGAGGAAAAGCGAGGATAGTTCACGCTTGCCGGGATTCTGGATGGCGGGCCTCAAGGCACGGAACATCAGAACAAGCCAGAAGACAAGACCGGCGGCCAGGAGGAACTGCCAGAAGCGCCCGAGATCCAGATACTCGGAACCCTGGTGGCCAAGCCAGAACCAAAGTTGCCCCAGCTTGCCGTTGATGCCCAGGCACTCCCCGGCCAGGCTGCCTACGACAACCGCCACCAGCGCCCCGAGAAGAACGTAGACGCCCGTTTTCTGACCCCGGGGTTCCCTGCCGCCCACCCACGGCGCCAGGAAGAGGCCGCCTCCCACCCAGGCCGTGGCGATCCAGAAAATCGCGAGTTGGAGGTGCCAAGTGCGTGCCAGGGTGTAAGGCAGAAACCGGGCGATGCCGATGCCGTAAAACGCTCCCGGCTCGACGCGGTAGTGGGCGATCAGGCCTCCCAAGAGTGCTTGAGCCAGGAACAGCAGCGCCACGATGCCGAAAAACCAACCCGTTGCCCACTGGCTAGGCGTCAGTGTCAGAGGCGCAGGAGCGGAGTGGGCGATGTGGGTATCATGGCCGCCCTCACCCCTCCAGCCCAAGTAGTCAAATTTGCCGACGGCAAAGAGAATTACGCCCAGGCCTCCCAGGAGGGTGATGAGACTCAAGGCGCTCCAGACATAAGCCTCGGTGGAAGGCCTGTTGCCCGCCATGGGCTCGTAAGGCCAGTTGTTAGTGTACGAGTAATCCTTGCCTGGGCGAGCCGCCGAGGCGGCCCAGGCCGCCCACGCGAAGTAGGCGGTCAGCGCCTTTAACTCGGCGGGATCTTTAATGTAATTAACGGGCAAACCGGGAGGGGCGTCCTGGTTAGTGAAGTAACTGTTCCATTCGGTTGCCTGAATGTGGTAGGCAGATACCTCCCCGGGCGTCAGGAGGAGTGTTCGCGAGGCTGGCCTGTACCGGTTTTCCTTGAGCACCCTGGTGACGCCGGCGGATACGGCGCTTTGGTCATCGGGGGAGATCTCGGCGAAGAGCCTGCCGTATTTCTCCAGCGCGATCGTATCCCGGGTCACTTCGCTGAGCCTGTGCAGGTACTCGGCGCTATAGTCAGGGCCGAGGTAAGCGCCGTGACCCCAAAGCGTCCCGTGCTCCATAAGACCGTGCTTGAAGAAAACTTCCTGCCCCTTTTGGATATCGGCTCCTGTGAACACGACATTTCCCGCCGTATCCACGGCCTTCTCGGGCACAGGCGGGGCGTTCGAATAGGTGATGACGGTCAAGAAGGAAAGAACCGAGAAACCAGCGATCATGACGAGGATCGCCGAATGTCTCCACCACGGAGAAAGAGACGCGGCGCCGCCAGAGGTGTCTGTCATTTCATATCCCCTTTCGATTTCCAGGCTGGATTTTCATCTCTGGTTATCATACATCGGGCCGATGGTTTTGCTCCAGCGACATGAAGCTGGCCCGTCTGGAGACGGCGATCCGAAGCGAGAGCCGGCGGGACCCCGGAGGAGCTCGGTCGCATAAAGACGCTCATCAACGAGGCATTGCGTAGCCCCCACAGTTTCATTTTTAGGCTTAAAATACTTGGAGCGGAAAGCAAAATGGAACTTCCGTGCTACCAGAGCTTAACAGAAACAGAATTCCCATTGAATGGAGAGTCAGGATGCCTATTAGAAGAACATCGCTGAAATTGATTGCCGTTTTGCTGATTGCAATTTGGGGCGGCGCCGCCTTGGCATGCGCCCAAACACAAGCTGGCGCCGCTAGAGGCGCGACAGCGCGTTTTCTTGAGCCCCGCCGGGGTGCCGCTAGCGAAATGGTTATTACACGCGGTATCGCCGGTTGGTGGCCCTTCGATGAAAGCCAAGGTCTCGTTGCTGCCGGCGCCGCGGGAACGAATACTGGCCATCTGGTCGGTTTCACGTCGCCGCGCTGGCTGCAAGGCCAACTGGGCCGGGCGCTGGCCTTCGACGGTGCCAGCAGCAATGCGGTGGTGATTTCCAATGCGCCGGCGCTCAATCCCGGCCAGCAGATTTCGCTCAGCGCTTGGATCTATTCATACACGGCGGGAAGCGCTCAACCGGAGACCATCATCAGCAAGGATGCCGGCGGACTCAGCCAGTATTCGCTGAGCATCGAAAAGCAGGGACTCGTTCGTTTTACGCTTGGCGCTTCGATCTTGACCGGCGGAACGAAAATCGTCCCGAACACTTGGACGCATGTGCTAGCGAGCTACGACGGACGAATCATGCGAGTTTTTATTAACGGAACCGCGGAGCCGGGATCGCTCGGCCGGAGCGGTTCAATCGCAGCGGCGGAAGCCCCGGTTCGTATTGGATCGACCGCCAACGCGAAGCAGCCCAATGCCTTCAACGGATTGCTCGACGATGTGCGGATTTACGCGCGTGCGCTGAACTTCGCCCAGGCGGCGCGTCTCTATCGCGAAGGCATTCATAATTCGAACAGCGAGTTCATGAGCCACATGCAACTCGCAAATTACGGCGATGTCTACAGCGTGGATACCGGAATGGCCGTCGGGATACAGACCGGGCTCGCTCAGACCTGGTGGCAAGCTTATCTTGCGGCCATCGAAAGCAGCGCCACGCCGCCGGGGACCGTTTGGAAAAATGCCTGCGGTGTGGGCATTGACGACGCAGGTAGACTTGACGGCCCAGGCAGACGTGACAACGCAGGTAGAATTGACGACGCGGGCAGACTTCTGGAGTGCTTTTTCAAGAAGAACCCGCACATCGCTGAAAGCATTGTATGGAGGGAGGCCGATACCAATTCCCAAACGGTAAGCGAACGTCCCTACATACAATGGAAACCTCTTGCCAAGAAGCAGCTCGCGTCGGCATTTTATTACGCGTTTCAGTGGATGAAAGGCGGATTGCAGTCGTTCAATGGCTTTAACCTGATTGATCCGCCCGTCAATCAATTCACGCAGCCCGACGCAGCGCCGGCTATAACCGAATTCGACCCGGACGCGGCCTGGCACCTTTACGTCAATACGGTCGCGCAAAGCCTGGCGGTGGAGATCGGCGGGTTTGTACCGTGGTCGGTCACCGGTTACTCGAAGGAAGAGTTGCGGTTGCTGTTCGACTCGGAGTACGTGGTCAGCATCGAGCTGGCCAGCAGCAACGTCGACGATCCGAGCATACCGCTTGTCTTCGGTTATGTGCCTGCCGGCATGACCATGGATGCTCCGCCAACGACTTACTTCAAGTTTCTGGTCGACCAGAACATGATCCGTGGCAATCACAAGACGACCATCGAGCAATTGATCAATTGGTCCCGCTTTAACCTGCTCCACATTACAGACTGGACGGATGTCAGCGCGAAAGCTTTCGAGGGCTGGTGGGATTATCGGGGCACTTCACCGGCATCGCGCGTGCTGAGCGGAACGCTCGGACCATACCGTCCGGTCCCGCCGTACCCGCCGGCGATGCTGCACAACTGGGTCGACGGCTGTCATGGAGTGGTTACGTTATATCGCGGTCTGCTGCGTACGGTTAACATCCCGGTCGATTACCGGATAGAGTTCGGCCACGGAATGCCTATATGGTGGACCGTGGGCGAATCTCTCAGCCACGGCGACGACGTGGAATCGGCGATACTGATAAAGGACGGCGCTCAATCGAATAAGCCAAGCAGCTGGGAGCAGTGGCACAAGTACGCTAAAGCTAGCGAATATCCGATTACGCTCACCGAGTTCAACGACTGGTTTGTAGGCCCGAATCAAAACTACTTGAACGTGGGGCGGCGCGCCTATGAGCTGCTGACCATCAAGTACCCGGACGACGATTTGTTGACGATGTACTGCTACGACAAGGCGCACGGGCTAAGCCATGCCCAAGGCACCGTTCTCGCCTCTCTGCAAGGGAGCCTCTTGATTCAGGTCTACCCGTTGGCGACGCTCGAAGCGATGGGATTTTGGAATACTTTGGCATCTGAGGCCGCGCAGTTTGGTTTCTGTGGTCCGTGAGGCCCGGTTCACGGCTTAGTGGCCTCAGGATAAGCAATCTGGTGGCGGCGCGGCCGAGGTGAATCTCTCCGCTAGGCTCGAGGCAGACGGCGTAGCGCGCCGATAATCAGGGCGTCAACGATGGCCACGTTGCGGACTGGGTCGCGGGAGACAAAAAGCAGCATGATGGGCATACTGGCCGTTACACCCGTGGTGTCGCTGTACACGCTGGACATCCGCCGGTTTTATCCCGGCTATCTGATCTGGGGACGTTCCGTACTGCGGTTGGCGCTGGCGGCGCTGTTCTTTTGCCTGAGGCCGCGAGGGATCGCACGGGCAGGGAGCGCAGAACCGGTCTCATAGCGGTGGATTCTCCGTGATCGCGGCGGCGCCAGCGCTTTGATAAGATCAGCGCATGAGCGCACGCAAGCAGTTTCTCCGTTCGAGCAGGCGTCCGATTTCGAAGGCGGGCGCCGTCGCGTACGCTTGTCTTATGCTGGCGGGGTGCGCGATCGGACCAAAATACACGCGCCCCACGGCGCAGACGCCGCCTGAATACAAAGAGGCCGCACCGGCGGGCAGCGGCCAATGGAAGACAGCCAATCCGAGCGAGGGTGTGCTGCGCGGCAACTGGTGGGAGACGTTCGGCGACCCGCAACTGAACAGCCTCGAGCAGATGGTGGCCATCTCGAACCAGAACGTCAAGGCTGCCGAGGCGCAGTACCGGGAGGCGCGCGCGGTGGTCGCGCTCAACCGGGCGAATTACTATCCAACGATCACCGCGCAGCCGTCGATCACGACCTCTTACACGCCGCGGGGGCTCACTGCGGGCCACGCCATTACGGGGCGCGCCGCCGGGACTTCGACGCTTTACGATCTGCCGTTCGGCGCTTCCTGGCAGCCGGACTTCTGGGGACGCGTCCGCCTGTCAGTCGAGAGCGCCACCGCGACCGCGCAGGCAAGCGCCGCGGATCTGGAGAACATACGGCTGAGCATGCAGGCCGACCTCGCCGCCGATTATTTTCAGCTCGAAGGGCTCGACATGGAAGCGCAACTGCTGAATGACACGGTTGTGGCGTACCGGAAGGCGCTCCAGTTGACGATCGATCGTTACAACGGCGGTGTCGCGTCGAAGGGCGACGTGGCCCTGGCGCAGACCCAGCTTGACGGTGCGCGCGCTCAGGCGACGGACGTGGGTGTTGCCCGATCGCAGTTCGAGCACGCGATCGCGGTGCTGACGGGGCGGCCTCCGGCGGCGCTGTCGCTCCCGGCGGGCCGGATTCAAAGCCCTCCGCCGCCGATTCCCGCCGGCGTGCCCTCCGAGTTGCTCGAGCGACGGCCGGACATTGCCGCGGCCGAGCGGCAGGTTGCGGCAGCGAATGCGCAGATTGGTCTCGCTAAGACGGCGTTCTACCCTACCCTGGTCTTGAGCGCTAGCGGAGGCACCGAGAGCAGCAGCTTCCTCAACTGGTTGACCTGGCCTAGCCGCTTCTGGTCGGTGGGGCCGAGCTTGGCACAGACCTTGTTCGATTTCGGGCGCCGCAGAGCGCAGGTCGAGCAGACCGAGGCGGCTTACGACGCCACGGTAGCGGGCTATCGCCAGACCGTGCTTTCAGCGTTTCAGGAGGTGGAAGACAACCTTGCGGCACTGCGAATTCTGTATCAAGAGGCCGCTGAGCAGGATGCCGCGGTCAAGGGCGCCGAGGAGTCCTTACGGCTCGAGACCGATATGTACAAAGGCGGAACGGTCTCCTATCTGAACGTAATCACCACGCAGACCATCGCGCTCTCAGACGAGCGCGCGGCGGTGCAGATTTTGGAGCGGAGGATGGCCGCCGCGGTCCAGCTCATTCTCGCGCTCGGCGGTGGTTGGAATGCATCCAGCCTTCCGTCGCCAGCGGCGTTGCGGCCGGCCGCCACGGCGAAGCCGCCGGTTACACAACCGGCGGAGCCAGCGCAGCAGCCAAGCGGCCGGCCTTAGTCAGCAGGGCCTCTGTAACCGGTCTCACAGAAGGGCGGAGCGACCCTCATGTGGGCTCACTCCCAATGAAGCTGCACGATTAGCGCCACCAACACGCACGTGTTGTGGCGCTGGCGCGCAAAGGGAGCAAGCGCGTCGGTGCCCGATGACGGCGCCCTTGAGTCCGCCGGGTGGAAACCTAGCCAGTGATTCGTCAGGCTTGCTTGCTGATGCGCGCCGGCACAGTCGGCTTCTTCACCGGCGCCGCTGGAGCCTTCGTCACCGCCTTCCCCGCAGCGGTTTTTGCCGCGGCCTTCCGCCTGAATTCGACCCACCGTTTACGAGCGGCTTCCGCAATGGCTTTGCGGCCAGCGGCGCTCATTCTGCGCTTCGGCGCCAGAGCTTCGGGCGTTGTGGACTTCTTCGCGGCTGCCGTTTTTTCCGCCACCTTCGCAGCATTGGCCGGGGGCTGTTGAGCTTCCTTGAACGCCGTCCAACGCCGCCTCTGGGCTTCGGCCATCTTGCGCCGGGTGGCGGCGCTGAACCTACTTCTACGGCCATGTTTCGGAGCTTCCAGAGCGGGGGCTGGCGCAGTGGTCCGGACACTGGGACCTAGGAGGCGTTTGACCTCTGCGATCTGGCCGTCAATCTGCTTGCGCCGTACTTGCAGTCCATCTAACGCCGCTTCGAGAACTTCTTGACTGAGTTTGTGGGGTCTGGGCATATCGGGAGTATTGTAACCGAAAGTTGACTCGCAAATCGGCTCGGTTGGCCTGCTTGATTTTGCGAGCTTGGAAACCGGGAGCGGTTGGCGTACGTTATTAATGGAGAGACCAGTATGAAAGCCGTTCAGATCGGAATTCTAGCCGCGCTCGTAGTTTGCGTGGGCCTGCTTTATAAAGTGTACCGGGGCCAGCAGGCCGCTCCGGTTCCCGTGGCGGCAGCGGTCCCGGCCCAAACACAGACAGCCGTTGTGCCTGCGCCTTCCACGGCCGCCCAGACGGCGCCTGCGCCGGCTCCAAAAAAGCCGAAGCCGGCTGCCTATACGGAACGGAAACCTTCGCCGGCCCGGCGTTTGAAGAGGGCTGCCGGGGAGACGCCCGCTGAGCGCGGAGCAGGCGAGCACGCTGCCCCTGGCCGGCCGGGGCAGTCAGTAGAACCAGGAGAGCCGGCCGGGATTGCGCAGAACGAGCCTGAACCGGCAATACCGGTGGTATCGGGCTCGGTTGGAACCGAGGCCGCGGTCCAGCAGCAGCCGGAGCGGAGCCCTCAGTTGAATCCGCCGGCGGGCGCCCAGACTGCTGCCGCGTCACCGCGCGTTGCGCACGTGGTGACGATTCCGGCGGGGACGCTGATCCCGGTGCGGCTTTCCGAAACGCTGTCGAGCGACCGGAACCGGCCGGGCGACACGTTTTCAGCGACGTTGGCCCAGCCGCTCGTAGTTGACGGCTTTGAGATCGCACAGCTCGGCGCACACGCCCAGGGGAAAGTGATCGAGGCCCAGAAAGCGGGCCGGGTAAAAGGCCTTGCCGCGCTGGAGATCCAGTTGACACTGTTTTACACCGAAGACGGGCAGGACATCGCGATTGAGACCCAGCCGTTCACAAAGCAAGGACCGACCTCGCACCGCGAAGATGCGGAAAAGATCGGCGGGGGCGCTGTGATCGGGGCCATCATCGGCGCGGTTGCAGGCGGCGGCAAGGGTGCGGCGATCGGCGCAGGCGCGGGCGGGGCGGCCGGTGGCGGGGTGGCCGTGGCTACTCGCGGCAAGCCGGCCGATCTGCCCGTGGAGACGCGCATCAGCTTTCGCCTCCAGGCGCCAGTAACACTAACCGAGCGAATCCAGTAGTCTGGCTGTAGGTGCCGGACGAACTCTATCTTTCAATCTGGGTGCGCGGCTTCCGCGCGGAAGACGTGCTGCGCCGTTTCGAGGGGCTGCTGCGGGTGTTTCCATTCTCGCGCCTGCGTCCGGGCATCTCGGTGCTGAGAATCTACGCGCTCGAATACTCCGAGCCGCCGCTCGTCGAGCACGCATTCGCCGGCGAAACGGACCTCGAAAGCGTGATGGCGCTGGCGAAGGAGTTCGAGAACGCAGACTGCGCCTACAGGGCAGAGGGCTGGTGGGATCTGTTCGAATTCCGGAACGGCTGGCAGCTCGCGCCAGCGCGCGTCGCGCTCACCTGCTTCGGCCCGCTATTTGAAAACGACGAGCACGACCACCTGCGGATCGAGTTTGCTTCGGAGGCGGATTTCCTTCCACCGCCGCACGCGCCAGAAGGCGCACGGATGGTGCAATCGAACCTGAAGAGCTTGGTCCGGCTGGCGCACGAGATCGAGGAATCGCTGCCGGTGGAGCGCAGAAAACTGTGGGCGGAATCGGGCGAGAATTTCGCCGAGCGGCTGGACGAGAAGATGCTGCCGTAACGGCGGCTGCCTCTCCGCTCAGAAAGCCCGCCTAAGCGGGAGACGCGTCCTGGCGATCCGTGAGAAGCTGCTGGATCGCCTCCACCAACATCTTGGGCGTGAACGGTTTTTGTAGGAAGCCGACCTGACCAGGTTTAGCGGGAAGGCTCGAGGGATCGAAGGGGTAGCCGCTCGAAATCACCATGCACATTTGGGGGTTCACTTGGAGCATGCGCAAGAGCAACTCCGGGCCCGACATCTCTGGCATGGTGATATCCGCGAGCACCAGCGCATAGGCCGATGGCTGGGCGCTGAAAGCCATCCAAGCTTGCTGGCCGTTGCGGCAAGCGGTCACTTCGTAACCCAAGCGGCGGATGTACCTCTCCATGACGGCGAGCAGTGGAACCTCGTCATCGACGATCAGAATGCGGCCAGCCTCCCGTTGCGCCACTGCTCACCAGATCGCGAGTGGATAATCGCCGGGGCTCCACATGAAGCCGGCGATGGCCTGGTAGAACGTGCGGGACAGAGCCGTGCCGGTGACGCTATAGTGGCGCGCATCGAGGCGCGTCGTGAAAGAAAAGGAGCGGGCCAGCCTGTAGGAGCCGCCTCCGCCGCCGAACCAGTCGCTATACTTCCCGATGGTCTGCGTCAAAGCCGAATAAGTCGAGTAGCCGCCCGATGCCTGGAGGGCCAGCCGGCGGGAAGCGTTGTATGAATACGATGCATAGGCGTCGTCGCTGACGGAAGTGAGGAAAACGCCATTGCCCGGAAGCACCCCGTGACGATAACCGATCGTAGCTAAGGACCGCCTCAAGGAGTAAGACAACTGGCCTTCAAGATGCGGCACGACATTCGCCTGGTGGACGAGCTGCGGGAAACTGAAGCCGGGTCCGAATAGCGCGATGAGCGTCGGATCGGTGACCGGAACTTGCTCTGTCCGCGACGCCCCTACGTAAGATGCTCCGGCTTCCGTGTTCAGCTCCCAACGGCGGCCCAGCCGCGCAGAATAAACGAGCCCCGCGTCTTGGATGGCCGCCGAGCCGAATGCGTGGTTGAAGTCGTAAGTCTCGAAGCTGTATGTCACGCCGATGGTCTGGAACCGCGTCAGCCGGTGGGCGATGTCGCCGTGGTACGTGACGCCGTGCGAACCGATCAGAGAGCTGGGCTGCGGTCGAAAGATGTAGCCGGTTACCCCAGCGCTAAGGGAAGTGCGGGCGCTGGCTTGATAAACAAACTGACCGCCGCTCTCCCCGATTATGGTCCTGGTATTGAACAGGGTATTCGAAGTCGTCGCCGCGAAGCCCGTATCGAAGGACTGGGCGGCGGCGGCCGGCACGGCAAAATCCTGCCTGTATATTGCGCCTTCTTCGGAGAGGGAGAACGCGAAATGGCGGCTGAGCTGGCGCTGATAGGTGAGCATCAGGCTGTTATCGAAGATATCCCCGGCACTGCTCTGGTTGTAGTGGGTGTACGAGCCGCGATAATCCAGGGCGAGCGAGCTGGTCTGCCAGGGATGGAAGCCGGTGACGCCGAACAGGGTTGCGACCCCGTAGGGGCTCGAGACCGGCACGGTACCTGTCGAGGTGGCGCCATAGGCTGCCAGTTCGCTGTCGTAAATACCGTCAACACTGATAAAAGGCCGGAGGCGGAGGAACTCCGCTTCACGGCTGATGCTGGAGGCGCTTCCGCGGCTCAGAATCGCCGGCCCGCCGTACTCCTCTTGCGGCTGGGGCGCTCCTCCCTGAGGTGGATTGAGAACTGCCGGCTGCTGCGCTTGTTCAGCGGCCGCCGGCTGTTGCGGTTGCGGCTGCTGCGCTGGCGGCTGTTGCGCCTCCTGAGCCAAAGCAGCGGAAGCTAAGAGAAGGACAGCCGGACCGAGGAAGGATCTCATTTTTTCTCCATGTTGACGGGCGCAAACCCCGGCCCGGATCTCACGGTTCCACCTGGGAACAAGGAACCGTGGCGAAATGCACTTCAAAGTCTGACTCGCGGGCGTAGTGTATGTCAAGCACCCACGAGAGGCTGTGTCATTCACGTGGCCGGGTTTTTTCGGGCGGTTCCGCCCGGCCGCGCGCCTGGTCTAGTGATACACCACTTCATAGGGGTGGTGGGCCGGATTCGGGTTGCCGAGAAATTGCCGTGCGCAGCGCGACGGGTAGACCAGCGGGCACACGGAGTCGAATCCTCTACAGGCGTCTTCGATGAGCTGGCTGATGCCTGGGTCATCTTCGTTCACGGCGGTGGCCCCGAAAACATTATCGAGAGCCTCACACTTTGGGAACAGCGGGCATCGTGATTGCGAATGAGGATGCGCACCCTGTGGTGGCCTTCGCGCCCTCCTCCCGTCTACTGCCGGCATCGGCCGTTAGCCAACCGTAATGGCATTCGCGGCGGCCTGCCGCATCGTTTCGGCTGCGAATCTGACGTGAGAATCTCACAATCGTGCCAAGCCGCGCCGACTGCGCCGGATGCACGATATTAGAGCCTCGAGTCCAAGATTCCGGGAATCGTCCCCAACCGCGCGTTTCCTCCGGCGCCGCGTTTCAGCTCTTGGCAGGTGCTTCAATACCTGCCCGCAGGGTTTTAATAGCTCGCGACAGTTCATCCGCTTGGATCGGCTTGGAGACGTAGCCGTCCATTCCCGCCTCCAGGCACCGTTCGCGGTCGCCCTTCATCGCGTGCGCGGTCAAGGCCAGGATCGGCACGTGGCCTCCGGTCCGCTGCTCGCGCTCGCGGATCTTGGCCGTGGCTTCGAAGCCGTCCATCTCCGGCATCTGCACGTCCATCAGAATCAGGTCGAAGCTTTGCTGCTCGAGGGTGTCCAATGCCTCCTTGCCGTTTCCGGCAATGGTCACTCGATGTCCTTTCCTTTCCATCATGCGGGCGGCGACCTTCTGATTGACTGGGTTATCCTCGGCCAGGAGGATGTGTAACGTTTCGCCGGTGCTCACAAATTCCTCGGCTGCGAGCGGTAAGGCGGCCGGCTCGCGCTCGCACGAAAGGGCGCGCTGAATGCGGTCTAGCAACGCCGACTGCCGGATGGGCTTGGAGAGATGAGCGGCGATTCCCAACTGCTGGCAACGCGCCAGATCGCCCGGCCACGCCGCTGAAGTCAGGATAATGATCGGAATCTCCGTCCACGTATCGGTCTTGCGGGCCGTCTCGGCGAACTCGAATCCATCCATACCGGGCATCTGGACATCGAGCAGGATCAGCGCAAAGCGGCGTCCCGCCCGCGAGGCTTCCTCGAGCGCTGCCAGGCCGGCCAGCCCATCTTCGGCGGCGATCGGCCGCATCTTCCAATGCGTCAGCACCTGTTCGAGAATGCGCCGGTCGGTCGGGTTGTCGTCAACAACGAGCACCTCCAGGTCTTCCAGTGCGACAGGGGCCGGCTCGCTCCAGGCCGCTGCCCCCTCTGCCGGAATGCCGAACCGGGCGGTGAAATGAAAAATGCTGCCTTTGCCCGGCTCGCTTTCCACCCAGATCTTTCCTCCCATGAGCGAGACCAACTTGGCGCTGATCGTCAGACCGAGCCCGGTTCCTCCGTACTTGCGATTGGTGGAGCCATCGGCTTGGGCGAAAGCCTCAAAAATCATGTCCCTTTTTTGTGACTCAATCCCGATGCCTGTGTCGCGCACCGCAAAATGCAGCACGCAGGCGCGATCTTCCGGTTCCCCATCTGCGGAATTCTCGATGTCCACTTCGACGACGATTTCGCCGCGTTGGGTGAATTTGACTGAGTTGCCGACCAAGTTCAGGAGGATCTGGCGAAGGCGTGAAACATCACCGACGAGCTCATCAGGAGCGTCAGCGTGCACATCGTAGGCGAGATCGAGACCCTTCTGGCGGGCGTGCACGACTTCGGGCCGCATCACCTCAGCGAGGCTGTCGCGGAGGCGGAAAGGTTGCTGAGCCAGCTCTAACTTGCCGGCCTCGATCTTAGAGAAGTCCAGCACGTCGTTGATGACCCTGAGCAGGTGCTCGGCTGAGTTCCTGGCCGTGGCGATGTAGTCGCGCTGCTCGGCATTGAGCGCGGTCCCGAGGGCTAGCTCGGTCATCCCGATCACGCCGTTCATGGGCGTGCGGATCTCGTGGCTCATGTTGGCAAGGAACTCGCTCTTGGCCCTGTTGGCAGCTTGAGCGGCTTCTTTCAGGGATGCCTCGTTAGCGAGCTTGCGGCGAATCACCTCGGTTTGTTTCCGCACGCGCCGCCTGAGCACCGCCACCCAGGCCAGCGCTCCCAGAATCAGCCCGATCATCGAGCCGACCAGGGTCAGCGTGCGCTCGAAGGTCCACCAGGATGCGTGCTTCAGCACAATGATATCCGCTGGGGAACCAACAATCAGGGAGAATGAGCGCGGCACCCAGGCCTTTTCGGGACAGGCCTTTTCCGAGGAGGTTTCTGGTTCGCTTACCCGCACCGTGCAGATCCCGGTCACTTGCAGGAGACTGCCGTTGCGCAGCTCGGTCAGCTGATTCTTAGCGGACTCGGCCGCCAGGCGCGCGTTGAAGAGAACCCGGCCGGCCTGTAAAACCAAAACCTGTTCGGCCGAGAAGGCCATGCGGTCGAGCAGGTAGGCTTCCATCTTCACCAGCTCGGCATCGTGGCGCCCGCTGAGCGCTTCGTCGGCTGTGATCAACAGGGGCGCTGGCGGCGTGCCGGAGCCGATTCGCCGGAAGATAGCATTGCGCATGATTGGCGCGAACTCGCCCGATTCGGCGAACCCAACCACGTCCAGCCGATCTCCGGGCTGGACGGGTGTGGTCTGTTCGGTTTGGATCTGCATGCCGCTGGAGTTGCCCTGGATAAACAGACTCCGGCCAGGCTGCTGGAGCGTGACAACGCCGTGAACCCTCACGCGGCGCCCGGAGGTTGGCTCGCCGAATTGCGGCAGGCTTTCGATCGGCTGAACGGGAAGGGAGAACGGCGCCGCCGACGGGCGTTCAATCACAAGAAGGTTTTCGAGGCCGGGAACAAACACCGTCACAGCGGCCAGTTGCCGTTTTGCATTGGCCAAAGCACAGCCGACGCCGCGGAAATGGACGCGAGCATCGACCAGGTCTTCGGTGAACGGTCGCTTCGGATCGAGGGGAACGTTCAGACTCAACCTGTGCGGGCCAACGGCAACACCCAGGAACACATGGTCGTAATCTGTGCGGATGGCCTGGACGATGCCTTCGCCGCTTACCCATTGGCTGTCGTGTAGGCCAGAGAATAGATCTTCCAGCGGCGCCTCGGGGCTGGCCGGAAACGCGGCGCGCCCGATTACGCGCACGGCGGCCTTATCCACTTCCCGGGCTAGCCCGCCTGGACCGGTGATTCCGCGCACGTCGATTACTTGCCCTGGCTCCAGGTCAATGTGGCCCTTGTGCCCCTGGATATCCACGTAGATGCTGCCGGTCGGGTCTTGGACGAACAACAACACCCAGGCCGGGTCGAAGAAGGGCACCACGCCGCGAACATGAACGGGATAACCGGCCTGCGCCTGAGCGGGTGTAAGTTTCAAGACTTCGGCCACCGTGGTCAGCAGCCGCGGTTCTTCCGGCGCGCCTCCCGTCAGAATCTTTCGATAAACCGCATCTTCCAACACCATCGCAGAGCCATCCAGCGCCGGGAACCCGAGCACCTCGATTCGATCGCCGGGCACAAGTGGATTCGATTGGGCGGTACGAATGCG
The DNA here is from genome assembly GCA_963835855.1 of Bryobacterales bacterium. Taxonomy (GTDB): domain Bacteria; phylum Acidobacteriota; class Terriglobia; order Bryobacterales; family Bryobacteraceae; genus CAWIHA01. Next base: position 91,027 of record CAWIHA010000008.1, on the reverse strand, counting down.
GAGTTTACTGGTGGCATCGGCTATCCAGAACTCGCCGCCAGGCTGGTAGTCCTTCACGATCCCAGTCACCTTCACACGATGACCGTGGATCTCGTCGCGGGTAGGATGCTCGAGACTGCGAGTCGGCCGCACCGGGATGGAATACGGATCGGCCGGCGCCGTCTGCTCGACGGAAATCTCCGCCAGGCTCTCGGTTTGAAACTGAACCCGGACCGGCTTCCTGGTGGCGCTGAAGGTAGTGATCGGAACCCCTTTGACGCGTACAGTAGCGTCTACGAGCGCCCCCGCCTCTGCGCCCGTGTTGATTGCCACCGTTACCGTAAGCCGCCTGCCGTCACCCACGATATCCAGTGTCGGCCGGCCAGTGGGCCCGAGCGAAAACGAGCGCACCGTGCCCTGGACTTCCAGGTACTGGTAGTCCTCGCTGCCCGATTCCAGGCTGGCGATGGAAACGCGCCGCGCCACCGGGAGCTTCCCCCGGCTGGCTACGCCAAAAGTTGGGTTCAGGACAACCGGAATCAGATCCGATTCGCCGGTTGCTCCTTTCACCTCGACCACATCGCCTTGGTAAGGCTCGCGGATGTGTGCGGTGAGGGTGTCGATCAGGATTCCACCGGTGCCGTCCTGTAAGGTCAAGAACTTGCTGTCGAATTCTGTGTACGTAATGACGCCATGGAGGCGCACCGGGATGCCTCTTCTGGCCTCTTCCCGCGTGAGCTTACGGACCTGCGCCACGGTTGTCAGCTCGGCTGGGGTCCCAAACCAGGGGATATGGCAGGCGACGGCCGAAACCGCCAGAGTGAGCGCCACGAGCGCTGCTGGACGGCGCTGGTGAACTTGCCAGCTCCTCAGATCGCAACCGGACGCGTTGTCTTTTATGGCTGGGCAGCACGCTGCCGCGGCCCAGTGTGGGACCCTTCGCACGCGTATCCCTCACCTATTCACATCGGCAAACGTCCTGCAAACAATAGCCGTAGTGGCGCTGCCAAGAACCCATGTGGGGCAGGGAAGCGTTGGTAGGCGCGGCAGGACTCGAACCTGCGACCCTCGGCTTAGAAGGCCGATGCTCTATCCACCTGAGCTACGCGCCCGAAGACCTGAATTGATTTTAGATCAGGAGCCTCGCGCGGCGCTCCCGCTGTAAAAGGGTTCGTGTATGCTGGCAGGTGGGCGTCTGCCGGCGAGACCGCTTTATGAACTACGACGACTTGGTCGAAGCGATCCGGAACAAGCGCGCGATTCTGTTCGTCGGCGCCGGCGTGTCGCGTAATGTCGGCGTGCCGACCACCGAAGAAGTGGTCGCCGAAATCGCCAGACAGTTGGGCTACGATCCGGAATCCTTCCGCATGCTGGGGGACCACCGCGCGCTGGCTGAGTTCTACAAGCTGACCAAGGGCAACCTCGGCCCGCTGCGGAGCTGGATGGACACGACCTGGCACCGCGCCGATGTGAATGTCCGCGATTCGGAGATTCACCGGCTCATCGTCGAGTTGCCGTTCCCGATCATTTATACGACCAATTACGATCGCTGGCTGGAAAAGGCGTTCGATGCCTTTGGCAAGGAGTACACGAAGATCGTCAACGTCGGCGACCTGCTCAAGGCGCGGGAGGGCGTGACGCAGATCGTGAAGTTCCACGGCGACTTCGACGACGACGAGTCGATCGTGCTCACCGAATCCGGCTTCTTCGAGCGGCTGGATTTCGAGAGCGCGCTCGATATCAAGTTGCAGGCGGACGCGCTCAGCCGGCCGGTGTTGTTCATCGGCTACAGCCTCTCGGACATCAACATTCGTTACCTGGTGTACAAGCTCCAGCGGTTGTGGGAATCGTCCGCATTGGCCCGGCTCCGGCCGAAATCGTATATCTTCCTCAGCAGCGCTAACCCGGTGCAGGAGCGCGTGCTGCGGATGCGCGGCATTGAGCCGATCATATCCCAGCGCAAAGATCCGGGTGAAGGACTGGCGCAGTTCCTGGCGGATCTGGCGCGGCGGGTATCCGGAGGCTCACCCGGAATGAACGCGTGACCGTTTTCTGATTTTGAGAACGTCCAGTCTGTCGCCGCCAGCGGCGGCCGCCGCGCGCGGCCGGGGCCGGGCCGAACTCGACGGGTGAGAACTTCGTATCTCTTTCGGAGGCACAAATCGTGCTCACATTTGTTTTGTGGCTGATCCTGCTGGTTTTGTGCTGGCCGCTGGCCCTGGCAGCACTGGTGCTCTATCCGCTGGTGTGGCTGCTGCTGCTGCCGTTCCGTATCGTGGGCATTGCAGTCGGAGGCGTGCTCGAACTGCTTTGGTCGATCGTGACGCTGCCCGCGCGCGTGCTCAGGGGGTTTGGCAGGGCGTAGCAGACGGGCTAGCGCTTGCGCGGCAGGGCCTCAAATATCCCCGTTTCTTTGTTCTTGCGCACGGCATTCCACGCGAAGCACCTGCCATTCATGGCGATGTACACGCCCCGAGGCAGGGTCTGGACGAACGCCAGCGCGCTCCCGAGGTTGAACAGGCCGTCCGAGCTGCCGAACTTCGGCCTAAGCCCAACGTATGTCGTCTGCCCGCCAATCATTGCCACGAGTCCTCCCGCCGTTCAGATAGCGAGTCGCGCAAAGCGCTTCTATTTCTTACTCACCGCGGCATTGGCGAAGCTCAGGCGCTTGGGGCCGGCCTGGATCACGTGATCTGGGCAACCTTCCTTCATCAGCTTGAAATTCTCGATGAAGCGCGCTGCGAGGGCGTCGTATTTCCGCAGATACTCCTCGCGGCTGCCCCAGGTGTTGGCCGGGTCGAGGATGTTCGAAGGCACACCTTCGCAGCTCTTTGGCACTTCGAAACCGAACACCGGGTCTTTGTGAAACTCGACGCCGTGCAGCTTGCCGCTCAGGGCCGCGTCCAGAAGCGCGCGGGTGTGGTGAATGCTGATGCGCTTGCCGACGCCAAACGGCCCGCCCGTCCAGCCGGTGTTCACCAGCCAGCAGCTCACGCCGTGCTTGATGATTTTGGTCTTGAGCATTTCGGCGTAGGTGTAAGGGCGGTGCACCATGAACGGGCCGCCGAAGCAGGTGCTGAAGGTGATCTCGGGCTCGGTGCCAAGGCCGATCTCGGTGCCGGCGATCTTGCTGGTGTAGCCGGAAATGAAGTGGTAGATCGACTGGTCCGGTGATAGCCGCGCGATCGGCGGCATGACGCCGGTGGCGTCGCAGGTCAGCAAAATCACGTTCTTCGGATGTCCGGCCCGCTTCGCCGGCAAGTAGTTGTCGATGTACTCGAGCGGATACGCGGCGCGCGTGTTTTCGGTGATTCGGTCGTCGTCGAGATCGAGCCGGCGGGACACGGGATCGAAGACCACGTTCTCGATGATCGTCCCGAAGCGGCGCGTGCAGGCGTAAATCTGCGGCTCGGCTTCGGGCGAGAGGCGGATGACTTTGGCGTAGCAACCGTCCTCGAAGTTGAAGACGCCGTTATCGCTCCAGCCGTGCTCGTCATCGCCGATCAGGTGGCGCGAGGGATCGGCCGAGAGTGTTGTCTTGCCGGTGCCGGAGAGGCCGAAGAAGATGGCCACGTCCCCAGCATTGCCGACATTCGCGGAGCAGTGCATTGGCAGGACGCCGTCGAGCGGCAGCAGGAAATTCAGCACGGTGAAGATGGTCTTCTTGATTTCGCCCCCGTAACTGGAGCCGCCGATGATGGCAAGGCGCTCGGCGAAGTTGGCGATGATGAACGTCTCGGTGCGCGTGCTGTCGATGATTGGCGAAGCGTTGAAAGAGGGCGCGCAGATGATGGTGAACTCCGGCACGTGCCGCTTCATCTCCTCAGCGCTCCTGAGCTTCGTGAACATCGTTCGCGCGAACAGGCTGTGCCACGCCTTTTCGGTGACGATGCGGATCGGCATACGGGCGTCCGTATCCGAGCCGGCGAAGCAGTCCTGCACGAACACGTCGCGCCCTTGCAAATATCCCTGCAGGCGTGTGAGCAACACGCTAAAGTTATCCGGGTTGAAGGGGCGGTTGTATTGGCCCCACCAGACGTGGTTTTCCGTGGTCTGCTCGCGCACGATGAACTTGTCGGCGGCGGCGCGCGCGGTGTGCTTGCCCGTGTTCACCACGAAAGGACCGGCATGGGCAACACTGCCTTCGCCGCGGAAAACCGCCTCTTCGTACAACGCGGCAGTCGCCAGGTTCCAGTACACGGCATGAAGGTTTGCGAGGCCGTGGTTCTGCAATCCGAACGCGCTCGCATTCACTCCGGCCTGCTTCAGCGCCGGCGACGGGATGTCAAGGTATAAGTTCATTGCCAATCTCTCACAAGCTTTCGATCGCGAATGTAGAGTTCATTCGGTGAGTTCGGGTCGAGCGCCCACTTGATTCTCTCGACTCCCTCGGTGATCTCTTTGACCGTGCCGCAGAAACTGACCCGCAAGTGGCCTTCCATGCCGAACTCGCGCCCGGGCACGGTTACGACCCGCACCTTGTCGAGCAGGAAGCGCGCGAGCTTCTGCGAGTCCTTCATGTAGGCGCTGAAGTCGGGGAAGGTGTAGAAGGTGCCCTCCGGGTTGGTCACTTTTACGCCGTCGAAGGCCCGCAGACGCTCAACCATGATGTTGCGGTTGTTCTCGAGCGTCATCCGCAGGCTCTGGATAGAGGATTGGACGCCGTTTAGCGCGCCCACGGCTGCCCACTGCGCGGGCGCCGAGGCGCCGGAGGTCTGCTGGGACTGAATGTTCGTCATCGCGCGGATGACCTCCTCGTTGCCAATCGCCCAACCGATGCGGAAGCCGGTCATCGCGTACATCTTCGAGACGCAGTTGATGACCACGAGCTTCGAGTTGTTCGAGTGATTCTTGGCGTAGTTGTAACAGTTCGTGGGCGTTCTGCCGTCGAAGATGAGCCGGTTGTATGTGTCGTCCATGATCAGGTATAGGTTCTTCTTCTCGCACAACTCGACCACGCCGGCGATGAACTCTTCCGAATACATCACGCCCGAGGGGTTGTTCGGACTGTTGATGATGACGGCTTTCGTGTTGGACCCAACTGCCCCGGCGATTTCCTTGACGCGGGGGTGGAAGGTGCCGTCTTCCGGTGTGACCGGCACCGGCACGCCGCCGGCGAGTTTGACCATCTCCGGGTACGACACCCAGTACGGGGCCGGGAAGACGACCTCCTCTTTCGGCTCGAGTATCGATTGGAGCGCCACCATGATGGCTTGCTTGGCGCCGCTCGATATGATCACGTTCTCCACGCCGGCGACCTTGTTGTAATTCTCTTCCGTGTAGCGGATGACCGCTTTCTTGAGCGCCGGGATGCCGTCCGGCGGGGTATAGCGCACCTCGCCGGTGTTGAGTAGGGCTGTGCAATTGATGATGGCGTCGATCGGCGCGCGGCTCTTCGGCTCGCCGCCCCCAAGGTGGATGACAGGTTCGCCCTTCTCCCTAAGCAGCGCTGCCGTTTCGTTCAGCTTCAGAGTTGGGGATTCACAAATCGATCGTGCGAGTTGACTGATGCTCACCGGATTTCCTCAATTTGCTCACGCATATACTCCTGGCGCTTGGAGCGCCATCGGGTATTCATAACAGTATAAACGAGGAGGCGGCAGTCTCAAAGTGGGTGAAGAAAGTTTTGGGGGAGGAGATGGGTTGCCATGTCCATGGCCGGCCGAGTTTAAGAGAAGATCGATTCCATCCGGCACAACCGAACCGGCGGCGCCGCCGGACTGACCGCAGCGGCGAATGTCCCGCCCGGTTGTCTGGAGGAGACGCCGCGTGCGCTGGCCGAAGTCCTACCGCCGATGGCCCCCATCCACAACCTGACGCGGGCGGTGCAGGGCACCCTTTACCGCAGGTTGTATTTCTTCATTTTGTAGCGGAGTGTGTCGCGCGTGATCCGCAGTAGCCGGGCCGCCTGGGTCTGGTTGCCGCCGGTCTTCTCCAGCGCCCGCGCCAGCAATTGCCGCTCGTTGTCTACCAGCGACATGCCGCCTTCGGGAATCTCCATCTGCGGTTCAGGCGGCTCACCCTGCTGGTTCTCGGAATGGCTAATGGCGATCGGCAGGCTGGCCGGCGTAATGAATGCCGATTCTTCGAGAATCATCGCGCGCTCAACGGCGTTGCGCAGCTCGCGGACGTTGCCGGGCCAGTCGTGGGCCAGCAACAGTTCGTTCGCTTCCGGAGAAAACCCTTCGATGTGGCGCTTGAACTTCCGGTTGTAGTGCCCGACGAAGAACTGGGCCAGCGACGGAATATCCTCGCGGCGTTCGCGTAGAGGGGGAATGACGATCTGGATCACGTTCAGACGGAAGTACAGGTCTTGCCGGAACGCGCCCTCTCTCACAGCCTCGCGGAGGTTTTTGTTTGTCGCCGCGATGAACCGCAGGTCCACGTGGATATCCTTCAAGCCCCCCAGGCGGCGGAAATTCTGCTCTTCGAGCACGCGCAGGAGCTTGGTCTGCAGCGTCAGCGGGATTTCGCCGATTTCGTCGAGGAACAGCGTCCCCTTGTCCGCCAGCTCGAACAGGCCGCGTTTCTGCGCCCGCGCGTCGGTAAAGGCGCCCTTCTCGTACCCGAACAGCTCGCTCTCCAGCAGTGTTTCGGGTATCGCGGCGCAGTTGATAGCGATGAAGGGCTCGGCTTGCCGTGCGCTCTCGTAATGCACGGTCTTGGCGATCAGATCCTTGCCGGTCCCGTTTTCGCCTTCGAGCAGAACGGTGGTGGCCTCGCTGGCGGCAACTTTGCGCACGAAACTCAATACCTCGCGCATGGCGGGGGAGTCGGCAATGATCTCGCGCTTCATCGGCGCGACCTCTTCGGTGATGTCTTTGATGGTCGCAACCAGGCCTTCCATCTCGCCGCTGTCGTTCGAGATGTGCGAAGTGCGGATCAAGACCAGCCGCTCGCGGCCATCGTCGGTATGCAGGCGTACGGTGCCGTGCGGGAGACCGTTGGAGGAGTTCAAGCCCTCGATGAGTCCGCAGCCTGGCTCACATTCGCTACAGCGAAAGACCTCGCTGCAGCTCCGGCCGACGACATCTTCGGCGGCTCCGAACAATTTTTCGGCTGCACGGTTCATGCCGGTGATGCGTTGGTGGTTGTCGTAGAGCACCAAGGCATCCGAGAGCTGATCGAAGATCGCCTCCAGGACGCTGGACTGCTGCCACTTTGGGACTAGCTTAGACATGAAGACATTGACAATACTAGGAAATTCTTATTATACCGCATTGAGTGGGTGAAATCCCCCAGGGGTTCGAAGCATCGGGCGGCAGGAACCAAATCGCTGGACCGGTACCACGACAGCCTCCAGCGCTGCGGCTCCGGCACCCCTTCCATTGGGTCAGCTTGCGCAATGCCAGGGCTTCTGGGCGCATTCCCCCCGCTCGTAGGTCTCCCGCATGGAGCGTGTTGCTCGAACGGCAGAAGCTCTACCGGCGGCTATCCTCAAAAAAGAGAATCAGATACGGTAGACGCGGAACAGCCGGCGCTGTGGCTACTCGATTGCTACTGTCATGCCCGGAGGAGAGATGAACAAGCTGAAGTTTATCTTGCCGGCACTTATTTTAGTTGGCGGCCTGGTGTCGTCAACGGTTTCGTTCGGAAAACCTGAATACACCAAGAAGGAAAAGAAAACCTGCATTTACTGCCACACCAAGGCGGGTTCGAAAGATCTGAACAAAGTGGGTGAGTGTTACGCGAAGAAGCATTCTCTGGAGGGCTGCGAAGCAAAGTAGTGAGCGCCTCCTTGGAGGAAACAGGCGATATGGAGACGGTTCAACTCAGCCTCAGTGACGCTCTTTACGCTTCTGCGCTGCGGGAGTTGTTAGAACAAACGGCCGCGCGAGAGGTCCGCTGCGTCGCGGCACCCGATCCGAAGCAAGAGGGGGTCATGGTGGTGGATGCAGATGCGCTGGATAGCCTGCCACTCCCACTCGTCAACCCCGAGCGGGTGGTCCTGATTACCAGGAACGATCCGCGGCATCTGGCTAAGGCTTGGAACGCTGGCATCCGTTCGGTGGTGTTCAACGAAGATCCCCTGAGCACGGCCGTATTGGCGATCATGGCGGCTGGACTCCGCGTTCCCAAGGGGGACCTGCGGTGGGCTGCTTCGCACAGTTCGATTGCGCCTGGTGCCACGGCGGCGTACAGCCTGGGGTGTGCGCCCTTTCGAGAGCGCAAGCCCACCGGCGTAACAACGCTGGAGACCGCCCACGGCGACTCCAAGCCCCGGAAGGAGGGCCTGAAGTGAAGACCCGAGTGGATGAACTCGAAGCGATCGTCAGAAACCGAATCTGCGCCGTGTGCAGGGATCGGACCGCCGAAGGCGCCTGTGGAATGGGGGAGCGGGAGTCTTGCTCGCTGTTCAACCTGTTTCCGCTGGTCGCCCAAGCCATTCTCGCTACGGACAGCGACGAGATCGAACCATACCTTCAGGCCATTCGTGAAAATGTGTGCTCGGTTTGTGTCGAGCAGGCGCTCGATGGCAGTTGCCGCGCGCGCGATGAACTGCGCTGCGCTCTGGATGCCTACATCGCGCCGATCGTGGAGGCCATTGAAGAGGCAAGCGGCCGGTCCCTAAAACGTGAGAATCTAACGAAGAGGTAGTGTGACGCCAGCTTGGCCGCTGGTGCCGTCCCGGTGGCCTAGGAGCAATTGATCGAGCGCGGGTTGCGGCAGCCTTACGGCTTCCGGCAGGCGGGCGCAATCGTGCGAGGAAGGGAACGGTCACCGGCCGTTCGCTTGAGAGAGGATAGAGAGTCATGGCGAAACTGATTCCGCATATCTTTATTTGGGCTGTACTGGCGACTGTCGTGATCTTCCTGGCGCTGTACCGCAGGCGGCTGAACCACAAGGTCGATGAGCTCCTGCACGTGCTGGATGCGGAGGCGCCACTGATCGGCACGCAAGCCGAGGTAGCCAAGAAGATCGATAAGGTTGATCTCTGGGGCAAAACGCTCACCGTCTTGGCCACTCTGTACGGTCTGGCTCTGGTTGGCTATTACATTTACACCGTGTTCGCGGATACGTCAGTCAAAATGAACTGAGCAGTTGGATGATGCGCGCCCCAATTGTCTTAGCGATCCTGGGGTTCGCCATTTGGTGAACGGTCTCCTTCGGCCGGGCGCAGAGCGCGGGGCCGGCGTGTGCGTCCTGCCACAACCAGGGCAAGAAACTCCAGCCCTCAGCCCACGCGGAGCTGGCGTGCACGTCTTGCCACGCCAAGCACGAAGTCTACACGCACCCGGCTGGCGTACCCACGCCGGAATGCACCGAGTGTCATTCCGAAATCCGTCGTCCGGGGCTTCGGATGTACGGCTTCGAACGGATCGAGCACGCACTCCTCGCGCTCTCGTTTATCATGCTGGCCTGGACGGGCTTCGCGTTGAAATACCCCGGCCAGTGGTGGGCGCGCCTGCTCAGCAGGATCAGTGAAAATAAGAATTTATGGTGATTCGCAGGACCAGCCTCGATAGCTGGCTGTCGCCGGTTGTTTACCTGAGCAACAACTTGCTCAGCCGGACCGGCGTCGTGCTGGTCACCACGGCGACAGTATTCTGGCTGTTTCTGTTGCCGGCAAGCGTCCGCGGAGCGTTCCAGCATCCCTACATCGGCATGCTGGAGTTTCTGGCAATTCCGGTCGTCTTCTTCACCGGGCTGGGCCTGATACCGGCCGGCATCTGGCTGCGCATCCGGAGCGAGCGGCGGCGCGGCGTCTATCCCACGAGCTTCGGACCGCTCAGCTCGCAGGGCGCCGAGCTGCGGAAACTGGCGATCTTCGTGGGCGTGACTACGCTGGTCAACTTGGCGCTGGGGACTGTTTTCAGCTACCAGGCGGTGACCTACATGGATACGGTCACGTTTTGCGGCCGGACCTGCCACACGGTAATGCAGCCGGAATTCACGGCGTATCAAAACTCTCCGCATTCGCGCGTCGAATGCGTGGCGTGCCACATCGGCCCAGGCGCTTCCTGGTTTGTAAAGAGCAAGCTCTCCGGCGTCGGGCAGGTGTTCGCAGTGGCCTTCAATACTTATCCGCGGCCGATTCCGGTTCCGGTGCGCAATTTGCGCCCCGCGCGCGAGACCTGCGAGGCCTGCCACTGGCCGCAGAAATTCAGTGAAGACCGCCTGCGCATCATCAACAACTACGCCGATGACGAAGCCAACACGCTCACCCAGACCGTGTTGCTAATGCGGATTGGCGGTGGACACGGCAGCCCGGGCATTCACGGCGCGCACCTTGGTCCGGGCGTCACCATCTATTACTCGCCTGCGGACGAGAGCCGGCAGACCATTCCGCGAGTCGAGTACCACAATGCCACGACCGGCCGCGCCGCGGTGTACATCGCAGCGGACGCCAATCCCCAAGCGGCCGCGAAACTGCCCCGGCGCCAGATGGATTGCATGGATTGCCACAACCGCCCCACGCACACCTTCGATCTGCCCGAGCGCGCGGTAAATCGTGCGATCGCGGGGGGCCGGATTTCGCCCACGCTTCCGTTCGTCAAGAAGCAGGGCGTGGACCTGCTCCGCAAGACATACAGCGCGTGGGACGAGGCCGCGGTCGCCATCCCCGCCGCGCTCGACGCCTTTTACAACGAGAACAGTCCCGGCGTATACGCTGCGCGCCGCACCGATATCGGCCAGGCGGCGCAAACGCTTGTGGCCATCTACCAGCGCAACGTGTTTCCTGCGATGAAGGTCGCCTGGGGAACCTATCCGAATAACATCGGCCACACGGATTTCCCAGGCTGCTTCCGCTGCCACGACGACAACCACGCGGCCGCCGGCGGCAAGAAGATCACCCAGGACTGCAACACGTGCCACCAGTTGCTGGCAATGGATGAGCCGTCGCCCAAGATTTTGACCGATTTGGGTCTAGCCAACGGCGCGCCGAAGCAGTAAACTGGCGACAGGCTGGAGACGCCCATGCTCCCCTTGGCGAAAATTCTCTTACCCGTGGATTTCTCGGGGCGCTCGCTAGGCGCGGCCCGCTACATGGAAGCGCTGGCCGCCCATTTTCAGTCCGAGATCACCCTGCTGCACGTGCTCGAGCCGCTGCCATATGAGATCAGCGCGGCTGATTTCGGCGGTCCGGTGATGGACGACGTCATTGCCAGCCGCGCGCTGGCGGCGCAGCGGCAGGTGGAGACGTTTCTCTCGGAAGAGCTCAAGGACATGCGCGTCCGCCGGGTCTTGCTGGATGGCGATCCGGCTCAACGAATCGTCGAGTACGCCCATTCCGAACAGATGGACGTGATCACGATGCCGACGCATGGGCACGGCCCATTCCGCCGCTTTATTCTGGGTTCGGTGACCGCCAAGGTCCTGCACGATGCGCAATGTCCGGTCTGGACGGGCGTGCACCTGGAAGAAGCCCCGGTGGCGGAGTCGATTCACTTCCGCAGCATTCTGTGCGCGGTGGACCTGGGGTCGCAGAGCCGGAAGGCCCTCTCGTGGGCGGCGCACCTGGCCTCCGAATTCGACGCCCGCCTGACGGCAATGAACGCGGTGCCCGCCCTCGAATCGCGGCCGGGCGAGTACTTCGATCAGAAGCTCGTCGCTGAGCTTTCCGGCGCGGCGCGGCAAGAGATGGAAAAACTCGTCCAGGGGCTGGACAGGCCGGCCGGGATTTGCGTTGAATCCGGCGACCCGCCCAAAGCCGTCCGTCAGGCCGCCGGGAAGGTGCAGGCCGACCTGGTTGTGATCGCGCGCGGCTCCGCGGCCGGAGTGTTTGGCCGCTTACGGACGAATGCCTACGCGATCATTCGGGAGTCGCCCTGCCCGGTGGTGAGCGTGTAGCGGAGGGCTGGAAAGCCCGCGGCGCCCGAAGTGTCAGGCTACGTCGTCGCCTTCTGGCGGCGCTGGCTCGTAACGGTCTTCCGGCTCGCTCTCGGGCTCCTGGGGAGGCTGCTCAGCGGGGCGCCTCTTCCGTTTCCCTTTTTCCTCCGGCCCGGCGCTGCCGCCAAACCGGCTGGGATCGTCGGGGATCGGATCCAATCGAATGTCGGACACGCTGGATCCCTCTGAGCACAATGTACGCCTGTAACTCGAAGATTTCAATCCCAAATTTGGGCATTGAACGATGGTGCGCGGTTCGATTTGGCTGTTCGCAAAACGGTCGGTAAGCGGCTTACCTTCGATCAACTCGCTGGCAACGCGGCAGTGGTCCAACCATGAATGCCTTGCCGCACAACCGGCAGAGGCGCGGAAAGCGCGCCAGCGCGATATCCACCCGGGGTAAAATAGGAAACCCGGGAGGCATACCAGATGCAGGTTATATCGTTCATGAACATGAAGGGTGGCGTCGGCAAGACGACTCTTAGCGTGAACGTTGCGTACGGGTTGGCCTACTTCCACAAGAAGAAAGTCCTGGTCGTGGACGGAGATCCACAGTTCAACGCGTCGACCTACCTGATGAAGGAAGATCAATACCTGGAGCACATCGATGACCCGAAGAAGGGGACGCTGATGGATATTTTTGTTCCACACCGGCCCGGGCCGGTACGAACCGTCCCAGGGTTGGCGCGTTCGGTCAATAAGAAAACGATGGCGCTTGCCGCATGTACCTTCACTGCATTCGACGGAGGAACAGGTAACGGCCGGCTCGATCTGATCCCCTCAACCCTCAAGATGATAGAGATTGAGACTTCTCGAAGGGGCACGGAGAACAAGCTTAACCTCTATCTGAAAGAGAGGGCCACCGCCTACGACTACGTAATCATCGACTGCCCGCCGACAATTTCAATTTTCACGCAGGCTGCGATTTTAGCTAGTGACAAGTACCTCGTCCCGGTGAAGCCAGATCCATTGTCGGTTATCGGCCTTCCGCTGCTCGAGCAATGGCTGGACGACTACCTTACCGACAACGGATTGAAAGTTGAACCAATTGGTTTGGTTTTTACTATCGTTCGCGGGGCAACCCCGAAACGCATGAAAGAGGTTATGGCGGACATGCGGCGTGCTCGTGGCAGCGCTGTCTTTGCTAGACACCTCAGCGAAGCCACCGCGGTAGCTGAGTCGGTGGAGGCACACCGCCCGGTATTCTTTTACTCTCCGAAAGGGAAAACGGCGAAAGAGATCATCGCCATCACGGCGGAATTCGTTCAACGTACCTCTGGAGGTTGACTTGGTTAAGGACAATAGGCATAAAGGCTTACTTCAGCTTGTCAAGCGGATAGCAGACGTGGCGCTCGGTTATTCCAGAGAGGACCTCATCATGCTTCGGAGCGTTGCTTCCAGGGAGTACCCCTCGCTGGTTCCGCTGATTGATGAATATGTGAAGCTGGCCGAAAGGTCCGCAACGGACGTTCAGGCCCCTAGTGCAAGGGTCTCTTCTAGGCGTTCAAGCGGGGGACCTCGTGAGGAAATGCATCTCTTCGACTTATTGCGAGAGAGGAAACTCTTCCCCTCAAACTCCGACCTGTCTGAATTTGCTGGCAAGATCCTTCCCGGCATACAGAGACATCGCTTTGACAAGATGTCGAGAGGGGATATCGCGGCCAGGATCATTGAGCACCTGGAGACCAAGAATCAAAGGGCACGCGAGGAACTTGAGGCGTCGATGAGGGAAGCGCTCAGAGCTGGGACCCCCAGGGCTACCGAGAGGCAAAGCTTCCTTTCCAGGTGGGAAAAAATCATAAAGGGAATCCAGCTTTGATATATGGCCAAACGGCCGATTCCTTCCATTGCTGCTGATCTCAAGGAGGTCATCAGTTTTTTTAAGGATCGCCGTGTGATCCCATCTTCTCCTCCCGCCCCTTTGGTCGAGAATCTGCGAAGGATCCACCGGGCTACCTACAGCCTGATCCTGTGGAGGTTCCGGCTGAGTGCCTTGCCTGAGTGCGGGAGAGTTTTCATAGAGGAGATCGCATCCGACGCTCTCCAGGTTCTGCCACAGGTATTGATGGGCTACGGAAAGACAGCAAAGTTGCTGACCCGGGGCATCATTGAGAACACGGTGCGCCATCTATATTTTTTAGATCATCCCGTGGAATTCGAGAAAATGAACCGCGGGAAAAAATGGTTCCTGACAATGGAGGAGCTGTTTGACTATCTCAGGGCGCATCCAGCCTTTTTGGAAAGCGAAGCTAAGTTCGACGCCGTGAACCGCCTGGCCACACTCCACAGCGATCTTTCGGCGGGCATCCATGGTCGCGCAGTGCGAGACCTGGAGATGCACACCGCTTTGAAGAAACTCGTATACTCAAACGCTGCGGCTAGAGTGGAAGCCGATTACGTGGAAAAGTGCGCGGCCGCTTCGAACTTTTTGTTGGCAATGTACCACCGGGCGAAGTTGAGTTCTTTCCAGGCAGAGGACCGCCGCATCATACTTCGAACCATGCCTGCCCGGGCCAGGCGGGTTTGGAGATATGCCCTATGAAGTCAATGGGTTACTCTCGTATACCGCTTGTCGCGTGGTGTCCCGCCGCAGCCTTCCCGGGAACTCGCATTCTCTTCACGCTGTAGAGTTGTCATGGAGGTCGGATGAAACACGTGGGCGCTGAGCTATCAGCTAGTACCCCTCTCCCTCCAGCCGTACTTTTCCTGCGAAGTGCCGGTAGGCAAAGATCGAGTAGGCGGTGACCAGCGCCATGCCCGGAATCCACCAGGCCAGGCCGACCGCCAAGCCGTAATGTGCGGTAGCGGTATTGAAGATCGTCAGCCCGGCGGCTGCGCTGGTATTCGAAGGCAGCACGTAGGGGAAGAGGCCGAATGCGGCGCTTGTGAGCATGCCCACGATGTAGGCGCAGGAGGCCAGGAACGCCTCGACTCCTTGGCCCGGCCGCGGAAATACAGAGCGCCGAGCATGCCGGCCAGCGCCAGCGCGGGAAATACATATCCCCACGGGTGCGCGCGGAGGTTCGAAGAGACCTGCGGCTGAATGCGCAGCGTCGCCCAGGTCACGATGGCGGTCATTGCGGCGACGCCAAACCAGGCCGCTTTGGCGACGCGCCCGGCCCGTTCGCGCAAGATGTCCCCGGTCTTCAGCACCAGCCAGAGCGCGCCGTGCTGGACCAGCGCGAGGAATACGAGCAGGCCCACCAGCACGGTGTACCAGTCCAGGATGCCCACGTCCCTGCCCACGCGGAAATCGGTCCAGAGCGGCAGGAAGAAGTAACCCGAGCGGTCGAGCGGCACTCCGCGCACGACATTCCCGAGAGCGGCGCCGTAAAAAATCGCGAGCAGAGCGCTCGCGCCCATGAAGACGGCATCGAAAAACGGCCGCCAGACCGGGTCGTACAAGTGGTTGCGGAACTCGATGGCGACGCCGCGCAGGATCAGCAGCCATAGCACAATCATCAGCGGCAGGTAGAACCCGCTGAAGCTGGAGGCGTAGAGGGCGGGGAAGGCGAAATAGAGCGTGCCGCCGGCGGCGAGCAGCCACACTTCATTGCCGTCCCACAGCGGGCCGATCGTCTTCAGGACGCGGCGCCGCTCGGATTCCGTGCGGCCGGCGCAGAAATGAATGATGCCAACGCCCAGGTCGAAGCCATCCAGCGCGGCATAGGCGGCAATCATGATCGCGACAAGGCAGAACCAAAGTGTTTCCATATGCGCCTCCGCTACAGTGCGGTTTTCTCCGCTCCCGCGGATCTCTCCGGCAGGCCCGCCGGCGCCGGGCCGCGATCGATTTCGCGGTGGGTCAGGAACAGGAACAGGATCGCCAGCAGCGCGTACATGCCCATAAATCCGATCAGCGTGAACAGCGTATTGCCGGATGACACGTTCATGGAAGGACCCTCGCTCGTGCGCATGACGCCGTAAACCAGCCAAGGCTGCCGGCCGAGCTCGGCGGTCATCCAGCCGGCCGTGTTCGCGATGAACGGGAACGGCAGCATCAGCATGAGCACCCACAGCCACCCGCGCCCGTCATAGAGTTTGCCTTTCCAGAGGCGCCACGCCGAGACCGACATCACGGCGATGAAGATGGTGCCCAGTCCGAGCATGATGTGATAGCTGTAGTAGAGCAGCGCAATGTTGTCCGGCGCGTTCTCCTTCGGGAAGGCATCCAGGCCTTTCACCTCGGCCATCCACCGGCGGTAGGTCAGGAAGCTCAGCATGCGCGGCGCCAGCGCGGGGTTGTCGAGCCTGCGCTTTTCGGTATCCGGCTGCCCCAGGATGACCAGCGGCGCACCCTGCGTGGTGGTGAATAATCCTTCCATGGCGGCCAGGGTCGGCGGCTGGTGATAAGCGATCATTTTGCCCTGAGAATCGCCGGTCGGAAACGCCGCCAGCAGCGCGGCCACACAACCCGCGATCACGCCGAGGCGGACGAAGATGCGTCCGTAGTCCTCGTGCTTGCGGCTCAGCAGGTAGAACGCTCCGACCGAGGCCATCACGAAGCTCCCCGTGATCACGGTGCCGATCATGTTATGCAGGTACATCCAGCCCAGCCACGGGTTGAAGAACAGCCCCCAGAAACTTTGGAGCAGCGCCTGGCCGTTCGGGGCCATCCTGTAGGCGACCGGGTGCTGCATCCAGGCGTTTGTGGCCACGATGAAGAAGCCGGAAAGCCAAGTGCCGGCGAACATCAGCAGGGACGCGACCCAGTGCCCCTTTGGCCCCAGGCGCTTTTCACCGAATAACAGCAGGCCCAGGAAGGTAGACTCCAGGAAGAACGAGAAGACGCCCTCCATCGCCAGCGTCTGCCCGATCACGCCGCCCGCGGCCTTGGAAAACCCGGCCCAGTTGGTGCCGAACTGAAATTCCATCGGGATGCCGGTCACCACGCCGATGGCGAAACTGATGGCGAAGATCTTGATCCAGAAGCGCGCGGCGCGGTGGTAGCGGCCGTCGCCGCTGCGCAAGCCTATCGTCTTCAGAATGAAGATGAGCAGCGCGAGGCCCATGGTGAGCTGGGCGAAGATGTAGTGGAAGGTAATCGTAAAAGCGAAGTGGAATCGATCGAGCGCGAGAATGGAGTCCATGGTCCAAAACCCTCGCAACCATTATGGGAAGCGGGCCGGTTGCGCGCAAGCGCGAAAAAGACGCGCGCCGCGCGAGGCAGCGGCGTCAAGGGCCGGTTTAACTCCTGCCTCTGGATCTGCCTTTCGCCTTTCAGTCGAATAGCTTCCAGGGGTATCAACCTTGGCCCTTCTGGGCGGCGTGGCGTACGCTCTCAGCGTGCCGTGTCCGCACTCCTGCGGACAAGTTTTCGCGGCCAGAGCCGGGCGTCGCCAAGAGTGGCGGCGCGGCACGCCACGGGCGTGCGCCACGCGCCTTCAGGCGGCCTCTAGCTGGTAGTCACCAGGTCTGCTCACTTCACGCCGAGTTTTCTCAGAAACGTCATCATCGGGCACCAGTTCGTGAAGGCGGATTGGAACAGGTTCAGCCCGACGAAGGCGGTGAAGCAATAAAACCAAGGGCTGACCCAGTAGCCCAGGGCCACGCTGGCCAGGACGAAAAAACCGGCGATCATGCGCAGGTAGCGATCGAGTGTCATATACGAGCCTCCTTTTGTTCGAGAATTCCTTCGGCGGACAAAAGCGGCGGGGCGGGCGAGGCCGCCACTTTCTTCCGATTTACGATGAAGTACACGATCGGCACCGTCATACGCGAGAGCGTAAGGGAGGCGATTTCACCGGCCATCAGCGCAATGGCGAGACCCTGGAAAATAGGGTCGAACAGGATCACCGCCGAGCCTACCACCACCGCCGCAGCGGTCAGCACCATCGGCCGGAAACGCACCGCACCCGCGTCCACTACGGCTTCGTCGAGCGGCACGCCTTCCTTCAGCCGCAGCTCGATGAAATCCACCAGAATAATCGAGTTCCGCACCACGATTCCAGCGCCCGCGATGAAGCCGATCATGGACGTGGCCGTGAAGAACGCGTGCATCAATCCGTGCGCCGGAAGGATGCCGACAAGCGAGAACGGAATCGCCGCCATGATGACCAGCGGTGTAAGAAAGGACTGGAACCAGCCCACGACCAGCACGTAAATCAAAACCAGCACCACGGCGAAAGCGAACCCCAGGTCGCGGAATACCTCGTAGGTGATGTGCCACTCGCCATCCCACTTCATCGAGTAGCGCGAATCGCTGGCGGGCTGGCTGGCCATGTGCTGCTCCATCGAATATCCGCCGGGCGTCTTGATCTTATCGATCTCCGGACCGAGCTTAAGAATCGCGTAGACGGGGCTTTCCATCGCGCCCGCGACATCGGCCGTTACGTACGTCACCGGCATCAGGTTCTTGTGGTAAATGCTCTTGTCTTCGATCGTGGGCACCGGTTTCAGCAGCTCGCCCAAGGAGACCAGCCGGCCGGCTGCGGTTTGGATCTTCAAATCGCGGATGCGGTCGAGGTCTGAGCGCGTAGCGCGATCGAGGCGCACGAGAATCGGCACGTCTTCTTTTTCGGCATCCACGTGCAGCAGGCCCGCGACTTCGCCGGCTGAGGCGATCCGCATGGTGCGCGCAATCTCGTCCTCGGAAACGCCGCTGAGCGCGGCCTTCTCTTTGTCGACCATGAGGTTGTATTTCGGCTGGTCATCCTCGACATACCAATCCACGTCCACCACTCCGCCGGTCCTCTTGAAAAGATCGCGGATCTGGCGTGCGAGCGCGATCTGCCCCTGTTGCGACGGGCCGTAAATTTCGGCGACCAGCGTCTGAAGCACCGGCGGGCCGGGCGGCACCTCGGCTACCTTGATGCGCGCGCCATACAGGGCTGCAAGGGGAGCGATCTGGTTGCGAACACGCTTGGCGATCTCGTGGCTTTGGAGCGAGCGTTCATGCTTGCCGACGAGGTTGACCTGGATATCGGCCACGTTCGATCCCCGGCGCAGATAATAGTGCCGCACCAGGCCGTTGAAGTTGTAGGGCGACGCCGTGCCCACGTACGTCTCGACGTTGACGACCTCGGGCTGCTTCAATACTTGGCCGGCAAGCAGGCGCGTCACCGTGGCCGTCTGTTCGAGCGTGGTCCCGTTTGGCATATCTACAATCACCTGGAACTCGCTCTTGTTGTCGAACGGCAGCATCTTCACCTTAACGAAGCCAATGTAGACGAGCGCCATGGCGCCTACGAGCAGCGCCACAACGCCGGCGAGAAAGCTCCAGCGCAGGCGAGGCTTCTTCAGCAAAGGGCCCATGATGTGGCGGTAGAGCCGCGTCAAGCGGTGCTCATGCTCCGGGTGCCCGTGCACGTCCTTGAGCGTCAAGATGCGAACCGCGGCCCACGGCGTCACAACGAACGCGACGACGACCGAGAAGATCATCGCCGCCGACGCGCCCACTGGAATCGGCCGCATGTACGGCCCCATCAGCCCGCCCACGAAGGCCATCGGCAGGATGGCCGCGATTACGGTGAGCGTCGCCAGCATAGTCGGGTTGCCCACCTCATCGACGGCTTCGACGGCCACGCGCATCAGAGGCCGGCTGAAGTTTGAAGGCATGCGCGCGTGCCGGACAACGTTTTCGACTACCACGATCGCGTCGTCCACCAGAATGCCGATGGAAAAGATGAGTGCGAACAGCGTGATGCGGTTCAGCGTGTAGCCATAAAGATAAAAAATGGCCAGCGTCAGCGCGAGCGTCACTGGAATGGCGATAAATACGATCAGCGATTCGCGGAAGCCCAGCGTGATCCAGATCAGGATGCTGACCGAGATTACCGCGATCATCATGTGCAGCAGCAGCTCGTTGGATTTCTCAGCCGCCGTTTCGCCGTAATGGCGCGTGACGGTCATCTGGATATCGGAAGGAATGATGGCGCCCTTGAGCGCCTCGATGCGCCGCAAAACGTTTTGAGCGACTTCGATAGCGTTGGTCGCCTTGCGTTTTGAAATCGCGAGCGTGACGGCGGGGTAGAACTGGCCGCCGGAAGCGTATTGCACATATTCGGCGGGCTCAGCGCCGCCATCGGTCACCGTGGCCACGTCCCGCACGAAAACCGGTCTTCCGTTCGCGACACCGGCCACCACGCTCGCTACGTCATCGGCCGAGCGTAGGAACTCGCCGGTCTCCATCACAAACTCGCGGTTGCCGGCCGAGAATGCACCGGAGGGCAGGCGGCGATTGTAGCTGCCGAGCGCGCTATAGACCTGGAGCGGCGAAAGCGAGTAAGCCGCCAGCCTGGCTTCATCGAGCGCCACCCGCAGCTCGCGCTGGGCGCCGCCGATGATCGAAACCGCTGAGACATCCGGCACTTGCTTCACTGCGTCGTCCACCTGAGCCGCCACCCGCCTCAACTCGAACGGCCCGTAACGCCGGCTCCAGAAAGTGAGCGCGAGGATGGGCACGTCGTCGATTGAGCGTGGCTTGATGAGCGGCGTCGTTGCTCCTGGCGGGATGATGTCGAAGTTTGCGAACATCTTCTGGTTCAGCTTGACGATGCTCTTCTCCTCGTCCTCACCCACCTTGAAGCGCACAATAGCGAGCGCGCCACCGGGGCTTGAGGTCGAATAAATGTATTCGACGCCCGGAATCTCCCAGAGCAGTTTCTCCATCGGCTTCGTGACGCGCTCTTCCACTTCGCGCGCCGAAGCGCCCGGCATACCTACGAAGATGTCGATCATGGGGACTTTGATCTGCGGCTCTTCTTCGCGCGGCAGCTTCCAAACGGCGAAAGCGCCGAGGGCGAGTGAGGCAACGATCACGAGCGGCGTCAGCTTCGAATCGATCCACGCGCTGGCGAAGCGCCCTGCGATCCCCAGCTTTCTTTCCCCGCTCACGGGCGGACCTCCACCTTGGCGCCGTCCAGGAGACCCGCCGGAACCGGGAAGATCAGCTTCTCGCCGGGCGTCAAACCGGAGAGCACTTCGGCGCGGTCCCCGAATGTTCGGCCCAGCGTGACGAAACGCGCATGGGCCTGGCCGCCCTCGGCTACAAAGACCGTGAGCAACTGTCCGCGCTCGGTGACCGCCGCAGACGGCACGCTCAGCGCCTCGCGCTTGCCGAGTGTGAATCGCGCGCGCCCGAACAGCCCCGAGCGGAGCTGCGGCGTTGCGGGCAGATCGATCTTGACGAGGAACGCGCGGGAGGCGGCATCCAGCGCCGGCACGATCTCTGAAACGCGCCCATCGAGCGGGCCGCCGAGCGCGTCGAGCGTCACCGATACAGGTTGGCCCGTGCGTACCGCCGTGAGCTTCGATTCCTCGACGGATGCTTCCAGACGATAGCCGCCCGCGCGTTCGATGGTGAGCAACGGCGTGCCGGGCGCCGCCAGGTTGCCGGGCTCGACGTTTTTTTCGGTCACGATGCCGTCGAAAGGCGCGCGGATCTCGGCGTAACCGCGCATGACTTCGGCAGATTTCCAGGCCTGCTCGGCCTCGATGACCTTAGAAGCCAATTGATGGCGCTTCGCCACGGCCATCTCGTAGTTGGCCTGGGCCAGCTTCAGCCTCGCGGAGGCCTCATCGAATTCCTGGTTCGACACCGATGTCTTTTCGAACAGGTCTTTCATGCGAGCGAATGTCACCTGGGCCAAATCGAGGCTGGCCTTAGCCGCGGCGATGGCGTTGTCGGCTTCCGGTATCGCGCTCGCAGCCTCGTTCCGCGCGGCCTCCGCTTGCCGGTCTGCGGCTTCTAGGTCGCGGGCGTCCAGCAAGACGAGCATCTGGCCCTGGCGCACGCGATCTCCGGGACGCACGCTCACTTCGCGCACGTAACCCATCACCTTGCTGGAGATCACGGCCGCAGTCCGCGCCCGCACCGTTCCCACCGCCTCGTAAGTGTCTGGCAACTCCGAGAGTGAAAGCGTGAGCGCATGCACTGGCATTGACGCGCTTTTCATATCCGCTGCCTCACGCGGCGCGTTGCCGCCGCATGCGGTCAGTAGGAGCGTGGAAAGGGTCAGGAAAGGGAGTTGCAGTCTCATAAGAGCACCCTGGAGTCTTCGGAGAGCGTTCCGGCGGCGAGCGCAAGGTTCACGGCGGCCAGCCGCTGGTCATAGATCGCGGCGAGTTTACGGTTCCTGGCCTCGAGCAGCGCAGTCTCGGTACGCAGCAAGTCGGTCACGTTGCTCAGGCCGTTGTCGTAGCGGTTCTTTGTGATGCGCAGGCTCTCCTCGGCCATTGCCACCGCCGCCTGTGCCACGTCGATCCTCTGGTTGGCGGAGGTGAAATCGGCGTACACGCGGCGCACCTGGAGTTTGATCTGAGCGCGGGTCTGGTTTTGCTGCGCGTGCGCGCGATCGAGGCTGAATGCCGCTTCGCCGATGCGGGCGCGGCCGGCAAACCCGTTGAAGATATTCCAGCGCAGCGAGGCCGACGCCAGCCAGTTGGCGCCGCCGCGCGAAGCGAAATGCTGGCGATCGGCTTCGAATCCCGCGTGCACGCTCACCTGGGGCAGCAGCGACGACCGCGCTGCTGCGCTCTGCGTCTCTGCCAGACCTGTGGCCAGCCGCGCCTGCCTCGCCTCGGGCCGTGATGCCATGCTCTCCTTCTCATATTGCTCCAGCGGCAGGGATTCGGCCGGCGCGGCGGTGAGCGGCGTAGTCAGCTCGTGCGGTTCACTGAGGGGCAGGCCGAGCGCTTCGTTCACTGCGGCCGACGCCACCTCGAGGTCGGCCTTGCGCCGGATCTGCTGCTCGCGCATCGCCGCCAGGTGAACCTCAATCGAGAGAACGTCGGCATCGGTGGACATGCCGGCGGAGCGAACGGATCGCGCGCGGTTCAGGTCCGCTTCGGCCGATCGCACCGCTTCGTTCGCCACTTTCAGGCTCTCTGCGGCCAGCACCGCGCCATCGTACGCGCGAACGACCCCGGCGATGACCTCCATCTTCGTGAGACGCTCATCCTCGGTTCTCAAGCTGCGCGTCAATTCGGCCGACTTCACACCGAGTCGGGTCTGGCCGCCGTCGTAGACTACCTGGTCAACCGTGACCTGCGACTGGAAGTTATTGATCGAATTGGGCCGGTTCAAGGCTCCGATCGCAAAATTATCCACCGTGAATTGGTGCTCGGTGAGCAGCGAACTGAAGACGATCACCGGGTTGTCGCTGCGCAGGTATGTCTCGGCGTAATTCAGCTTCGGTAGATAGCCGCTGCGCGCCTCGCTGATGCGCTCCTGGGCGGCCTTGACGCCGCTCTGGCTGGCTTGGACGGCCGGATGTTTCTGGAGCGCCATTTTTACGGCATCGGGCAGAGTCAGCGGCCCCCCGGCCCACGCCGGCAGGACCAAAAACAGGGAGATTAGGATCTTCTGCATGGTTCAAGGGGTAGGATGCAGCTTGGGCGCAGGGGTGACAAAAATACCGCGTCACCTTTCTCGCGTGGAGTGAATCCAGACCATTGAGCTTTAAAAATATGGAAATCACTGTCACTCATCTCAGTGGTATGAAATTTGAAGCCTCGACGCGGGGGCATAAAATCGTCTGCGATCAGCCTGCCGGGGGGCAGGGCACGGACGCTGGCATGACGCCGCCGGAATTCCTGCTGGCCTCGCTCGGAACCTGTGTAGGTTACTACGCGGCGGAGTATCTGCGCGCGCGGTCGCTGCCAATGGATGGCTTGAAGGTCCGGGTCTGGGCGGAAAAAGTGCAGGGTCCGGCGCGGCTCGACGGGTTTCGGATCGAGATCGAGGCGCCAGACTTGGCGGACGAGAAACATCGAGCGGGCGTGTTGCGCGCGGCGAAATCGTGCCTGATCCACAGCACGCTGGCGAATCCGCCAGCGATCGAGTTTGCGCTGCGCACCCAGGCCGCTGCGCGGGCTTAAGATTTGTTCCGCCGCCCGGCCGCTGGCTACAATGCTAGCGGAGGCCGGGTTTGGCGGCGGAGCAGAGAATCGAAGTCGAGCTGGCGCGCGATTTGCTCGCGGGCAAGCCGGAAGCCTTCGACCGTTTCGTCGAGGTTTTCCGCTCGAAGATCTTTCAATACACGATGCTGATGTGCGGTCATCGCGAGGACGCTGAGGAAGTCGTGCAAGACACGCTTATGAAGGTTTTCGAGAACTTCGACCAGCTCCGCGAGCCCGAGCGCGTGCAGCCGTGGGTGTTCCGCATCGCGCGCAACGCCTGTTACATGAAGCGGCGCAAGAGCGTGTTCGCGCCAGCCCAGGAGCTGTCACTTGAGGAGTTCATGCCCCGCGCAGGGCAAGATGGTGGCCGCAGGCTGGAAATCGCGGATTGGTCGGCGCTGCCGGACGACCAGGTGTTGCGGTCCGAGTTGCGCAGCGTGATCCACGAGGCCATCGCTCGATTGCCCGAGATTTACCGTTCCGCGATCCTGCTGCGCGATATGGAGGAGCTTACGACCGAAGAGGCCGCGAATGTGCTCGATGTCAGTCCGGAGGTCATCAAGACCCGGCTGCACCGGGCGCGGCTCGCCATCCGGCAGAAGCTCGACGATTATCTGCGGAACCAGCAGCGGCGCCAAGCCCCGAGCGGCCGGGGGCATTGAGGAAAGCGGGAATGGCGCTTGCACACAAAGGAGATTGCAAGGAGGTGTTCGCTTTGCTTTCGGAATACCTCGATGCGGAATTGACTCCGGAAACTTGTCAAGAAATTGAAGCACACCTGGCAGGATGCCCACCCTGCATCGAATTCCTGGAGAGCCTGAAGCGCAGCATCCGCATCTGCCGGAACTGCGAGCCGGCCGAACCTCTGCCGCCGCTCAGCCGGGAAACGGAAGCGCGTCTGCGGGACGCGTACCGGAAAGCGATGGCTGCGAGAAAAGCGACCTAGCGCCTGTCCGCAGAGTCTCAAGCATAACCGGTTTTGGCGCGCCTCATTGGACGCGTGTGGGCGAGGGCTCGACGTGCACTAGCACGTCGGCGATGAAATCCAAACGCTCCTTGAGCCGGATCCGCACCCTGGTTGCAATGTCGTGCGATTGGAACACGGTGATGTTCGGATCGACTTCCAGGTGCAGGTCCACATGGTACTGGAAGCCAGTCTTGCGCGCGTAGCACTTTTCGACCCCCTCGACTCCCGGCACCTCGAGCGCAACCGACCGGATACGAGCCATCATGCTCTGGCCGGGCATCGTGTCCATCAGTTCGAGCGAGGTCTCACGCACCACGCGCACGCCGGTTGAGATCACAATGAGACCGACGGCGAACCCGCCATAGTGGTCCGCGGCTAGGAAACGCGAGGGGTCGAAGAGAGTGAGGCCGAGCGCGGTGAGCGCCGCCAGTCCAGAGATGATATCGACCGTGTCGTTCCAGGCATCGGCAACCAGCGCTGCGCTGCCGATCCGCCTCCCGAACCGGAACTTAAACGTCGAAAGCACGATTTTCACCGCGATGGAGCCGAGCAAGGGCCAGATACCGTAGAACGCGGGAGGCGCGCGCAATTCGCCTGCATGCGCGAGCGAGCGCACCGAAATGGCGACGCCGGCCACGCCCAGCATGGCCCCCACCGCCAGGCCCGTGAGCAGGTCGAAGCGGCCGTGGCCGTAAGGGTGCTCCTCATCCGGAGGCTTGGAGGCGACGATCAGGCTGAACAAGATGAGCGCCGAGGTGGCCACATCGCCGGCGGATTCAAAACCGTCCGCGACCACGGAAGTCGAGCCCGCCATCCATCCCACGAAGATCTTCGTGAGTGCGAGCGCGGCGCTCGTCGCCATGCTGATCATGGCGATGCGCCTGCCCGCGCTGGCTCTTTGCGATTGGTGAGTGGTCGGAAACATAGCCGCCTTGACGCCGTTCTCACTTCATCGTAGCGTCTTGGTATTTCCGGGCGCGTCGGCTTGAGCTCTGGGCAGCGTGCTGGCCTAAGACCGCGGCTTACAGAGCTTCGAATCGAGAGCCAGGGCCCCGCCGCCAGCCAGTGCCAGCATGACAGTGGCCGCCAGCAGCGTCAATGGGTATTCGAATCCGCCGTTCTGCATGAAGAAGCCGGCCTTCAGGTGCACCGCGAGCACGGCGACGGCCATATCGATTGCCAGCAGAATTGCGGCCCAGCGCGTGAAGAGGCCAACAATAAGCAGAATCCCTCCGATGAACTCGACCAGCGTGACAACTACGCCCGAAATTGCCGGTAGAGGAATGCCCATGGAGGCCATCGCATGGGCCACGCCGGGGAAATGGTAGACGAACAGTTTTTGGCCGCCGTGCGCCAGGAACACGATTCCGACCACGACGCGCAGAATAGCAATGCCGATTCCTTGGAGCTTGTGCATTTTGCGCCTCCGGGTCTTATTCTACGCAATCGCAGGGCTGCCCGCCGGGAAACAGCGTCGTGAATCAATAGCCGGCAATCGCGGCGCCGCCCATCGAGCCATAACCGCGAGGAGCGACAGTATTTTCGCTTATTCGGCACCCTGCCCGGCTACGGCTGCGCGCCTTCAGCGGCCGTGCCGGACAGTGCCAGCAACTCCTCGTGCGTGCCGTTGAACCGGTTCATATCGACGTTGCCCTTGACTCCGCTGACGCGGCCGGTCTCCGTGAACTGCCAGATGGTCCAGGCGCTCCACCCCGGCGGTATGGCGGGCGCCGGTGCGCTGGTGTAATGCGCGATCCAAAGCACGTATTCCGCGAGCGGACCGGCGCGATCGAACGCTTCCTGAACGAACCCGCTGCGCGTGTAAACGATTGGCTTGCGGCCGAGCGCCTTCTCGACCCGCTCGAGCCAATCGAGCGCAAGCGCAACTCGCTTTGCTTTCGTAACGCCGGTCCACTCGTTCTGCGGCACAGTCTCTTCGAGATCGAGCATGGGCGGCAAGTCGCGCCCAGCGAGATGCCCGACGACGGAGACGAACTTGTCGGCCTGCGCTGCAACTGGCTTTGCGGGATGGAAGAAATGATAGGCGCCGCGCATGAGGCCCGCCTGCTTCATGGCGGCCCAGTTCGTGCCGAACAAGGGGTCTACGAAGCCTGTGCCTTCCGTGGCTTTCGCGTAGGCAAACGCGAGGCCGCCCGCGGCGACTTGGCGCCAATCGACCGGGCCGTTGTTATGGGAAACGTCGATGCCGAGGAGGGTGCTTGCGGCGAAACTCGTGATCGCACTGCTGCACATACGTTGAATACCATCCGGAGCCGCCGCTGGCGATGTTTGCAGCCGGTATCAGGGCGGAATAAATGCACTTATCACCTGCCGCGGGCCGTGACCGGCAACCGGTCACCCGCCGTATCCTGTCTGCTACAATTGAAGCTTCCGATGAGCCCCAATCAGAAAGCGGCCAAGGAGCCGAAACCTTCCGTCAGCGTGTGGGGGCCCGCCGTCGCCCTGGCCTGGTTCGTTCCCGGCGGCGGCCACTTCCTCATGAAGCGTTACGGCCGCGCCATCCTGCTGCTGTTTTCCGTCCTGGGTACGTTCCTGTTCGGGCTGATGATGCGCGGCGAGTTTCTCAAGCCCCAGGGCGGGGATCTGCTGAACATCCTCATTTACTACGGCGGTTTTTTCTGCAACGTCGCCGCGGGCGTTCCCTACTTGATCGCCACATGGCTCGGCTACTCCCAGCCGGACATGGCCGGCGCGGTGCACGATTACGGGACCAAGTTCCTGGTCACGGCCGGGCTGCTGAATGTGCTGGCGATGGTGGACGCGTACGAAATCGCCATCGGGAAGAAGAGCTGATGCCGAAAGTGAACCTTTCCCATTTCGAGGCCGCCGTCTTGTTTGCGTTGTTCACCTCGATCGTGCTCGGAATCGTCAGCAGGAAGGCCGACCGCGAACGGCTCCTTTACGGCCTTTTCTGCTTCGCGTGTTTCCTGGCTGCGCTGTTCGGCTTGGGCTGGCTGATGCACTTCGCCCACGGCTAAAGCGGCACGAAAACCGGAGTGCGGGCTCTCGAAACCACCCAGTTATAATGAAGCGAGCGCCGGTCGCGCCGCTTTTTTCCAGGACGTGTGCCACCAGTCGCATGAAGACGTTTTACATCGAGACCTTCGGCTGCCAGATGAACGTGCATGACTCCGAAAAGGTGATCGGCACGCTCGTGGCGCAGGGCTACACGCAGGTAGGCGGGCCCGGCGAGGCCGATTTGGTGCTTTACAACACGTGCAGCATTCGCGACAAGGCCGAGCAGAAGGTTTTCAGCCGTCTCCAGCAGTTCAAGCGCGATGCCGGAAGAGGGAAGGTCTTTGCGGTCCTGGGCTGTGTCGCACAGCAGGAAGGCGCACGCTTATTCGATAAGGCGCCGCACGTGAGTCTGGTGTGCGGCTCGGCCAGCTACACGAAATTGCCCGGGATGCTGGTCGAGCTCGAAGCGGGCAACCGCCGTGTTACCGGCCTGGATCTGAGCGCGGACGAAACGTTCGAGACGCCGCTCACCCGCCGCAACAACCCGCATCGGGCCTACATCACGATCATCGAGGGCTGCGATAAATCGTGCGCTTACTGCGTGGTTCCGTTCACGCGCGGGCCGGAGCGCAGCCGCGCCAGCGCCAACGTGATGGGGGAGGCGAGGGAGCTTGTGGGGCGTGGTTACACCGAGATCCAACTGCTCGGCCAGAACGTGAACAGCTACCGCGATCCCGGGCCCGAGGGCTGGGATTTCGTGACGCTGCTCGCGCGCGTGGCTGAAATCCCCGGGCTGCGCCGCGTGCGGTTCATCACCTCCCATCCGCGGGACTTCGTGAAAGAGATTGTGGACGCGATCGATGCGAACCCCGTACTCGCCAATCACGTGCACCTGCCCGTACAATCGGGCTCGAGCCGGGTGCTCGATCACATGCAACGGCTCTACAGCCGCGAGGAGTACCTCCGCCGCATCGAGTGGCTGAAAAACGCGCGGCGGAAGATCGCGATTACCACCGACATCATCGTCGGCTTCCCCGGCGAGACCGGGCAGGATTTCGACGAGACGCTCTCGCTGCTCGACCAAGTCCAGTACGACTCCATCTTCAGCTTCAAATACTCGCCGCGCCCGAACACGCCCGCACTCGCCCTTGGAGGCCAGGTCCCGGAAGAGGAGAAGGGCAGGCGCCTCGCCATTGTCCAGGAAAAACAGCGGGCCATCCAGATCCAGCGCAACTTAGAGTTGGTTGGAACGGTCGAAGAGGTATTTGTGGAAGGGTACAACCAGGCCACCGGGCAGTGGATCGGCCGCACGGCGCAAAATCGCATCTTGAACTTCACGCATGCCGGCGCAAACGGTCATTCGCTTGTAGGTAGGTATATCGAAGTGCGTGTCACTCGGGCCGGCCCGAACTCGCTGGCAGGAGAGAGTGTGAGCGGCCAGGCGCGGGACAACGTATATTGGAGTTGAGGAGGACCGATATGGAAGTCGAGATGAAGATCCGCGGCCTGATGATGGATCCGGTCACGAATATGCCGATCGTCATCTTGAAGGATGTGAACGGCAATGCGATCCTCCCGATCTGGGTCGGGGTGTATGAGGCCAACGCGATTGCGCTCGAAATCGAGAAGGTCTCCACTCCCCGGCCGATGACGCACGATCTTATCAAGACCCTCCTGCTCGGCCTGCATACCGGTATGCAGAAGGTCGTGGTGAGCGAGCTGAAGGACGACACATTCTACGCGGTGATCTGGTTGGAACGGGACGGGGAACTGATTTGCGTCGATTCCCGGCCGAGCGATGCTCTCGCACTCGCACTTCGCCTGGATTGCCCCATCTATGTTGAGGAAGCCGTGCTGAAGTCCTCCAAGACGGCCGCGTCGGTCTCCGACAAGGTCAACAACGAAGAGCTGCGGCGCTGGCTCGAGGGCCTCAACGACGAGGACCTGGGCCGCTATAAGATGTGACGAGCGGAGCCGCCCGCGCCTGACCCCGGATCGTTACACTCACTGCGGGGTGTATCTCCCGCCGGCGCTCGCGCCGGCCATATTCCTGACGGCTACCTGCCTGCACTCGAGGACACCGGCTTGCGAGCTGTCTTCTTCGGCGGGCCGGCGCTCACCCTCGCCCCGGTGAGCGCCGAATGTTCGAGGTCCGGGCGCGAAATGGACTCTTAAGCGCTCTTTTTCGTGTGAACTGGGGCCTTCTTGGGTACGGGCGGCGGAGCCGGCCAGCCGTCGATGGACTTCTTCTCTGTATCGAAGGTGACCATAAAGGGCGATGCCGCATATGAAGCGGCAATGCCTCGGAACTCGATCACTGTTCCGGGCTCCGCATGACCGGCCAGCGGCGTCTCCAACCGGAGCGTCGCGTCCGGCGTTTTCGGATCGGCGACCCCAACCACGACTACTTTGGGGTTGCGGACTGGCTCCTGCCGGATCACCGTTCCGCGGAACGGTGGTTGACCCTCGGGCGGCACCAGCGTGTCCTTCATGTATTGGCTGAAGTACTGCGAGCCGTCGGGCTGGCTCAGGGCATCCTTCAGCTTTACCCACAGCGCGAGCGATGGATTCGTTTGCTGTAACTGTTGCAACTTCTGCGCTGTGACCTCGTCGCTGCTAAGGATCTTGAATCCCGCCGGTGGAAACACCGACGATTTGGCCGTCTGCAGCAGTTGTTGCAAGCCCTGTGTATCCTGGCCGTGATAATTGGTGTAGGCCTTGGTGACGTAATCCACCATTTTTTGCCGGCGCACCGGCTCGAGCGCTCCCGGTCCGTCATAAGCCGCGGCGCGTGCAAAGTCGTAGAGAGCGTCAGCCTGCCGTTCCGGCTTCTTCTGCGCCAGGATCACGGTGCCGAACCAGGCCGACGCCTCCGCGTCATTCGGGTTCATCTTCAGATCTTCCGTGAAGTGGCTCTCGGCATCTGTGTAATTCTTGCGTTGCCACGCGATCCAGCCGAGCGTCCGCTGGGCGAGGCCTTCGACATCGGCCTTGCCCTTCTTCCAGGCGTCTTCGGGAGTCGTCGCCGGGCGCTTGTCGGGCGAGAAATATTCCTCCGCCACTGCCAGCAAAGAGTTTGCCGATTTCTCACCGAGGTCCAGCTTCTGCGGCGAGGTGTCATTCATGCTCACCACCAGCAAGTTGATCCAGTACAGCGCTTGCAGGTTTTTCGGATCGATCGCCAGGATCTGCTGGGCTGTTTCCAGCATCTTCCCTGGCTGATTGAGAGCCTTATACGTATCCATGTACCTGCTGAGACGATCGACTTTGAAATCGCTGTTGGGATACTTGTCGGTCCACTGATTCAACAGATCGAGCTTCTTGTTCGGGTCACTTTCCTTATCGATGGACTGGACCAGATTGTACTCGCCCAGATCTTTCCATTCTTGCTTGGGTGTTGGTGTTGGCTGAGCTACCGCCGGTGCTGGCGCCGGCTGGGCCTGCTGTTGCTGGTCTGGCTGCGCTTGCTGCTGCGCCTGTCCCCAGGCGGGCGATATGCCCACAGCCGAAGAGATCGCAAACGCCAAGATTGCCTTTGAGAGTTGAATGCGCACTCACGCCTCCTGATTCTGCCCTTTACGTTCCTACTGCTGTTAGGCTGGCGGCGCACCACTTGTGGTCATGCCGCCGATAACGGTGACGCTACGGGACTTGCAATTGCGGAGTATACCGAATCGAACCACAGGGCGCAACAGGAAGGGTCAAGAGTTTTGAGCGGGGAGAGGAGGGGGCGGGGGTGGAACTGGTTTCGGCCCGCGTCCCGGCGGGCTGTGCTACTTTAGCGTTTGCCGATGCGCTATCCCGACCTGGCGGTCATTCTGGTCTACCTGGGGGGCGTCACCTGGTTCGGGGCCCATTTCCGCCGCACCCAGAAAAGCCTGAAGGATTATTTCCTGGGCGGCCGCACCGCCCCCTGGTGGGCCATCGCGCTCTCGATCGTTTCGGCCGAGACCAGCACGCTAACGATCATCGGCACGCCGACTTTGGCCTTTACGGGCAACCTTGGCTTCCTCCAGGTCGTCTTCGGCTACCTGTTGGCGCGCATTGTGATCGCGCTGGTCTTTCTGCCGCATTATTTCCGCGGTGAAATGTACACGGCCTACGAGCTGATGGAGCGCCGCTTCGGCCCACACCTCCGGAAGCTCACCGCTGCGACATTCCTCGTGATTCGGGCGCTGGCCGAAGGGGTCCGTGTGTTTGCGATCTCGATCGTCATCTCGATTGTCCTGGGCACAGGAGAGATCGCCTCCCTCGTCCTGATCGTCTGCTTGACTCTCTTCTACACGTTTGAGGGAGGAATGACAGCCGTAATCTGGACGGATGTCGTGCAGATGTTCCTCTATGTCTTCGGCGCGCTGGTGAGTTTTTTCGTGATTCTCCATCACATTCCGGGCGGCTGGGGGCATGTGCTCGCGGTCGCAGGCCCGGCCGGCAAATTCCGTGTTTTCGACTTCACCCTCGGGCCCGGCTTCTTCTCGCGCACGTATACTTTCTGGGCTGGCATCATTGGCGGGTGTTTCCTCACGACCGCCAGTCACGGCACCGACCAATTGATGGTCCAGCGCCTGCTGGCAGCCCGCACACAAGGCGAGAGCCGCGCTGCTCTGTTGGCCAGTTGGGCCGTTATCTTTTTTCAGTTCGGGCTGTTTCTGCTGATCGGCATCATGCTGTTTGTCCACTACTCGGACGCGCACCTCGCGCCGCCGCAGCCGCCCGACCGGCTCTACCCCGAATTCGTTTGGCGTTGCCTTCCGCCCGGCCTGGCGGGCCTGGTCGTGGCCGCGATCCTGGCGGCGGCGATGTCGAATCTGAGCGCGGCCCTGAACTCGCTCGCCTCGACGACAATCATCGACTTCTACCGTCCGTTGCGGGCGCACCGCGGCGGGCAGCCTGGTTCCGAGCAAAAATACTTGAAACTGGCGCGTAGTGCGACCGTCCTGTGGGGAGTGGTTCTGTTCTGCATCGCAACGCGGCACTGGGGCCTGGTGCTGGAGACCGGCTTGACCATTGCTTCGATCCCTTATGGAGGTCTGCTGGGTGTGTTTCTACTGGGCGTTCTCACGCGCCGCGTGGGCGAAAGCGCGGCTATCGCCGGCATGACTGCGGGCCTTGCTGCAGTTATCTGTGTGTGGCTGGGGACCCATATCGCCTGGACCTGGTACGTCGCGATCGGCGCCGCAGTGACCTTTGCGGCGGCGTGGCTGGCGTCGTACTTCCTGAAGGAGCGCGCCGGTGCGTGACGACGGGGCTCCACAACCGGGGCTGAAGCGCGAACTGGGCGTTTGGAGCGCCGCCTCGATCGTGATGGGAACCGTGATCGGCAGCGGGATCTTCCTGGTGCCGCACGATATGATCCGTCAAGTCGGCTCACCGCTTGTGCTCCTCGGCGTGTGGGCGTTTGGCGGCGTGCTGTCGCTATTCGGCGCCCTGACTTACGCTGAGCTGGCAGCCGCCATGCCGGAGGCGGGCGGCGAGTACGTTTACCTGCGCGAAGCCTACGGCCCGCTGTGGGGATTCTTGTATGGCTGGACCCAGATGTGGGTCGCGAAGAGCGGCTCGATCGCAGCGATAGCAACGGGCTTCTTTTATTACCTCGCGAATTTCCTGCCCGAACTAGACCGCGTGTTCTACACCGTGCGGCTTCCGATCGGGCCGGATGGCGGGCCACTCGAGATTCGTTACGGGCAATTGCTGGCCATGGCGGTGATCGTCATTCTCGCTCTGGTGAACTATGTTGGGGTGAAGTTTGGCGGCCGCGTTCAGGTCGCCGTGACTACCGCCAAGCTCGGACTCATCGCCTCAATCATTGCCATCGGCCTCGGCAGCGGGCACGGCGCCGTGGCAAACCTGGGAACGTCGATTCCGGTTGCTGGCGGCGTGGCTGGCTTTTTCGCGGCGTTGGCCGGCGCGCTCTGGGCTTACGATGGATGGAACAACGCCAGCATGGTTTCCTCCGAGATCCGGGAGCCTCAGCGCAGCCTGCCCAGGGCCCTGATCTTTGGAACCGCCGCCGTAATCGCCATTTACATGCTCGCGAACCTCGCATATTTCTACGTGCTGCCGGCCCGTGAGGTGGCCTCGACCAGTCGCGTGGCGGCCGAGATGATGCGGCGGATCTTCGGCGAAAGAGGCGCTGCAGCGGTCAGCATTGCCGCGATGGTCTCGATCTTCGCCGCGCTGAACGGCTCGATCCTCTCCGGCGCCCGCGTGCCATACGCTATGGCGCGGGATGGTCTGTTTTTCCGCCCGATCGGACGTGTCCATCCCGCTTACCGGACGCCGGGGATATCGATCCTCGTGTTGTGCGGCTGGGCGGCGTTGTTGGTGTTGAGTGGGCGGTTCAGGCAGCTCTATACGTATGTCATGTTTGCGAGCTGGATCCTATACGGGATGACGGCGGCAGCGGTGCTGGTGCTACGGCGCAAACGGCCGGACCTTATAAGGCCCTATCGGACGGCAGGATACCCGTGGGTTCCAGTACTATTCGTACTGGGGGCATCAGCCGTCGTTTTCTTCACATTCCGCGAATCGCCGCGCGAATCGGTACTCGGCCTGGCGCTGATTTTGTCCGGATTACCCTTTTATTTTCACTGGAAACGGAGGTTTTTATGGTAATCTTAAAAAAATGTCCTGTCCATTGACAGTAAGTGCTCTTCATTCCGTTCCAGTACGAATGTGAGGCAGTTTTGTTCTGGGTTCAGAACAGAGCCCTTGAAAACCACGGAAAAGTGGGTTTACACTACAGGGAGCCTTCTATGCATTGTGAGTCCGATGTTCTGATTTCAGAACGGAACGCGGCCGGCCGCCGGCCGCGTGGGAGTGAATTATGGACGTAACCAAAATCCTGGCGGAACTTCGTCAGGAACGCGAACAGATCGAAGAAGCGATTATGAGTTTAGAGCGGCTCGCCCGCGGACGCGGCAGGCGCCGTGGCCGGCCGCCCGCCTGGCTGGCAATGGCCAAAAAGCGTGGCCGACCGCCAGGGAGCAAGAACAAGAGCTCCGGTCTGGCAAAGCCGACTGTCGGCTGAGACCCGGAGCAGAGATGGGAGGAGCCGAGGGACCGAACGGGGTGAGGACGGCTTCCCGCGGCCTACGTGGCCGCTTTTACGGATAGAGTAAATTCTCCCCGCGCACTTTTAGGAAGGCTAGCAGCGGCTCCTCCATTTCTTCCTGGATGCTCTCCGCCTCCTCGCCCGCCTGGAGGAGTGCGATCGCCCGCCGGTTGCCGATGAGGTTCAGATTGTCGTTGAGCGCGAGCTTGCCGGGGTACAACCTGACAAGTGCGGCGGCGAGTTCCAGTCCCAACCTCGAGCTGTCAAACGCCTCCCTGTCTGTAACGATGAAGCGCGCTCCCTCAATGGTCTGGCCGGCGAAGTTGGAGGAAGCCGGCTGGAAGCGCGTGGCATAAACACGCACGCCCGGGATGAACCGCACGTTGAGGCAGGCCGCCAGCTCCTGGCCTCGAATCCAATCCGCGCCCACCTGCTCAAAGGGCACATCCGTTCCCCGGCCCACGGAGTAGTTTCTCGACCCCTCCAACATCGCGATGCCCGGATAGAGCAGTGCCGCGTTGAGGCTGCGCATATTTGGGGACGGGTCTCGCCAGGCCAGGCCGGTCGAGTCGAACCAGTCGCCGCGTTGCCAGTTTTTCATCGCGACCACGCGCAAGTCCGCGCCGAGCCTGTTTCCGGAGTTGAAGAGCCTCGCCAGTTCTCCGGTGGTCATGCCATGCCGGAGCGGGAGGGGAAAGTAGCCCAGGAACGACCGCAGGTCGCGATCGAGTATTGGACCTTCCACGTGGGTCCCGGTGATCGGGTTCGGCCGGTCGAGCACGAAGAACGGGATCCCACGTGCGGCCGCTTGCTCGAGGCAGTACCCCATCGTTGTCAGGTAGGTGTAGAACCGGGCTCCGATATCCTGAATATCGAACACCAGCGCGTCGATACCGCGCAGCATTTCGGGCGTAGGCCGGTGATTCCTCGCTGAATAGAGGCTCCAGACGGGAATACCTGTTGCCGGATCGCGCGTGTTTCCGATGTCCTCGCGATCCTCATCGCCGGTGATGCCATGTTCGGGCGCAAACAGCGCGGCAACTTTGATGCCGGCCGCGAGCATCGCATCCACGTTGCGCTTACCCGTGTGGTCTAAACCGGTCTGGTTCGTGATCAGCCCGACGCGGCGGCCGGCGAGCGGTGCAAACCCCTGTTGGGCAAGCATATCGAGGCCGGTAAGCACGCTGGCGTTGTGCGCGACCACGCGGTGCACACCCGCCCCCTCCAAAGTCTCGTTGTAGCCGTTCAGGCTGACGCCCGGCGCCTGTATGCCCACAGACGCGGCTACGATCGTAGCTATGCGGCCGCGCAACGATGTGATCGCGGGCCGCCGCCGCGGGTGTACGGCGTTCGAGAGCAGGATCACATAAGTTTGCGATACCGGGTCAATCCAGATCGATGTTCCCGTGAACCCGGTGTGACCGTAGGAGCCGATGGGGAACAACTCGCCGCGATTGCCGGAGTAAGGCGAATCGATGTCCCAGCCCAGGCCACGCAGAATAGGCTGGTCGGGCGGCGACTGTGGAGTTACGGCCTTCTGGACCGTTACGGAAGCGAGGATCCGCCCCCCCGCCCAGGCTCCTCCGCCCAGCATCATTTCGGCGAACCGGGCTAAGTCGCCGGCAGTGGAGAACAGACCGGCATTGCCCGCGATGCCACCCATATAGCGCGCGGTTTCATCGTGCACAACGCCACGAAGAATGTGGCCGTGTACCTCCTCGGTTGGTGCGATGCGCTGGCGCAACGCCGCCAGTGGCTGGAAAATGCTCTCGCGCATGCCGAGCGGCTGGAAAATATTTTCGGCGGCGAATTGCGGGAGCATCACGCCGCTCACCTGGTGCACGATCTCGCCGAGCAGAATGAAATTGATGTCGCTATAGAGGAACCGTGCGCCCAGGGGAGCCACCGGCGGAACCGCCAGCGCCCGGCGGATGCCTGTATTGTACCCGCTCCAGGCAGGCTCCAACTCCAAGTCCGGCGGGAGGCCGGAGAAGTGTGTCAAAAGATTGCGGACCGTGATGCCGCTCTTGCCGCCCTGAAATTGCGGCAGGTATCTCGTCACCGGGTCGTTCAGCCGCACCCTGCCCTGTTCGAACAACTTGAGCAGTGCCGGCGTGGTGGCGACGACCTTCGTCAGTGAGGCGGCGTCGAAGATCGTGTCCAGCGTCATTGGCTCTTTGCGCGGTACGAGCGCGCGGGAGCCGTATGCTTTGCGGTGAACGATTTGTCCTTGGTGTCCGACGATCAACACCGCGCCGGGGATCTCATCATGCCGGATGGCATCCGCCATCGCGGCATCCAGGTCAGCCGACCCGGTGAATGCCGTGGTGGGCTGGACCGTGACGCCCTGCCTGCCCCACACCATGCCGCTGAGGGCGGCCGGAGCCAGGCCCATGCCGGCCACCCATGAGCGGCGGGAGATTTTCATTGCAGTTTTCTTGCGATCTCCTCGAGTTTTTTCGCCAGCTCCAGGTCCTTCGCAGTGACGCCGCCGGCGTCATGCGTGATCAGATCCACTGTCACCCGGTTATATACGTTCGACCATTCCGGGTGGTGTCCCATGGCCTCGATCATAACCGCCGCCGCCGCCATGAACCCGAATGCGTGGACGAAATCCGCGAACTTGTATTCGCGGTGCAGTTTTGCGTTGGCCAGCGTCCAGCCGTGCAGGCCCAGAACGGCCGACCGGAGCTCCTCCAATGGAATGCGTGCCTGTGATGCCATACCTTCATCGTAGCGGACCATGGCACCGAACCGCGACTGAAAAGGAGCCAGGCTGGGGACTTCTGCCGCGATCAGCGGCCCATTCACAGCCGGCCCGCTCCCAGCGGCGGCTACTACGGCAGCAGCGGCGCCTTCCATTCCTTCGGTTCTTCCCGCTCGGTGAGCGGCTCGGGCGGAGCCTCTCACGGTTGCGGCGGCTCCGGCCACGGCAGGCAGCCTCAGGCATTCGGGCACTGGCAGCATCGGATGGGTTCAGCTCAGTGACGTTTGATCGCCTGAACGGTAGTGTCATTCTTGTGCGCGGGCAGTAAGAACCCCATAATACGAGAGACTATGTCAATCGGCAGGCGAGCCTTTCTCAAAGCGGCCGGGTTGGGCGTACCGGCCCTGGCCAGCGAGTTAATATCCTCCGCGGGCGCGAAGCCGGCACGGCGCGCGATGAAGAATTGGGTCTGGATCCCAAACCAAATCGCGAGGTCCGCCGAGGAGTGGAAGCGCCGCTTCGCACTCATGCGGGCCTCAGGGATTCGCGCGATTCTTCCCGAGACTTATGACGGAAGAAACGCCTACTTTGAGAGCACGCGGCTGCCTGTGAAGACGAACTGGCTGGAAACGCTGTTGCCGCTTGCTCGCGCCGAAGGCCTCGAGGTGCACGCTTGGATGTGGTCCCTCCCTTGTATGGTTGACGACATCATCAAGAAGCATCCTGACTGGTATAACGTCAATGCCTTGGGCGAATCAACGGCCGACAAACCTCCCTACGTGCCACATTACCGCTTCCTGGATCCCGGGCGCCCCGAAGTCCGGGAGTGGGTGCAGGGCACGGTTAAGGAACTGGCTGGCATCGGGGAGCTGACAGGGGTCCACCTCGACTACATCCGCCACCCGGATGTGATCTTGCCGCCCGGACTGTGGAAGAGATACCATGTCGTTCAAGACCGGGTCTATCCCCAGTACGACTACGGTTACACCGGATACGAGCGCAACCGATTCAAGCGGAAGTACGGCGTTGATCCGCTCGAGATCAAAGACTCTAAGCTTCAGGATGAGTGGCTGCGGTTCCGCTTCAACATGGTGACGGGGCTGGTGAACGGGTATCTTGTGCCCGCCGCACACGCGCAAGGAAAGGTGATCACGGCCGCGGTCTTCCCAGGACCGGGCCTGGCGCGTACGGATGTCCGGCAGGACTGGGGGAGATGGCGCCTGGATGCGTTCTTGCCCATGCTCTACAACGTGTTTTATGAGGCAGGTCCGGAGTGGGTCGCCGCAGAGACGCGGGAAGGAGTCTCCACGGTGAAGAAGCCCGTTTACAGCGGACTGTTTATTCATGGCATGGATGAACCCACGTTTACGCAGACGGTGAAGGCGGCGTTGGAGGCGGGCGCTTTCGGGGTTTCCCTCTTCTCCGACGACGCGATGGACGAAGCCAAATGGAGGGCCCTCGGAAAGATCGCGGCAGCTAAGCTGAGCTGAAGCGGAGCGCTGCCGAACTCGCCGTGGTGGGCGTATGCGCGGCGATCGCCCTTGGCTTCCGGGCCGCAGACGCCGGGATCGGCAGCGGCATGTCAGTGCGATCCTCCGGGCCGGGGCTCAGCATTCGAGCTCCGGCCCGAACTGGTCCGGCTCG
Organism: Bryobacterales bacterium; assembly: GCA_963835855.1. Taxonomy (GTDB): domain Bacteria; phylum Acidobacteriota; class Terriglobia; order Bryobacterales; family Bryobacteraceae; genus CAWIHA01. Next base: position 52,024 of record CAWIHA010000008.1, on the reverse strand, counting down.
GCCACGCCCCTTACGGGCGGGCATGCAAACGGCCGATCGCTCTATTTTTTCGGCTTAGGATGAACAGCGAAAGGCACCGCTGCCGGGAAGTAGGAGTGCCCCACGGCCCGATCCCATAGACAGATAGCCGCAACGTCCGTGTCCGTCGTTACGTTGCACGCCTGGAGGATCGAGGGGCCTATACTATTTTGAAGCCGACTGGTTATGTCCGTGTACGCATCGTTGGGGTCGGCCCATCCATCGAACCCCCCTGGACTCATGCCGTACCCGGTCGCCGCCGCTTCCTTTACCAGCGCACCGGTGGCCGAGTAAACGTCATAACCGGCAAGCGCGGTCAGAAACACTCCCCAAACGTCGGCGTCAACCTCGATATCGGGGTTGAAGATTTGAGCGCCTCCATTCCGCATCTGATAGAGATGGCCCATTTGGTGCCCCAGGACGAATGCCAGCTCGCCGGGCGAATCGCTGATGAGTTGCGAAAGCGCCTCACTGATCTGGATCGTATTTGCATCGGGCGTCACTGCGTTGACCGTTAGGTCCTCGACGACATTGAGCGTTGGCATCGTATAGCTAGCGGGGAGAAAGTTGTAACCGGAATCCACTGCGGCTACCCATACCTTCCGGAATGCACGCCAGACCTGGTCCCAGTGCGTTAGGGGCGCCAGAGGCCACGCGGCGCGGCCTTGCGGCAGGGTGGATATAACCGTGCCATCGAAACTATTCAGCGTCCAGGCAATGAAGGCGTCAGACGAAGGGTCCGCTCCAGTGAGCGTCACGCTTCCAGCGAAGTCGGAGGGGAGTCCCGGGAACCAATGGGTCAGACCGTTCGAAATGTGATTGTTGGCCGGGAGCGAAATCGTCTGATCCCCTAGCGAGCTTCCTCCCGAGTCGTACGCAGTCAGAATTACGGATATTGTGTCGCTGGACGGATTTGCAATGGCAATTCCGAGATTGCGGTTGGCAAACGAGGTATAGCGCCAGGTGGGCAGCGTCGGCTCGGCGCTCACTTCGAATGCGGGCACGCCCCCGATGATTGTCCGGAACGAGGCGGTGGCCTGCACGGGCACGGTTGCCACGCCATAAGCCCAGCCCACCTTTACCGCCGGAGAAGAGACTTGGCTTTGGCACATCTTCATTCCTCTGGGCGGAATGCTGAGGATCAGCTCCGAAGTCGGCCCCGTCCCGCACGCGCCGAAATCGATGCTCCAGGGACTTCCATCTGGGTCACTATAGAACCAGAGGTATACGGTCGCGTCATCCATCGTCGAGAGGTTTACGAAGGTGAGAGTCGTCTGCCATTTTGATGTCGCATTGCCTCCATCGGCCAACTGCGGAAAGTACAGGTGGTTGTGCGAGGTCACCGTGTCGAGCTGCGGAGCCGGATGAGGGAAAATAATTGGGATGACGAGATCCGGGCGGACGCGCGAGGCCGGCTTGTCGCGTTGCAGCGCCGGAAGATTGAGGCCAGGCGGCAGGACGATATCCGGAGGGCGGCGCGGGATCACCGGGTTAGGTTGCGCCGCCAGAGTGGCGGCCGATAGGACAGAGAGCAGGATAATCAACTGGCTTTTCATATGCGGCATAAGGGGCCTCCTTGGCCGGGGTTCCATTTTGGCTTGCCGGGCTTAACGGCAGCATATAGGGGATCTCCTTGTGGAGATCCAGGGCAGCAAAATACCATCTTTTTGGCGATGCGTCAAGCCCGCGTTCCAATTTCCTCATCTCGTTATCCCGAATCCCCTTAGCGAACGAGAAGCGCAACTTTTCGCGTCTGAGCATCGACGGCCGGAAGCCGAGGGGCATGAGTGTCATAATGATCTCTCGGGGGCGGAGGCGATGGACGCAGCAAGGGCGGGCGGCGCGACACAGTTGCCGGAACTAGAACTGAACCCGTGGCTCGCGGCGGAGGCGCGATTTGACGAGGCGGCCCGGCGGCTCAAGCTGGACGCCGGCCTTTGTAAGGTGCTCCGCACTTTGCCAAACAGATCGCCGTTCACATTCCGGTGCAGCTCGACGATGGGAGGCTGGAAGTCTTCACCGGATACCGGGTGCAGCATTCGCTGGCGCGCGAGGCGGCGGATTGTGGAATACGGGTTGTGAGCGCGGGAAATGGGTAGATGAGTTCTGATGCGTCTACGCCGCTGATGCGGCAATACCACTCGATCAAAAAGCAGGCGCCGGGTGCGTTACTCCTGTTCCGCCTGGGCGATTTCTACGAACTCTTCTACGACGATGCCGTCACAGCCGCGAAGGAACTGGAAATCACGCTGACCTCGCGGAATAAGGAAAAGGGCCAAGCGATCCCGATGTGCGGCGTGCCGTACCACGCTGCCGGCTCCTACATTGCGCGGCTGATCCAGCGCGGGTATCGCGTGGCGATCTGCGACCAGATGGAAGACCCGCGGTTTGCGAAGAAGCTGGTGAAGCGGGAGTTGACGCGCGTGGTGACGCCGGGAACGGCGACGGACGCGGCGCTGCTGCGGCCGCACGAGAACAATTACCTGGCGGCGCTGGTTGAGAGCGGTGCGCGCGCGGGTCTGGCGCACGTGGATGTCTCGACGGGCGAGTTTCGGACGACGGAATTGGACACACGCGAAGCGCAGGCTGCCATCGAGAGCCTCGGCGCGCGTGAGGTGCTGTGCCCGGCAGGGACGGCGGCGTCGGGGGACGGGCGACTGCGGACGGAACTCGAAGGATGGGTCTTCAGCTACGACTATGCCGAGCGTACGCTGCGTGAGCACTACAAGCTGGCGAGCTTGGACGGTTGCGGGCTGGCGGAGCGGCGCCTCGCGACGGGAGCGGCGGGGGCGATCCTGCACTATTTGATGGAGACGCAGAAAGCAACCCTCGATCATCTAGACCGGCCGGCATACTACGACCGGTCGGAAGCGATGGTGCTCGACGCGGTGACGGTGCGCAACCTGGAGCTCCTCGAGCCGATCTTCGCGGCGGAGGCGGGGACGGTGAAGGACGCGACACTCCTCGGTGTGATCGACCAGACGCTGACGGGAATGGGTGGAAGGCTGCTACGGGCGCGGCTGCTGAGGCCGTCGATGGAGCGTGCAGAGATCGAAGCGCGCCTGGATGCAGTTGAGGAACTGCTGCGTGAAACGATACTGCGGAGCGAACTGCGGAAGATGCTTGGGGAGATGCTCGATCTGGAGCGGCTGCTTGCAAAGGTGACGCTGGGGACGGCGGGACCGAGGGAGCTGCTGGCGCTGGGGAGATCGCTGGCAAAGATTCCGGCGTTGAAGAAAGGGCTCGCGGACGTGGAGAGCGCCCGGCTGCGGGATGTGGAAGCGCGGCTCGATGGAGTCGTCGCAGTGCGGGAGCAGATACTGGCGGCGATTGCGGACGAGCCGCCGGTGAATATCGCCGACGGCGGAACGATTCGCGGCGGCTTCAACGCAAAGCTCGACGAGTTGCGCGACATAACGCGGAACAGCCGGCAATACATCGCACAGGTGGAAGCACGGGAGCGCGGGCGCACGGGGATACAGTCGCTGAAGGTCCGGTTCAACAATGTTTTCGGGTATTACATCGAGATCTCAAAAGCGAACATGCACCTAGCGCCGCCGGATTACGAACGCAAGCAGACGCTGGTAAACGCGGAGCGGTTCACGACTCCGGAATTGAAGGATCTGGAGCGGAAGATTCTGGACGCGGAAGAAAAGATCCTGGAGCTCGAGCGGGAGATTTTTGCCGAAGTGCGTGCGTGCGCGGCGGGCGAAGCGGCGCAGATACGCTCGACGGCGGGCGCTGCGGCGGAGCTGGACGTGACGGCGGCGCTGGCGGAAGTGGCGGCGCAGAACCGTTACGCGCGTCCTCGGTTTTCCGATTCGGGCGAGATGAGGATCGCGGGCGGGCGGCATCCGGTAATCGAGAAGCTGGGTGAGCGCGTGGCAGAGCGGTTCATTCCCAACGATCTGTATTTGAATCCGGAATCGGAATTCATCGCGATCATCACAGGGCCGAACATGGGCGGGAAGTCAACGTACCTGAGGCAGGCGGCGCTGATCGCGATCATGGCGCAGATGGGCGGATTCGTTCCGGCGGAAGCGGCGCTTGTGCCGGTGGTGGACCGTGTGTTCACGCGTATTGGGGCATCGGATAATCTGGCGCGCGGGCGCTCGACGTTCATGGTCGAAATGACGGAAACGGCGGTGATCCTGAACACGGCGACGGCGCAGAGCCTGATCGTGCTGGACGAGATCGGGCGCGGCACGGCGACCTACGACGGTCTGGCGCTGGCGTGGGCGGTGATCGAGCACATCCACGGCCGCATTCGCGCCAAGACGCTGTTCGCGACGCACTATCATGAGCTGACGGAGCTGGCCGAGCAGATGGAAGGCGTGCGGAACCTGCGTGTCTCGGTGAAGGAAGCGGGTGACGACATCATCTTCCTCCGCAAAGTGGAGCCGGGGGCGGCGGACCGGAGCTACGGCATCGAGGTGGCGCGGCTGGCGGCGCTGCCGGCGAGCGTGATCGAACGGGCGCGGGAGGTCCTGGCGCTGCACGAGAAGACCGAGCACAAGGTTACGGAGGAACTGACGCCGGGCGCGCGTCCGCCGGCGCCGATGCAGATCCAGATGTTCGAGCCGGTGAATTATGAGATCGCGGAGCAGATCCGGAGACTGAACGTGGATGAGCTGCGGCCGGTGGAGGCGTTGCGTCTGCTGGCGGAACTGCAGGACGAACTGAAGAAGCTGTGAGCAGGGAACTGCCCTGATTATTCCTGATGAGAGTTGCAGGCATCATGAGCGGCACGTCGCTGGACGGGATCGACGTGGCGGTTGTGGACATCGGCACGAGGCCGCGGATCAGAACGCTTGCGTTTTCGACGACGCCGTATCCGGAGCGGGTGCGCGAGGCGCTGCTCGGCATCTCCAATGCGAGGACGCACACGGCAACAATTTCGCGGCTGAACTTCATCGTAGGCGAGCTATACGCGCGTGCGGTGCGAGCAACATGCGAGCGGGGCGGAGTAGCGCTCGAATCGATCGACTTGATTGGGTGCCACGGGCAGACGGTGTTTCACGAGGGCGCGCCAGTGAGGTGCCTGGGGTTTTCGGTGGCCAGCACGTTCCAGATCGGCGAGGCCGCTGTGATTAGGGAGCGGACGGGGATTCCGGTGGTATCGGATTTCAGGACGCGCGACCTGGCCGCAGGTGGGCGAGGCGCGCCGCTGGCGCCGTATCTGGACTACTTGCTCTATCGCGACCGGCGGCTGGGGCGGGTGGCGCTGAACCTCGGCGGGATTGCGAACCTGACGGCGATCCCGGCGAAGGGGCGGCGGGAGCAAGTGATCGCATTCGACACGGGCCCGGGCAACATGGTGGTGGATGCGCTGGTGGCGAGACACACGGGCGGCCGGCAGAAATTCGATCGCGACGGGCGGATCGCGCGGCACGGCCGCGTGAACCATGCCTTGCTCAATGATCTGTTGCGGGCCCGGTATTATTCGCAGAAGCCGCCGAAAACGGCGGGGCGGGAGCAGTACGGGGCGGAGTTTGTCGATCGGGTGGTGGCGAGCGGCTTGCCGATGGTGGATCTGATCGCGACGGCGACGGCGCTGACCGCGGCGGCGGTGGCGGAGGGCATCGAACGATTTGTGCGGCCGAAGATGCGGGTGGACGAGTTGATCGTCTCGGGTGGTGGCGTGCACAACCCCTGCATGGTGGGCTACCTGGCAGCGCTCGTGCCGGACGTGCGAATGACGACCTCAGCCGACTTCGGGGTTGACGTGGATGCGAAGGAGGCGGTCGCCTTTGCGCTGCTCGCGTATGAGACTCGGCGGCGGAAACCATCGAATCTGCCGTCGGCGACAGGCGCGAAGCGCCCGGTGGTGCTAGGGAAGGTGAGTTGGTAGGAGGCCAGGAGGCGGTGTTCGCCGTCCCTTCGCGGCCGTGGGGCTGTTATTTCTCCTTCACGGCAAGCAGCTCGTCCAGAGCGGACTTAAAGTCGTCGTAAGGATATGCCCCAACGATCCTTTTAGCGACCTTAACCACGTCGCCGTTCGACCCAACGGTCCCGAAAAGAAATGTAGGCGTTCCATCAATGCCCGTGCTCTGTGCTTCGGACGTGCTCTTGCGAATGTCCTCGGAATACTTATCGCTGGAAAAGCACTGGTTGAACTTGAAGGCATCCAGGCCGAGCGCCTGAGCGCGGTCCACCAGGTCTTTGGCTGCAAGACCCGTTTGATGGGCATAAAGGCTGTCGTGCATCTCCCAGAATTTGCCCTGCTCGCCCGCGCAACGAGCGGCGCGCGCGGCCGGGATCGCATCGGGGTGCATGGGCAAGGTCAAATCACGATAGTAATATCTTATTTTGCCGGTTTTGACGTAGTTCGCGATAATCTGCGGATAAGTTTCGCGCGTGTATTTTCCACAGAATGGACACTGGTAATCCGCATACTCGATCATGGCGATGCGAGCGGAACTGTTTCCGTAGAAAGCCTCGCCATGAACGCTCAACGTACTGGGACCCTGAGCGCCGGGCGGGTTTGCCTGAATCATTTTCTTCAGCTCGCTGAGCTGGGCGATTAGTTGCTGCTGCTTTGCTTCCAGGGCTTTCACCTGTTCGCGAAGAGCTGAAACCTCTTGCTGGAGTTTTTTTATGTCGCTCCGCTCTTGCGCAAGCCCAAACTGGCAAGCACTCAGCCCAACGAAGCACATCCATGCTAGTTTCGGAAAACACTTCATCAAATCACTCCTTGTCCTTCCGGATACCCGGCTGCGCTTTGCAATCGCCTATCCTGGCTGGCCCTCTCCGTGGTTGTCTTCGGCGCGATCATGCCTGCCCGTGCCCTAATTCCCCAGCGTATTCACAGTCAATTCGCGGTGCGCCTCGTAGGCGGCGATGGCGGCGTCCTGCGCGAGGATGTAGCCCAGTTCGTCCGTGCCGCCAAGCAAGCACTGCTTCGAGAACGCGTCGATGGGGAACTCGACCGCGGGGCCGTCAGGGAGGAGCTTCAGCTCCTGCTTGGCGAGATCCACACGCACCTTCAGATCGGGATCGCTCGCGGCGCGGCGCAATAGCTCGCGGTGAAATTCGGGCGCTACGACGATCGAAAGCAGCGAGTTTTTGAGCGCGTTCTGGCGGAAGATATCTGCGAAGGACGTGCTGACGACGGCGCGGAAACCGAACTGAGTGAGCGCCCAGGGGGCGTGCTCGCGCGAGCTGCCACACCCGAAGTTATCGCCCGCGACGAGGATCTCGGCGTCCCGCGCGGCCGGCCGATTCAGGACGAAATCGGGGCGCGGGCAGCCCTCGGCATCGTAGCGCCAATCGTAGAAGAGCTGGGCGCCGAGCCCTTCCTTCGAAATTGTTTTCAGAAAACGGGCCGGAATGATCTGATCGGTGTCGATGTTATCGGCCAGCAGCGCGATGACGCGGCTTTCAAGTGCGGTGAAAGGTTTCATAACAACGTCCTCACGTCGGTAACGACGCCTTTAACGGCGGTTGCGGCGGCGGTCAGCGGGCTGGCGAGCAGCGTGCGCCCGCCCTTGCCTTGCCGGCCTTCGAAGTTGCGATTGGAGGTCGAGACGCTGTACTGACCTGGCTGAAGCTGATCGCCGTTCATGGCGATGCACATGGAGCAGCCGGCCTCGCGCCATTCGGCTCCGGCGGCGCGGAAAATCTTGTCGAGACCTTCGGCCTCGGCTTGGCGCTTGAGGTCATGGGAACCTGGGACGACGAGCACGCGGACTCCCGGGCTGATCTTGCGGCCCTTGAGGATGGAGGCGGCGCTGCGCAGGTCGGTGAGGCGCCCGTTGGTGCAGCTTCCGATGAAGACGACATCAACGTGATGGCCGAGGACGGGCATGCCGGGCTCGAGATCCATGTACCGAAGCGCCTTGCGCATGGACTCGCGCTCGGCGGCGTTGGGGATGGCCGAAGGATCAGGCACCGGCGCGGTGACCGGGATGCCCATGCCGGGATTGGTGCCAAAGGTGATCATTGGCTCTAAAGAGCTGGCGTCGAGAGTGACTGCTTTGTCGTAAGTGGCGCCTTCGTCGCTGGGGAGCTGTCTCCAACGGCCGATGGCGCGGTCCCAATCGATGCCCTGCGGCGCGAATGGGCGCCCGTAGATGTATTCGAACGTGGTTCGGTCGGGGGCGATGAGGCCGGCGCGCGCGCCCGCTTCGATGGACATGTTGCACACGGTCATGCGCTCGTCCATCGAAAGCGCGCGGATGGCGGAACCGCAGTATTCGATGACGCAGCCGGTGCCGCCGCTGACGCCGATGCGAGCGATGAGTGCGAGGATGATGTCCTTGGCGGTGACGCCGGGCCGAAGAGCGCCTTCGATGCGTACCTGAAATGTCTTCGGCTTGCGCTGCAGCAGGCACTGAGAGGCAAGCACCTGTTCGACCTCGCTGGTGCCGATGCCGAAGGCGAGCGCGCCGAACGCGCCGTGCGTGGCGGTGTGGCTGTCGCCGCAAACAATGGTCATGCCCGGCTGCGTGAGGCCGAGCTCAGGACCGATGATGTGCACGATGCCCTGGCGCTCGCTTCCACGGCTGTAACACGGAATACCGAACTCGCGGCAATTCGCTTCAAGCTGCGCCACCTGCCTGGCGGCGATTTGATCGACGATAGGGAGCGAGAAGTCCGTGGTGGGTACGCTGTGGTCGGCGGTGGCGATGGTGAGATCGGGCCGGCGGACCTTGAGGCCTTTGCCGCGGAGGCTCTCGAAGGCCTGCGGCGAGGTGACCTCGTGCACGAGGTGCAGGTCGATGAAAACTAGCGCCGGAGCTCCTGGCTGCTCGCTGACTAGGTGAGCGTCCCAAACTTTTTCGATGATGGTGCGTGGTTGAGACATAAATTCCTATGAAAGAGCTGCGATGACCGCAGCGCCGACTTCGCTGGTGGTAGCGGGCGGCCCGGCAGGTTTGAGGTCGGCCGTCACACGGCCGCTATTGAGGACGGCTTCCATAGCGGCGTTGACCGCGGCGGCTTCCTCCTTGAGGCCGAAGCTGTATTCGAGCATGGCGGCGGCCGAGCCGATGGCGGCGAGCGGGTTGGCTTTGTTCTGGCCAGCGAGATCGGGCGCGGAACCATGGACGGGCTCGTAGAGACCAACGTACGCGCCGGAGGGTCTGCGATCGCCGATGGACGCCGAGGGCAGCATGCCAATGGAGCCGGCCAGCACGGCGCCTTCGTCGCTCAAGATGTCGCCGAACAGGTTTTCGGTGAGCACGACATCGAAGCGGCGTGGGTTGAGCACGAGCTGCATGGCGCAGTTATCGACGAGCAGGTGGTCGAGCGAGACGTCGGGAAACCCGGCGGCAATTTCGGTGACGACCCTGCGCCAGAGCTGGGAATTTTCGAGCACGTTGGACTTATCCACGCTCGTGACTTTATGGCGGCGGCCGCGCGCCAGATGGAAGGCGACGCGGGCGACGCGCTCGATTTCAGGGCGCGTGTAAGTCATGGTGTTCACCGCGCGGGTTTCGGCGCCCGAGCCGGAGATGCCGCGCGGCGTTCCGTAATAGATGCCACCGGTGAGCTCGCGGACGATGAGGAAGTCGACGCCTTCGATGAGCGCGTTCTTGAGCGGCGAGGAATCGTAGAGAGCCGGCCAGGCGCGCACGGGGCGGAGGTTCGCGAACACGCCGAGCGCTTTGCGGATGCCAAGCAGTCCTCTTTCCGGGCGCTGTTCGGGCGGCGCGTTATCGAATTCGGGCAGGCCGACGGCGCCCATGAGCGTGGCGTCGGCTTCGAGCGCGAGCCGCACGGTCTCCTCGGGAAGCGGCGTGCCGGTCTTGTGGATCGCAATGCCGCCGAGGAGCGCTTCACGCAATGCGAGCGTATGGCCGTACTTCCCCGCGATGTGTTCGAGGACACGAACAGCCTGGCAGGTGACTTCAGTGCCTATACCGTCGCCGGGAAGAATGAGAACGCTTAAGTGCATGGGAACCTAAAATTGTAACGCGATCATGGAACGCGGATCGGGGAACGCCGGCGGCGCGCTTTACTCGGCGACGGCGGCGCTGGAGCGGCGCTCCTCGAGGAGGGCGATGATCTCGTCATTGAGCACGCCCTTCTTGCGGTCGGCGACCGTGATGAAGCGGTCGTAAAGCTGATCGAGCTCTTCCTTGGTGAGCGAGTAGCCCAGATGCTTACACCGGTCCCCGAGCGCGTGCCGGCCGCTGTGTTTGCCAAGGATGAGTTTGCTCTCGGGTACGCCGACCGTTCTGGGATCGATGATCTCGTAAGTCGAGCGCTCCTTGAGAAAACCGTCTTGGTGGATGCCAGCCTCGTGCGCGAAGGCGTTGCCGCCGACAATTGCCTTGTTCGGCTGGGGTCCGAAAGCAATCAGCTCGGAAAGAAGCTCGCTGGCAGGGTAAAGCTGTTCGGTGACGATGGCGGTTTCGAATGGCAGGACGTCGTGGCGGGTCTTGAACGCCATGACGACCTCCTCGAGCGAGCAGTTGCCGGCGCGCTCGCCGATGCCGTTGATAGTGCACTCGATCTGGCGGGCGCCCGCCTGGACGCCGGCGATGGAGTTGGCGGTGGCCAAGCCGAGATCGTCGTGGCAGTGGACGCTGACGATGGCGGAATCGCCAAGGACGCGCGCGAAGCGGCCGATAAACGCTCCGAACTCTTCCGGAATGGAGTAGCCGACGGTATCGGGGAGGTTGACGGTGCGGGCGCCGGCGGCGACCACGGCTCGCGAGACCTCTTCGAGGAAATCGAGATCGGTGCGGGTGGCGTCTTCGGCGGAGAACTCGACGTCATCGGCATAGCGGCGCGCCAGCTCGACGGCGGCGACAGCCTGGTCGAGGACTTCCTGGCGCGTTTTGTGCAGCTTGTGCTTCAGGTGAATATCGCTGGTTGCGATAAAAGTGTGAATGCGCGGGCGGCGGGCATGTTCCAGAGCGCAGGCGGCTCGTTCGACATCCAGCGTGCAGGCCCTGGCGAGTGCCGCCACCTGCACCCACGGAAATTCGCGGCTGATCGCGTCCACGGCGTCGAAGTCGCCTTGGGAGGCGATCGGGAAGCCGGCTTCGAGGATATCGATGCCAAGCTCCACGAGCTTTCCGGCCATTCGGACCTTTTCCCCTACGGTCATGCTGCAGCCGGGCGACTGTTCGCCGTCCCGGAGAGTCGTATCGAAAATGTAAACGCGATCAGTCATGATGATCCGCCTGCGCTCTGGTCTCTCACGCACAACCGGCCTGTTACTCCAGTTGCGCGTACAGCCAATTATCGGCGCGCAGAGCTTGATTTGGCAAATTTATAATTTTATTGTAATACATAATCGATAGTGATAGGATAAAATGAGTTAATGCTACCGTCGGATTCGATAACCGGCGGCGCGAGGAGCGAGTCGAGTGGAACTCTATTTGTTGCAAACGTTTCTGACCGTGGCGAACGAGAAGAGCTTTTCCCGTGCCGGCGAGAAGCTGCTGCGGACGCAGCCGGCGGTTTCGCTGGCAATCCAGCGGCTGGAGGCCGAAGTGGGGGAGAAACTGATCGACCGCTCGGGGAAAGAACTGATGCTGACCGACGCGGGGCAGATCGTGACTGAATATGCCCGACGTTTCGAGAATCTGCGGCAGGATCTGGAGAACGCTTTGACGGAACTGCGTGACAATGCGGCGGGACGGCTGGTGATCGGCGCGAACGAATCGACGGCGTTGTATCTGCTGCAACACATCGAGCGCTACCGGCGGTTGTACCCGAAAGTGAAGGTGCAGGTGCGGCGGAGCCTTTCGAGCAAGGTGCCTGCGCAGTTGATCGACGGGGACCTGGAGCTAGGCGTGATCAGCTACGACCCAGGCGATGCACGGCTCGAGTCGGAGATGATTTACACGGACCACCTGGCATTCGTGGTCTCGCCGAGGCACCGGTTCGCGCAGCGAAAGACGGTATCGATCGGGGAGCTGGGGCTGGAGACGTTCATCGCGCACAATGTGATTTCGCCGTACCGCGAGACCGTGCTCAAGGAGTTCCAACGGCACAAGGTTGCGCTGAACATGGACGTTGAGATGCCGACGGTGGAAACGATCCGGCGGATGGTCCAGCGGAACGAAGGGGTGGCGTTCCTGCCGCGGATGTGCGTCGAGCAGGAGCTGAAGCAGAAGCTGCTGTGCGAGGTGGAAGTGAAGGAGATGCGAGTGGAACGCAAGATCCGGCTGGTGCACCCGGCGCGGAGGGAGCTGAGCCACGCGGCCAAGGCATTCTTGGAGCTGGTGAAGGGGAGGGCGGAGAAATAACGGCGGAGCTGAGCGCATGGCCCATTTCTTAATTCAACTATTGCCAGGACGGCCGGGATTTCCCGAGACGATCACGAAAGAAGAAGCGCGGACGATGGAGGCGCACTTCAAGTATCTGAAGGGCGTGTTCGCGGAGGGTAAGATCGTGCTCGTGGGGCGAACGACTGGCCCGCAACGCACGATCGGCATCGTTGTTCTGGAGGCCGCATCCGAGAAGGAGGCGCGGCGGATCATGGGTGGAGATCCGGCGGTGAACGAGCGCGTGGTCAAGGCGGAGCTGTTCCTATTCCGCATCGCGCTGGAGCGGAACTAACCGCGCGGGTCCCGCCGCTCGGAGGCGCCGTTTTGCCCCGGATTCAGGGCGGCGCGGAGCCCATTCGTCCAGCCTTTATATCAGCTTTTATAATGGACCTCAGAGGCTCAGCACAAGATCTAGCCCGACTTTCGCAAAACCGAGGTCATTTTCTTCGCGGAACGGCTGTAAACATTGGCCGGAACGCGCTTGTGTGGCTAGATGAATAATAGACACACGGGATGCGCCGTGATTTGAGGATGCCAGGCACCACGAAAACCATGATAGCGGGCCTTTGGATGCAGCATGGACGCCCGGCCGGAGCGCCAGCCGGCAGTCACAGGGGCCAACGGATCCATTTGCGCGGAGGCTCCGGGAGAAAGGCCCAGAGCATCGATCGCGGGCCACTTTTGTCGTATATTGGTGGGGATGAACTCATTCAGCATGTTGCATCGCCTCAAGACGCATCGACCCGAGCGCCTCGGAGACGTTCCGGTCTGGATGAAGATTCGGATTGACCCCACGTCAGAAGAGCATGCAGTTATACACCGGTATCTTGAAAAACTGCCCCCTGTGGACGCCGAATTCGAGTTCGAGACGCATGAGAGCGGGCCGGAGATCCTCGTCTGCCTGGCGGTGACAGCGGCAGGAGTAAGCTTAGCCAAAAGCGTCATCGATTTGATTACGACAATTATCAAGGCCCGATCCGAGACCTGGAGAAAACGTGACTTGCCCTTCAGGCCTTTGGAGCTGATCGTTCGCCACGTTGACGAAGGACGTGGGCGGAGCGATGAGATCACCCTCCGCCTTGGACAAGAGGAAACTCGTGACGAAACCGTCATTGAGCAGAAGTTGATGGAAGCGTTGCACAAGATTGCCAAGAGCAAAAGCCAACGAGGGCGGTAGGGGGCTTGGGAGCGAACCACGGTTCGGCTGACGCGTCAACGCCGATGAGGCCACGGCGCAATCGCGTGACAGACGTACCGGGTGCGCCGTAATTCGAGGATGCCAGGCACCACGAGAACCATGATTGCGGGCCTTTGGATGCCGGGACGCCCGGCCGGAGCGCCAGCCGGCAGTCACAGGGGCCAACGGGTCCATTTGCGCGGAGGCTCCGGGAGGCGGGGGGACTGCCCAGCTTGATCGGGAGCCACTTTTGTCGTATAGCAGATTCTTTCATCTAGCAAAAGACAGGCACGCGATCAGAGCGAAATCCTTGTTTGGCAGGCATCCGGAGGCCCTTCGTCGGTACCAAACTCCCTCAGTTTTGCTAAAGTCCCGCTAGCATGACGGAACAGAAAGCCACGCGGCGCTCGGCGGCAAAGATCATCATCTCCTGGCTGCGCGACCTGGCGGTCGCACTCGTGATCGCGGTGGTGGTGATCATCTTCATTTACCAGCCGGTGAGGGTGGAAGGCACCAGCATGATGCCGGCTTTGGCGGATCAGGAACGGATCTTCGTCAATAAATTCATTTACCGGTTTGAGCCGATCGAGCGGGGCGACCTGATCGTGTTCTGGTTTCCGGGGGACGAGTCGAAGTCCTACATCAAGCGGGTGATCGGGGCGCCGGGAGACACCATCGCGATCGACCGCGGGACGGTGCTCGTGAACGGCAAGCCGCTCGAAGAGGACTACGTGGCGAAGCAATATCGGGACAACGCCTCGATGCCGCCGCGCGTGGTAGAGCCCGGCCAGTATTTCGTACTGGGCGATCACCGCAACTCATCGAATGACAGCCGCGCCTGGGGCTTGGTGCCGCGAAGCTGCATTTACGGCCGCGCGGTCTTCGTGTACTGGCCCCTGGAGCGGCTCGGGCCGGTGCGGTGAGGCGGCTACGCCCACCGGTTGTGAGATGTGCGGTGCAGGTTATGGGAGATGGCGGCGTTTTCCCGCATTGACCATTGCAAAGAGCGCATCGACCATCATAGATTGTCGGCGGCTCTGGCCGATAATCGGTAGACCAACACCTATAAGCTGCAACCTACCTACCCACACCCCACAGCCCGCTACCGCCGGCCGAAGAGCCATATCACAAACGAGAGCACCAGGCTCGCCACGAGACAAGTCACAAGCGGGAAATAGAAGACCGAATGCTTGCCCCGAATCAGGATGTCGCCGGGCAGGCGGCCGATGCGGAAGGGCAGGCGGGCGCCGAGGGTGAAGAGGAGCCCGGCCAGAACCAGGATTGCGCCGATGGCGATGAGGGTGCGGCCGAGAGCCAGCATGCTTCTATTATGAGCGCTGGGTGCGGCCTGCGCCCTCTCCTACGGCGCTGTCTTCGGGCCCCACGTACGGCTTGCTCACGTGCGGCCCGGAACGGAGCCGCGAGCGCCAGAGAGCGGTCTGGAAGGCTTTCGGCGACACGACATTAGCTGGAGCGGGTAGTGCGCTCCACATTTAGTGCACTGCCCTGGAGCGCCCGAGCGCACTCTTGGATTAAGATGGAACCTGCCTCGTGTAACCGCATCAAATATCCAAAGGAGAGCTATGCCAGACCGAGCAACCGAAGCACGAACCGTATACGAGCCCAGCCCGGAATTCGTCAGCCGTGCCAACGTGCAGGGCATGAGGGCGTACCGCGCCATGTACAACCGCGCGAAGGAAAAGCCGGAGGAGTTTTGGGGCGAGCTGGCGGAAAAAGAACTGGCGTGGTTTGAGAAATGGTCGCACGTGTTCGAGTGGGATCCGCCGTTCGCGAAATGGTTCGTGGGTGGCAAGATCAACGCCTCCTATAACTGCTTGGACCGGCACTTGCAAACGCCGCGGCGGAACAAAATCGCGATCCTGTGGGAAGGCGAGCCGGGCGACCAGCGGATGATTTCCTACTATGAGCTGCACCGGCTGGTGTGCCGGTTCGCGAACGTGCTGAAGGCGCGCGGGTGGAAGGCCGGTGACCGCGCAATTATCTATATGCCGATGGTTCCCGAGCTGCCGGTCGCGATGCTGGCGTGCGCCCGGCTGGGCATCACGCACAGCGTGGTGTTCGGCGGGTTTTCGGCGGAGGCGATCAAGGCGCGGGTCCTGGATCTCGGAGCCAATATCGTGATTACGGCCGATGGCGGATGGCGGCGCGGGCGCGAGGTGAAGCTGAAGGATACGGTGGATGAGGCCCTGGCGGACACGCAGTCGGTGCGGGACGTGATCGTATACCGGCGGACGGGGACGGCCGTTTCAATGAAACCGGGGCGGGACCTGTGGTGGCACGAGATCGAGGAGGGCGTCAGCGAGGTGTGCCCGGCGGAGCCGCTCGACGCCGAGCATCCGCTATACGTGTTGTACACGTCGGGAACGACGGGGCAGCCGAAGGGGATCCTGCACACGACGGGCGGCTACCTGCTGCAGTGTGTGATGACGATGAAGTGGGTGTTCGATCTGCACGAGGAAGACACGTACTGGTGCACGGCGGACATCGGCTGGGTCACGGGGCACAGCTACATCGTTTACGGGCCGCTGGCGGCGGGCGCGACATCCGTGATGTACGAGGGCGCACCGGACTTTCCGGCCTTCGACCGCTGGTGGCGGATGGTGGAGAAGTATGGCGTCAGCATTTTCTACACCTCGCCGACGGCAATTCGCGCGCTGATCCGTCAAGGGGACCAGTGGCCGGGTGCGCACGACCTCTCAAGCCTGCGGCTGCTGGGCTCAGTCGGCGAGCCGATCAATCCGGCGGCGTGGGAGTGGTATCACCGCGTGATCGGCAAAGGCCGCTGCCCGATTGTGGACACGTGGTGGCAGACGGAGACAGGCGCGATTATGCTCTCGGCAATGCCTGGCGCGACGCCGCTCAAGCCGGGTTGTGCCACTTTCCCGCTGCCGGGCGTGCTGGCGGAGATCGTGGATCTGAACGGCAAGCCGGTGGGCGATGATAAGGAAGGATTCCTGGTAATCCAGCGGCCGTGGCCCTCGATGCTGCGAACGATCTGGCGCGATCCGCAACGTTACCAGAGCCAGTACTGGAGCCGCATTCCCGGCGTGTACTTCACGGGCGACGCAGCACGGCGGGACAGCGAGGGCTATTTCACGGTGCTTGGGCGCGTGGACGACGTGATGAACGTCAGCGGGCACAGGCTGAGCACGATGGAGATCGAATCAGCGCTGGTGAAGCATCCGGCGGTGGCGGAAGCAGCAGTAGTGGGGCGGCCGGACGAGATCACGGGCCAGGCGGTGTGCGCGTTCGTCACGCTGAAGAAGGGCCAGTGGGACCCGCACCAGCTCGGCGAGGACCTGCGGAAGTGGGTGGCGCATGAGATCGGCGGATTCGCCAAGCCGGCGGAGATCCGGTTCGCGGATGGCCTGCCAAAGACGCGCAGCGGGAAAATCATGCGGCGCCTGTTGCGGGAGATCGTTACGGCGCACGGGGTCACAGGCGATGTGACGACGCTCGAGGACATGAGCGTGATTAACCGGCTGGCGGCGCAGCGCAGTGAAGATTAGAAGCGCCAGGCTCCGAGCGGCCCTACACGCAGAAATCATGTGGGCGAGGTAGTTTCTTAGCCGCGATGAAATCTCACGCCTCTTTCCGGGAAGCAATCTGGGTGGCTTTGGGCTCGCTGCGCGCGAGCAAGCTGCGCAGCTTGCTCACGCTGCTCGGCGTCATCCTGGCGACGGCGACGCTGATCGCGGTGATGTCGGTGATCCACGGGATGGACGTGTATGTGGCGCAGACGGTGTCGGACCTGGGCGCGACAGGGTACCGTGTGGTGCGCATCCCGATGCTGGGGCAGTGGGACCCGAAGAAGTGGATGGAGATGCAGGCGCGAAACCCACAGTTGACCGAGGAAGAGTTCGAGTTCCTGAAGGAACACGCCACCCTGACGACGGAGATGGGGATGCAATCGAGCCGCACGACGGCCGCGAGCTACGAACGGCAATCGGCGGACACCGTGAACTTCGAAGGCGTGAGCCCCAACATCGGCGCCATCACTAACGTGCAGCCAGCGATAGGCCGCTTCATTTCCGAGTCGGACGACCGGCGGCACCTGTACGTCGCATTCATCGGGAACGACCTGAAGGAAAGTTTTTTTCCGGGTGTGGACCCGGTGGGCAAGACAATCACGATGGACGGGCTGCCTTTCGAGGTGATCGGGGTGGCGAAGGCGCTGGGGAGCGCGTTCGGGGAGTCGCGTGACAACTTCGTCATGATTCCGATCCACACCTATTTCAAGATTTACGGATCGCGCACCGGGTTGTCGTTCGCGGGCCTCGCGCCGGACCGCGAACAGCTGTATCGCACGCAGGATGAGGTGCGGCAACTGCTGCGCGCGAAGAGACACCTGCGGCCGGCGCAGGAGGAGAACTTCGGCCTGTTCTCCTCTGATGTGATGGTGGCGAGTTGGGACCAGATCACGGGCGTGATTGCGAGGACAGCGGTGGGCGTTGTCTCGGTGTTCATGGTTGTGGGCGGCGTGGTGATCATGAATATCATGCTGGCGGTGGTGACGGAGCGGACGCACGAGATCGGGATCCGGAAATCGGTGGGCGCGAGGAGCAGCGACATTATGGGCCAGTTTCTGGTCGAATCCTCGCTGCTGGCGGGCGCAGGCGGGCTGATCGGCGTAATCGCAGCGTGGATCACCGTACTGCTGGTGAGGCGGCTGACGCCGGTGCCGGCGGCTATGCCGATTGCGTCGGTGGCGATCGGGGTGGGTCTGTCCGCGGCAGTCGGATTGTTCTTCGGAATCTATCCGGCGCACCGGGCGGCGAAGCTGGATCCGATCGAGGCGTTGCGGAGCGAGGTGTGAAGAAGATGGGGGTAGTGGAACGTGGATCGTAGGTGGGGCGGATAGCACGGCGGAACGTGGATCGTAGGACGGTGAATGAATAGTTTTGGGATCGCATCGGCGGTGGGAATGGCGCTGCGGACGGTGCGCGAGCACAAGATGCGCAGCTTTCTCACGGTGCTGGGCGTGATTATCGGCACCGGCACAGTCATCGCGGTGGGCTCGATTGTCACCGGCATGGACTCGGCGATCAGCAACATTTTCCGGAGCTTCGGGCCACAGACGATCATCGTGTTCAAGTTCAAGATTGGGATACGGTTCGGACTAAGCGAGGAGGAGCGGCAGAGAAGGCCACTGACGCTCGAGAACGCACGGGCCTTGCAGGACCGTTGCGGCGCGTGTGAATTCGTGAGCCCGTACCTGTTCAGCCCGAATGTGTTCGGGCACGGGGTAGCCGACAATGTGCGGTATAAAAACAACGAGATCTACCAGATCGCCCTTGCGGGCACGGAAGAAGGGTACGCATTCGGTGGCACGGTAATGCGGCACGGCCGGTTCCTCGGAGACATCGATAATCAGCGCCGTTTTCCGGTGGCGGTGATCGGGGAGGACATCGAGAAGTCGCTGTTCCCCAACGTGGACCCGGTGGGGAAGTGGATCGAAGTGGACGGGCACCAATTGGAGGTAATCGGGTCGATGGAGCGGCCGGCCGCGTCGTTCCCGGGCCAGGAGGACCGCCGGGTGCTGCTGCCGTACTTCACGATGAAGAAGATGTTCCCGAGCGCCAAGGAGAACATGTTGATCATTGGCGCCAGGCAGGGTGAAATGGCGGCCGCGCTGGACGAGGTGGAGACCATCCTGAGGCAGGAGCGGCGGGTGCCGTACGACAAGCCGGACAATTTTGCGATTTCGACGGCGGAGGAACTGGTGGAGGATTTCCGGCGGCTGATGTCGATCACGGCGCTGGTGATGGTAGTGCTGAGCTCGATCGGGCTGCTGGTGGGCGGCATCGGAGTGATGAACATCATGCTGGTGTCGGTGACCGAGCGGACGCGGGAGATCGGGTTGCGGAAGGCGGTGGGTGCACGGCGCGCGGATATTGTGGCGCAGTTCCTAACGGAGGCAGTGGTGTTGACAGGCTTGGGCGGCCTGCTCGGGATGACGCTGGGCTGGTTGACGTCGCTGGCCGCGAGGCTCGTGTTTCCAAACCTGCCGACGGAGGTGCCGGTGTGGGCGGCGATGCTGGGCGTGTGTGTCTCGGTGGGCGTGGGATTGTTCTTCGGGATCTGGCCGGCGGCCAAGGCGGCTCGGCTGGATCCGGTGGTGGCGCTGCGATACGAATAGCGCGCATGCCGCTGCTCGCCATTGTGGCCCGCAACCCACGCATCCGGATGGGTGGTCATGGCACCGTTGTGAGGGCGCCGGCAGGTGCGCCATCTGCGGACTACGAAATCAGGCTACGGGCCACGTGAGCAAACGGCAACACACCGCTTGTTACTGTGGGCGCTGGAATCTCTGCATCATATTGCCCATATCCATCTTTTGATAACCCGCGGGGATTTCGAACAGGCTGCGGCTCTGGGCTCCTTCTTTGATGTTCGTTAGCTCGAACAAGGCGCCGTCGGATGTCTGGGTCTTAATCGGGATGCCGGTCTTTTGATCGATCCACACCGTGCGATTCGAGCCCGCGCTCTTTCCGGTGAACAGCCACTTGTTGCACAAACGGCCGTTGACCATGTCCATACCGGCCTTCTGACAGGTCGTCTCCGGCATAGTAGCGCAGGGATTGGCGGCATTGTACATGCGCCAGTCGGGGCCGCGGTGTGCGCCCGGCTTGTCCGTACTCATCTCCATGTACATATGCTGCTGCGGCATCAGCATGTAGGCGACTTTGTGCGTCATATCAGTGATCATGATGCTCTCGTGACCTGACGTGGACATTTCCATGCGGACCTTGTCGCCACCGAAGTACATTGTCCCAGCGCCCGACATCCCCCTGGGGGACGTAAACTTCATGTCAGCGGAAAACTGCGGGGGCGCCTGAGCCAGCAGCGGTATGGCTGCCAGCACGGCCAGCAATAGACACGAACAGCAAACGGCGAATCGTCGAATCACGTGGTTCTCCTTTTTGGGGTCTCTTGGACAGGATGCTTATTCCCTCATTCTGCTCTGGCCGCGGCGTGAAACCGATGGCCTGCCCGGCCTTCGTCTCAGCTTCCAGATCATTGTTCTTTGCCGGATAGCCAGAATTCCGTTTCGGGCTGCTCAACAGTGAGTATTTTACAACGGACCGCCTTCCGTTTGAACGGTCCCAGCCCGGTCCTCTGACCTGCGGCCGGGGAATCGATGTCAGGAGGCAGTACTGGATGAGATCGGGAACTGCCGCTTTTGATTTCGGTTTTATGCTAGTCGCGCATCATCTAGAATGAATTCAGTAACAGTAGGGCGATCTTCCCGGGAGAATGCGCGGATGCGAAGTCAATGCAGGATGTTGTTGGTGTTGTTTTGTCTGCCGGTTCTGCTGACGGCGCAGAACCTGAAGGAGTTCGAGAAGCGAGTCACCGAATTTACGCTGACGAACGGGCTGCAC
The DNA here is from genome assembly GCA_963835855.1 of Bryobacterales bacterium. Lineage (GTDB taxonomy): Bacteria > Acidobacteriota > Terriglobia > Bryobacterales > Bryobacteraceae > CAWIHA01. Next base: position 31,196 of record CAWIHA010000008.1, on the reverse strand, counting down.
TTCATCATCCTTGAGCGGCATGAGGCGCCGGTGGTGTCGTTCCACACTTACGTGAACGCGGGGTCGGTGGACGACCCGGGCGGCAAGACCGGTCTGGCGCACATGTTCGAGCACATGGCGTTCAAAGGGACCGAGACAATCGGCACGAAGAACTATACGGAGGAAAAGAAGGCGCTCGAAGCGCTGGAGCGGGCGTACGATCAGCTTGAAGCGGAGCAAGCACGGCGCGGGCTGCGCCAGGGGGCGCCTGCGGCGAATGGCGGCGAGCCGGTGACATCAGGAAACGGTCATGCATCTTTGCCTTTAGAAGCGGGCGCCAAAAAGCTCCAGGCGCTCGAGGAACAGGTTAAGGCGGAGACCGCCAAGGCGGAATCGTACGTGATTCCAAATGCGTATCCGCAGTTTATCGAGGAGAACGGCGGCGTCGGGCTGAACGCGAACACCGCCGAGGATTCGACCAACTACTACTACAGCCTACCGGCGAACCGGATCGAGTTGTGGTTCTTGCTGGAGTCGCAGCGGTTCTTGCATCCGGTGTTCCGCGAGTTCTATAAGGAGCGTGACGTGGTCCGCGAGGAGCGGCGGATGCGGGTGGATTCGAACCCCGAAGGCAAGCTGATGGAGGCTCTGCAAGCGACTGCGTTCGAGGCGCACCCTTACCGGGATACCGCGATCGGATGGCCAAGCGACATCGCGCACCTGCGTGTGGGAGACGCCGAAGAGTTTTTCCACAAATATTACGTTCCGCCGAATATCACCATCGCGATCGCGGGCGATGTGAACCCGCTGGAGGCGAAGCGGCTGGCCCAGAAGTATTTCTCCCTGCTGCCGGCGCGGCCGCTGCCGGAGCCTCTGCACACGGTAGAGCCGCCGCAGGAGGGGCCGAAGCGGGTGGCAATCGAAACGCCAAGCCAGCCATTTCTGGCGATGGTGTATAAGAGGCCAGACCAGCGGAGCGCGGATGACCCGGTGCTCGAGGTGCTGAGCGGTGTGTTGGGCGACGGGCGCACCGGGCTGCTGTATACGAGCTTGGTGAGGGACCGCAAGATCGCGCTCGAGGTGGATACCGCCCCGGCGTACCCGGCCGGCGAATATCCAAACCTGTTTCTGATTTTCGTTGCGCCGAGCCAGGGGCATGAGGTGGAGGAGAACGAGAAAGCGGTAAACGAGGTTATCGAGCGGCTGAAGCGCGAGAAGGTGGATGCGGAAACGCTGGCGCGAGTGAAGACGAAGGTGCGCGCGGCGCTGATCCGGCAACTCGATAGCAACACGGGAATGGCGGAGGAACTGGCGTTCTATCACGTCAACTACGGCGACTGGCAGAAGATGTTTACCGGACTCGATGACATCAACCGCGTGACCGCCGATGATGTCCAGCGTGTGGTGCGGCAGTACTTTGTGGAGGGTGGACGAACCGTAGCCTACGCTGTGGCGCTTCCGGAGCCCGCTGCGATGGACAAGGGAGGCGTGGTGAGGCTGACCGCCTCACGGCGGGATGGCGCGGTTCTTCGGAACACCGCGCTCAGTTCGGGGGCGGGGAAGCGGGGTGCAGAATGAGGCCGCTCTGGGTTGCGATTCTGGCCAGCTCAATGATGTTCGCTCAAGCGCCACTTTCCGAACAGAAGATCCCTCTCGTTACGGAACTCAAGTTTCCGCTGCTGCGCGAAGTGAAGATTCCGCAAGTGGAGACGTACACGATGCGGAACGGCATTCGCGTATACCTGCTGGAGCACCACGAGCTGCCGTTGGTGAGCGGGCTGGCGCTTGTGCGCACGGGCAACCTGTTCGATCCACCCGACAAGGTTGGGCTGGCGGAAGTGACTGGAATCGTGATGCGGTCGGGCGGGACGAAGACGAAGACCGGCGATCGGTTGGACCAGGATCTGGAAAACGTGGCGGCGTCGGTGGAAAGCACGATCGGAGAGACGCTGGGCCAGGTGACGTTCTCGGCGCTCACGGACAACACCGACGAGGTGCTCGGGATTTTCCACGACGTGCTGACGGAGCCGGAATTTCGTCAGGAGAAGATCGATCTGGCGAAGATGCACCTCCGCAGCCAGATCTCACGGCGCAACGACGACCCTGACGAAATCGCGGCGCGCGAGTTTGCCAGTATTGTTTACGGAAGGAACACGCCGTACGGCTGGCGGATGGAGTATGCCACGGTGGACCGCATTCGGCGCAACGACCTGGTTCAGTTCTACCGCCGGTATTACTTTCCCGCGAACGTGAGGCTGGCCGTGTATGGCGATTTTTCGGCGCCCGAGATGAAGGCCAAACTTGCGAAGCTCTTCGGCGGCTGGATGTATACACAGGCGCCGGTTCCGCCATTTCCGAAGGTGGAGGCGAAGCCCGAGCCGGGCGTGTTCCTGGCGGCAAAAGAAGACGTCAATCAAACCGTCTTCTCCATTGGGCATCTCGGTGGGATTCTGAAAGACAAAAACGATCCGGCGCTCGAGATTATGGCCGAGATTCTGGGCGGAGGCTTTAGCAGCCGTCTGTTCAAGACGGTGCGGACCAAGCTGGGATACGCTTACTCGATCGGCGCCGACTGGGGCGCGGGGTATATCAGCCCGGGGCTGTTCGAGATTTCGGGTGGCACAAAGTCGCAATCGACCACCGATGCAATCGAGGTGTCGCGGCAACAGGTCGATCGGATCCGCGCGCACGAGGTGTCAGATGAAGAGTTGCGCACGGCGAAGGACATCGTACTGAACAGCTTCGTCTTTCACTTCGATACGCCGGGCAAAACTCTGGAGCGCTTGCTGCGGTATGAATATTACGGCTACCCGAAGGATTTCCTCTTCGAATATCAGAAGGGCATCGCGGCGGTGACGAAGGCTGATGTGCTGCGCGTGGCAAGGCAATATCTGAAACCGGAAGAGTTCACGATCGTTGCGGTGGGAAATCCCCAGGAGTTTGGAAAGCCGCTGACGTCGCTGGGGTTGCCGGTGAAGCCGATCGATCTGGCGATTCCCCAGCCGCAAGCGGCGCTGGCCGGACGGTAGGTCTGCCACCCGCGCGCACTTGTCCGGCCGGCGGCAGGACGCAAACGACCGCCACACCTGCCTGCATCGTAAGGTGGCTCCTTGGTTGGCCACCCCTCGGGCCGCCCGAGCGCACGAGTCCCTTTACCCGAAGCTACTTCGTAGGTGCGGATCACGACGCTATAGTTCATGTACCATGGGAAAGTACGTAATTCATGAAAGCCTTACTGGACGTGCTGGGGCCGGACGATCCGGACCGCGAGCTGGCAGAAACGCTCGATCCGGACCGGCTGCCGAAGCACATCGCAATCATCATGGACGGCAACGGCAGGTGGGCGAAGCAGCGTAGCCTGCCGCGAGTGGCCGGGCACAGAGCGGGCGTCGAGCCGGTGCGCGTGACCGTGGAGACCTGCGCGCGCCTCGGCATCAAGGCGCTCACGCTCTATGCGTTTTCGGTGGAGAACTGGAAGCGCCCGCGGGCTGAAGTGGACACGCTGTGGCGCTTGCTCCGCGTTTACTTGCGCCGCGAGTTGCCCAACCTGCAACGCAACAGCATTCGCTTGAGAGCCATCGGCCGGCTGGAGGCGCTGCCCGCGGCGGCGCAGCGCGAGCTGCTCGACGCCGTTGAGGCGACCGCGGCGAATCGCGGTCTCCTCGTCAACCTTGCGATCAATTACGGCGGGCGCGCCGAGCTGGCCGACGCCGTGAACGCCGTCCTCCAGGAGGCCCGCTCGAACGGCCGGCTCGCCAAGCTCCAGGTGACGGAAGACGATTCCGCAGCCCATCTCTACACGGCGGGGCTGCCGGATCCGGACCTGCTCATCCGCACTTCCGGCGAGATGCGCATCAGCAATTTCCTGCTCTGGCAGGTGGCCTACGCGGAGCTGTACGTCACCGAGACGCTGTGGCCGGATTTCACGCGCCAAGATCTACTGCGCGCCATCCTCGAATACCAGAGACGCGACCGGCGCTTTGGCGGCCTGGGCCCTTCACGGCCGTCCGTCCGCGGCAGTGACGGACGCCTAGCCGCCCCTCTTGGCGTGCGGGCGCAATGAAGCGAATCGCGACCGCGGCCATCCTTGGCCCGCTCATCGTCTATGTTGTGCTCTGGGCTCCGGAGGTGGCGTTTCGGGCGGTCCTCGCCGCGGTTGCACTGCTGTGCTTCCACGAATACTCGGGCATCCTCGCCGGCTACGGAGTTGAGAAGCCTGGGGCGGCTGGTTATGCCGCAGGATTGGTTTTGCTGCTGGCGCCTCGCAATCCCGCGCTGCTGATTGTGCTGATCGCTCTCGTCGCGCTGGCGCTGAGCCTGACTGGGCAAGACCTCAAGCACTCGCTGCCGCGCGCGGCCGGCTTTCTGCTCGGGGTGGTTTACATTTTCGGCGCGTGGCGCTGGGCCATTCCACTGCGCATTCTCAACCACTACTGGCTGCTGTTCGCGCTGGCGCTCAATTGGATCGGGGATATTGCCGCTTACTATACCGGCCGGGCGCTTGGCTGGCACCGGCTCGCCCCGCGCATCAGCCCTGCGAAATCCTGGGAGGGCACGATCGCGTCGGTGGCGGCTTCGATCCTCTTCGGCGTGCTGTACCTGCCGCGCCTGATTCCTTCGGTGTCACTCGGCTGGAGCGTGGGATTGGCTGCCGCGGGCAACCTAGCCGGGCAGATCGGCGACTTGGCCGAATCGTCGTTGAAGCGCGGCGCGGGCGTGAAGGATAGCGGCACGATGCTCCCCGGCCACGGCGGCTGGCTAGACCGCGTCGATAGCACGCTATTCACATTGCCGGTGGTCTACTGGCTGGTGACGCAATTCTGGGCGGGGCGGTAAGGGGCTCTTGGTAGATCTCTAACACGCTTGGTCGAAGTCGAGCAATAGCAGCCATTCGTGCGTGGTTGGCCGGAAACCTAGCATATACTGTTACTGTGCCGGCCGCCACATCCCACCCGCAGTCCTTTGTGTTGGCGCCCGCGGCAAGCCTCTTCGCTGGAAATCGTTCGAATTCCGCGTTTCCAATGCCCGGTGCTGGCCCAGGGCTAATGAATGGTCCGCGTTTTGCGGTTCATATAGTCCACCAGCAGATACTGGCCCAGAGTGAAGGGCGTTGTGAAGTAGGCCTTGCCGCGGCAGAGCTCGGTGACTTTCTGTACGAAGTTGACCAGGCCGTAGTCGCTCGCCAGCATGAAGGTGTTGATGAGGATGCCCTGGCGCTTCGAGCGGCTCACTTCCTCGAGTGTGCGGCTGATCACGAGCGGATCGAGGCCGAAGGCGTTCCGGTACATCCTTCCGTCCTCGAGCGTGAGGGCGGAAGGCTTGCCGTCCGTGATCATGATGATCTGCTTCATGTCCTTCTTTTCCTGCGACAGCAGCCTCTGGGCCAGGATCAACCCATCGCGCGTGTTCGTGTAATACGGCCCCACCTGAACGCGCGCCAGCATGGAAAGCCGCACCTCTTCCGCACGATCGTGGAAAAGAACGCAGCGCAGGCTGTCGCCGGGGTACTGCGTGCGGATGAGGTGCGCCAGCGCGAGCGCCACTTTCTTCGCCGGCGTGAAGCGGTCCTCGCCGTAAAGGATCATGCTGTGGCTGCAATCGAGCATCAGCACGGTGGCGCAACAGCTCTGATATTCCGACTGGTGCACCTTGCAGGTCGCGGTACTCGAGCTCGATCGGCAGCTGCGGGCCTTAGCGCCGCATGGCAGAGAACAGCGTCTCGCCGACATCCAGGTTCAGCGTGTCGCCGAATTCGTAAGGCTTCGAAGCGCCGCTCGACTCGACTCCGGTGGCCAGGTCGCGCATGTCGTGTGCGCCGAAGCTGGACTTGCCCAGGGAAGCGAGCAGGTCCTTGAGCGCCCTGAAACCAAGGAAGTCGAGCGATTTATCGGTAATCTCGACCTGGATGTTGCGCTCGGCGTTCCCGATGCCTGGCTGCGAGCCCTCGGTTGGCTCCGGCCGCTCTTCGACGTTCAGATAGCCCTCGTCCACGAGCTTTTGCGCCAGGCGGTCGAGGAGTTGATCGAGCTGCTCGGGAGACAGGTTGTGCAGTTGCTGCATCATGCGCTCGAGCTGGCCGTTGTCGAACAACATGCCTTCTTCGAGCGCGCGCTGGAGGGCTTTCTTCAGGTCTTCGAGCGTGTGCTGGTTGAATTCGCTGAATTCCATGTAGCGGGGTTGGAAGCCGCTCTCGAGGAAGAAATCGGCGAGCGCTTCGAGCAGGTCCTCGGCGCCGATGCCGAAGTCCTCGCCGCTATAGCGTGAGTACTTAACCCAGTGCAAGTGCGCCTTCCACGGGTTGTGGGGCGTAGGATCTGGGGGCAGCTTCCACTCCCGATTCCCCACTATCCACGACCCACTTCCCTCAGTTAAATTGCCGCCGGTAGCCGGCTGAACGCCGGGCCTCTCCCTCTCCCATGTGCGGCTCGCGCTTCCGTTCCTCGGCCACGAAGCCGCGCTCCTCGCTGCGGTTGATGCGGCGGTGCGCGTAGAGCCCTTCCAGGATGAACTCTGCGGCCGAGGCCCGCAACGCAGCCGGATCTTTTGGCCCCACTCCCAGGACCCTAAGCTTCTCCATCAATCCCTGAATGGCGCTGAGTTCCTGCACCATGGCGGCCGAATCAGCAAACTCATCCAGCTTGAGCGAACCGCCCAGGTCGAACCACTGCACGATCTGCGATACATTCTCGGCATCGAAGAACTGCGTGTAGACCTTTCCGACCGCCGCACGGATCAGCTCGCGCGCCACCGCGTCGGCGCCCTTCAACTCGCCTTCGTACTCGAGCTCCAGCTTGCCGGTGATCGCAGGCAACGCGGCGTAAATGTCGAGGATGCGCGGCACCGCGACGGGCTCACGCGCCAGCAGCGCGCGCCGCTCGGCATTCGAGACCACGTTTTCCAGCACCGAGATGGGCAGCCGCTGCGATACACCCGACCGTTTATCGATACGCTTGTCTTCGCGCGCCAGGAACGCCAGTTGCTCGACCACTTCGCGGATGTAATCCGGAGTCTCCACCCGTATGGGCGAGGGCCGGCCGGTCCAGGCTTCTTGCCGCGTAATGGCTATCCCCTGGTCGGTAGTGCTCGGGTAATGGGTCCGGATCTCGCTGCCGATGCGGTCCTTGAGCGGAGTGATGATCTTTCCACGCGCGGTGTAGTCTTCCGGGTTGGCGGTGAACACCAGCAGCAGATCGAGAGGCAGCCGCACCGGGTAGCCTTTGATCTGTACGTCGCCCTCTTGCATGATGTTGAATAGGCCGACCTGGATCTTTCCCGCCAGGTCCGGCAGCTCATTCATGGCGAAGATGCCCCGATTTGCGCGCGGCAACAGGCCGTAATGCACCGTCAGCTCATCCGAGATATCCTGGCCGCGCCGCGCCGCCTTGATCGGGTCGATGTCGCCGATCATATCGGCGATCGTCACGTCCGGTGTCGCCAGCTTCTCGACGTAACGGTCCTGAGGCGTGAGATAGGCGACGGGCGTCTCGTCGCCTAGCTCCTCGATCAGGTCGCGGCACTGGCGGCAGATCGGCCGGTACGGGTTGTCGTGAATTTCGCAGCCGGCGACATAGGGAATCGCGTCGTCGAGCAGGGTTGTGAGCAGGCGGATCAGCCGTGTTTTGGCCTGACCGCGCAAACCCAGCAGGACGAAATTGTGCCGTGCCAGGATCGCGTTCACCATTTGCGGGACGACGGTATCGTCGAATCCCAAGATGCCAGGGAACAGCGCTTCGCCCTTCTGTAGTTTGCAGATGAGGTTAGCTCTTAACTCGTCCTTGACGCTCCGCGCGCCAATTCGCTCTTCGGAGAACGCGCTCGTGCGGTGCAGTCCTCCCAGCTTGGAGGGGAATTCCCCACTGAGTTTTCTCATCGATTCGCATCCCGTCTACTAGCAATTCTAGCAGACGTTCTCCCGGGGCCAAGAGATGGCAACAAAAAGGCTCTCGCCGTAACCCGCGGCCCATGGATGGCGGCCCACCCGGATGGCTCATCTTTTGCTATCTTGTGTCTCACTGGATGTTTCGTGGGCGTGACATCCCGGGAACCCCGGGAGGAGAGGGCGAGGAGCGACTGAAATGCCCGAGACTACGTTCCAACGGTTTTGGCGGCGCTTGCAGCAGATGGGCTTGAACGCCTATGAGGCGCGCTCGTATCTCGTGCTCGTTGGCCACCCGCGCTTCAAGGCGCTGGAGCTGGCCGCCCGCGCTCACGTGCCGAGGCAGAAAATCTACGAAGTGCTGGATTGCCTCGTCGAAAAAGGGTTCGCACACGTGGTCCAGGAAAAGACGAAGTTGTTCTCGGCCGTTGAGCCTGGCCTGGCCATCCCCGCCTACCTGGGACAGAAGCGGAAGGTCCTCGATCAAGAGCTCGCCGAACAGACGCACTCGGCAATGGCGTTGGTTGAAGACCTGAACAGCCAGTTTTCCGAGGGGCAGGGCGGGCGCGGCACACTGGAATACTTGCGCATCGTCAGCGAGCCTTCGCAGACCGCCGCGCACTACCGGCGGATGCTGGCGGAAGTGCAGTCGGAATACCTGGAGTTTTCGCGGCCGCCTTACGCCGTGGACCCGCTCGATGAGCAACTCGTGAAGCAGGCCCGCAGGCGTGGCGTCCGCTGCTGCCTCCTGCTCCAGGCCGGCACGCTCGATAAGAGGCACCGGCAACGGCTGGAAGAATATGACGAAGCCGGAGTTGAAATCCGTCTTGCAACTTCGCTTCCGATGAAGCTGGCCTTGTTTGACTGCCGCCACGGCATGATCGCGCTGCTTGACCCTGTGATTACAAAGCCCACGTGGACTGCGGTGGTATTTGACCACGCCGGGCTCGGCGAGGCCATGAAAGGCTTGTTCGAGGAGCATTGGCGGCGGGCTGCGAAGCGGGCCGAGAGCGGTAAGAAGGGTTAGCAGCCTCCCGGCGAAAGTGTTGCACGACCGCTTGCTGACGTGCGCGGTTCAGGTGGATTGCCCTGAGCCGCGACCGTAAGGTAACCGGTGTGGCGGCTTCTGCCAGGGGGCAGAGCAGTTTAGGAGTTCTAGCCCAGCGGCTCACGCGCGGGAATCCGCAAGAAGTGCGTAATATCCATTGAGTTGCAATTAGGTTGGTTCAGGCTGATTCACAGCGGTTGGGCTGCAATTCGGCTAACATGCAAGTGCCTCCCGTAAAGTACACTGAAGATGTAGGGTCCTCAATCACAGCGCTGACCGCGCGGCAAGCCGCCTTCGCCGGACAGGCGCGGTCACCGGAATCCCGAAACGGTCACGCATCCGATGCTGAAGAGCGCTGACCGCGCGCCATGCGGCTGCGGCGACCGGCCGCACATCACCGAGGCAAAACAACGGCCACCCATCGTATCCTAAGAGAGACATGGCCACCGCTGCCCGCGATGATAACCCCTTATTCCACATAGGCTTTCTGATCCCGTTCGACCGAATCCGGGCTGAGCACGTACGGCCTGCCATCGGTGAACTGCTCGCCGAAGCGCAGGCGCGCCTCGATGCGCTGGCGCAGCGTCCGGCGCCGCTGACGTTCGAGAACACGATGGCGGCGCTCGACGAATTGGCGGAGCCCCTCGATCGCGCGATGTCGGTGGTCAAGCACCTGGAGTCGGTGGCGACGTACCCGGAATTCCGAGACGCGCACAACACAGTGGAGCCGGATGTGAGCGCATTTCACTCCGGCATTCCCTTAAATGCAGGGGCATGGAAGACCCTACAGAGGTACGCCGACACCTCCGAAGCACAGGCGCTGGCGGGCGCACGCCGGCGTTTTTTGCGAAAAACGCTCGACGATTTCCGGCGGCATGGAGCCGAACTGGATCGGACGGGAAAGACGCGGCTCGAGGAAATCGATGTCGAGCTCGCGAGAGTGACGACACGGTTTTCCGAGAACGTGCTGGATTCGACCAACGCCTTTGAGTTCGTCACCACCGATGAGCGGCAGCTTGCCGGCCTGCCGCCGGCGGCGCTCACGGCTGCGCGGGAAAGCGCGGCGCGGAAGGGGGTGGAGGGCTGGCGGTTCACGCTCCAAGCGCCTAGTTACACGCCGGTCCTGATGTACCTGGATCACGCGGGCATCCGCGAGCATTTCTACCGCAACTTCATGACCCGCGCGACGGCCGCTGAACTCGATAACCGGCCGCTGATTCGCAGCATTCTCGAACTGCGCCGGGAGAAAGCGGAACTGCTCGGCTACGCGAACTTCGCGGATTTCATACTCGCGGACCGGATGGCGGCGACCGGAGCGCATGCGCTCGAATTCCTGGCCGATCTGAAGCGCCGGACCGAGGTGCGGTTCCGCGAGGAGAACGAGGAGCTGCTCGCGTTCCGGCGCGGGCTGGAGGGGCGCGAAGCCCCGGAGCTGGAGCCTTGGGACGTTGCATATTATGCCGAGAAGCAGCGGGCTGCGCTGTACGAGTTCGACGAGGAGGCGCTGCGTCCCTATTTTCCGCTGGAGCGAGTGGCGGCGGGCATGTTCGAGATCACCAAGCGGCTGTACGGCATTCGCGTGGAAGAAGAAGCCGGCGTGCCGCTCTGGGATCCGGAGGTGAAGCATTATTCGATCCGCGACGCGGATGGCACGCTCCTCGCCGCCTTTTATGCGGACTGGTACCCGCGCGAGAACAAGCGCGGCGGCGCGTGGATGGATGCATTCATTACCGGGGGGCCGTTGCGCGATGGCTTCGAGCCGCACGTTGGGACGATCTGCGGGAACCTGACGCCGCCCTCGGCCGCGAAGCCGGCGTTGCTGGCACACCGCGAAGTGGAGACTATTTTCCACGAGTTCGGCCACCTGCTGCACCATTCGCTGAGTAAGGTCGAGGTGCGGACGTTGGCGGGGACGAGCGTGCCGTGGGATTTCGTCGAGCTGCCATCGCAGATCATGGAGAATTGGTGCTGGGAGCGCGAGGCGCTCGACCTGTTCGCACGGCACTACGAAACAGGCGCGACGATCCCTGAGGAACTGTATCAGAAGATGAAGCGCGCCCGGACGTTCCGTGCCGCGAACGCGCAGATGCGGCAGCTCGGCTTCAGCATCCTGGACCTGCTGTTGCACACCACATACTGGCCGGATCGTGACGGCGACGCGATCGAGTACGCACGCGCCGTGCTTCAGGACTTCACACCGACCAAGCTGCCGCCGGATTACGCGATGATCGCAAGTTTCACGCACCTGTTCGGCGACTCGGTGGGCTACGGCGCCGGATACTATTCCTACAAGTGGGCGGAAGTGCTCGATGCGGATGCATTCACCCGTTTTTTAGAGCGCGGAATCTTCGATTCCGAAGTGGGCCGGGACTTCCGCGACAAAATTCTCGCTAAAGGCGACAGCGAAGAGCCGGGCGCGCTGTTCCGGGATTTCATGGGCCGGGACCCGAACCTGGGGGCGCTGCTGGAGAGGTTAGGGCTGAACGAGCGGGGCTGAAGGAACGGTTCGAAACCAATACCTTGCGGAACATGCAGGGGCGGCTTGATGGTAGCAACCAGCTACCCCCCGTGTTATCGTGGCAACAGCAAGGCCGGTCATGGCAGGCGAAGGGATACAAGGCTCACTGAAGAAGCGGGGCATCCGCCTCACGCGCCAGCGGCGAATCCTGCTCGAACTGATCGATAAGTCCGGGGAGCACCTCGACGCCGAACAACTCTACCAGCTCGCCAAGCAGCGAGACCCGAAAATCAATCGCGTGACGGTATACCGCACGCTGAAGATGCTGAAGCAGGGCCAGCTCGTCGATGAGCTCGATCTGATGCATTACGAGGGCGACCAGCACTACTACGAAACACGGATGAAGCAGGAGCACGCGCACGTGGTGTGTCTGCGCTGCGGCAAAGTGGAGGAATTCTACGGCGAGCCGCTACAGCGGTTGCGCCGGCAGATCGAAGCCCACTTCGGCTTCCAGATTCTGATCGCCCGCACGGAGATCGGAGGCTACTGCTCGCACTGCCAGGCGCTCCGGGCTAGCGAGATGGAGCAGGCGGCAGCCGCGGCGCCGCCCGCCGCGCCGGCCAAAGACCGCCAGCCTCCCAAGGGGAGCTGAATGGGCTCACTGGAGCCGCCTGCGGCCTTCCTGCTCGTCACCAACCCTTCGGGGAACGAGATCCGCATTCCCGTGGAGCGCCTGCCGTTCCGCATCGGCCGCCACGGCGACAACGAGCTGGTGTTGCGCGACGGCCGCGCTTCCCGCCACCACGCCCAGCTCATGGTTGAGGATGGCCGGTACGTTATCGAGGACCTCGAAAGCAGCTATGGCGTATTCGTGAACGGCAAGCGGGTGAAACGGCAGCCTCTCGATGACGCGGACCAGATTGACTTCGGCTTTGCCGATTCTTATCACCTCGTTTTCAAGCTCAGCGAGCCTTCCGCTGGGGCTGAAGCGCCTGCTGATCGCGCCGTCCTGGCCGGCACGAATCTCGCGAAGCTTCGCGCCACGCTCGAAGTTGCGCGCGCACTCCAAACTTCGCTATCGACCGATGAAGTGCTCTCGGCGGTGATCGAGGCGGCCCTGGCCGTGACCGGTTGCGAGCGAGGGTTCCTGCTGCTGCGGAAGGGTGACGATCTGGAGATCCGCGTTGCGCGTTCCCACACCGGCCCGCTTGCCCCCGGAGACTTTCGCGTCCCAACTCACCTGCTGATGCGCGCGCTGAAACAACGCCAGGATTTCCTCTCCATGAACTTCGACCCGGCTGGCGCCGCCGCGGGCGGAGCCGAGCGCAGCGTGGCCGACCTCGAGCTGCGCTCGGTGGTGTGCGTACCGTTGGTGCATGTCCGCGCTGGCTCGGTGGCCGAGACCACTGCACTCTCTCCCTCCGAGGACACTGTCGGGCTGCTCTACATGGACTCGCGCCTGAGGCCGGCCGACTTGGCCGCTGGCAGCCGTGAGTTGCTGACGACGCTGGCTCTGGAAGCCTCCACCGTGCTCGAAAACGCGCGTCTGCTGGAGGAGCAATGGGCGCGGCAGCACATGGACGAGGAGCTTCGCATCGCCCGCCAGATCCAGGAGAGCCTGCTGCCGCGCATGCTGCCCTCAACCGGCTGGTTCCGCGCCGCCGCTACGAGCATTCCCTCGCTTCAAGTCGGGGGCGACTATATGGATTTCCGGCAGGTGAACCCCTCCTGCTGGTCCACGGTGATGGCGGATGTCTCGGGCAAAGGCGTGGGCGCCGCCATCCTCGCCGCGCTGCTCCAAGGGATGTTCCTGGCGGCGCCTTACACGCGGCTTTCGATCGAAGAGACGATGTATCGGGTCAACCGCTATCTGAACGAGCGGACAGAAGGGGAGCAATACGTCACGCTGTTCTACGCTATGGTTGAGCAGAAGGGGCTGGTACGATGGGTCAATGCCGGCCACTTACCGCCGCTTGTGGTCCGCGCCTGCGGCCGTCTCGAGACGCTGCCCGCCGGTGGACTGCCAATTGGAATGTTCCACGAGACGACTTACCCCGCCGCGGAGACCCAGCTCGAGCCGCGCGATCAGATCGTTCTCTACACCGACGGGGTCACCGAGGCGCGCAATGGCGCCGGGGAATTCTTCGGCCTCAAGCGGCTGCGCGAGGAGGCGTTGCAGCACGCAGGCGCGGGATGCCAGGAACTTCACGCCGTGCTGCTCGGCTCGCTTCAGCAGTTCACTGGCGGCGCGCCACAGAATGACGATGTCAGCCTCGGAGTCATGGAATACCGCCGGGATTGACGGCCGCTGTCCGCCCTACTTCTTCTTCGCGAGCCCGCGCAGGTAGGCCACGACGGCGTGGATGCGGTCGCGGCCGAGGCTGTTTTCGAAGGCGGGCATCCTGCCGCGTCCCCGAGCAATAATTTCGGATAACTGCACGTCGGTCATTTTCTGCACTCCTTCCGAGCGCAGGTCGCGCAGCTTGAACACCCTGCCTATCGACGTACTGCCGGAACCGTCAGCACCGTGGCAGCCAGCGCATCGCTGCTGGTAAATTGTTTCACCGGTCTCGGCTTTGACCTGGCCCGGCGGGGTGGATGGCCACAAACACAACGACAGAGATGCCAGCGCTGGCAGCGCCAGCCAGCGCAAAGAGGCCGGTTGGAATGCCATCCTCGGAAGTCCCCTTTCTAGGAACCAGTATATGTGAGATCACTCGAAGCCCATTACGAGCCGCGCGTGATTTCAAGCATTGACCGAGCCGCACTCGGCACTAACCGCGCGGCACGTGCCTGCGGCCACAGGCCGAATGTCTTCGAGACCGGAAAGGGTTACGCGCCGTCTCCGGAAGGGCAAGCGCAACGAAAGGGAGTTTTCGAGCAGCCCCTACACCGAGCGGGCGTGGTATACGTCGTGCAACCGGAGTAGGCCGATGCACCGGCCGTCCGCCGGATCGACTACCGGCAAAACATAGATCTGCGAAGGGCGATCTTCCATGAGCCGCAGCGCGGTGTGCAAGCGCGCATCGGGCCCGATCGTGGTGGGACGCGAGTTCATCACGTCGCCCGCGCACAAGGCCCGTATGTCGTCGTAGGCCTGTAGGGCGCGGCGAAGATCGCCATCCGTGATGATTCCGGCCAGCGCGCCCGTGGGATCGGTGACGCAGGCGGCCCCTAACGGGCATCGGGTCATTCGAATCACGACCTGCTGGAGCGGATCTTCCGGCCGCGCCCACGCCACCTGGTCGCCCGAGTGCATCACCTCGCCCACGGTGAGGGCCAGGTTGCGGCCGAGCTGACCGGCCGGGTGGAACACCGCAAAGTCCTCCGGTGTAAAGCTGCGGGCCTGCATGACCGCGATCGCCAGCGCGTCGCCGATCGCCAGCGCGACCGCTGTGCTCGCGGTGGGCGCCAGGTTATGGGCGTCGGCCTCGGCGCGCACCGACGCATCGAGCAGCACATCCATTTCCTGAGCAAGCTGCGAGCAGGGATTGCCAATGATGCCGATGAGCGGGGAGCGGAAGTCGCGCAGCACACGCACCAGACGGAGCAGCTCGGTGGTGGTGCCGCTCTTCGATATCATGAGCGTCGGGTCCTCGGGATGGTAGACGCCGAGGTCGCCATGCACCGCTTCAGCCGGGTGCAGAAACACGGCCGGCGTGCCGGTGCTCGAAAATGTCGCCACGATTTTCTGCGCGACCCGGCCCGATTTCCCGATGCCGGTCACGACGATTTTCCCGGAGTGGTTTCGGATCAGCTTGACGGCGCGCGTGAACCGCTCGTCCAAGCGGCGTGCAGCGGTCGAGATCGCCTCTGCTTCCGCCTCCATCGCCGTGCGGCCGGTGGCGATCCAGTCAGTTTCGCTTGACAGCATCCTCTAAAGATAAACCATGACGGTCACTCAAGCCATAGCCCGGCAGTTATCGATGGCGATCCGCGGGATCTAGACGGCGCTGCGTCATCCGGGAAGAGTGCTTCGTAAGCGCAACTGAATGTCTCATCGGAGGTCTGCATTTAACGGGCTGCGGGAAAACTCTTGTGAGGGGTTGGATTGAGCACCTGAGCCAGGTTATTGATTGTACGCTATTAAATCCATGGCATTGCGGCGATTCCAGCGTCCAGACACCCTCTAGGCACATCCCCAGCCGCATTTGAGGGTGGGACTCTTTACAGGGTACCGTTCCGATGTATGATGGGGCGGATCGGGGAAATCCCGGTCAAAATCGAAAAAGGAAACCTGTTTTGTGGGTTCGCGGGGTGGTGCACCCCGCGAGTCAAATTGATGAGTCATCTTGCACCAGGACCCGCCTAACGTCCGAGTTTGCGGCCACGGAAGCTGGACCGCTGAGCCAGCCGTGCAGCCGTCGTTCCAACCACATATCTTCAGGAGGACATGTGCAATGCGAACGTTCAAGTTTTTAGGAGCACTTTTGTGTGCAAGCCCGCTTGCCTTCAGCCAAGCGCAGGGTGCGAACAGCACAGCACTGCAATTGTCGCCCGTCAGTGGCCAGATCACACAAGCCATTGACAACAGCCAGCGGGTAACGCTCGGGGGCAATACGCGCCCCGAAGCGAATGCGGCCAACGATCGGGGCATCGTGGCCGATTCCCTAATGCTGGAACATATGCAGCTTCAATTGCGGTTGCCGGACGCCAACGAACGGCAGCTCGAGCAGTTTATTGATCAGTTGCACTCGCCCGGCTCGCCGAGCTTCCACCAGTGGCTCACGCCGGAGCAGTTTAAGAAGCAGTTCGGCGTGGCATCGGAGGACATTCAAACCATCACCGGTTGGCTGCAAGCACAGGGCTTTATAGTTGGCACGATCTATCCGAGATCGATCGACTT
This sequence comes from Bryobacterales bacterium, assembly GCA_963835855.1. Lineage (GTDB taxonomy): Bacteria > Acidobacteriota > Terriglobia > Bryobacterales > Bryobacteraceae > CAWIHA01. The sequence goes on along the minus strand of CAWIHA010000008.1, from coordinate 14,989 downwards.
CTCGGGCACCGCGGGCCAGGTGCGCCAGGCCTTCCGGACCGAAATTCACAACCTGAACGTAAACGGTGTGAAGCACATTGCTAACATGAGCGATCCGCAGGTTCCGGCCGCGCTCGCTCCGGCTGTCGTTGGCATCGTCTCCTTGCACAACTTCGGGCCGCACCCGCAACTCAAGCTACGGCCCAATTACACCGCTAACATCGGCCCACAACAGTACGAACTGGTTGTGCCTGCGGACCTGGCGACGATTTACAATCTGAATCCGCTTTTCGCCGCCGGCATTTCCGGGCAGGGTCAGACCATTGTTGTGATTGAAGACAGCGACCCCTACTACGTTCCCCGAAGCACTTGGTCCTCCCCCTCCACAGATTGGACGACGTTCCGAAGCACCTTCGGCCTCTCCGGCTACTCCGGTACTTTCGCGCTGATTCACCCAGCACCACCCGGTGGCAGTAACTGCACCGACCCCGGCCCCGTGGGCGGGTACGGAGAACCAGGACCCCGGGACGAGGCAACGGTGGATGCAGAATGGGCCAGCGCCGCAGCGCCGAGTGCGGCGATTGAAGTGGCCGCATGTGCAGATTCTTCGGTAACATGGGGCGGTTTGATCGCACTCCAGAATCTTATCAACGCCAGTGGTACTCCCCCGGCAATCGTAAGCAACAGTTGGGGCGACTGTGAAGGGATAGTTGGGGCAGCGGCCAACTTGTCGTATTATTTGGCGTATCAGCAGGCCGTGACCGAGGGCGTCTCGGTTTTTGTCTCGGCGGGCGACACCGGGGCGGCAGCATGCGAGCCACTGCTGAGTCGGAATATGGCTGGCCGCCGTATTATGACTTGGCCGGAATTAATGTCAGCGGTATGGCTTCGACTCCATACAATGTAGCCGTAGGAGGAACGGATTTCGGTGACACTTACGCCCACACGACTAGCACGTATTGGAGCTCGACCAATTCGCCCACGTATGGCTCAGCACTATCCTACGTTCCGGAGATTCCATGGAACGACACATGCGCCAGTCAACTGCTTGCGACATTCGACGGCTACCTCCCGACGATATATGGACCAACTGGATTTTGCAACAGCTCGCTCGGCGACCAGTTTGAACACTTTGTGGATCTCACCGCCGGAGGTGGAGGTCCAAGTACCTGTGCCACTGGGACGCCAGATTACCCAGGACTTTATGGCGGCGGAACTTGCCAAGGATGGCCCAAGCCTTCCTGGCAGTCGGTCTTGGGTAACCCGAGCGACGGGGTGCGCGACCTGCCCGACGTTCCCCTGTTCGCCGGTGGTGGCGGGTGGCTACATTCTTACGTTATCTGCGCATCCGATCTTGCTTCTTGCACTGGCCTTCCAAGTGGATGGACTAACCTCGTAAGCGGATGGTGGGGCGCCGGCGGTACTTCATTCGCTGCCCCCATCTGGGCTGGCTTCCAAGCGCTTGTGAACCAGAAGCAGGGTGCTCCGCAAGGCAATCCCAACCCAGCCTATTACAGCCTCGCCTCGCAGGAGTACGGATCCGGTGGTAACACTGCCTGCAATTCCACGCTAGGCAATGGCACCAGCGCTTCCTGCATCTTCTATGACATCACGCTAGGCGACAATGCCGTGCCCTGTGGTAATTGGGGTGGTATTACTGCCCCCAATTGTTATATGCCTTCCGGCGCCTACGGCGTGCTGTCCACCTCGACTTCTTCTTACGCTCCGGCATATGCCGCGACGCCCGGCTGGGATTTCGCTACCGGTCTGGGCACGGTGAACGTAAACAACCTTGTAAATAACTGGCACCCCGTGTCCCCGGCGGTGATTATCACGCCCAAAACGGCAAGTGTGAAGATCGGCGGATCCGTACAGCTCACGGCTACGTCCCCCAGCGGCGGCTATGTAAATGTGAACTGGTCGGTGGACCCGACGGGAGTGGGATCGCTCTGGATTTCACCGAGCGGGGTAGGAGCATTCTACTTCGCTCCGCAGAGCATCTCCACGGCTTCAACTAGCGTAGTCGTGGCGGCAACGCTGGCAACGGACAGTAGCAAGCAAGCCACGGCCATGGTGACGGTCTGGAATCAGCCCACATGCACGCTGACCGCAACGCCCACCACCACAAACTATGGCGGCAACTCCACGCTATCGTGGACCACGACAAATGCCACCTCGGCCGGGATCTCAAACGGCGTCGGGGCGGTGACTCCGGTTTCCAGTGGAAGCCTGACTCTGACCAACTTTACGGCGACGACCACCTACACGATGACCGCGGCGAACCCGGCCGCGTCCGGATCATGCCAAGCGACGGTAACCGTTTCGCCGGTATCGGTGAGCGTGTCTCCGGCCTCGGCGAGTCTCGTGGCCGGCCAAACGCAGCAGTTCACGGCCTCGGTTTCAGGCGCGGTGAATACGGCGGTGACGTGGTCGGCTTCGGGAGGCGCGATCAACCAGAGCGGCCTCTACACTGCGCCGGCCAGCATCACCACACAGCAGACGGTCACGGTAACCGCCTGTAGCGCAGTCGTCCCGTCCAGTTGCGGCACGGCCACGGTAACCCTGATGGCCCCACCGGTTATCTCGCCGTCCTCTGCTAGTCTGTCCCCAAGTGGGTCGCAAACTTTCACCGTTACCGTACCGGGCGGGGGCAATTCGGCGGTGGGAAGCTGGACACTCAGTCCTTCGGTCGGAACGCTGCAATGGAATGTGCCATTGGGCCAGCAGGTCACCTATTATGCGCCGTCGAGCATCACTACGCAGCAGACGGTTACGTTGAAGGCCTGCCTCTCATCCAACTCCAGCCTGTGCGGAACGGCCACGGTAACCCTGATACCCCCTCCACCACCACCTCCTCCTACTTGCTCACTAACCGTTAGCCCGAGCTTGGTGAGTAAAGGTGGCAGTGCGACCTTGACGTGGAGCACTACAAACGCCACCACTGCCAGCATCAACAATGGCATTGGGTCCGTGTCGCCGGTTTCGGGCGGCAGCAAAGGCATCAGCAACGCCCAAGCCACGACCACATACACCATGACGGCTTCCAATTCCGGCGGCAGTGCGAACTGCTCAGCAACGCTAAACGTTTGCCCGTATCCTCTTCTTCCTAGCGGGTACTGCCCCTAGAATTGCTGAAGCGTAACCTCTAACAACTCTCGCACCGGGGGAGGCTTCACAGCCTCCCCCTTTCTGGTTCCCGGTCCGATACCCCACAGCTTCACTCCACCGCAACTCGCGCAATGGAAGACAGCGAAGAACACTTCGCCGCCGAGACAGCTTCCACTTCAGCCTCCATCGCCGCCCGGCCGGTGGCGATCCAGTCAGTTTCGCTTGGCAGCATTCTCTTAAAGATAAACCATGACGGTCACTCAAGCCATATCCCGCCGGTTACCGGGATCGACCCAAGGCCGGCCTCATGTGCGTTCAGAACGTAACCGCTGTATTTCCGGAAAGGACGCTTTTCAAGAATCGAGTAAACGTCTCATCCGAAGCCGCGTTCTTGGGGCGGAACTGAGGAGCCTGAGAGACGACAAATAGATGTATACTGACTTGCTGCCGGGAGCCGCAACGGAATTCCCGGAACCAATCTCACATTCAACCTGTAATGGGGATTCGAGGCCAGGCCGGCGCGCTTGGCGCAAAAGGATAATTGTATGCTCAAGAACCTCTGCGCATTGCTCCTGATCTTCATTTTTGCCGCTCCTCTCGTCGCTCAGCAGACGGCGGCAGCGCAACCCAACGAAGTCCTCGTGAAATTCCGCGCGACTGCGAACACCGCTTCGGTTCTCAGTGTCGCATCGCAGGAAGACATCAGCGAGAGCAGGCCCGTGGGTGGTGCTGGCGCAGTCCGCCTGCACTCCCGCAGCAAAGACAGTGCGACGTTAATCCAGCACCTGAAGGCAAATCCCGATGTGGAGTACGTCGAACCGAATTACATCCTGCACACGACGGCTACGCCGAACGATCTCGATTACATTCAACTGTGGGGAATGCCGGTCATTGGCGCGCCTGCGGCCTGGGACATTTCGACAGGCTCCGCCGGCGTTGTCGTGGGTGTAGTCGATACCGGGATCGATTACACTCACCCCGACCTTGCCACAAACATCTGGTCCGCTCCAACCGCCTTCACCGTGAACATCGGCAGGACGTTGGTTACTTGCCCCGCCGGCACGCACGGCTTCAACGCACTCACGTTCACGTGCGATCCCATGGACGATAACGACCACGGCACGCACGTTTCGGGCACGATCGGCGCCGTGGGCAACAACGGATTCGGCGTCGTTGGCGTGAACTGGGCCACCAGCATCATGGGGATGAAATCTTTTGACTCGGCCGGCTTTGGGGCGACTTCGGACATCATCAATGCGATCGAGTTCGCGATCCAAACGAAGGCGGCATTCGGCGCTTCAGCAAACGTGCGCGTGTTGAACAACAGCTATGGCTGCCAAGGCTGTCTCTCCCAGGCGTTCCAAGGCGAAATCAACAAGGCCTATGACAACAACATTCTATTCGTCGCGGCGGCTGGAAACAACGGAACGAAAAACGATCAAACTCCGTCTTATCCGGCCAATTACCAAAACGTTGTGGCTGTGGCTGCCATCGATAGTAGCGGCAATCGCGCCTCTTTCTCCAACTATGGCCCGAACACGGTGCCTCTTGCCGCACCCGGAGTGAACATCTTCTCAACCCTTCGGGAGAATAGGTACGGTTCCATGGATGGAACATCGATGGCGACTCCGCATGTCTCCGGTTCGGCGGCGCTGATCCTTTCGGCTTGCGGTTCCCTCGGTACCAATGCGCTGCGGAACCAGATCCTCTCGAACGCCGTTATGACCCCTGCCGTGGATGGAGTGGTTCAAAACGGCGTATTGAATGTGAACAACGCGATTCAGCCCTGTGTTCGTCCTCCCATTAGTGTGACCGTGGCGCCGGCCTCGGCGACTCTTTTGGTTGGTCAGACGCAGCAGTTCACGGCAACGGTTTCAAACGCGGTAAATCCGGCGGTGACGTGGTCGGTTGTGGGCGCAGGCACGATCACCCAGAGCGGCCTCTACACGGCGCCGTCGAGCGTTCCGGGCCAACCGGTAGACGTGTACGAGGTAAAGGCGACCAGCATAGAGGACCAGACCAAATCAGGCTCGGCCCCGGTGCAGGTCTGGAACAAGCCCACCTGCACGCTGGCCGTCACGCCCAGCACCATAGCCTATGGCAGCAGTTTCACGCTATCGTGGACCACGGCGAACGCCACACAGGCCATAGTCTCATACCTAGGGCCGATGGCTCCGGTCTCAGGTGGAAGCGCGGTCATCAACGGCTTGGGGAAGACGACCACTTATACGATGACAGCGTCAAATCCCGCCGGGGGCTCTCCTCCATGCAGCGCAACGGTAACGGTTTGCAAGTCTGCTGTGCTTCCCAACGGGCAGTGCCAATAGGATGCCCGCGGAAACGTAACCAGTAGCGATTCTCGTACCGGGGGAGGCGTGATAGCCTCCCCCTTTCTGGTTCCCGGTCCGATACTCCACAGCTTCACCCCACCGCAACTCGCGCAATGGAAGACAGCGAAGCACACTTCGGACTCAAGGCTACGCCTCAGATCCAGCGGATGGCCGCCTACGCCGTAGCGATTTTTGCCCGCGCGGGCGCCAGGATCGCCATCAGCATGGCTGCAAGCCCGGCCAGTGCGGCGCCGTAGAAGAAGGCTGCCCGGCGCGCCGAGCCATTGCCAAAGCATGCCCGCGGCCGCGCTCGCGACAAACGTGGCCAGCCCCGTGGTCATCGCGTAAAGGCCCAGCGCGGTGGCGCGGTGCCCGGGTTCGACCAGATCGACAATGAAAGCGCGCGTCGTGCCGTCTGTCAGGCCCTGATAGAGTCCATAGATCGTGTACAGCACCCAAACCCAGACCGGGCTGCGTGCCAGGCCGAAGCCAAAGTACACCAGCGCGAACACGGCCAGACCTGCGACCAACACGCGCCGGCGGCCGACGCGATCCGAGAGCAGGCCGGCCGGGTAAGCGGAGAGCACATAAATGAGGTTGAACGCGGCGAACAGGAGGACAATATGCCGCGTGCTGAGGCCGAGCTGCTGCGCGCGTAAGATCAGGAACACATCCGAGGAATTTCCGCTGGTGAAAACCAGCATCACCGCTAGGAAGCGGCGGAAGCCGGGGCTCGAGTGGGCCAGGCGGAAGCGCGGCGGCGCCACTTCGGTTTTGCGGCGCGTTCCGGTCTCGCGAACAGCAGTCAGGATCGCCACTCCGATTGCCGCGGGGATGAAAGCCGCGACGAAGACCCAGCGGTAATTCTGGTGAAAAAGGCTGAGCAGCGGCAGCGCGAGCAGCGGACCGACAACCGCGCCGGTCTGGTCTGCGCTGCGATGAAAACCGAACGCGCGTCCTCGCAGGCGCTCTTCGGAAGAGTCGGCGATCAGCGCATCCCGAGGCGTCCCGCGGACGCCTTTTCCGAAGCGATCCAGCACGCGGGCGGCGAGCACGAGCGGCCAACCGGCCGCGAGCGCAAGCAACGGTTTGGTGATTGCAGCCAGGCCGTAGCCGAACATCACCAGCGGGCGCCGCAGGCGGATGCGGTCCGAAAGCCAGCCCGAGACCCCCTTCAGAATGCTGGCCGTGGCCTCGGCGACACCTTCGATCATGCCGACAATGGGCATCGGAGCGCCCAGCGTCTGGGTGAGGAAGAGCGGGATGAGCGGGTAAATTAACTCGCTCGAGGCGTCGGTCGCCAGACTCACCAGGCCGAGGATGAACACGTTGCGCGATATGCCGGAAATCGGAGAGCGTTCACGTGCGAGCTCCAGAGCCACTATTTCCGTGTTAGACCGTGGGAGGAGTGCAAGTCAACTGGCACAAGCAGTGGAGTGAACGGCGGTGACGCTGGCCATGGGCTTTCGCGCGGGCAGCGCGCCCGCCCACGTTACCAGCTCAGCCTCCTGGCCGCAGTCGCACATTCCGCGAACAACTACGGCGCTCAAGCCTGTGGACAAGCGCAATATGGGATACAGCAGGCCGGCAAGCGACGTTAGGAGCAGACCGGCATTGGTGGATGCCACGGCGGTTTCGATGACCGCGGAATCCGCGCTCAGATGCATGCCCGCGTGCGCTTCGCATTCCGAGGCCAGTAGTTCGCCATCGAAACCGCGCAGTTGCTCAAAAACCGGCAATCCGAATGCTTCCCAAAGCAGATTGCGATCCGGTTCGCTCAGCGCGTCTCCGCTCACAGATGTATGTACGACGACGCGGCGCGCCACGGAGGGAACCGCCGCGCGGCCCTCGAGCACTTCCACGGCAAGGCGGCGCAGAACGTCGATTGGGCCCGCGATGGTTTTGCGCCATCCGCTCCACACCAGAGCGCCCGCATGGGACCACGGCTCGGCGTAGCGCATCCGCCGGTTGCGGAAACTCTCGGGGTGATCGAGGAAAGAAGCGCGCTCGAGCACGGGCAACCGCGCTAACGTGTTCTCGATCGAGCAGAGCGCCTTGATCGCGGCTGGCTCAAGCAAGCGCGCCGTTTCCAGTTGCTTGCGGTAATACACGGTTTGCCCAGCCGCCTCGAGGACCCGGCGAAAACACGCGAGCCGCCGCTCAGAAAGCTCACCCGCACTGCCGTATCGAATGAGCATGGATGTTCGTCTCACCTACTCAGTGAGCGGGGGCGTGAACAATTCTCAGCGGAGCGAGAGATCCTGTTTAAGAGCCCGCCTCGCAGGGAGAGGTGAGCAGTCCCTCCCGTAGGAAGCTATGAACGAGTGCTACTGCCCGAGCAGTCCCGAGGATTTGGTCATCCAAACTGGCGTGCGGCTTGCCGGCCCACAGTGACGCCACATCCGCAACCGTGCGCTGTCCATCGCAGAGTTCCAGAAGCCGTCTGTCGCCCGGTAATAGATTGAAGATCTTCCCGGTCCGTGTGCACAGCGCTCCTTCGGCAGCACAGGACGGCGTGGGTGAGGCCGGCGACAGAAGAACCGTGGAGGACAGACGCGGCAAAGTTCCACTGATGTCCTGGCCGTCCCGCCACCGGGGTTCGTCGGCTTGCTTCCACAGGCGATAGAGTTGGTGGTAGGGATAGTGCGAAAGCTGCAGCAATGTATGGCCCGCTCCGCCGCCCAGAAGATCGCATCGGGTAGCGTACAACGGACCTAGGCGCGCGAGGGCCGAGTCATGGAACTCACGTACTTCCCAGCGGGTCATCCCCGACGAGGTTTCGAAATCACAGCTTGCGAGCAAAGATTCGGCGAGCGACACCGAGAGGTTCGTGACGCCGTAGCGCGCTGGGTTGCAGTAGACCGGCGTGCCCTCGTACAGGCTGAAGATGGCAAACCCAAATGATGCAATGCCGTATTCGTAATCTTCCAGCAGTTTGCAGGTGCTCAGGGCCTCTTCGCGGATTTCCGTAGGAAAGCCGAGAAAGGTCTGAACATTTACTGCGATCCCATTCTCGGCGCAAAGCCGCAAGATCCGCTTGTCATTCTCGATGCGATTGTTCTTGTTCATCAACTCCAACACGCGCTGCGAAGCCGACTCGAGTCCAAAGGTCAAATGGCGGCACCCGCCTGCGTGGAGCTGCTCGATGAACGACTCCGACATCGCCTGCTCGAAACGGGCCTCCCCCTGCCACGTAACGTCGGGGAGGTCGTTCTTGACCAGCCGGGCCATTTCCTTCATGTTCGGCAGGGGCACGGCATCATCGCAAAGAACGAAGCGCCGCGCTCCATATCGCTTGTGCAGGCTCGTCACATGCCGGCTCAACTGGTCCGGATGCACCGGACGGTACGCGCGGCGGGAACCATGAGACACATCGCAGAATGCGCACTTTCCCCAGTAGCATCCTCGGGTCGAGGGCAAGAGCAGGATTGGCTCTGGCGATAGGTATCGCTCCAGCTCAAGCCCATCGAAGTCCGGGCACGGGAAATCCTCCGTGCGCTCGATATGGCCAAAGCCAGCGACGGCGGGCCGGCCCCCAACGTTGCAAACGAGATTTGGAGCCGCTGGAGGCCCTTGGCCCAGCCGCAGGCTCTCGGCCAGCATTCGAAGCGCAGTTTCGCCCTCTCCGATTACGAAGGAGTCTGCGAACTCGAAGAACCCTGGGTTACACAGGATGTGCGATTCCATTCGGCTCACGATGGCGCCGCCGATCGTGACGTGGAGGTCCGGGGCTTCCCTCTTCAGGAGCCTGCCAAGAGTAAACCCCGGAAGCACCTGGAAGTGGTACGTCACCGAGATCCCAACCAGCAACGGGTCTAGGGCGAGAAGCGCGGGGATGACTTTTTGCCGGAAGATCTCATAGAAGAGGTTGTCTGGGCGCTGCTTCGTCGCCTCAAGCAGCCCGCCAAAGGTCAGCTTGATGCCATTCACATACTTGTGGGGAGCGAGAAGCGCTGGATGATGAGGGAGCGCTGCCAAATCGCAGGCCAGCTGAAGGACGCTGTTCGCCCAACGGTAACGCTCCAGGTCGTAGAAGACCTCGGGATCACGCATGAGGCGCTTGGCTTCTTCGACGTGTTCAATGATGTATGGTACCCAGCCTGCCAGACCCTCGAAACGCGGGAGGTATCCTTCGTGGTTGTCACTCGGAGCTGCTGAGAGCTCCTGAGCCAGGCGGGAAGCGGAGCGAGAGCACTCGCCAAGCCACTCCCGCGTGAGAATGAGATCGAGTAGTTCGATGCCCAGATCCTTCTGGATTACGGGAAATCCCCGGCTGCGCATGTACGCGCTGAGTACAGGCAGACTGCTGTAAGGCTGGGTGGGATCCGATGGAGGCGCGGATACGAGCAAGATGGGCCGTGGATCGTTCATGTCGCTCGGGCCTTGGGGCCGCGAACCGATCCGTCGGAATTCCCCTCCAGCGCGGCAAACATCGAAGGCTCCCCCAGCTCGACAAGGCGCGCGAGGGCGATCTCGCGCTGAACGGCCGTGTCTTGGAGCGCACGTTTTACCACCCCGGCACGGCCCGGGTCAGCCAGAAGATATTCGCATACAGAGCACATCTCCGTCATGGCCGGCGGCGAGAATGAGACACCCTCCCGTTCAGCCTGGGGCTCAACGAGGCGAAGCAATCCCACAGGGCCCCAGAGTCTCAGGCCGTGGATTACGGGGTCACGATCCGCCCTGCCGAGCATATCGCCTATGCTGTGCTCCTCAACGCTACCCAGCCGCAGGGGATGGTTGCCTTTCCAGCGAGAGGTGAGCCCGCAACACGCTGTGGCAACACCGTCAACCTCGACCACAGGGCAATCAATATTCCGGCAGACCGCTCTGGTGGCATCGTAAAGAAAGATAAGGTTGCCATCCACTTCTCGCTCGGCGCGCCCCGCCGGCTGTACTGGCTGGCCCTCCAACTCGTAGAGACCGGCGGCTTCGATCAGTTGCTGGCGAACCCCCTCAAGCTCCGCATCCGGGTCATTGAGGTAACTGACACGTATGGCGCAATGGATTCCCAATTCGTGTGCGGCAAGGATCGCATTGCGGATCCTCGCAACATCGATGAACTCCTGATGGAAACGATCAGTGCTAAGACCCAGGCGTGTTAAGCCGGCTAGCCTGCCGAGAACTTTCTTAGCGGTCTCCACGCTGACGGCCCAGAAGCCGTTGGTTGTCACTGTCGATTCGAGCCCCAGAGACGCGCACAGGGCCACAGCGGGTGCAAGCGTGCCCATGCGCAGGAAAGGCTCCCCTCCGGTGAAAGAGATCACCCTCACGATACCGGTTGCCGCAGCCGCTTGGATCGTACGCTCCAAGACCGGCCATGCTAACGTTTCTTCCTGTGCCGTATCGCATTCGGAAATGCAATGCCGACAGCGAATATTGCAGACTTTCGTGAGAATAAAAGCCATGCGGGATGCGTATGGCGGGCGGTTCTCCATCAAGACCTGCCGGGCAATTGGCTGAGGTCCTCTGACAACCCCCGCGCTGTTCTTCAGTGCCGTCGTCGCGCGTTGACGCCTATAACCTATGGCCCAATCTTCCAAGGCTTGCCCAGCCTCCTCCACAATCCGGACAGGAAACTAAGCCAAGGGGGGTGCCGGCCAAATTGTGACGCAAGGTAGACCGGCAACCCTCTTGGCTCTCAACTCAGTCGTAGCTAAACCGTGGCTTTTTTGACGTCACAATCAAAGGAGTCCACGTTAGCGACCCTTTTCGCTCTGGCAGTGACTTGAAGATCTTCCGGCTTGAGCTTCTTGATCCCGCTAAGCTCTGCAGCCGTGACATGGTAACCCGATTCAGCAATTGCTTTCTCAGCATCCGCATGCACTGCTTTGCGGAAGTTCTCGTCGGAGATCATCCGGCCGACCACTTGCATCACGCCTTCTTTTGACATTCGTCAGCTCCTTTCTTTCGATACAAAAAATTCACACTTGCTTTCCACGTTGCTCATAATGAATACCACCTTCGGCTCATCGCGCTCCGAAGGTTACGAATGGGCCGGCTCCGTTGCGTCAGGATACATTCTCATGAGCGGCCCCTCCTCGTCTCCGAGCCCCACCCCCTTCTTGGTCAGGCCCCGCGCACTCCCCCGCCGGCGCCCTTAATGCAAATCGCCGCTCCCCACTCGGACGCGGCGCGCGTCAATGCCGAAGCCGGTCTCGAAAGCGTTTCACCCCCCTCTTCTGGTGGTCAACGCTGGACACCGTTTTTACCTCGATTGGGCGAAATACCCCCCTCCCTCTCTGCAAAAACTCCAACCCTTGTTAGCGCCCGGCTAGGTCATTGCGCCTGGCGCGACCTCAAACTACCCTCAAGAGATTTTTCCCTCAATAAATCATAATCGAGGCCGCGGGTCATACGCAAGAGTTTTGGCACTGAGGATGAGCAAGACCATCTGGCTCGTGGAGGTTTATTACGTCCCGGACTCGCTGTGCTGTCTATGTCCAACAAGTGCGATACCGCTGTTGTGCAACGTCACATTTTTGAGCGAGGCGCCGCCTTCATTCGGAAGCCAGTCCAAATCGGCGCCCTTGCTCAGAGGGTCGGCGAGCTGCTATGACCGAAGGACTGGCAAGGAAGAGCCGTCTTCGTGGCGCTACGTGGGCCGTGGAAGTTGTCGGAAGGGCACGGTGTGGGTGCTTTTTGGCATCGCCCACCAAGCCACGGGCCACCCGCCCCGGAAGGGATAGAGCTTGCCCTCAAAAGAGACTGGCGAGGCGCCCAAAAGAGTCGTACGGATACCGAGCAGATTTAGTAGCATCTGGTCGAAACACCGGCTTTCAAAGCTGAAAACACTAAGTTCTTGGCCCAAATTGCCGATCATCTCATAGCAGTGGTAGATTCATGTCGACCATGTGCACCGATTCGCGAATCTCAGCCGCGTTGCCGGACCTGGCTTCCATCCGGGAACAAAAAGGCATTTCACTCCGTCAAATCGCAGATGCCACGAAGATCTGCCTCCGTTACCTCCAGGCGATCGAGGAATCGCAATTCGACATGCTGCCGGGCGGCGTTTTCACCACCAGTTATATTCGTCAATACGCGAGGGCCATTGATTATGACGAGTGGGACCTGCTCGCCCGTTATGATGCGTGCACGAACGCCGACTCGGCCCTGGTGCAGCAGGAGGAAGAGGCGCCCAGGAGAGGACTCCTGAACGTCCTGCACATCGCCGAGCCAGTGATGCGCTGGTTATCGGCCGACAAGAAGGCGTGAGCAGGCGCGCTGGAAGCCGGCGCACTTGGGATTCTGATCGGCTCCCACCTTCGTGACCGCCGTACTTCTACGCCACCATGATCGAAGATCCGCCCGTTGTCCCCAGGTCATAAACATCCTGTTGACAGGATTCGACGCGCAGTGCACTATGGTCGGTGTCTCTGCACGTCGCCACAATGAACTTTGCCGAGTTCTTCCGCAAAGCTTTTCAGGATCCCCGGAACGCAGTCCCGTTCATGGACGCGGTAGAGGCCATTCCTGTGAGCCAGAGCAAGGCGAAGATTGTCATTCACCAGGCTGCGAGGTTGATTTGGCTTGCGGATCGGATTGATGAGGTCGCCGGGGGGCGGCCGGCGCTGCTTGTGATGTTCTATTTGTTTGCTGCGGAGGCTGTCGCGAAGACCGTCTGCGGTTTCACAGGCGAGGGCAAGTCACGGTACCACGTACAATTCTTCTTTCAGGACATCTGCTCAGAACAACATCGGCATCGACTTGAGCGAGCGTTCCTGAAGTGCCCCGGGGGCTATGAAGTGCCCCGGGGGCTATCTCGACGCGCGCGAAACGGTGGACCTGCTATACGAGGTGCGATGTGACGTCGTGCACGAGGGGCAGTACTATGAGTTCACGCTCGCGCACGGACCCGAGCTGCCAATGCTCACAGAAGAGGGGGCAGAAACACTTGAGGCTCGAATCACCGCTCGTGAGCTGAGAAAGATAGTTTTGGAGGGCGCTTTGCTGGGGGCGACTCGCATTCTGCCGCGGGATAATCCATCTCGCGCGCTGGTTCATCTGCCGTAGGGAGGTCCGTGCCCGGCTCATCTGGCCGGTGACGGTCTGCAAACTCAGATGACCGCGCGACTGCCGCTTCAGCGATGCAGTTGCTCGTTGCGCACGGAGTCTCCGGCCGGGCCTTCGGGTCCGGAACGCCCAACCGCTCTGCATGCGGTAATATGGAACATAGTCAGGGCGCGCGGGATCGCATCGCATTATGTTTTCTGAACGCTACCAAGAGCTTTGGGATGCTCTCTCTTCTCACCGGCCGTATCAGGCTGATGAGGCCCGCCGTTACGCTGCGCACGCCGCTCCGGGCGATCCGGGCTTGGAGGGTCTCCTTTGGGCTGAAGACTTCGGTGCGGGCGGGGAACTGGACCGCATCCTGTTGCAGCGGAGCGAGGCTGCCAAGGCGGCGCTATTCCGGAATACGGTACAGGCGGTGGTTCCCATTTACGTGACCAGCGTTTGCGGCGAAGGATGCCTGTACTGCAACTATCGCTCTGGGAATAAGGGAGTCGAGGTCCAACGGATTCGCCTGTCCGAAAGCGACCTCCTCCACGAGGCGGAGTTCCTTATCGGCGAGAAGGGCCTCCACTGCCTGGAATTGGTGTATGCCACCGATCCGTTGATGCCTCCTGGCGTGGTGTGCCGTCATGTCGAAGCGGTCAGGAATTTGCTGGAACGCCGGGGCGGAGGTCTGGTCGGGCTCAGTTACGACGCCATCGAAGAAAGAGAGTACCGCAGCCTGCGGGAGGCGGGGCTCTCATTTTCCGTCCTGTGGCAGGAGACGTACGATCGGGAGCGATACCGCGCGCTCCATCCGGGCACAGGAAATAAGAGCCGGTTTGAATACCGCCTGGACGCGTTTGAGCGCATGCTCTCGGCGGGTATTCCCGACGTCGGCATCGGCGTCCTCACGGGGCTCGCTCCCTGGCGCAGGGATTGGGCGATGTTGATCCGGCACGAGCGTTACCTCTTCGAACAGCGCGGTGACGGCGCGGCGATCCTCGGGATTCCACGCTTGAAGCCCGCGACGGGAGCTCAGGTTCGTTCCACGCCATTCCTCCCCACGGATCAGGAATTCCTGGCGACGGTGGCGCTGCACAATCTGCTGTTTCCGCAGGTGCGCCCGTTCGTGAGCACCCGGGAGCAATTCGATCTCTGTGCCCAATTGGCGAAGGGCGGCGGCTGCCTCTTTACATTCAACTGCACGACCATACCCGGCGGATACACCCGCTCGAGCATTGGCTATCAATTCCCTACCGGCAGTTATGACGCTCCGATATTCAGTGAAACGCTCCGCCAAATGGGATTGAATACGGATTGGAACTGGGCCGCGTACGACGAGATGCTGGCGGCGGGGGTCTCAGTGTGCGGCGCACGTGACTGAGGGAGATGTTATCTTAGGCTGACCCGGTTGTGCTGCACAGCAGATCCGATTCGCCGCCTGCCAGCCGCCCGATGCCGTACTTGCTGATCTTGTGGTGTAGAACGCCGAGCGCTCGATACTGACTACACCCGGGGGTCGCGGTGATGCCGCCGCCACGGCGCTTGGGCGTCCGAGAAGTGAAGCGCTGGCGGGC
>CAWIHA010000007.1:0-42619 GCA_963835855.1 Bryobacterales bacterium | reverse complement strand
TTGCGGGAATGGTTGGGTGGAAGCCTTCCATCGGAGGCGCGCCGGACTTGGCGGCCATGCGAACGTCCGGGTGGCTCGTGAAAATGCCCCAGAAGTGGCTCACCATGCCAATTTTCTCGCGGTTATCGAGTTCGTATTTCTGACGCGCGAGTGCCACCGGGTCGGGCTCCGGCACGGGCTTCTCCATCTCGATGAGCTTCTTTTTTGCAGCCTGGGCATAGGGGCTCAAGGGATAGTTGCGCACGATTTCCGCATACGCAGCGGCGCTCTTATCACGAAACCGCTTGCCCATATGGGCGTAGGAGTCGGCAAGCTGCCAGAGCGCCTCGTCTGCCCTGCTGTAAAGCGGATAGTGGTCCGTCAAGCCTTGCAGCCGGTTGGCCGCCGAGTAGAAAACGCCCTTGGTGTGGTAGAAACCGCCCACGCGGAATTCAGCGTCGGCAAGCACTTCCTGAATGTTTCGCAAGAGTTGCTGGCCTTGCGGCGCGAACTTGCTGTTGGGGAACTGGGTCAGCAACTGCCGGCACTCTTCCTCGGCGTGCATTGCGTGAGTCTTGTCGCGGTCGGCCTTATCCATCTGCTTGTACTCAATCATGCAGACTTTTTCCTGGGCCTCGGCCGCTTCCCCCATGGCTGGGTAGAAGAGAATGAAGTCTTTATATTCGGCCTCGGCCTGCGCCCAACCGTGCGAGCCGCCTTCGCGGTACCAACTGTCGGCGATGGCGAGCTTCGCCTTGGCCATGTATTCGCTCTGATCGTAGGTATTGATGAGGGTTTGCAGAGTCAACCGCCCAACGTCATAGCGCCCGTGCTCGATATCGCCGATCGCTTTATCGAACAGCACCTTGTCGGGTTGCTGCGTATCTTTCGTGATCGGATTTTCGTACTTCTTCGCGCGGATATTGCAAGCGCCCAACAGCCCAGTAAGCAGCAGCACGGCGCCGCAGGATAAGAGCTTTCGATAATTCTTCATAACCTCCACCGCAGAACCCGCGGATAATAATTGAGCCCGCCCGGCCGTATTCCACATCCTATGATTTTCCTACACCCGAACGGTCGCCGAGTCGCGGGCGATCTCCCGCATCTGAGCGACGGCCGCCGCCGGATCGGGACTATGGAAAATCGACGCGCCACTCACGACCCAATCGGCCCCGGCGCGCACGATGCCGCCCAGGTTTTCCGCCGTCACCCCGCCATCGATCTCAATAGCGAACTTCAGGCCGAGCTCGGCGCGGCGCCGCGCCAGCGCGTGCACCTTCTCGACCGACTTGGGGATGAACTCCTGGCCCCCAAAACCAGGGTTCACACTCATGATGAGCACGTAATCGGCCAAGCCCAAGACTTCTTCCAACATTGTAATGGGCGTGGCGGGGTTCACGACGACCCCAGCGGGAACGCCTTTCTGCTGAATGGCCCGGAGCGTCCCATCCAGGTGCGGGCAGGCCTCCTGATGCACTGAGATCTGGTCGGCGCCGGCCTCGATGAAGATCGGAGCGTACTTATCCGGGTCGGCGATCATGAGGTGGACATCGAGCTTCGCCTTGGTGATTTTGCGAATCGACTGCACGACCGGCGGGCCGATAGTCAGGTTCGGCACGAAGTGCCCGTCCATGATATCGACGTGCAGCATGGTCGCGCCGCCGTGCTCGACGCGCTGGATTTCTTGGGCCAGGCGGGCAAAGTCAGCTGACAAAATAGATGGAACAATCTGAACCATTTACGAGCTTCTCTGATGTTATCACAGCGGCGAAAAAGCCATCTCCGGCATCGAGGCCCGGAATGCGCCGCCACAACCGCGCGATACCGCTTGGGGCCGCTTCCTCGACGACGTCTTCGTTCTCTTCGCGCTCGAGCGAGCAAGTAGAATAGACCAGGCGTCCGCCTGGAGCGAGACATTCCAAGGCGTGCCGCAGGAGCAACACCTGTTGCCGATGCAATTCGGCAAGCTGGCCCGGCTTCAACCGCCACTTGATCTCCGGGTTGTGCGCGAGCGTGCCCGTGCCCGAGCACGGCGCATCGACCAGAATACGGTCGAACCGCGCGGCGAACGGTAACGCCCGAGTGCCATCGAGCACGACCAGCGGACAGCCGAGGTCTTTCATCGGCGCCAGGCGGCTCCAGCGGAAATCGCAGGCGATGGCGCGCACGCCCGATTCGAGCGCCTGCGCAGTCTTGTTGCCCGGCGCCGCGCAGACATCCAGGAACATCTGGCCGGGCGAGAGATCGAGCAGCGGCACAACGGCCTGCGATCCGATGTCCTGGATGCGTAGCCCTTCCGGGCTGCCCTCGACTACGCGGTAGCAGCCAGGCGCCCCGGTTTGCGCTACTCGCACACGAGGCCGTGAGTGGCCCACCGGCGCAGTCGCTGGAAGCGGGAAACGGTCAGGGGGCTCTTCCTCCAGCGTCACGCCGGACGGCAGCCGGCCTGGCACGCGCACGTACGTCTCAGGCGGGGAGAGGTTCGCGTGTGCGATCCGATCCGTGACCTCAGCGCCGTGGCGCCGGTCCCAGCGTTCCAGTAGCCAGGCCGGGTGCGAAAGCTCGGTCGCGCGGTCGGGCCAAGCGACAGGACGCCGATGCACCTTGCGCAGCACCGCGTTCACGAATCCCGCGGCAGAGCGCTTGCGGGCCTTCTTTACGATCTCGACGCTCTCGTCCACGGCGGCGTGCGCGGGCACACGCGCCAGATACCGGCGCTGATAAATGCCCATGCGCAGCGCGATGCGGACTTCCGCGTCCAGGCTTCCGGCATCCCGGCCCGAGAAGAATTGGATGAGGTAATCGAGCTGACCCCGATAGCGCAGCGAGCCGAGCACGATTTCCGAGGCGAGGCCAGCATCGCGGGGGTCGAGGCCAGCGGTGCGGCTGCGAAGCAGGTCGGAGGCGTAACCGCCGCCCTCCACCAAACGCAGGATTTCAAAAGCGGCCATGCGCGCCGGAGACAGCACGCCTCCTATAATAAAATGTGAACCTCGAAAAGACTTTGCTGCGTAAGGCCGGCGAGGCAATCGGCCGTTTCCAAATGATTCGGAACGGCGATCGCGTTGCGGTTGCGCTTTCCGGCGGAAAGGACTCGCTGACCCTGCTCGAGGTTCTTCTTCTGCTCGAGAAGCGCGCGCCGGTGGAGTTCTCGGTTTGCGCCTTCACCGTCGAGCAGGGAAAATTCCTGCGGCCCCTCGAGCCGCTCGCGGAATATTTGCAGCGGAAGGGAGTCGCCTGGACTTATCATCGCGACGCGCCGTCGCTGCGGCTGCTCGCGGATCAGCCCGAGCACGGCTGCGACCTTTGCAGCCGGTACAGGCGGCGCGCGGTGTACGAGATCGTGCGCGGCCTGGGCGCGAATGTGATTGCGTTCGGCCACACGGCCGACGATTTCTGCGAAGCGCTGCTGCGCAATGCGCTGTTCACGGGCAAGCTGAGCGCGCTTCCGCCGGTGGCTCACTCGCGCGACAAGGAATTCCGGCTGATTCGCCCGCTGGTGTTTGTCACCGAAGATCTTACGCGCCGCTATATCGAATCGCTCGGCGCTCCGATGGTGCCGTGCGGATGTTCGCAACGCACCGGCGCTGTGCGCCGTTCGCTCCGGGATCTGTTTCGGAGCCTCGGGAAAGAGTACCCGCATCTGAAAGAAAGCATTCTCGCCGCGATGGGCCATATCGAGACGGGCCGGCTGCTCGACACCCGGTTCCTCGATCTCGAAGGCGGAGGGGATGGAGCGGGCCGGAACCTGCTGCCGATCGTGACCGGATCTTAAGATGCGATAATTGACCTGACCGCCTTCCGGTGAGAAGATATGAGCTTCCCCCGCGTGTGTGAACTTTGTGCATCGCGATAAGGATCTATGAGATTACTGCCACGCCAGGAAAAGTTCTACACATCCTTCTTGGGCCAGGTACGCCTGATTTCGGAGGCATCCCGGCTGCTGCTCGAAGCCGTGAAGGACGGCAATCTCCACCTTGCGCGTGCGGCCGTAAGGATCCAGCAGCTCGAGCACGAAGGTGACGAGATCATCCACGATATTTTTACCCGTCTCAACCAGACCTTCATAACGCCGCTCGATCCTGAAGATATCCACTCGCTCTCTTCACACCTCGATAACGTCCTGGACGGCATTGAGGACGCCGCGTACCGCATGGTCGCCTACCGCCTGGAACCGGTCCCGCCCACCGTGGTCGAGCTCTGCAACGTGGTGCACGAGTGCGCGCTTTCGCTCGAGAGGGCTTTCGAAGCGCTGAATAAGGACGAGCGCATGCTCGAGCACTGCATCGAAGTCAATCGGCTCGAGGATTACGCCGACCAGTTGGTGCGGCGCGCCGTCGCCGAGCTGTTCCAGCAGGAGACAGACCCGATCGCGCTGATCAAGCAGAAAGAGATCTACGAATTTCTGGAAGACACCACCGACCGCTGCGAAGACGTCGCCGACGTGCTGCAGAACGTGGTCGTAAAAAACAGCTAGTGTTCACCTCCGCTCGCTCATGTCACCGACGCTGATTCTGGTTGCCATCATCATTGCGGTTGCGCTGACCTTCGATTTCCTGAACGGCTTTCACGACGCGGCTAACTCGATCGCTACCGTTGTGGCCACGCGCGTTCTGACGCCTTTGCAGGCGGTCATCTGGGCGGCATTCTTCAATTTCGTGTCCGCGGTCAGCTTCGGCACGAAGGTCGCTACCACCGTCGGGAAGGGCATGGTAGATCTCAGCGCGGTGACGGTGTACGTAATCCTCGCCGGTGTGACCGGCGCGATTTTTTGGGACCTGGTGACGTGGTGTCTGGGCCTGCCAACCAGCTCGTCGCACGCCCTGTTCGGCGGTTACGCAGGCGCAGCGGTGGCGCGGGCGGCGTTCGTAAAGGGCTTCCCTCACAGCTTCAGCGTGCTCGTCCCGAGCGGCTGGATCAAGACCCTCGTGTTCATGATTCTCTCGCCGCTGATCGGACTGGCTCTCGCCTACGTGTTCATGACCGTGGTTTACTGGCTGTTCCGCCGATCGAGCCCGAAGCGAATGGACGTTTACTTCCGTAAGCTCCAGTTGCTCTCCGCCGCGGCCTTCAGCTACGCGCACGGCACTAACGACGCGCAAAAGACGATGGGGATTATTACTGGCGTGCTCGTGACCACGCGGTTTCTGCCGGCTTTTAAAGTGCCGATCTGGGTGATCCTCTCGGCGCACGCAGCCATCGCACTGGGGACGCTGAGCGGTGGCTGGCGCATCGTGCACACGATGGGCTCGCGGATCACGAAGCTCAAGCCGCGCGGCGGTTTCTGTGCCGAGTCGGCGGCGGCGACTTCGATTCTGCTCGCGACATTCACGGGCGTCGGCGTCTCGACCACGCACGTCATCACCGGCGCCATCACGGGTGTCGGATTGATCCAGCGCATCAAAGCTGTGCGGTGGGGTGTGGCGACGAATATCGTTTGGGCATGGATACTGACGATTCCGGCAGCGGCGGCGGTCGCGTGGGCCTCATACGGCCTGATGTACCTGGGCGGCCTGGATGCCCGGTGAGCACAATGTCCGCTGGTATACGCTCGCGGTTCGCTGCTGGATGCCGAACCGCGCCCGTTAAAGAGCAGGAGCGGACGTTCCAGCGAGTTCGAGACGCCACGCCGGGTCAGTCCAGTTTCTTCAGCACCTCGACCAGCACCGTTCCCACGATCTGCAGGCTGTCGGCGCTCAGCTTGTCCATCGTGTCCTGGCCGGTGTGCCAGTAAGCATTGTTGGGGCCGTAGTCGAAGTCGATCAGATCGAGCGCGTTTACACCAAGGAGGAGGAAGGGCGTGTGGTCGTCTTCCATCCAGCCCTGGTCGAGGAAGTGGCTTCCGAAGCCGAGCTCAGCAGCCGTTTGCCAGACCAGCAGCCGCAACGGGTCCGAGGAGTTGGAGTCCCGAAGGATGTCGAGGTCCTTGTCACCGATCATATCGACGTTGATGAGCGCCTTGATCTTCGCGAGCGTGCCGTCGTCGGCCCACTTGGAAGCGAGGTGACGGCTGCCGTAGATGCCGTCGGCCGCCGACCACTGGCCGAAGGCTTCTTCGCCGTCGAACCAGACCAGGTAAATGTCGTTCCTGTGCCGCTGGCGGGCGAGCACGCGCGCCAGCTCCAGCAGAAACCCGGTTGAAGAGCCGCCATCGTTTGCACCCACGAAATACGTGCCTGGCATCGACTTCGTGTCGTAGTGGCCCGTGACCGCGACGATGCGGCCCGAGGCGCCCGGGAAGCGCGCAACGATGTTCTTCATCGCGATCGGCCCCAAGGGCGTCGAGGCGGTGAAGTCATCTTGGATCACTTGGCAGCCGTCCCGCTTGAGCTCCGAGAGGATGTACGTCTGGAGCTTGTGACTGGCCGGCGAGCCAGGCGGGCGCGGGCCGAACGAAACCGCTCGCGCGGTGAATGCCAGAGCGGAGAGGCCGCTGAAAAAGAGTGGTGGGTGGTGTGTGGCGCGCGGATGCTGCGCGGCAGCGGCCCACACGGCGAGCAAGAGACCGCACGCCGCGAGCGCTTTTGGGTGGTGCATATATGTTTCGAGGTGAAGTTTCCATCGCAGACCAGAAAACTGAACGCGCACAGCAGAACCGGAAGCACGAACCGGCCGCCGCGGGAAAGCCAGACACTTCACGGCTTTTTACGCGCCTCGATCATGATGGTGGAACCCGCCCGGCACGCGGCTTCGAGCACGGTGAATGGCACCGCCGCAACCACGAGCGCGAAATACAGCAGATCCTTCACGAGCTTCCTGCGCGGGGATTCGTTTACGCCACGCACCCGCCGCGCCATGGGATCGAGCCACGGCGCAAGGCTGGTCGCCAAACCGGCCGGGTTGTCGCGCAGCGAAAAGTATTTCCGGCGCAGCACCTGGAAGCCACACGCAGCAAGCAGAATCTCGAGGTCTTCCACGCGGAAATCGATCAGGTGCCGGGGCACATCGAGGCCGCTCCAATTTTCGCCGAGCAGCAGAAATTGCCAGCACGCGGCGTTGGGCACCTGCACGACGAGCCGCCCATCCGGCCGCAGCAGCTCGCGCGCTGCGATCAGATGAACGAAGGGGTCCACGAGGTGTTCTAGCACGTGGAACATCGTGATCGCGGCGCAGCTTGCGGCGCGGACCGGAGCCTCAACGAGATTCGCGCACACCGCCGGCACGCCGTTGCGAGAGACAATGCCGGCGGCTTCCACCGAGGAATCCATGCCGAGCACGCTCGCACCTTGCTCCTTCAGCATTTGCAGGAAGAGGCCGCCGCCACAGCCAAAATCGAGCACCAGGCCCGTTCCGCCCGCACCTTCGAGCGCGCGCCGCACGAATCTCAGGTGATCGCGCAGCACGAAGCGGCGGTAGCATTCCTCGAGCCTGCCGGCCAGACTCGCGTCCGGCGCGAACCAATAATGCTTCGGATAATACTTGGGCAGCTCGGCGGTCGTAGGCCGCGGCTCTAGGCGGATAAGCCGGCATTGGCCGCACTCGACGACCCGGAATTTCTTTTGCGTCGTGCCGTACAGCCGGTCGGACGCCTCGAACAGTGTGCGGCACTCGGCGCTGTCGCAGGCGGGACAAACATCGGCGTTGTGCGTCATGCCGCCGTCTGGCTGAGCGCCTTGAGCGAGATCCGATTGCTGAGAATCGAGCTCGCGCACCTGGCGCGGGCTGAGTTTCCGGATCTGGCGCACTTGGGCGCGCTTCCGCAGCATCCTCGGCAGCATCCAAAGCGCGATCAGGTCGCCCTTGAGCAGAGCCGTCCCGGCGCGCATCTTCCCGCGCCATCCCGGGAAGTGCGACATCTCGCCCTGGCCCCGCGCCGCTGCCCAAATCCCCGCGATGACACGGGCCAGGTAGTATGGTCCGTTCAGCCACAGCAGACTCCAGGGGAAGAGCTTTGCAGCGAGCAGGATGCGATTGCGCTCAATAAGCTCGAGCCGCTGCGCCGACCCGAGCCCCAGTGTCGAGCCTCGGCGATGCCGCACGACCGCCTCGGGCACATATACGCAGCGCCAGCCAGCGATACGGGCGCGCAATCCAAGCTCGGCATCATCGGCGTAAGCGAAAAAGTCCTCATCGAAACCGCCAATCTGCTCTAACATCTCTCTTTTGTACATGGCAGCGCAACCGTCAGGCCAGAGTGTCTCTCTCAGGGCGTCGTACTGGCCGCGGTCGATCTCGCCCGTGCCGCGGCCGCGATTTTGGCCGTCCGGGTAGATCAAGTGCCCGGCCTTGTCAATACGTTTCGGGTCCTCATAGACCAGGATTTTCGAGGCCGCCATGCCGACCCAGGGGCCGTCGAGGAAGGGGCGGCGTAGCGCCGCGAGCCAGCCCGTCTCGGCT
Source organism: Bryobacterales bacterium (assembly GCA_963835855.1). Classification (GTDB taxonomy): domain Bacteria; phylum Acidobacteriota; class Terriglobia; order Bryobacterales; family Bryobacteraceae; genus CAWIHA01. The sequence goes on along the minus strand of CAWIHA010000007.1, from coordinate 34,303 downwards.
TCGGCATCGTTGTTCAGCAGTGCGACGAGCGTGCCGCGGGAAGCGGCGATGCCCTGGTTATTGGCAGCGCAGAAACCCCGGTTTTCCGGATTCGCGATGACTCTCATGCTGAGCCGCTCGCGGAATTCGCTCCGGACCATATCGAGCGAGCCGTCGTCCGAGCCGTTATCCACCACAATCACTTCAAAAGCGGTTCCCGCCTGCCGGGCAAGCGATTCGAGACACGCTCGCAGCAGCTCGCGGCAATTCCAGTTCACGATGATGACCGAGATTTCCGGATTGGCAATCCGCTGCACTGGTTCTGGTATTATAGCGGTCGGGATTTCGCAAAGTCTCCTATGAGTTCGATAGGCGAAAGGCTCCGCCAGGAGCGTCTGCGACGGGGGCTGGATCTCTTCAGAATCGCCGAACAGACAAAGATCAATCCCGCCCTGCTGGAAGCGATTGAAAGCGACGACCTCGACAAGCTACCCGGCAGTTTTTTCACCCGCAGCTTTGTGCGCCAATACGCGAAGGCGCTGGGCCTCGATGAGAATGAATTCGAGCCTGAGTTACATCGTGTCACGGAAGTCGAGCAGGAACCGCCTGCACTACGTCCCTTCCAGCGTAATGAATTCGATTTTACGACCGTTGCCAGTGCAGTGCGTCCGAGTGTGCCGCGCTCGATTGGGTCGCTCATCGCCTTTGTGCTCATTGTCGCCGCATGTTCGGCTGCTTATGTGTTATGGCAGAGGGCGCACGAGGCCCCGCGGGCGGCTCAAACGGCGCCCGCTACAGCGGCCGGGGAACAAGCGCCCGCCGCGAGTTCGGTCACGCCAGCCGGGTATCGAGCGCCCGGCGCCGCGCCGGCTCCGGAGCAGTCTCCCGCGGCCCCAACGTCCACGCCAGTAACCGAGCCCGTCCCCGCCACGCTTTCAGCAGTGGCGGCGGGGCAATCTGCGGCGGTGCGCGTTGAAGTGCGGGCCAACGCGGAAGTCTGGATTCGCGTGGTCGCCGATGGCCAGCACCTGTTCAGCGGGACGCTGGAGCCGAATCAGTCGCGGATCTTTGAGGCGTCGGCAACGGTTCTTTTGGTAAGCGGCAATGCGGGGGCTATGGAAGTCCTCTGGAACGGCAAATCCGTTCCGCCGCTCGGATCGCAAGGCCAGGTGCGCGAAATCCAGTTCACGCCGGAGGCGTTCAAGATCGTTCCTCCGAGCCCGCCCAAGCCCGAGGTCAGCCCGAGCCCGCCCGAGCCAGGCGCCAGCCCGGCCGAGGATTCCAACCAGCCCCAGCCCGAGGTCAGCCCGGACGACGGTGTGCACTGATCGCACCACGCTTTGGGCGAGGCAGGCTTAGAACTGCTGGCCGCTTTCTTCCCAGACTGACGCTTGGCGGCGTGCGCGGAGCTCACGCTTGCGCTCCCGCTCGAGCAGCAGCAGCTCAACGCGGCGCCGGTGTTTGATCCGGTCGTCCACTTTGCGCCAGAATTTCCGGAAGTAATCCGCCGCCGAGATCATCGAGAACCCGACTACGCACCACATCCATGTCATCGCCCAGGGAGCCAGCCGATGCCAGTGAATGCCGAGCAGGAACAGCGAGATCGCAATGACTTGCAAAATCATCTTCGTCTTGCCAAGCTCGCTCGCGTGGATGGTGTACCCGGCGCCAGCAGCGATACTACGCAGCCCGGTTACCGCGAATTCGCGGCCGACGATCAGGATCACGATCCAAGCGGCGACGACGTGGACCTGAACAAGCGCGATCAGCGCGGCCGAGATGAGCAGCTTATCGGCGATTGGATCGAGCAGCGTTCCAACCGTAGTCACCTGCTTCCAGCGCCGCGCAAGGTAGCCATCCAGCAGGTCGGTAGCCGAGGCAGCGAGAAAGATCACGAGCGCGAGGAATTCATTCGTGACAACCATTCTTCCCAGCGCAACGCTCAGGTTCTGCTGCACCAGCGCCGCAACGAGCAGCGGCACAAAGAAGATACGGAGCAGCGTCAGCAGGGTCGGCAGATTCATTTACCCCTCAAATATAGCGCGGCCCGAACAGAGGAGATGCATACCGTCTGCGCTGACTGGGACCGGCGCGCCCGTTGCCATCCGCGGTGGCGCTGCGCGGCTCCCTTTACCGGACGACGTACTCCGCGAACCGTTTCTTCAACGACTCGGGCACGTCCGCTTCGATCTCGCAGGAGTCGCCGTCGTAGCGCGTCTGCCTCACGCGGCCCAGCTCGTAAACGGCATTCATCCTCGCTCCTTCGGAGAGCGGGAAGCGGAAGACCGCCGGAACGACGGGATCGAACGGCAGCACTTCATCGATGGCCGCCAGCAGCGGCTCGATTCCCCGCCCAGAGCGTGCGGAGACGGATACCGCCCGCGCCGGCCCTTTCGGCCCGGCTTCCGTAGCGATGTGGCGCCGGATGGCTTCCCGGTCCACTTCGCCGTGTGCGGCTCTATCGATCTTGTTAAGCACTAGCAGTTGCGGAGTAGCCGCGGCGCCAATCTCGGCGAGCACTTTCAGCACGTGCGCGATCTGGTGTTCCGCGTGCGGCGACGAGATATCGACCACGTGCAGGATCAGCGTCGCCTCGGTCACTTCTTCGAGCGTCGCGCGGAATGCCTTGACGAGCGTGACCGGGAGATCGCGGATGAAACCGACCGTATCGCTCAGCAAGATGCGGCGGCGCGAGGGCAGCGTGATGGCGCGGACGGTCGGATCGAGCGTCGCGAACATGCGCGCGTCGGTGAGCACAGCGGCCCCGGTCAGCCGGTTGAAGAGCGTGGATTTGCCGGCATTGGTGTAGCCGACCAGCGCGGCGGTCGCGAGCGAAACCGCCTGCCTCTGCCGGCGCTGCACCGCGCGCCCCGCCCGCACAGCCTCCAGGTCCTGCCCGAGTTTCCGAATGCGCCCGAAGATGCGCCGGCGGTCGGTTTCGAGCTGCGTCTCGCCCGGGCCCCGGGTGCCGATTCCACCGCCGAGCCGGGACATTTCCGCGCCGTGGCCGGCCAGGCGCGGCAGCAAGTAGTTCAACTGCGCCAGCTCGACTTGCAGTTGACCTTCGCGGGTGCGTGCGCGCCGGGCAAAAATGTCGAGGATGAGTTGAGTGCGGTCGATGACCTTTTGCGAGAGGGCGCGCTCAAGATTGCGCTGCTGGGTTGGGGTAAGGTCGTGATCGAAGATCACCAGGTCTGCGTTTTCGGCCGCGGCCCGCGCTACGAGTTCCTGAACTTTCCCGGATCCGATCAACGTGGCGGCGTCAGGGGCGTCGCGCGACTGGAGGATGCGGTCGAGAATTTCGGCTCCCGCGCTTTCCGCCAGCGCCGCTAGTTCCTCGAGGGACTCTTCGGTAGAGTACTCGGCGCCGTTCGATGCGGCCGGGACGCGTCCGCCCCGTCCCTTCCATTCCAAGCCGACCAGAATGGCGCGTTCCGGCACGTCTCTTCGCGGCTGGATCAGTCTTCCGGCGCATCGGCGGCGCTGGCCGCGCTCGCCGGGGCGCTCACCGCCGCAACTTGCGCGGAAGCTTGCGCCGCACTGTGTCCTCTGGAGATCACGACAGTGGAAATCGCGTGCTTGAAGATGAGTTGCTCCTGGCTATTCGATTCCAGGATCAGCGAGTACTTGTCAAAGCTCCTGATGCGGCCGGAGAGCTTGACTCCGCTCATCAAGTAAATGGTCAGAAACGTCTTCTCTTTTCGCGCGTTGTTCAGGAAAGCTTCCTGGATGTTTTGCGCTGCTTTTTCCATTGTGTTTCCTTTGACCGTGAAGGTTCCCATTTTAGCAGACTGCGGCCCACCCAATGCACTTTTTCAGGAAAGATTGTGGCAGCAGCCCCATGCAGGCGATCCATCAGCCTGGTGCCGTCATGCCGGTGAGCTTTTCCTGGCAGGGCAGGCAGTACTTGGCCCACGGCAATGCATCCAGGCGCTTGGGCACGATTGCTTCGTGGCAGTCTTGGCAGACGCCGTAGGTGCCGTCGTCCAGGCGGCGCAGCGCCTCCTGGAGCTCGCGAAACAAGGCCAGCTCCAGGCGATTCTGGTTTAGAAACAGCCACTCGTCGTGGCTCTTCTGGCACCAGTCGCCAAAATCCAGCGGTTCATCGGGGCGACGCACTACTTCCGCGGCGCGCTTAGCAGAAAGCCCCAATCGGACCTCCTCAGCCTTTCGCTCCAGGATCTGCCGGTAATGTTGCAGCCTTGTGATAGAAGCGCCTCCATTCAGAGCTTTCGTCATTCGATCCTCTGCTTCACTGTCCTTACGCCCTCGTGCCGGGCGGACAGAAACGCGACCGAAGTCAGAATAAAATAACACGAATTCTCCTGCAAGCAATACAAAAAATCGAGTACAGCCCAGCCGAGGCGACTTCACCTTCGATCAGTGCCCCAGCCCCCCAGCCTTTCCAGCGGCGGGACAGCCCGCCGGAGCTAATGTGAAATGATAGCAACAAAACCGGCGAATGGCAACAGCAGATGGCCGGAAAGTCCAGTACCTGAATTGCGCCCACTTAATAGCTGCGGTTGGCCTGATTTTTTGCGCATAAAGTCCATAGTTTTCATAGCGTACAGCAGCGCTGCCCCACGCGGGTGACACCCGGTTGAGGGAGGCCGATCGGGTAGAATTTGAGGAGATAGGATGGGGTGCGCAACCGGCCACGTGACTGCCCGTTTCCAATCCCATTTGCAGGATTTCGATTCCGCCGAATTGTATCGAGCCGCATGACGACCTCCGCGCCTCCGCAGACGATCGAGATTGCAGCCGACCGCACCGGACTCGATGCCGCGATCGAGAATGCGCCCGACCGCCCCGCCGTGTTCCTCATCTGGCCGCACGAAGGCACACCGTATCTCGCCCGCACGAGCTTGCTGCGCCGGCGTTTGGGGCGATTGCTGAAGGAAAGAGCGATCCCCGGCCGCCTGCTGAACCTGCGTGCGGTTGCATCGCGTATCGAGTACTGGCTGGTTGGTTCGAGGCTCGAGGCGAGCCTGCTCCTGCATCAGCTAGCGAGGCGCCAGTTCCCGAAGAACTATCTCAAGCTCCTGAAGCTGCGCATGGCGCCGTACTTGAAGATCATCCTTGCGAACCCGTTTCCACGCAGCCAGATCACGACGCGCCTCGGCGGCTCGCGCGGCGTCTATTATGGCCCGTTTCGCAACCGCGCCGCGGCCGAGCAGTTCGAATCCCAGGTGCTCGATCTATTTCAGATGCGCCGCTGCCAGGAAGACCTCGCGCCCTCGCCATCGCATCCCGGTTGTATTTACGGCGAGATGAACATGTGCCTGCGGCCGTGCCAGCAGGCGGTCAGCCCCGAGGAGTATCAGACCGAAGTGGAACGGGTCGCCGAGTTCCTGGCGACAGGCGGCAGCTCGCTCGTCGAGCCGCTCGCGGCGGCGCGCGAACGACTGAGTGAGGAAATGAATTTCGAGGAGGCGGCGCGCGTCCACAAGGAACTCGACAAAGTGCAGCAGGTGGCTCGCCTGCGTGATGAGCTGGTGCGCGACATCGACCGGCTGAACGGCGTCGCGGTAACGGCATCGGCCGCGGCCGGCTCTGCGGAGCTGTGGTTCGTGCTCGCGGGCGCGTGGCAGGCGCCGGTGCATTTGAATTTTGAGATCCAGGAGGGCAAGACAATCTCGATCGATCACCGGCTGCGCGAGATTGTGGCCGGCTTGGCGCCGCGGAGGCTGCCGCTCGCCGAGCGGCAGGAGCACCTGGCTCTGCTCGCGCGCTGGTATTATTCGACCTGGCGCGACGGCGATTGGCTCCAATTCGAGGCCCTCGACCACGTCCCGTACCGGAAGCTGGTGCGCGCGATTTCGCGCGCAGCTTCAGGAGCGGTTGGCGCGTAGCGTCTCAGTTACGAGCGGCGAAACAGCGGCCTCAGATAATCGAAGTCCCGATCGTGAAGCTGGGGTTTCAGGCTGAACAGGGGATAAGGCTGGCTACTGCTGGATTGTGATCGTGCCCATATCGCTGGGTGAGGATTGGATGACGATCCCGCCGTCTGCTGGCGGCGTGGGCTTGGGTGCGGCCGCGGGCGCTCCGAAAGATCCCTTTGCCCGCTGGAGCGCCGACGTGATTGCCGACTGCATGCTCTTGATGATCTGCTCCTCAGGAATCGCGAGCGCGATCTTGATGCTTTTGCCTTCGGCGTACATCTTGAGGTCGTCGAGCGCGGGCATGCTACCGGGTTTCCGGCTCGCGCTCGCCAATGCAATGAGCGCATTCAGACTGGCGAGCATGGCGTTCGCATCGCTCTCGCTGCCTGTAACCAGATCGGCGGACAGCAGTAGCTTGGGCCCGAACTTGACGCCGCCGCCGAACTGCTGAATCGACCGGAACAGGTCGGCGCCGAACGGCCCAGGCATCGGGGAGCCCTTTGCGGCTGGGGGTTCCGCCGGCGCCCGGCCAACGAGCCAAATGTCGTTGCTCGCGCTGAGCTGTTCCGCACGGGCGGTCAGCGCTGCGCCGAGGCGGCCGGGCTCATCCCGCCGGTCGATGGCTGCGCGCACGCTTTCCGGGTCGCCACCCACCACGAGCGATGGATTCAGGCACGCCAGCGAGAACGGTTCGTCCTGCTTGTTCATCGGGTTGTTCTGCCGTGTCGTAAGGATCGGAATGCCGCGGTACATGCTGACGGCCGTTCCCGAGGCTTTCGCCGCCGCGAGCAGCCGCGCCAGATCGAAAGAGCCTCGAACGACAAACAGCACGCGCCCTTTCGGATTCGTCGTCGAAGGCATGATGACAATTTCATGGATGTCGCGGCGGGGGTCGAAGCCGATCTGATCAATCCACTTCTGTATTGCTGGATTGCCGGTGTTGAGTTGCGAGAAAAGGGCTTGGCCCAGCTTCGTGGCCTTGATCTGTTCGATGTTGATGCCGATGAGCGCCCCGGTATCCGGGGGTGTCCAGCTCAGCAGGCTCGAGCCGGCGCTGGCCAAGCCGGACACGAGGAATAAGGCGAGGCAAAGTTTTCGGATCATCGTCACGGCAAAATTATACTCCTGAGCTCTGCTGCGTGACTGGGCGCGGATTGCGCTACCATGCCGCCTGCGCACTCGTTTGCTCTTTGTCCGGCTTACGCTACAGCGGCGTGGAGACTTCCCAAATTCCGCTTACGGCACGCGCTTGGCCAGCAGGCCGTGGCCATGCTGACTAAGAAACGCGCTGATGAGCTGCCCCTTTTCATCGCGTTTGAACGTGATTTCCGAGGCGGTGACCTTGAGGAAAAACTTGTCCTCGGCTTCCGGATACATGCGGAAAATCCTCTGGCCGGTTACTTCGCCCATCAGGTGGTCGCCTTCCCGCCATACCGTGAAGTACGCCTTGTTGGGGTCCAGTTCATACTTGCCAACGTAGCGGTCCAGGGCTTCATTGCTGAACGTGATCGCATGACGGAGCGTCAGCGGTTCCACCGTCTCGCCGGCCAACATCCTCTGGACGCGAAGGGCGATCGCTGTCACCAGGGGCGCCGCTGTATTCGCCAGGACGACAACCCCGGTTTGCCGATCCCGGTTGAAGGAAACGAAGCTATAGAATCCGGCCGTTCCGCCGCTTTGGCTCAGGGTCGCGTGATCGACCTGAATCTGCCACCCCAACGTGATGCCCTCGGTATCCGCTCCGGGCAGCTTATGGCCCGCCTGCGCGGTTCGAATCGCCGCTTCGACTTTCTTGGGCGGGTTGATGTTGGCGGCGATAAACCGCAGCAGATCGTCCGCCGTAGAGTGCAGCGCTCCGGCGCCCGCCAGCGCCCCCATCTGCCAGACGGGTGCCGGGTTGCCATCGATGTTGTGGCCTTCGGCCAGCCGCTGCTGAAGAGCGGCGGACAGCGTAATGCCTGTGTCGTTCATGCCCAGCGGCTTCGTGATCAAGCTGCGGATCATCGCTTCGTAGGAACTGCCGTTCCGCAACGCCAGGCCGTGGCCCAGCAGCCCCGTGCCTAGGTAGCTCAACCTGTAATAAATGCCCGTCCCCTTCACCACGCCTTGCTGCTTCAAATACCCGTAAAGTTGCTCGACGCCATAATCGGCATACGGGTTTGCTGGGTCTTTGGGCTTGAGATCGGTCGGACTGAAAGGCAGGCCGGAGCAGTGGATGGCGAGATCGGTCAGCGTGATTTCCGGTTTCCCCTCCTGCGGCGGCGGAAGGGCGCTGGCCGGCAGAAGCTTGCGGATCGGGTCGTCGAGCTGGACCATTTTTCGTTCGGCCATTTCCGCCAGCGCCAGGCCCGTGAACGCCTGCGTAGCGGGCCCGATCTCGAACACCGTTTTGCCATCCGGCGCCTTGAAGGAGTCGTGCCTGGCCATGCCATACCCGAAGACTTGGGTTTTGCCGCCGTCGAAAATGCCCACCACCACGCCGGTGAGGTAGCTCTCGTCGATGGCGGGCTGGACTAATTGATCGATGGCTGTTTTCCGGTCAGCGGCCAGAAGCGCGCCGCTGAGGAAGAGAAAAGCTAAGAATGTGCGGAGCATGGTGATGTATTTCCTAGGAGTTATTTATTATAATCGGTCGGCCGGCCTAAAGCAGCTTCGCCGCCTCTGTAATCGCGCGGTACTTCCGCAGCAGCTCATAAACGACCACACCGCCGACGGTGGCGACATTGAGCGAGTGCTTGGCGCCGAGCATCGGGATGCGCACGTGCGTATCGGCCAGAGCGAGCAGCTCGGGCCGAATGCCGTTCACTTCGTGCCCGAACGCAACGCAAACCGGAAAGCGCGGCGTCCAGTCGAACAGATCGACCGAGTGCAGGCTGGTCTCGATTGCGGCAATCTCGTAGCCACGCGTGCGTAACGCCGTCACAAACGGCGCCGCTTCCCATGCATGTTCCCATGCCACCTTCTCCTCCGCGCCGAGCGCCGTCTTGCTGATGCCGCGCTTGGGCGGATGGCCGGTGACGCCGCACAGATAAAGCTTTTCGATCTGCGCCGCCTCCGCCGTGCGGAAGAACGCACCCACGTTGTAAAGGCTGCGGATGTTGTCGAGCAGCACTGCGACAGGCAGCTTCAGCCCCTCGTAGGCTGAGGCGAGCAGTGTGGCTTGGTATGGCAGGCGCTCCATCAGGCTACGATTATTCTATGGCCATCCTGGACGGTGAGCGATTGACCATCGAGCAGGTGGTGGCGGTGGCCGCAAACGGCGAACCGGTTTCCCTTGCGCCTGAAGCAACGGAAAAGATGCTGCGCTCGCGGGCGGTGATCGAGCGCGTGGAAGCGGGCGATAAGCCGGTTTACGGCGTCAACACCGGCGTCGGCCAGCTCGCCGGCGTGCGGATCCCAGTCGCGGAGCTTGAACAACTGCAGCGCAACGTCGTCCGCTCGCACGCGTGCGGTGTGGGCGAACCGCTGAACCGCTCCGAAACGCGCGCCCTTATGCTGATCCGTGCCAACGTGCTCGCCAAGGGATTCTCCGGAATCAGGCCGCTTGTGGCCGGGCGGCTTTGCGATCTGCTGAACCGCGGCGTTACGCCGGTGGTGCCGTCGCGCGGAAGCGTCGGCGCGAGCGGAGACTTGGCGCCGCTGGCGCACATGGCGCTCGTGCTGATCGGCGAAGGCGAGGCGGAGCTCGGCGGCGCCCGGTATCCAGGCAGGGAAGCGCTGGCGCGTGCGGGCCTGGAACCGCTCACCCTCGCATCGAAGGAAGGCGTCTCGCTCGTGAACGGCACGCAAGCGATGCTCGCCGTCGGATGCCTCGAGCTCGTTGCCGCCGAAGTTTTGGCCGGCACCGCCGACCTCGTCTGCGCGATGACGACCGATGCCCAGCGCGGCACCCCACGCGCATTCGACCCTCGGATTCAGGCGCTCCGGCCTTTTGACGGCCAGGCCGCGAGCGCCGCGCGCCTCAGCCGGTTCATGGAGGGCAGCGAGATCCGCGCATCCCACCTCGGGTGCGGCCGCGTGCAGGACGCCTATTCGCTTCGGTGCGCGCCGCAGGTCCACGGCGCCGTCCGCGACACGCTGAGGGAAGCTCGCCGCGTGTTCACGATCGAGCTGAACGCCGCCACGGACAACCCGCTCGTCATAGGGGATGAGATCGTCTCAGGCGGAAATTTTCATGGGCAGCCGCTCGCGCTCAACCTCGATTACATGGCGATCGCGCTTACCGCGCTCGCGAGCATCTCCGAGCGCCGCGTTGACCGCCTCGTCAACCCTGTGCTCAACGAAGAGCTGCCGCCATTTCTGGCCTCGCGGCCGGGGCTCGAATCGGGCTTGATGATGGCGCAGGTGACCGCGGCTGCGCTGGTCGCCGAGAACCGCGTGCTGTGCCATCCGGCCTCGGCCGGCTCGATCACGACCAGCGGCAATAAGGAGGATTTCGTGAGCATGGGCATGACCGCGGCGCTGAAGCTGAAGAGCGTTGTGAGGAACACGCGCATAGTGCTGGCCATCGAAGCGCTCGCGGCGGCGCGGGCGCTCGATTTCCTGAAGCCGCTGAGGTCGAGCGCGCCGATCGAGGTTGCCCGCGCGCTCATTCCATCGCTGGCGGGCGATGAGCCTCTTTCGAACCACATCGCACGCGTGGAGTCGCTGATTGCCGGGGGTGCGCTCGCCGGACGTTAGCCGCGCAGGACGCATCGCTGTCTCCTGGCCGCCACCGGCTGCGCCACTCGCTGGGAGGCGGATTGCCGCGCGGAGAGTGCCGCCGCGGGCGCATGCTGGCGCAGTCCGCGCTAGCTGTATGCGAACACTGCGTACTGCGTTACCGCCCGGTATCCCATTCGTTCGTACAGCCGCAAGCCCGGTGCGCTCGATTCGAGCACGGTCGCTTCGATTCCGGCTTCACGCCGGGCTGTCTCGAGCGCGTATCGCATCACCGCTTCGCCGTAGCCCTTCCGCCGGTGGGCAGCAAGCGTTGCCAGAGCATAGACGCCGGCGACTCCCGCCGCGATGAGCGTGGCCGCTGTCGCCACCGGCTCCTCATCGGCGTAAGCGACGTAGCCGGTGAAATCGCCGCCGGACCAGGTCTTCTCGGATTCGTAAATCTCGTGGCACATGCGGAATGGGATGCCGAACGTCGATGCCATGATGTGAGTGAACGCAGCGCGCGTCCGCTCGTCTGAGACGCGCTGGCAGTTTGGCGCCGGGAGCGGCCGCACCGGCGGCAGCAGGCGCTCCGCTGCCATGCCCGGCAGTTGGACCACCAGATGCAGCCCGTTCCGTAAGAAAATGTCCTCGAGCCTTCGGCGCGGCTGCTTTCCGAGCCAGCCTTTGCCAACCCAGAAGGACCATGGCAGCTGTTTGAGCGCATAGTAGGCCGCGGCGATCTTGATGCGTACGTCGAGTTCCGCTTCACTTTCGACCGGAGCGGTGAGCGCGGCGGAGTTAAACATCGAAAAATCGAGGGCGGAGCAGGAGACCGCTACACCCGGGTAAGCGCGCACCTCGCCGGCCGCCTGGGCGCGCGAGAAGATCGCCAGCGTCGCATGCAGGTTCGCTTCCATCGCCTCGAAGCGCGCCGCCATGCGGCCATCACATCAGAGTGAGCGGATCGACGTCAACCACGAGCGACGTAGCCGGCCACTTGTTCTCGAGCGCAAACCGGCGCAATTCGTCGAGGGTTTTCTTGAGCGCGCTGCGGCTAGCGGCCTTGATGAGCAGTTGATAGCGGTACTCGCTCTTGAGCCGTGGCACAGGCGCTTCGGCCGGTCCGAGCACTTTGAGTTGCTCGGGTGGCGGCATAAGCAGCGAGCCGATTTCCGCGCTCATGCGCAGCGCCTCCTCCTGGCTACGGCTCCGCACCAGAATACTTGCCAGTGCGCTGAACGGCGGGTAACGCATCAAGCGCCGGAACTCAATCTCCTTCTCGTAGAAGAGATCGTAGTCCTGTGCGGCGGCGAACCGGACGGCGTAATGGTCCGGGTTCATCGTTTGGACCAGCACCTGCCCCGGAGTCTCGCCGCGCCCGGCGCGTCCGGCCATCTGCGTCAGAAGCTGGAACGTGCGTTCAGCGGCGCGAAAATCGGGCACTCCGAGACCCACGTCGGCCGAGACCACGCCGACCAGCGTGACATTCGGGATATCGTGCCCCTTGGCGATCATCTGCGTGCCAACCAGAATGTCGAAGCTGCCGTCGCGGAAGCCCGCCAGGATCGTTTCGTACCGGCGCTTCCCGGTCACGGTGTCGCGGTCCATGCGCGCGATGCGGGCCTGCGGGAAATGGCGGTGCAACTCTTCCTCCACGCGCTCGGAGCCAATGCCAAGAAAATGGATGTGCGCGCTATGGCAGGTGGGGCAGCGGCGCGGAACGCGTTCGGCGTAATTGCAGTAGTGGCAGAGCAGGCGCTGGTCGCGGCGGTGGTAGGTCAGCGTCACGGCGCAGTTCACGCACTGGATCCGTTCGCCGCACGAGCGGCAGGCGACGAAATTGGAGAAGCCGCGGCGGTTGAGCAGCAGCATGGTCTGCTCGCCGTTCTCCAGGCGCTCGGTAATCGCCTCGATCAGCCGCCGCGAAAATGGAACTTGGCGCCGCGTTTCGAGAAACTCGACGCGCATATCGATCAGCTCGACCTGGGGCAGAGAGCGCTGCTCAATGCGCTCCGGCAGCAGGAGCAATTTGTACTTTCCGCGTGCGGCGTTGTAACGGCTCTCGAGGCTGGGCGTGGCCGAGCCAAGCACGACACAGGCGCCCGCCGCCTGCGCGCGCACGATGGCCACGTCGCGGCCGTTGTATCTTGGCGTCTCCTCCTGCTTGTAGCTCTGGTCGTGCTCCTCGTCGACCACGATCAGACCGAGGTTTGCAATCGGCGCGAAGATGCCCGAGCGCGTGCCGACGACGACGCCGGCCGCGCCCGTGCGGACCCTCCGCCATTGCTCGGCTCGCTCTGATTCCCCAAAAGCCGAGTGCAGGATCGCCACTTGATCGCCGAACCGGTTGGAGAACTGGCCGGCGACGGCGGGCGTGAGCGCGATCTCCGGTACGAGCAGCAGCGCGCTGCGGCCGGCCGCGAGCGTCGCGTCGATCGCGTTCAGGTAAACCTCGGTCTTGCCCGAGCCCGTCACGCCTTGCAGCAAAAACGTTCGGAATTGTTTGGATTCGATCGCGGCTCGGATCTCGTCGAAGGCCGCCTGCTGGCGCGGATTCAGGACGTGCGGCGGCCGCGCGTGCCCGGCCTGGATCGGCGAAAGCTCGGTGCGCAGGGTAACCGCACCTTGGCGCGCCAAAGACCGCGCCGCATTTCCGGCATTGCGGACCGCGGCCTCCAGCTCCTTCAGATTGTGCGACCCCGGATGTAGCTCCAGGTAGGCCACCAGCTCCCGCTCGGACTTCCGCAGCTTGCGCTCGGGAGGCGGGCCAGCCGGCTCGACGCGCAGCTTCGACGACGGCGCGCGGAACGGGTCGCGCTGCGCCTCCACGTCCTCCACCTGAACGAAGCCTCTCTTCTCCAAGCCCCGCAGCAGGCGCGCGGCATCCGGCAGTTTCCTGGCCAAGTATGGCGCCGAGAAACCGCGGAATTCGAGCATCTGCATGAGCTCGACGGCTGGGTCTTCGGCGGATTCCGCAAGACTGAGTTGGCGCAGCGCGTCGCGCCCTTTGTCTGTGAGCGAATAGGTCTTCCCGCGCCGCAGCCCACCTGGGAGCGGCAGCATTGCCCGCAAGACTTGGCCCAGCGGGGCGCAGTAGTAACTGGCGATCCACCGGCCAAGCGCCAGCATTTCCTCGTTCAAGGCTGGCTCGCTGTCGAGCAGGCGCAGGGCATCCCGAACCTCGGCGCCGGGGGTGTTGCCGTGAACGCCCAAAACGATGCCGGTCAGCTTGCGCACGCCGAAGGGCACGAGCAAGCGGCAGCCCGGCTTCACCCGATGGCGCAGTGTTTCGGGTAGCGAGTAGGTGAACTGCCGGTCGAGCGGCACCGGCAGACTCACATCGCAGTAAGCCGGCGCATCATCAGCCATTTCCGCGACTTCCGTGCTCAACGGCCATTCATGCTCCACGAGAGATTAGTGATGCGAGAATATCCGGTATCTCAAATACTGCCCGGTTTTCCATCACCGCGGCATGGGCGCGGAAGCGGGCGAAATTCGTAGGCTCGAGCAACTCCGCCGTAGCGCGGGCGATGCCGCGGAAATTGCGCACCACCAGCCCTACCTGCTGCTCGGCGACCCACTCGGCGTTGTACCGCTCCTGCGGCAGCGTCCAGGCGTTGCGCGCCACGATCATGGGCAGCTTCATCGCCAGCGCCTCGCTGATCGAACCCGGCCCGGGCTTGCCGATAAAGAAGTCCGAGAGATGCATGTAGTAGGGCACCTCGGTGGTGAAGCCCTCCACGAAGATGGGAATGCGCAGCTTGCTCCTTGCGAGCTGCTCGTAGAGCCTCCGGTTCCGCCCGCAGATCAGGATGAGTTGGAGCGCCAGCCCGGAGCGATCGAGCCGTTCCGTGATTTCAAGCATCACACCGCTGCCCTGGCCGCCGAAAAGAACGAGGCCCGTTGGCAGTTCCGGCTCGAGACCTAGGCGGCGGCGTTCCTCGCGCCGGTCCACGGCAACCGGCTCGTAATAGCGTGGGTGGAGGATCATGCCGGATGTGCGGAAAATGTGATCGCCCGCGTGCCCGAGCGCCTGGGCCTGCTCGACCGCGCGTTGGGAGCCGCAGATCAGATACTGCGATTCGCGCTCGATCCAAAAATGCGGCGGGTAGTCGGCCGGGTCCGTCAGGACCGTGACGAACGGCACGCCGGGCAGCGCTTTCGCCGCACCTTCCGCGATCGCGCGATTGAAATTCGGCACCAGCGACACGATCATGTCCGGCCGGCTGCGCCGCCAATGCTCTTCGAGCAGACGCACCTGTTGGCGATGGTACAGGCGGATGACGGCGTGCATCCCCGTCCTCAACTGCGGTGAGCCGAGCGTCCAACCCTTCTTCAGCAGCAGGTTGTATATGTCTTGAAGGCGGCAGCCAGTCAGCTTGCGGAAGACATCGAGCGAGTCGAGTAGTTCCTGAAGATTGACGAGACGGATCTCCCAGGGCCGCTCCTGCTGCTCGATAGCCAGCAGCAGGGCATTTGCCGCGCTGCGGTGGCCGCCGCCCGCGTCGAAGAAGACGAAGTCGATTTTCACCATGCGCCAGTTTCCAGCTTACAGCGCATTTCGGGATGAGATCGCCGCTCGAATCGCTGGCGTTTCTACCGATATGAGGTGTGTGCAGTGTGCACGCCGTCGTTACGTGTCCGCCAGCCTGGTCTTGCTGCTGGGATGCGCCGGTACAGCTACAGGGCAGCAGACCACGGCTCGCAAGCCTCGCCTGCCCACCATCACCGAGATCGCGAGGGCGCGAAAGTTAACTGAGGGAGAAGCACGGAAAGGCTATCCCGTGCGCTTCCGGGCCGTCGTCACCTTCTCTGACGACGAGGACTTGTTTGTGCAGGACTCCACCGGCGGGATTTGGGTGGATGTGCCTCCCAACATGCCACGGCCCAAAGCGGGACAGCTTCTTGATCTGGAAGGAGTCACGAAGGAGGAAGACTTCGCCCCCGATGTCGGGCAACCTCGCTGGCGGGTGTTGGGCCGGGCGCCGATGCCCAAGCCTCGGCACCCCTCCTATGCTCAGATGATTTCCACTTCCGAGGACGCCAAATGGGTGGAGGTCGAAGGCACCGTCAGATCCGTTCTCGACAGAAGGTACGCGGACCAAAAACGCCTGCGGCTGACCCTTGCGATCCCCAGCGGTGGCCGGCTGATGGCAGAGACGCCAATTTTCGACACCGTCCCTGTGGGGCTGGTAGGCGCCACGGTCCGAATCCAGGGTGTATGCGGCGAGTTCATCGACCATGAGGCGGCGAGCCAACTTACTGGGATCGTCATCCTGTTCAGCGACCTGAGCTATCTGAAGATCGTGAGCCCAGCCCCAGCGGACCCGTTTTCGCTGCCTGTGCGTCCCATCCTCAGGATGCGGAGGTCCACATTTGAAGGAACGTCAGACCGCCGCATCCGTTTACAGGGTGTGGTCACAGCCTACCTGCCTGGCCGGGTTTTCTTTATGTCCGATAGCTCCGGCAGCGTATACATCGAGACCCAGCAAACCACTCCTCTTCGGCCTGGGGATCTCGTTGACGTGATCGGGTTTACGGCAATTATCGACTCCCGGCCGGCGCTTCGGGACGCAGTCTTCAGGATCACCGGCGCCGGTTCGGTTCCAATGCCCGCCCATATCGAAGAACGGGCGCTTTACGGCCGGCAGGACTCGCTGGTGACCACGGAGGGGATACTAGCTGCTGTCTCCGGGCTGCCCAACGAGAAGGTGATGACACTCCGGCAGGGCAACGCAACGTTTGCGGCAGTCTTGAAACACGAGGCTGCCGCGGCGAGCTTGGCGTCGCTCCGCGAGGGCAGCCTGCTGCGGCTCACTGGCATCTGTTTCGTCGAAGGAGATGTAGTGGGAAGACCTCGCGCCCTTAAGATCCAGCTTCGCTCTCCGGCCGACGTCGTCATCCTCAGGCGCCCACCCTGGCTGACCGCCAGTCGGGCCTTGTCCATGCTGGAAATCCTGGCGATTGCGATCATTGCCGCCCTGGTCTGGGTGTCCGTGCTGCGGCGCCGGGTTCGAGGCCAAACTGAGATCATCCGCACTACCCTCGAATCCACCGCCGACGGCATACTGGTCGTGAACCGGCACGGAAACCTCGTCACCTACAATCGGAAGTTCGCCGACATGTGGGACCTGCCTGGGCCGGTCCTTGCCACGCGTGAGGAACGCGCAGTGCTGGACTACATTCTCCCCCAGTTGCAAGAGCCCTCGAAGTACCTGGAACAGGTGCGGCAACTCTACGAGAATCCCGAGGCCCAGAGTGACGATGTCATTGAACTGAAGGACGGACGCGTATTCGAGCGCCACTCGGAGCCGCAGCGCATCGATGGAACGAGCGTTGGGAGGGTCTGGGGATTCCGCGACACCACCGATCGCAAGCGGTTCGAGGTGGAGCTCCAGAAAGCCAAGGAAGCGGCCGAAGCCGGCAGCCGTGCAAAAAGCGAATTCCTCGCGAACATGAGCCACGAAATCCGCACGCCGATGAACGGCGTGTGCGGGATGACGGAGCTGGTGCTCGAGACCGAGCTAACGGCGGAGCAGCGCGAGTGCCTCAAGATGGTGAAGACGTCAGCCGACTCGCTGCTGACGCTCCTTAACGACGTTCTGGACTTTTCCAAGATTGAGGCCGGCAAGCTGGATTTCGACGCGGTAGATTTCGAATTGCGCGATGCACTCGCTGAGGCCATCGGAAGCTTCGGCTTGCGCGCCACCCAGAAAGGCCTCGAGTTGGTTTGCGAGGTGCGACCCGAAGTTCCCCAAATCGTCCATGCAGATCCTTCCCGCTTGCGGCAGATCGTTAACAATCTGGTGAGCAATGCGGTGAAATTCACGGAGCACGGTTCGGTAACGGTCAAGGTCGAGGTCGAAGGCCGGGACGCCGAAACAGTGCTGCTGCACTTTACGGTGCGGGATACCGGTATCGGAATTCCTCCCGGCAAGCAGCAGAAGATCTTCGAAGCATTCTCGCAGGCGGACGCCTCCACCACCCGTAAGTACGGCGGGACGGGGCTCGGGCTGACGGTCTCTTCACGAGTCGTAAGTATGATGGGCGGCAAGATCTGGGTTGAAAGCGATCCCGGCAAGGGAAGCTGCTTCCACTTCACTGCGCGCCTCGGCATCGGCAAGGAAACCCATGCCGAGGCCAGGCTCGCGGCCGAAGGCCTCGATGGCTCCGCCGTGCTGGTCGTGGACGACAACGCTGTTAACTGCCGCATTCTTCAGGACACGCTCGAAAGCTGGGGCATGCGGGTGACTGCCGTTGCCAGTGCGCGAGCTGCTCTCGAGGCCCTCGAACAGGCGGGGGACTCCGGACCGGCGTTCCGGTTGATGATCACGGATGCCCACATGCCCGATATGGATGGCTTCCTGCTCGCCGAGCGCGTCCAGCAGAATCCCAAGCTGGCCGGGGTTGGTATCATCCTGCTCACATCGGCTGGCCAGCTGGGAGATGGCGCCCGGTGCCGTGAACTGGGTGTCGCTGCGTACCTGACTAAGCCGGTCCGCCAGGCTGAGCTCCGGGAGGTCATCCTGATCACGCTCAATCGCGAGTGCCAGGATTCCCGCTCTGCCGGCTTGATCACTCGCCACGCCATCCGCGAACGGCGCGCCGCAGCCAGCCGGCGGATCTTGCTCGCTGAGGATAACCCCGTCAACCAGGCGCTTGCTGTCCGGCTGCTCGAAAAGCGCGGGCACACGGTGGTTGTGGCGGCGAACGGGCGCGAGGCCCTCGCAGCCCTGGAAAATGAAGCCTTCGATCTGGTCCTGATGGACGTGCAGATGCCGGAGATGGATGGCTTCGAGGCAACCGCCGCAATCCGTAAGCTCGAAAAGGCGGTGGGCGGCCATCTACCGATCATCGCGATGACCGCCCATGCCATGAAGGGTGACGAGGAGCGCTGCCTGGCAGCCGGCATGGACGGCTACATCCCCAAACCGATCCGCCCGCAGCAGTTCTTGGATATGCTGGAAAGCCTCTCCGAGGCGGCCGCAAGGGAGTAGTGTGGCGCCGGAAGGAGCGCTGAAGCCGCCTCGCGCCATCTTCACCTTTTACGGGACTATGCTGGGACTGTCATGGCCTTGCGGAGCGTCCTCTTGTTCCTTTCCCGCCGGAAGCGCCTGCGGCGTTTTGTCGAGACTTCGCCGCACGCGAAGCGCTTTACGTCGCGCTTCATCGCGGGACTGACGCTCGAGGACGCCCTGGCCGTCTGCCAGCATCTCCAGTGCGAGTGCGTCCTGACCATGCTGGACCGGCTTGGTGAGAGCGTCACATCGCTCGGTGAGGCCGTGGCCTGCCGCGACGGTTACATCGAAGCTCTTCGCCGCCTCGGTGAGCTCAGCCCGGAGTCCCGCGTATCGATCAAGCTCACACAGCTCGGCCTGGATGTGTCCGAGCGAGCATGCCGCGAAAACGTATCCCGGCTGGTGCGCGAAGCGGCGAGCCTGGGCCTGTGGATCGAAATCGATATGGAATCGAGCGAATATGTCGATCGCACCTTGGATATCGTCGCCGCAATGTGGGAGAGATGTCACAACGTGCGTGGCGCCGTTCAGGCGTATCTCCACCGCAGCGAGGAGGCCGTAGAGCGGCTGTGCGGACAGCGGGTTCCCGTCCGGCTCTGCAAAGGGGCGTACCACGAACCGCCGGCTGTCGCATTCCAAAGGAAACGCGAGGTGAATGCAAACTACGTCCGCCTGATGAAGCACCTGCTTGAGCGCGGCAACTATCCTGCTTTGGCCACGCACGATGAAACCATCATCGAGGAGGCAAAGCGGTTCGCCGTGGAGCACCAAATTATTCCGGACCGCTTCGAATTCCAGATGCTCTATGGCATTCGCAGAGACCTCGAGAGGCGCTTTGTCGAACAGGGCTATCGCCTGCGCCTCTATATCCCTTACGGCGAAGCATGGTACCCGTACTTCATGCGCAGGTTGGCCGAGCGTCCGGCCAACGTTCTTTTCTTGTTGCGTAATATGGCTCGTGGATGAAGGTTGCAATTGGAGGGCTTGAGCAGGTCAAGCCGCGGCTGTGCCAGGCAAGGATGAAGAATGGCAACGGATAGACTACCCGCGCAGTCAATATAAGTATGAAGTACTGGGGATATCTGTCGGTGAAGCTGCTCGCGGCCGGCTTCGTCCTCAATCGCATATGGGCCGGCATGACTCATTTTTTGCCCGCTCCGCGCCTGTACTGGGGCCAGTTCCTGGGCTACGATCTGGCATGGACCTTTGCCGCGGGCGCGTTTTTCCTCATCTGCTGCGGCGCGGTTTGCCTGTGCCTGCTGGACCAGCGTTACCGCTGCCGGGTATGCCTGCGGCGGTTGCGCATGCCCATCGCAACGGGTTCCTGGGGACAGATGCTGCAACTGGGGCGGCCGCGCCTCGAATACATTTGCCCGTTCGGTCACGGTACGCTGAAAGTTCCTGAAGTGCAGATCTCCGGCCATGAGCCGGCGCACTGGAAACGAAACGCCGGCATGTGGGAGGAACTTGTGGCGCGAGAGGAACGCGAAAGGTGAATTCCGGCACACGGTTGCTCCGCATTGCGGGCGGTCTCTTGATTCTCTTTCTGCTGGCCGGCTTCGCCGCCGCGGTTGTGCCGGTCTATTACCGCAATCTCGAGTTCACGCGCGCGCTCGGCCAAATCGCCGCCGTGCCTGCTGCCTCCGATGAGTCCCTGCGCGCGGCGGTGGTGGGCCGTGCGGCGCTGCTCGGGCTTGCGGTCGAACCCGCTAAGGTCGAGTTGAGCCGCTCGGGAGGGCGCCTGCGCATTGAAGTCCGCTACAAGGTTCCAGTCGATGTCGCGTTGTATTCAGTGACCCTGCATTTCCACCCAGTGTGCGAAAAATGAGTGCTGGTTGGGGATACTCCTCAAGGTCTGCATCTCTTTTTTCATGAGACAATAAGAGCGAAGTGGCAGTGCGCATTCAAGTTCCACGCAAGGCCCTTTGGGTGCGGTTGCTCCGGCATCCGGCTGGGAAGTTCGTGATAGGCGCCTCCCTCGGCCTAGCCGTCTTGGTGATGTCGGCCTTCACGTTTTACTACGTGAAGTATTCCCGCTTGATCGACCACAAACTGAAGGTCGGGCCCTTCCAGAGCACGTCCATGGTGTTCGCCGCGCCGCGCGTGGTCTCGGTCGGCGACGAAATCGCTCCCGGCGAAATCATCGCGCAGCTCAAACGGAGCGGGTACGGTGAATCGAGCGGGACTCGAATCGGCTGGTATCATTTGCGGCCCGATGGCGCGATTGAAATTTTCCCCGGCCCCGACTCGTACTTCGATAACGAAGCGGGCGTAATCAAGTTCTACGGCCGCCGCGTCGCTGAGATCATTTCTTTGCGCGACAACACAGAACGCATGGAGTACCTGCTCGAGCCGGAGCTGATCACGAACCTCTCAGACCATAATCGCGAAAAGCGGCGCATGGTAAAGTTTGCGGACATTCCGAAGGTGCTCGTAGATGCCGTGATTTCGGCCGAAGATAAACGTTTCTTCCAGCACGCGGGGTTCGATCCGCTGCGCGTGATCAAGGCCGCGTACGTGGACCTGAGGGAGCACAAGATCGCCGAGGGCGCCTCGACGCTCAGCATGCAGCTCGCGCGCAGTTTCTGGCTCAACCAGCAGAAGACTTGGCGCCGCAAGGCCGCCGAGGTGCTCATTACGCTGCACCTGGAGCAGAAGCTTTCCAAGGAAGAGATCTTCGAATACTATGCCAACCAGGTGCCGCTTGGCCGCCGCGGCAGTTTCGCCATCAATGGCTTTGGCGAGGCCGCCCGCGCGTATTTCGGCAAGGATATCACCCAGCTTACGCTGCCCGAAGCTGCGACGCTGGCCGGCCTGATCCAGCAGCCGAGCTATCGAAATCCTTACCGCCACCCGGACCGCGCGCGCGAGCGCCGCAACATCGTATTGCAACTCATGCGCGAGAATGGCTACATTACCGGCCAGCAGTTTCAGACCGCAGCCGCCGCTCCCTTGAAGCTCGCGCCGGCCGAAATGGAATCGACCGAGGCGCCCTACTTCGTGGATCTGGTCAACGACCAACTGCAAAGCGAGTTCGGCGATTTCGATTTCCAGTCCAGCACGTACCGCGTGTACACGACGGTCGATCTGGATCTGCAGCGCGCTGCGGCCGATGCGGTCCGCATCGGCATGCAGGAGGTCGATCAGCGCATCAGCCGCCGGCGCTGGCCGAAAGGAGAGAAGCCCGTGCAGGCCCAGTGCGCGCTGGTTGCGCTCGATCCGGAAACCGGCGCCGTCAAAGCGCTCATCGGCGGCCGCGATTACGGCGCCAGCCAGTTGAACCGTACGCTGGCGAAGCGGCAGCCCGGCTCGGCGTTCAAGCCGTTCGTGTACGCCGCGGCCCTGAATACGGCCCTGAACGGCGCCCGGCAGGTGTTCACGCCGGCGACGACCTTGCTCGACGAGCCTACCACGTTTTGGTTCGACGGCAAGCCGTACGCGCCCGCCAACTTCAAATCCGAGTACCACGGAGAGGTGACGCTGCGCGAGGCGCTCGCGCATTCCATGAACGTGGCCACCGTGAGGCTGGCTGAACTAGTTGGATACAACGCTGTGGAGGACCTCGCCCAGCGCGCCGGAATGAACATGAATATTCATCCGACTCCGGCCATGGCGTTGGGCGCTTACGAAGTAACTCCGATCGAGGTCGCCGGCGCTTATACGATCTTCGCCAACCAGGGCGTGTACGTGAAGCCGAATTGGGTGAGCCTCATCCGCGATAGCCATGGCGACGTGCTCTATTCGTACCGGCGCGAGCGGCGCGAAGTGCTGGACCCGCGGGTGGCCTATCTGATGGTCAATCTGATGGAGGAGGTGCTGCGGACCGGCACCGGCGCCGCCGTGCGCGGGCGCGGTTTTCTGCTGCCCGCTGCCGGCAAGACCGGCACGTCGCACGACGGCTGGTTCGTCGGGTTCACGTCGCGTTTGATCTGCGCCGTGTGGGTGGGTTTCGACGATAACCGCGAGCTCGACCTCGAGGGCGCGCATTCCGCGCTGCCGGTTTGGACGGAGTTCATGAAGCGCGCGCACCAGTATCGCGAGTATCGCAACGTGCGCAACTTCCTGGCTCCGGACGGTATCGTCACCGCGGAGATCGATCCGCTTACCGGCCAGTTGGCGACGCCGGACTGTCCGCAGACGCTCAACGAGGCGTTCATCTCAGGCACTCAGCCGGTCGAGACATGCCGCCTGCACGGTGGAACGGGTGGAACGCGCGTAGCGTCCTGGGAGACGCAGCCCAGCCTGCCGCAACCGGCGCGCGGGGGCGCCCCCCAAATCGCCGGGGTGCCCTCAGGGCCACGCGCCGTGGTGATTATGCCTCCTGCTCCACCGCAGGAGGCCGGCGAGAAACCGAAGGAGAAGAAGAAGGGTTTCTTCCATCGGCTGTTCGGTGTGTTCAAATAATTGGCGGCGGCTTCGCCTTACGAACACAACTCTCCAATGATTGCCTCGCAGCCGGTATTGCCCTGACTGAGCGGAAACCGGCCTGGCCAAAGCCGTGTCTGGCGACTTGTGATTAAATAAGCGTGTGGCTGCGGCGTCTCCCTCGACCGTCGTTGAGCCACCGTTCGTTCCAGGAGGTGAACATGTTCGCAATGCGATCTCTCCTTATCGGTCTCCTAGCCTTGCCGTTACCGGCGGCCATCCAGGCGCAAACGGAAAAGCCCGGCGCTGAAGTCGCTCCCTCGGCCGGCCAGATCCAGCAGCCTGCGGCGCTCACGCCGGAGCAGCGCGGCGACATCTTCATGGCCCGCAAGATGTATCGCGAAGCCATCGAGCAGTATCAAGAAGCGCCGCAAACGGCTGCCGTTCTGAATAAGACCGGAATCGCTTATCACCAGTTGCTCCAGATCGATACCGCAAAAAAGTTCTATCAGCGTTCTATAAGGCTCAAGCCCGACTACCCCGACGTGGTCAATAACCTCGGCACTGTTTACTACGAGAAGAAAAGTTACCGCAAAGCGATCAGCCAGTATCGGAAGGCCCTGAAGCTTGATCCGGACTCGGCTTCGATTTACAGCAATCTGGGCACCGCTTATTTCGCTCGGAAGCAATACAAGGAAGCAGCCGGAGCGTATGATCAGGCGATCAAGCTCGATCCCGAGATCTTCGAGCACCGTGGCGGGTTCGGCGCCTCGATGGTCCAAGATCAGAAAGTGGACGAACGCGCGAAGTTTCATTACTTCCTCGCAAAGACCTTCGCGCAAAGGGGAATGAACGAGAAGGCTCTGCTGTACATTCGCAGATCCCTGGAAGAAGGGTTCAAAGAGCGGAAGAAATATCTTGAAGAACCCGAATTTGCAGCCATTCGCAAAATGAAGGAATTCAAGGAGCTGATGGCCGCCGAACCTCGTGTGCTGTAAGGGCGGCTTCGAGACGGCTTGGCACGGTGCGCTGATAGGTGCTGCGCTGTGCCTCACGCTTGGCTGCTCGCACCGTAATGATCGCGCCCAAAGGGTGGCCGTGCTGCCGTTCGAGAATCTGGCGGCCGACCCAAGCCTCGATTGGATGAGCCGCGGATTTTCCGAGAGTCTTGTCCTCCAGCTCACGGGGTGCCCGGCCATTGAGCCAGTGAGCGTACCCACCTTGCGCGATGCGTCCTCGATCGGGGCGACTCGCATTCTCCAGGGCTATTTCTCGGTGTTCCGGGGGCGTCTGCGCGCCGAGGCGGTGCTCGAGAACACCGCTACACGCCGGATGGCCGAAACCGCTTCAGCGGCCGGCGATAATATCGTCGAGGTCACTGCGACCCTCGCCCGCCAGATCGATCCTGGCGCGCGCCCGGCCGGCACGAAAAGCGTCGTGGCGCTTAAAGCGCTGGTCCAGGCAATGTCCGCATCCGGCGCCCCGGCCGCCGCCAAAGGTTTTGAGCAAGCTGTTGCCGCCGACCCGGCCTTCGGTGCTGCGTACGTCGCCTGGGCGCAGTGGCTAGTTGCACGCGGCGACTCCTCTCGAGCTCGCGAGGTGATCACGGCGGCGCGGGGGAGGGGCAATCAAATTCAGGAGATCGAACGCAACCGCCTGGATCTGCTCGCGGCCGAGATCCGGGGGGATCGCGCCGCTGAGCGGTGTGCGCTCGACGCTCTCAACCGCGCAACACCCGCCGATGCCGGCGTCTACCGCAGCCTCGCCGGGATCGATCTCGCCGCGCACGGATATGCGAGCGCTGTCCAGGAGTACGAGAAAGCGCTGGAGCGCGACCCCGATGACGTTCTGCTGCTGAACCAACTCGGCTACGCGGAGGCCTATGCGCGCAACTTCGAATCCGCGACCAAGACCCTTTCGCGCTATCGCGACCTGCGCCCAGCCGATGCCAACCCGCTCGATTCGCTCGGCGATGTCCATTTCTATCTTGGCCGGTTCGGCGATGCCGCGCGATACTACCTCGAGGCGTACTCGAGAGATCCATCGTTTCTGGCTGGAGGCGATCTGTACAAGGCGGCGTGGGCGACCTTGATGGCTGGAGACCGCAAAGGCGCCGGCGGGCTGCTCACGAAATTCCTCGAAGCGCGACAGGGCTTCCGTGACGCGCTCGTTCCTTATCGCCAGGCCCAGTGGGAATACCTTACTGGGTCCCGAAAACAGGCCATCGGCCGCCTGAGCCGCTTCGCTGATACGGCTAAGGGCGCAGCCGGTTCCCTTGCGTTTTCCGAGCTCGCGATTTGGAGCCTGGAGACCGGCGACCGGGGCCGGGCTCACGCTTGGGCTATGCGCGCCGCGCCGGCGGGAACCTTAACCACGATACTGCGTTTCCTTACCGGGCCGCCCGCTACCCCCTCCGAGTGGGCCGCGCGCGCTGAGGATGAATTCCCGCGGCCGGCGCAATCCGGCGTGAAAGAGTACGCATTAAGCTACGCTCTGTTGTTCGCGAAAGAATTCGCCGCGGCCGTTCCCAAGCTCACGCGCCTGTACCAGCAGACGCCGCCTTCCTCTTTGGACGAAGTGAATGCCTTGCTGGCATGGGCGTTCGTCGAGAGCGGCCAACTCAAGGAGGCAGGCCCGCTGCTCGAAACCAATGCTATCCCGGACCCTATAGGCGAGCACGTGCTTTTGTCACTGGGTTTTCCGCGCGTCTTTTATCTTCGCGGCGTCTGGCTCGAAAGGCAGGGCCGGCGTGAGGAGGCCAGGATGAGTTATAGGCGCTTCCTGGACTATTCAGGCGATCTCCCGATGATCTTTGGCGAGGAGCAGCGCGCGAAGGCCGCGCTGGCGCGCTTGTAACCCGGCCTCTGTGGCTGGGCTGCGTGCGATCATGATGGGTGCGCAGCCGCTTCATGTCAACCACGCCGCTGTTCGATCAACGCGAGCCGTTTCGCCGCGCCGGGCTGGCAGAGAGGCTCGCCCGCCTGGCACGGGAGAATATCTGGATCGGGACCAGTTCCTGGAAATACGAAGGCTGGATCGGGCAGATCTACACGCGCGAGCGGTATCTCTCCCGCGGCCGCTTCTCGCGGCGGTTGTTCGAGGCCCAATGCCTGGGTGAATATGCGCAAACGTTCCCTATCGTCTGCGGCGACTTCTCCTTTTATCAATTTCCCTCCGAGCAGTACTGGCGGCAGCTGTTCGGCTCAGCGCCCTCGGGCTTGCGGTTCGCCTTCAAGGTGCCGGAGCCGATCACGACCAAAGTGTTTCCAACGCAGGCGCGCTACGGCGTCCAAGGCGGCCGGGTGAACACTTCGTACCTCGATGCCGCACTGCTTCAAGATGCGTTCCTCGCTCCGCTGGCTCCCTACCGCGAGCAAATCAGCGTGCTCATCTTCGAGTTCGGCGCCTCCCCCCGGCAGGCCAACTCGCACGTGCGTGAGTTCGTTGCCGGCCTCGATCGGTTCTTTCAGGCCGTCCCGCGGACATTCCGTTGCGCTATCGAGATTCGGAATCCGGAATACCTCGACGCCGGCTATTTCCATTGCCTACGCGATCACGGTGTTGCGCACGTCTTCAACGCCTGGAGCGGCATGCCCGAACTCGGCGCGCAGCTCCGCCTCTGGGACGCCTTCACGGCCGATTACACCGTCTGCCGCGCGCTGTTGCGCCACGGGCAGAAGTATGAAGATGCGGTGCGTCTGTTCTCGCCGTATGAGGAGATCCGCGATCCAAATCCCGAGGGCCGGCGCGCCATCCGTGAGTTGATCGAGCAGGCGCGCACGAACCGGCGCGCCGCGTATATTTTCGTGAACAACCGGTTCGAGGGGAATGCACCGCGGACAATCGAAGCGATTCTCGAGGACTAGAGCCGGTCCCACAAACCCTCGAAGCCAACAGCGCCGCCTGCGCCATAATGTGGGATTGCGGTTTCGTACAACTGTTTTGTACGTGAGATCCTCCGGGTGGACGCGAGTGCTGGCCGCCGCCGGCGCTGCCGCATCTGCCTTCTGGCTTTGCGCATTCGCGTTTCAGGCGGAGACTCCGCCCGCGCCCAAGCGCCCGCACTTCACCAACATCGCCCCGCGCTCGAAGTTTTCCTACATCACGAACAACGATCTGTCGCCGCGAAAATATCTCCCGCAGCCGCTGTGCGGCGGGGTCGCGATATTCGATTACGACAACGACGGCAAAATGGATATCTTTTTCACCAACGGCGCCAAGCTGCCTCAGTTGAAGAAAACCGGGCCGTCTTTTTATAACTGTCTGCTCCGCAACCGGGGAGACGGCACCTTCGAGGATGTCACGAAAAAGGCGGGGCTCCTGGGTGAGAACCTCGACTTCAATTTCGGCGTCGCGGTTGGCGATTACGATAATGACGGGTACGAAGACCTCTTCGTTTGCAGCGTGGGCCGGAACGCGCTCTATCACAACAACGGGGACGGTACGTTCACCGATGTCACCGAGCAATCCGGCATTGGCGGCAAGCCTCCGAACACGGTCAGCGTCGTTGCCGCCTGGTTCGATTACGACAACGACGGCTTGCTCGATCTGGTTGTCTCCAATTACACTCTTTGGAATCCTCAGATCGACAAAAAGTGCATCGTGGCTGATGTGGCATACTACTGCGATCCGCGCATCTATCCAAGCGTGGCCCACCGGCTCTATCACAACCTGGGACACGGCAAGTTCGAGGACGTGACTGAAAAATCGGGGTTTGCGGACGCGCCTGGCAAGGGCATGGGCATCTCCATCGCCGATTTCAACGACGATGGCTATCAGGATGTCTTCATTGCGAACGACACGGACCCCAATTCGCTGTTCATCAACAAGGGGAACGGCACGTTTGAGGATAAGGGCCTCGAGCTCGGCGTGGCCTACGATGACAGCGCCAGGGCGGTCTCTTCCATGGGCTGCGATGCAAAAGATTATGATAATGATGGCCGCGTCGATATCTTCTATAACAACCTGATGGGGCAGATCTGGGCGCTATTCCAGAACCGCGGAGGTATGTTCCAGTATGTGTCTCCGAGGCTCAAACTAAGAAAGCTGAGCGCGCAGCTTTCCGGCTGGAGCAACGGATTCATCGACTACGACAACGACGGCTGGAAGGATTTATACTCCGCCAATGGCGATGTCGATAACGTCGCCCCGAACGCGCGCCAGCACGACACCATGTACGAGAACCACGCAGGCAAGGAGTTTGAGGATGTATCCGAAGAGATGGGGGAGGACTTCCTCCACATCGGCTACCAGCGCGGTTCGGCGTTCGGCGATTTGAACAACGATGGTTTTCAGGATATCGTCGTTACGTCACTGATGGAGCCGCCGCGCATCCTCATCAATTCGGCGGACAACGGCAACCATTGGCTGGTGCTGGAACTCAAGGGCCGTTACAGCAACCGGGATGCGATCGGCGCCAAGGTCAAGCTCACCACCGCATCCGGACGTAAGCTCTACAACCACGTTGCGATCAGCGTCGGTTTCATGGGCTCGAGCGACAAGCGCGTCCATTTCGGGCTCGGCGCCGAAAAGCGGATCAGCTCGATCGAGATCCGCTGGCCGCGCGGCGCCGTTCAGGAGATCAAAGACGTTGCCGCCGACCAGTTCCTGAGAATCGAAGAGCCCCTCCCGCAGGAACGCCGGTAAGGCGTAGGCCCGCATCCTGGACAGGCTAGAACCGCTCTCATAAAGGGCGGAACTCTGACCCGAGGCCTTGTTTTCACCGGGTATTAGCTGCTATCGGAGAGTTGTGAGACCGGCTGGCTCTAGTGGCTGGCCGCCGCTGGCGGGTTAACGTCTCGTGCGGAGATGTCGGTAGCTGCCCAGTAGCCGCTGCGGGTCCGCACGGACGGTTGGTTTGGGCCTTCGGCAATCACCTGAATCCGCCGGAATGTCCCGTCCAGGTCCTGGTTCGCCGGGGTATACGCCAGCGTGTACTGGTTGCGAATGTCGTGTGCGATCGTGCGCGCAGTCTCGGCGGCTTCGGAGGCGTTTTTCAAGTAGTAGGCTTGGCCGCCGGTCGCTTCCGTAAGCGCATTGAGCTCACGCTTGGCCTGCCGCGTCTGGTCATCGTTGATCTCATTGAGCAACCCGATCGCGTAAATGAGGATGCCGCTCTGCTGCGCGCTTCGGACCACGTAATCGCGGCTGATGACGCTGCTGTTGTCCTCGCCGTCGGTGACGATCAGAAGGACCTTTTTGTCTTCGCGCGCCCTGCGGTTCATGTGCTCGATGGCCAGGCGCACTGCGTCGAGCATGGCGGTAGTGCCCTGCGGCTCGGATAACTTGAGGCCTTCTTCCAGCTTGTTCACATCGCTCGTGAAATCGGTGTCTAGATACGTCTTCTCGTTGAAATGGAGGATGAACACCTCGTCATCGGGATGCGAGGCTTTGACGAGCGCCAGCGCGGCGGCGGCGACCCGCTCGCGTTTGTTCACCATGCTGCCGCTATCGTCAATGATCAGGCCGATCGAGACGGGCGCGTCCTCCCGGCGGAAAACCTTCAACTGCTGCTCGACTCCGTTTTCGAAAACCCGGAATGCGCTCTTTGGCAGGTTCGTGACCAGGTGCCCGTCCTTGTCGAGGACGGTCGCATGGAGCACGACTAGGCGCGCATCGCTGTGGAAAACAGCAGTCGGTACTTGTGCCCCGGCCGGCACGACCAGACCGGCCAACACGAACCATGCTGGGATCAGGAAAAGTTTCTTGGGAAGACGAACCATCGAAGACAGGAGACGTGCACTCACGCCCCTCTATTTTGACGCGATCTTGCTTTGGGTGGTTCTTAAATTCCGTTAAGGCTGTGACTGACAAAAGTTGGAGCCAACACCGCCCCGGAACCCGGCTTCCACATCCTCAGCCGGCATTCGCTGCCACAGCGCCCGTCGTCGCGGCCAGGTACGCCCGACGGCATCAGGCGGCTGACGGCATCCTGGTGATCCGGATCTCGCGGAGCTTCCGCCGGGACCGCATATGTGCAGGCGTAAAGTTTGGGATACCGCTCTGGGTTCTTGTGTACCGTGGGCCGTCGAAGCGGATTTTTGACTCCCGTTCTGCTCCGCAAATGACGCAGACCTGCATGTCCCGGCCTCCTCGCCTTCTCGGCCAAGCCCAGTTATGCTCGAAAAAGCACGTCACCTTTTTGCCCTCCTCTGGTTGTGTGATCTGTAAGATCCCCGAAGTCCCTGACAGGACGAAAGCGCGCTACCTGATCTCCCGGGCCGGGGCGGATGCACAACGGCTCCTCTTCCCTCCCGGCTAATCCTGCCCTTTTTGTCGTGGTTAATAGATGTTAACCTAAACCTCCTGGCGTTCGCAAGAGGCACAAGAGCGCGCCAAGCGCAAAGTAGTACTAATCGCAGAGTCGTGCTCGTGCAACATAGCACCACGCAGCGGCGTTTCCCCAACACCGCCCGAACCCACGACCGCCCCTCAACGCCTGTGCTAGAATCCAGTTTACCCTACGTTTGGGCCCGTAGCTCAGTTGGTTAGAGCGCTACCTTGACACGGTAGAGGTCTGGCGTTCGAGTCGCCACGGGCCCACCACCGTTTTCAAATACATACGAGCGATTGCGGCCGAATTTCTTCTTCAGTGGAGTCCAAATGGAGTCCAAATTCCATTGCCACTCTATCGACCTTGGTGATGAGTGGTGCCTCCCGGTCGCATGACTCGCACAACGCCTCCCACTTGGCGGGATCACATCGGCCCCGGTGAAAGCAGGATAGCCGGGGCCCCGACCCGAGTATGTTTTTCAAACCCGCATCGCCATATGCGAAACATGCAAAAGTCCTTGAAGCTCAAATTCCTACGCTCGAAACTGCGTGGATCGACAAGTGGAGATCCGCATGGGACGCTGATTCAGTCACTGAGCCTCAAAGACACGGGTGGGCGCGGCCATTTGCAACGTGACGGCATAACGATGTCTTGGTTACCGGACATTCGTTAAGCGTTCGGATCAGTTTCCCAGTTTCCCACTCCCTACGGACGGGAAACTGGGAAACTGACCTGTATCGATTGAGTGGACACGCCGACGACCTTCCACTCCGAACAAAAGGCGTGGTGTCCAAAACATTTTGATGTAAAATTGTATTGAAGGCTCGGTTCGACAGGCCGGCGCCCTTGGGCGCAGCTTCCGAAGGATCCCCTTACGACTGAAACACGGCTCCGGCTTGGAGTGCGTGTTGGGAGGTGTTCGGATGCAAAAGCAGCCGCAGACGCTGGAAATCCAAATCTGGTCCATTGACCGCCTGATTTTTTACGCACGCAATCCGAGGAAGAACGACGCCGCGGTGGACCGGATGTGCAGCAGCATTCGGGAATTTGGTTTTAAGATCCCGATGCTGGCGCGCAGCGATGGCGAGGTCGTGGACGGTCATCTGCGCCTGAAGGCCGCCCGCAAGTTAGGATCGTGGCCCGGCGGCGACACGAGCAGCATCCCCGTAATCCTGTGTGACGAGTGGACGCCGGCGCAGGTGAAAGCCTTCCGCTTGATGGTGAATCGATCCGTGACGTGGGCCGCCTGGGATGAGGAACTGCTCGCCCTTGAAATCCAGGAACTGAACGAGGCCGACTTCGATTCCAGTCTCACCGGTTTCGACCCGAAGGAGATTGACGATCTGCTGCTCGTCCCGGACGACGACGAAAAGGCAAACGCCGCTCCACCGCTGCCCGAGAATCCTGGTATCCCGGCTGGGCGACCTGTGGCTTTGCGGACCGCACCGCGTGCTGTGCGGCGATTCCACCAGCCCGGATGATGTGGCCCGGCTCCTGGGAGATCGCAAGCCGTTGCTGATGATTACCGACCCGCCCTACGGTATCGAACTCGATTCCGAATGGCGTGACCGCGCCGGATTGAATGATGGGTCAAGGCTCGGCTCAAATCATGCTTATCCAGCCGAGCCCAGCTACATGAAGCATAGGACCGAGGGCCACACCGAAACGACGATTCTCGGGCGACACGCGCTCCGACTGGTCCGAGGCTTTTGAATTGGTGCCAAGTCTTCAGATTGCCTACGTCTGGCACGCGTCCATCTTCACGCGCGAGGTGCTGAATGGGTTGTTGCGGATCGGCTTCCTGTACCCGCAGCAGATCATCTGGAACAAAGGCCGGACGGTGCTCACCCGGACTCACTACTGGTATCAACATGAGCCCTGCTGGTATGTGCGGAAGAAGAATGCTCCCTGGTACGGAAAGGCCGGCGAGAACTCGACCATCTGGGCTTCGCCGTCGCCGAAGTTCATCATGGGCGGCTCGGACGAGGAGAAGTTCGACCACCCCACGCAGAAGCCCGTTGATTTGATGCGGCGCCCAATCTTGAACCACCTGAAGCGCGGCGAGTTGGTCTACGAGCCGTTCCTGGGAAGCGGAACGACGCTGGCCGCTGCGGAACTGACCGAGCGTGTCTGCTGTGGTATCGAACTCGATCCGAAGTACGTGGATGTCATCGTGCAGCGATGGCAGACCCTCAGCGGCAAAAAGGCCACGCTCGACGGCGACGGGCGCACGTTCGACGAGGTCGCGCACGAACGCCGGAAGGAGGCCGCATGAATGGTTCATTGCCGTCAGGAGATCGCGGCCATCGAAGCGTCCATTCGGGCCTTGCAGCCGGATCTGCAGGGGTTGTGCGTGGCGCTCGCGGACTGGTCCGAAGAGCTACGGTTGCTGCGAGCCAGCCGAGGTTTGGCCCCCGTTGCGCCACGTTTGGCCCACGTTCGTTCCCGCGGCGACGGCTTGGCGTATCGGCCCAAGCTGCCGTGACCTGGGCAGCGGGGCGGGAACCGGGGCCAGGAGCAGAAAAGCCCGCCGCGGCCGGAGCCGGGCGGGCAGGAAGGGAGGGAGGCGCGTTGAGGCTACTGGTTGATGCGGTAGGTGCGCTCGCCCTGGTCGGACTTGAAGGACTCGACGGTGTATCCGGCCTTCTTCATCGCGCCGGCCATAAAGCCGCGGACGGTGTGCTTCTGCCAGCCCATCTTGTCCATGATCTCCTCCAGCGTGGCGCCGTTCTTGCGCTGGAGCATCGCAACGACCTGGGCCGTCTTGCTGCCTTCGCGCGGCCCTCCGCCTTCCTGCGCTTCGCGGTTTTCTTGGGCGCTTTGGCCTTCTTGGGCTCTCTTGGGCTTGGCTGTCGCGGTGGCCTTGGGCTTGTCGCCCTTGGCGCTTTTCTGGCTCTTGGGCGCACCCTTCTTCGTGCTGGCAGCCTTCTTCGAGGAGGCCTTCTCGGGCGCGACGCTGGCGCCCTGTTCCGCAACGGCGGCGGTTGTGTCGGTCCTGCTGGTTTCTGCGTTCTCGGTGGTCATTTTCGTGTAATCTCCTTTTGCGGTAATCACCGCGGTCAGGACATCCATCACTCCGAACGCCGCCGAAAGCAAGCGAATTCTTCAGGAATTCGACCCTGGCGAACAGTTGGCGATGGTTCGCCCAGGCCGGCCAGATAATCGCAGGTGAAAACAGATGAGGGGACACGGGACAAAATTCACTCACAAGATGGAGGCCGCCGTTGCCGCACTGCTCACGCAACGGAATGTAGAAGAGGCCGCCCGCGCCGTCGGCATTGGGCCCGCTACGCTCTTACGATGGCAGAAGGTGCCCGAGTTCCAGACAGCCTACCGGGAGGCCCGGCGGGCCGCATTCGGGCAAGCCGTCGCGCGGCTCCAGCAGGCAACCTCGGCGGCGGCCACCACGCTGCTGAAGACGATGATCGATGCGGGCACGCCGCCGTCCGTCCGGGTACGAGCAGCGGAGGCGATCTTCAATCACGCGGCCAAGGCCATTGAGGTCGAGGATCTCGAGGCGCGCGTGACGGAATTGGAACGTGCGGCCGAGGCTTATAAGGATGGAGGGCGCTAGCCCATGAACGCAACGTTGACGCGGAGAGTTTGCGACGGCCTGTCCGATGAGGCGCTGGAGCGGTTTGTGGCCAGCTTTCCGGTAGAGATTCTCGGGGCCGGGAGTGCGGCATGAAGGCGATCACCAGACGAGTGCGGCGGCTTGAACAGAGATTGTTGGCTCCGGTGGAAACGGAAGCCTCGCGGCGCGCCCGCGAAATCGTTCTGGACATACGGCGTCACCGCGCCGCAAGGCTTGGCTTACCCGTGCCAGACGACGTTCTGGAACCCGCATATAGGCACGGAATGTCCTTCGGCGACACCCTACGGGCCGAGCTTCAGCGCATGCGTTCACGTTGGAAAGCGGAGGAAGCGGGGACGTTGGTGACGAGCGAGACCGGCGCACGGACCGGAGATCACGAAAATGATAGCTAGGAATCTCACGCGGCGGTTGGAACGGCTCGAAGCACGCGCTGCGGACAGGAGGAATGATGAACCTTGAGAAACGTATCCGGGCGCTGGAAGCCAGAATGATTACGGACCCATTGATCCTTTACTTCGCCGATGGCAGCACGCGGAAACTGTGCGGC
>CAWIHA010000006.1:0-29668 GCA_963835855.1 Bryobacterales bacterium | reverse complement strand
ATTGCGGTTGAAAGAGACTCGCAAATTGTTGATGAGGGTAGGCGAAAAAGTCCGTATCCAGGTGAGGTCGGTGGTCAGGCCGCTCCCGCTGGTCGTGTCGAGAAAGCCGAAAGCCTGTGCGACGCCGCCATTGCGGCGCTGAAAACTGATGTGATAGGCAAGACGATCTTTCTTGGTGATGTTGCGCATCACGCGCGCGCCGAAGTTATCGGTATTCTGCGGCGTCGAGGCTTGGAACTCGTAGTTATTCACCAGGCCGGGCTGATTCGGCGGCGGGATATAGCCGAGGAGCTTTTGAGCAATCGGGCTGATGAGGCTGGAGGGGATCGCGTTCCCGGAAAACGGCTGGTGCGTGGTGGGGTCGTAGATCGTCGAAGAAATCTGTGAGAAGTCGCCTCCCCGTTCGGCAAGGGTCGGAACGGTTTCGGCAAAGGATTGCGGGTTCTTTGCGCGTGTCGCGAAATAACTGAGGAAGAAGAACGTCGATTGATCCTTGATAATCTTCGGAACGACCAGCGGGCCGCCCAGCACTACGCCGAACCGCGCTTGCGCATAAGCGGGCTGGGCGATGTCCTGGCCCGTGATGGAAAAAGGCTTTGCGTTCAGCGCCGAGTTATCGAGCGTGGCAAAGGCCATGCCGTGGATTTCAGACGGCGGGCGCCGATTGCCGAATTGAGCGCCGCCGGGCCCTCCTGGCCCGCCCGGCCCTCGGCCTCCGAAACCTCCGCCGCCGTGCGGACCGCCGAAACCACCTCCGCCAGGTGGACCGGGGCCAATGAAGACCACGTTTCCTCCGGGTCCGCCGCCAAAACCGCCGCCGCCGCCGCCGAAGCCAGGGGCATTCGGCGCCGGACCGCCGCCAGGCTCGCCGGGACCGCCCGGCCCCCAGAGAAATGGACCCCGGCCAAAGTCAGGCGCCGCGCCAGCCGAGAGCCCCTGGCTCAGACTTCCGGCAAGAGGAAACGCTTCGTTGCTGCTCTGACTACCCGGTGCGGCCGAAGGCTGCGCCTGATTGGCGTTCAGTTCATTTTGGATTTGCGATTCAAGTTGATTTCCGCTTTGCTCGCTTGCGGCGGCGAGACGGTTCAAGCGGGCAACAAACGGCGATTCCCGCAGAGCGAGGTTGAAATCGAGTTTCTGCGACGCTTCGGGGTCGTTCACCTGCTTCCGGGCCGGCTCGAAACCGAACATGGTCACTTCAATCGTCCAGGCGCCTTTGGCGAGCGGCGGAAGCGAATAGCGCCCGCTCTGGTCCGTCGTGGTGGTCACAACGGAGTTGCCCTGCGTGGCGGTAACCACTGCGCCCGGGATCGGTTGGTTCGCGGATCTGACAACTCCGCTTTGCGCATGGAGCGGCATCACGGAGACTGCGAGAAACAGCACCCAGAAAAGACGCGGATCCCTCATCCTTGTTCGCTCGAGCGGCGCATTCTTCAGTGTAGGCGAAGCCGCAGGCCGGAAAGGTACAGTCCATACGGAGGCTTTACGAACCTTTACAAAACTCGACGCAGAAGCTTGCGGCAGGCTGTCACAATCGAGACATGCACGACAAAAATCCTGGTACGTTTACCCGCCGGGACGCTCTGGCGCTCGCCGCTGGAGCGTGCAT
This sequence comes from Bryobacterales bacterium, assembly GCA_963835855.1. Classification (GTDB taxonomy): domain Bacteria; phylum Acidobacteriota; class Terriglobia; order Bryobacterales; family Bryobacteraceae; genus CAWIHA01. The sequence goes on along the minus strand of CAWIHA010000006.1, from coordinate 28,059 downwards.
GGCGCCCTGGGTGCGTCTTTACGCTTCCAGCCCTGACTTCTGGAACAAGAAGCAGCCAGCGGACTGGTCCGCCGAGGAGATCCAACAACTCACCACCCACTCTCCGTGGGCCAAGGAAGTAACCGCCGAGTCCAGCCAGGGAGGCGGCGGCATGGGCGGCCGCGGCGGCGGATGGGGCGGTGGTGGCGGCGGATGGGGCGGAGGTGGCATGGGCGGCGGTGGCGGATGGGGCGGTGGTATGGGCGGGCGCGGCCGAGGAGGCGGCGGCCGAGGCGGCGGCCGAGGCGGCGGACAACCGGTCAAAGGAATGGTGCGCTGGGAAAGCGCCAAGCCAATTCTGGAAGCCCTGAAGACGAAGCTCCCAGACTCCTTTGCGGATCATTACGTGATCAGCGTGAGCGGGTTCCCGATGATGTCCGGCCGGCGCAGATGGCAGGGTCAAGGCGGAGACGAGGGGGAAGGTCAACAGAATGCGCCTTCGCCGCAGGAGATGCTTGATCGGCTCAAGTCTTTCACGTCACTGGAGCCGAAGGACAAACCCATTGCCCAGCCTGGCGTCGTTGAGCGGCAGAAGGACGATAACACCGTTCTCTTGTTCGGCTTCTCGAAGCAGACTTTGGCGCTCAGTCCCGGGGACAAGGAAGTGACGTTCTCGACGCGCTTGGGCCGCTTGACCGTGAAAACAAAATTCAACTTGAAAGAGATGCTGTATCACGGCGAGCTGGCGGTCTGAGGGCGGGACCGGCTTCTGCGTGGGCCGGCATGCGGCGTCCACCCGCGCGCATCATCCGGGCCGCCGCGCAGTCTACTCCCAGTCCAAAATCACCTTGGCGGCGTTCCCGGAGAGCATCACCTCAAAAGCTTTTTGAAATTCCGTGTACGGGAAGCGGTGCGTAATCACCGGGCTGATGTCGAGCCCCGACTGAAGCATGACCGTCATCATGTACCAGGTTTCGTACATCTCACGGCCGTAGATGCCTTTGATGGTGAGCATGTTGAAGATGACTTGGTTCCAGTCGATGCACATTTCCTCCGGCGGAATGCCAAGCATGGCGATTTTTCCGCCGTGCGACATATTCGCAAGCATCTCCCGGAAGGCCTTTACGTTGCCGGACATCTCCAGCCCCACGTCGAAGCCCTCGCGCATGCCGAGCTGCTTCTGGACTTCGGCTAGAGGGGTTGTGCGCGTATCCACCGCGAGCGTCACGCCGAACCTCTTCGCCAGTTCGAGCCGGTAAGGGTTCACATCCGTGATCACGACGTAGCGCGCGCCGGCGTGCCGCACGACCGCCGCGGCCATCATGCCGATAGGGCCTGCGCCGGTGATCAGCACATCTTCACCGAGCACCGGAAAAGAGAGAGCCGTGTGCACGGCGTTGCCGAAGGGATCGAACAGAGAAGCGATGTCTAGGCTAATCGACCGGTCGTGGTGCCACACGTTCGACATCGGCACGGAGATGTATTCGGCGAACGCGCCCGGCCGGTCGACGCCGACGCCCATCGCGTGCGCGCACAGGTGCCGCCGCCCGGCCAGGCAGTTGCGGCAACGCCCGCAGACGACGTGGCCCTCGGCGCTGACGACGTCGCCCGGTGCGAAATCGGCCACGTTCGATCCAATTCTGACGATTTCGCCGGCAAATTCGTGCCCGATCACCATCGGCACGGGGATCGTCTTCCGGGCCCAGTCGTCCCAGGTGTAAATGTGCAGGTCGGTGCCGCAGATGGAGGCGCGGCGGACGCGGATCAGAACGTCGTTGATGCCGATTTCTGGCGCCGGCACTTCTTCGAGCCACAGGCCGGGCTCAGGCTTGCTCTTGACGAGCGCTTTCATGCGCGCCTCCCGTTTTCCGTGTCGGAGTGTATGTCCAAATCATAGACGAGTCGCGCTTCGCACGCATGGGGCTTGGGAGTAAGATAGGGCGATAAATCATGGAACTGATACCGCAGGACCAGGAGCATCTCAGACTGCTCTCGATATTTCACTACGTCGCGGCGGGATTAGCGGCTTTGTTCGCCTGCTTGCCTGTTATCCACCTTGGGGTTGGTATCGCGATGCTCACACACCCGCAGACGTTTGCTGGCGATCACGGCTCACCGCCGCCTCCATTCGCCGGTTGGTTTTTCGTCATCTTCGGGGCGGTGTTTATTGCGGCCGGCTGGACGCTTGCGGTGCTGCTTTTTGTGGCGGGCCGCTTCCTTGGGCGGCGCCGGCACTACATTTTCTGTCTCATCATCGCGGGACTGAACTGCATTTTTGTGCCGTTCGGAACGGTGCTGGGCGTGTGCACGATCATCGTCCTGCTGCGGCCGTCGGTGAAGGAAGCGTTCACGGGCGGGGTCTGCCCCATTGGCGGTGTAACGCCCTAGAACCAGGCCCGTAGAGCCGAGCCCCTGATCTCTTCTAAGCGGTTGGCGTCCCCAGGGGGATTCGAACCCCCGTTACCGCCGTGAAAGGGCGATGTCCTAGGCCGGGCTAGACGATGGGGACGCTTACGAACCGGGCAAATACCTTCTTTACTCTACCGATTGGCCGATCACGCCGTCAAATGCTGCGCTGCGGTCTGCTGCGATCCCCAACAGGCCGTGGCAGAGGTGCGGCTGCCAGGGCCAATGACGGTCTGCCCTAATTCGCGCCCCGAGAAGGGCCTGCCTTTTCATGGCTATGTCCGGTTTCTGAGAAACCGCTCCTAAAACTTTCTCCGCTTTGACCGATGAATAAAAGGGAAGCCGTCCCTGCGGCGTGATGCCTTGACCTGCTGATGACGCAAGCGCTCAGCATCGCTGAAATCAAACCTGATGGGCGCGCCCCCCTCTCCGGATGGGACTTCCGGCCGGACGAGCCGGGCGAAGAAGGCGGGCGGCGGCCGGCCGTGCTGATCCTCGAGAACCGCGATATCGACCGCCAGATCCTGAAGGGCATCCTGAAATCCGAAGGCTACCAACTGCTCGAGGCCAGGACCGCCACCGAGGCTTTCGCGCTGCTGAAGCGGGAGAAGATTGATCTCGTCATTCTGGACCTCATGATGCCCGAGATCAGCGGGCTGGACTTCTGCCGCCAGATCAAGGCCAATCATCAAACCCGTCTTGTTCCCGTTTTGATCCTGACGAGCATCCAGGGCGCGGAAAACGAGATTGCCGGCATCGCCTCCGGCGCGGACGAATTCCTGGTGCAGCCCCTGCACCACGAGATCGTCCGCACCCGGATTCGGTCGATGCTGCATCACAAAGCTGCGATCGACTCCCTCGAAGAGGCCGAGTCGATCTTACTGGCGTTGGGCCAGGCAATCGAGCTGCGGGACAAGACCACCAGGGGGCATTGCCAGCGGCTGGCAAAGCTCAGCATCATGCTAGGCACCGCGCTGGAACTGCCGCGTTCGCAGATCGAGGCGCTGCACCGAGGCGGCTTCCTGCACGACATCGGCAAGATCTGCGTTCCAGACGCCATCCTGTTCAAGCCGGGCGCGCTGACCGAGGCAGAATGGGTCGTCATGCGCATGCACACAACCAAGGGTGAGGAGATCTGCCGGCCGACGAAGAGCCTGACGGCGGTGCTGCCGATCATCCGTAGTCACCACGAGCGCTGGGACGGCTCGGGCTATCCCGACGGCCTGAACGGCGAACATATCCCGCTGCTCGCCCGCATTCTCCAAATCGCGGATATCTACGACGCCCTTACCTCCGTGCGGCCGTACAAGCCGGCGTTCACTTCTTCGGAAGCTCTCGAGGTGCTCGACCGCGAGGCCCGCCGCGGCTGGCGGGACCGGAAGCTCGTGACGCTATTCAGAAAAATGTGCGTGACGCCGCTTCCAACCGGGGCCGAGGAACCCACGGCTCCGTTGCCGCCCGATCCGGTGCGCGAGTCTCTCTTGAACATGGACCAGGCCCTCAAGTAATCCACGCCGTCTCCGAAGCGGCCTGACTAATCCATGAAACGCGCTCTTTAGGCCAGGGTTTGCCCCTTCGTCTCGCGGGCAAACAGCAGCGCGAGCGTTCCGAGCAGATAGATCAGCGCGATGGAGCTCGCGGCGCGTGCAAACGTGCCCAAGTGCACGACCAGGTAGCCGGTGAGGAATGGTCCTGCCGCCGCGAATACGCGGCCGGAGTTAAAGCAGAATCCGGACCCGGTGGCGCGAATGCGCGTGGGGAACAGCTCGGGAAGGTAGACCGGAAACCCGCTGAAGATTCCATTCGTGAAGAAGCCCAGCACCGGCAGAAGCAGCAGCACGCCCGCATAGGAAGACGGCAGCAGGAAAGTCGCCGGGAGCGCGATTGCAGCCCCCAACAGCATAATGAGGAAGGCGACGCGGCGGCCGATCCACTCCGCCAGCGGCGGGAACGCGAAGTAGCCGAGGATGGCCCCGGCATTCAGGACCATCACCGCGTAGCTCACCGCTTTCGTGATTTCCGCGGCGTTCATCCGTCGGGTGGGTTCGAGCAGCTCACGCACGAGCGTGGGCGTCCAGTTCGTCGCGCCCCAGAGCCCGAAGACGGCCACGAACGCCAGCGCCGAGCCAACCAGGGTATCGCGGCGGCGTTCCGGCCGGAACAGCTCGGATAGCGCGGGCCGCCCTCCGGCGGCTTTGGCCTCTTTCCAGCGCTCAGGCTCGCGCACTTTCAGGCGGGCGAGCATCGCCACGAACGCGGGCGCCAGGCCCACGAGGAACATCAGGCGCCAGCTATATCTGGAGAACGCGAGCGAGAGACCCGCGGCCAGGAAGTAGCCCGCGCCCCAGGCCGATTGCAGCAGGCCCGCGCCTTTGACCCTCAACCTTTCCGGCCAGACCTCGGCCACCAGCGTTGCGCCCGCGGCCCACTCGCCGCCGATCCCAAGCGCCGTCAGAAAACGGTAGATGGCGAGTTCCCACCACGAGTGCGCGATGGCGGCGAAGCCCGTGAATACGGCGTAAATCAGGATGGTGATGACGAGCGTGCGCGCGCGGCCCACGCGATCCGCGAGCATCCCAAACAGGACGCCGCCGAGCGCCCAGCCCACCAGGAAGATCGATAGAATGATGCCGCCGTACCAGCCGATGTTTCCGGGCGTCGCGCGAGGGCCCAGCAACTCGCGTAGCGCGGGCGTGAGCACAAGGTTGTAAATGGTGGCGTCCATCGAATCGAAGATCCAGCCGAGCCATGCTACCCCCAGCACGACGAGCTGGTAACGCGATAGCCCGCCGGGGGCGTGCGCCACCGCGGCCAGTTCGGCGGAATTCACCCCTTCCGCCACCGGGGAGCCTTCCCCTTTTCGAGTGAGCATCGGACGGCCATCATATCGTAAATCGAGGTCTTTCGGGATGAGTGGCTCCGCAACAGAGAGAGGCATCTCGCGCCGCAGCACGAATTGGATGAGGATAAGTTGGGAGAAGAGGTTTTGAGCGTCCCGGCAAATTGCCCCGCGCACTCGGGCAACGAGAGCCCGCCAGCGGCAGAAGGACCAGCGACAGTCATTGCAAGTTGTTGGGGAATCAGATAGATTGGAGTCGGAGGAATGGCCGAGCGGTTGAAGGCGGCGGTCTTGAAAACCGTTAGGGTCGTGAGGCCCTCGGGGGTTCGAATCCCTCTTCCTCCGCCACAACAAGCCTCGCCACTGCCGACAGGATAAGAGGAAGTAGGAGTCTACAGCATAGCGGCTGGGTCTGCCCGTTACTGGTTCTATCTCGAGCGGATGCACAACCGCGGCGCAGCCCGGGCCAAAAACAAAACGGCCCGCAGGCCGCAAAACCTGCGGGCCACTTTCAACCAGCGAAACAAAACTTACAGGAACAGAGGCGCCGCCACCAGTGTGATCGTACTGAGCAGCTTGATTAGCACGTGCAGCGAAGGTCCGGCGGTATCCTTGAACGGATCGCCCACCGTGTCGCCAACCACCGTGGCCTTGTGGACATCGGAGCCCTTGCCGCCGAATTGGCCTGTTTCTACGAACTTCTTGGCGTTGTCCCAGGCGCCGCCGCCGTTGTTCATCATCAGCGCCATCAGGATGCCCGTGATGGTCGCGACCATCAGCAGCGCCGCCACCGCAACCGCACCGATGGGCAGGTTATCGGCGGTCACGCCGAAGCTCCGGAAGATCAGGCCGACCGCAACCGGTCCGGCGACCGGCAGAATGCCCGGCACGATCATGGCCTTCAGCGCGCCGCGCGTCACGATATCGACGCAAGTGCCGTAATCCGGATCGGAAGTGCCTGCCATGATGCCCGGGTTAGCCTTGAACTGCCGCCGCACTTCCTGGATGACGGTCTGCGCCGCCCTGCCAACGGCCTTGATTGCGAACGAGCTGAACAAGAACACCAGCATCGCGCCGAGCAGCGCGCCAACGAACACCGGCACGTTCCCGATATCAATCGCGAAGTTGACCACCTGCTGGCCGCGCTTGAGGAGCACTTCCTTCACGGCGTCGATGTAAGCCGTAAACAGCAGGAAAGCGGCCAGCGCCGCGCTGCCGATGGCGTAGCCCTTCGTGAGCGCCTTGGTCGTATTGCCCACCGCGTCGAGCCGGTCCGTGCGCCGCCGTATGTCCTCCGGCTGCTGTGACATTTCGATGATGCCGCCGGCGTTGTCGGTAATCGGCCCGAAGGTATCCATCGCCAGGATGTAGGCGCAGGTCGAGAGCATGCCCATGGTCGCGATCGCCGTGCCATAGAAGCCGGCCGCGACGTGCGAACCGGGCAGCCCCGCGTTCGCGCCGAGGTAATAGGAGCCGAGGATGGCAGCCGAGATGACCAACACCGGAAGCGCCGTGCACTCCAGCCCGACCGCGAAACCCGTAATGATCACGGTGGCGGCGCCGGTCTTCGCGCTCTCGGCAATCGAGCGTACCGGGCGGAACCTGGACTCGGTGTAATACTGCGTGATCCAGACAAAGAGGAAGGCAGTCATGATGCCGATGACGCCCGCGGCGAACAGCATCAGGTTGCCCTGGAGCAGCAGCTTGACCGCGACAAAGAAACCAACCATCGCCAGGAACGTAGTCAGGTAATACCCGCGGTTCAGCGATTTCATGGGGTCTTCCGCGCCCTTTACGCGCACGATCAGGATGCCGACGATGGAAGCGATCAGACCGAAAGCACGGGCAAGCAGCGGAAAAAGGATGCCCTTGATGCCGAACACGGGATATAGGGCCACGCCCAAGATCATCGCGCCGATATTTTCGGCGGCCGTGGACTCGAACAGGTCGGCGCCGCGGCCGGCGCAGTCGCCCACGTTATCGCCGACGAGGTCCGCGATGACGGCCGGGTTGCGCGGGTCGTCCTCCGGAATGCCGGCTTCCACTTTCCCGACCAGGTCCGCGCCAACGTCAGCGGCCTTGGTGTAAATGCCGCCGCCGAGCTGGGCAAACAGCGCCACGAAGCTCGCGCCGAAGCCGAAAGCTACGATCTGGAAGGGGATCACTTTCGGGGTCGCCAGTCCGTTGAAGATCCAGAACAGACCGCCGACGCCGAGCAGCGAGAGGGCCACTACGCCGAGGCCCGTGACGGCGCCGCCGCGCAATGCGATCTGGACTGCTTTATTTAAATCCGTACGCGCCGCCGCAGCGGCACGAATGTTGCTGCGGATCGAAACCCACATCCCGGACAGGCCGGCCAGCAGCGAGCAGATCGCGCCGACGACGAAGGAAATCGTCATGCGAAGCGCGAGCGGGCCGTTTTTGGCCCCCAGAAAGTAGCCGAGATAAATGACGGCCGCCAGCGCGACGGCCAAACTGATAATCGTCGTGTACTGCCGCTTCATGAACGCTTCCGCGCCCTGGCGGATCGCGTTCGAGATGCGCTGCATCTCCGGCGTCCCCGTGTCTTTGGCGATCACGTAACGCGCGAACAGGAATGCGACAGCGAGTGAGAGAAGGCTGATGGCGATCACCAGGTGCAGATACCCCGATCCGGGCTCGCCCGCGGCAGCGCCCTGGAGCCATAACGCAACGACAGTGGAGATAGAGTCCATCTAAAAGAATCCTCCGGAAAAATTGAGAAGGCCGGCCCTCGGTGGGGAGAGTCTTCCTTCATACGACATCATGGTTTGGAATGACTATTGGCCTGAAGGGGCCCGTGACTCCAAATAACCCTCTACCATACCGCACCCGAGCGCCGCGCTTCAATTCGAAGCACGCCCGGCGGGGCCCCACTCCGCTTTGACCCTTGTATCCTGGTTGCTGATGACTCGCCGCTGGTTTCTGGTCTCGTTCCTGTGCGCCATTTCGGCCGCGTTCGCGCCCGCCCAGACGAAACGGCCCAAGCTCGTTGTGGGCATTGTCGTCGATCAATTCCGCTACGATTACCTCACGCGCTTTCGGGCCGATTACAGCGGAGGTTTCGACCGGCTGCTCAAACACGGAGCGGTCTTTACCAACGCGCGCTACGAGCACTACCCCACGGTGACCGCGGCCGGACACGCGGCGTTCATGACCGGCGCCACACCGTCGCTCAGCGGCATCATCGGGAACGAGTGGTACGATCGCGGGGCCGGCCAGGACGTTACCAGCGTCTCGGACGCGACAGTCGAGCTGCTGGGAGGAGGCGCGGCGGCTTCGCAGGAAACTCCAGGCGCGTCCCCACACCGGCTGCTCGTCAGCACTCTCGGGGATGAGATGAAGATGGCGTGGCACGGCAAGCCGCGCGTCATCGGCATCTCCCTCAAGGACCGCAGCGCCATCCTGCCCGCCGGCCACATGGCCGATGCTGCTTATTGGTTCGATGCGCAGACGGGCGGCTTCGTCTCGAGCACCTTTTACATGCACGGCCTGCCGCAGTGGGTCAAGGACTTCAACGCTTCGCGGCCGGCGGATCATTATCTGAGTGCCGAGTGGACGCCGCTCGTCGCCAGCGCCGAATTACCGGCGTTCATCAGGAAAATGCCCGCCGCTACCGGCCCCGCGCTTTACTCGGCGCTCGAATCGAGCCCCTTCGGCAACGAGTTGGTTGAAGCATTCACCGAGCGCGCGATCGCGAACGAGCGCCTGGGCCAGCACGATTCCACCGACCTGCTCACCGTCAGCTTCTCCTCGAACGATTACGTGGGGCATGCCGCCGGACCGGATGCGCCCGAGGTCCGCGACATCTCGATCCGCACCGACCGCATTCTCGGCAAGCTCTTCGACTTCCTCGACGCGAAGGCCGGGCGCGACAACGTGCTGGTTGTGTTCACTGCGGATCACGGCGTCTCGCCCCTTCCGGAGGTGCTCGAACGCGAGAAGATGCCCGGCGGCCGGCTCTCGGAAAAGGCAATTTTCGCAGTCATGCAAGCGGCGCTGAGCCAGGCCTTCGGCGAAGGCCGCTGGATTGCCAGCACGGCCGATTCGCAGCCCTACCTGAATGACGAGCTGATTGTCAAAAAGAAGCTGGACAAGGCGGAGGTCGAGCGCGTTGCGGCCGCCGCGGCGGACCGCTTGCCGCATGTTTACCGGGTCTACACGCGGGAAGATCTGCTGCGCGGCTGCACGGCCGAGGGCCAGGTCACGCGTGACGTCCTCCACGGCTTTTTTCCGAGCCGCTCACCCGACCTCATCATCTTGTTCGAGCCCTACTGGATTGCGGCGGCCGGCGGCACGACTCACGGCTCCGTTTTTGGTTACGACTCGCACGTGCCGGTCATCTTCATGGGCCCGAACGTCAAGCCTGGGCGGTACCATCGCAACGTTGCGCCGAACGATATCGCGCCGACGCTCGCGACGATGCTGGATGTGGAAACGCCCAGTGGCTCGGTGGGGCGGGTGCTGACGGAAATGCTCGTCACGCCGTAACAGACGCTTGCCCCAGCCTCTGCACGAGCGCCGATGCGGCACGCTGAAGAGCACGCGCCACAAGGGAAGCCGGCCGCGTTAGGCAGTGGGTCGCAGGCCGGCGGCACACAACCGGCTCGCGTGGGCGCATCCTCAGTCCTCCGGTTGGAAGCCCATGATGGCGATCCCGGCCACATCCGCGTCGCGCAGCATCTCGTCACGATCGAGCAGCAGCGTGCGGCCGGCATCGACGGCCAGCGCGGTCGTCCCGGTCTCTTGCATCACGGCGATGGTGTCGCGCCCCGCCACAGGCACATCGAACAGCAAGTGGCCGCGGCGCCGCCCGACTTTTACCAGCCGCAGTGGCCGGCCGTTCGCAAGGGCCGCCGCACGGCGCAGCATCGCGTCGGTGCCCTCCATGGCCTCAACGGCGACGCAGGCCCGCTCGCAGACGGCGACGCTCTGGCCAATGTCGAATCCGGCCAGCGCGTTCGCGACGCTCCGCCCGTATGCGATATCCGCCTGCTCCTCCGGGCTAGGTTTGCGATCCGTGAGCGGGCCTTCTGCGGCGAGCAGCGGCTTCAGGAGCGCGGTCGAATCCGCCAGGTGGATGCCTTCGTCCTCAAGGATTTTGGCAATGCCCCCGATCAGCGAGTCGGTGTTCTTCGCATCAAGCGATGCCAGCAGCTTGAAGAGCCGCCAATCTGGATGGATGGAAGAGAAAATCTTCGCGTGCTTCACCTGCCCGGCCATCGTCACCTCTTGGATGCCTTCGTTCTTGAGGATCTCGATGAGCTTACCCAGTTGGCCGAGCGACAGCCAGTAACAACGGGGGGCGAGCGCCTCAACTTCCTTGGCGGCTTCTTCCTGGATGGCGATGACCACTACCTCGTGGCCTAGCTTTCGCGCGCTCTCGAGCGCCAGCAGTGGAAAGCGGCCGGCACCGGCAACCAGGCCGTACCTGCTCATTTCACGAAACCGCGCTGGGAAGCCTGCATAAAGGCGAGCAGTGCTTCCACTTCGGGGCTGCTGGGAATTTCCGCGCGGATCCGGCCGATGGCCTGGCTCGTATTCAAGCTGGACTTCGTCAGCAGTCGAAAAGCCTTATGCAGTTTTTCGATTGCATCCTTACTGAAGCCGCGCCTTTCGAGCCCGATCTTATTGGCCCCGAACACCTTGGATTCCCTGGGGCTCACGGTCATCGAGAACGGAAGCACGTCCTGAGTGATCACGCTGTAACCGCCGATGAAAGCGTGTTTTCCAATCTGGCAAAACTGGTGCACTCCGCTGAAGGCCTCGATAACGACCCAATCCCCTACCACGACGTGGCCGGCAAACGTCACTGCGTTTCCCAGAATAGTGTGATCGCCGATCCGCACGTCGTGTGCGACATGGACGTACGCCATCAAAAGATTATCGTCGCCGATGGAGGTGACCAGGCCGCCGCCTTCCGTGCCCCGGTGGATGGTGACGAACTCGCGAATGCGGTTGCGGTTGCCGATGCGGGTTTCCGACCGCTCGCCTTTGTATTTCAGGTCTTGCGGCGCGGCCCCGATCGTGGAGTAAGGATAGAATAGATTGCTCTCACCGATCGTGGCCGGCCCTTCGACGTAGACGTGCGCCATCAGACGCGTATTGGCGCCGATCTCGACGCCGGCCCCTACGATCGAATAGGGGCCGATCTCGGCGGTATCGGCGATCCGGGCCGCCGCATCCACGAGTGCGCTCGGATGAATCGCCATGCGCTTGATCAGGGTTGCGGACCGGCCGTGCCGGTCTCAGGCGGCGCGGCACCCGGCTGCAGTTCCGCCAGCTTACACATGACTTCGGCCTCGGCGACTACGACGCCGTCCACGGTGGCCTGCCCGAACATCTTCGCCACCGTCGCTTTCCGTCTGCCCACCTTCATCTCGATGCGGAGCTGATCTCCGGGCACAACAGGCCGGCGGAATTTCGCCTGCTCGATCGAGGCGAGAAAGACTGCCTTTTGGCGGCTGCCCAAGGATTTGAGCACGAGCACGCCGGCCACTTGCGCCATGGCTTCGACGATCAGAACGCCCGGCATGACCGGGAAGTCCGGAAAATGGCCCGCGAAAAACGGCTCGTTGGCAGTGACGTTCTTGATGCCGACGATGCGATCGGACGCCAGCTCGACGATCCGATCAACCAGCAGCATGGGAAAGCGGTGTGGCAGTATGTCCTGAATTGCTTGTATGTCCAAAATCGGCATGGGATTCGTATTATATCAGGTGTGTGGGCGTGTTCCTCCCTCAGGCATGAGAAAATAGACAGGTTCGGATGGTAATTGACGGAATCTATTACGCGCTCTCGCTGGTTGCGGGGGGTTGCCTGGTTTCGTATCTGGCAGGCCTCGCGTTTGGCGTGCCTCTGTACCTGCTCGCGGCGTTGTGTCTTTGCTTTTTCCGCGATCCCGCACGCGCGATTCCGGCGGGCGATGTGGCAGTCTCTCCGGCCGATGGCGAAGTGGCTGCTGTCAAACCGGATGGCGCGGCGCTCACGCGCATCAGCGTGTTCATGAACATCTTCGACGTGCATGTGAACCGTTCGCCCATCGCGGGCAGAATCACGGAGGTGAGTTACAAGCGCGGGCGGTTCCAGATCGCAAGTCGCGAGAAGGCGTCTCTCGAAAACGAGCAAAACCTGGTCGAGGTAGAGGGCAACGGAACGCGGGTCGTCTTCAAACAGATCGCGGGTCTGATTGCGCGCCGCATCGTGTTCTACAAACGCCCGGGAGACCAGGTGGGGCTGGGCGAGCGCGTCGGCCTGATCAAGTTTGGGTCGCGCGTCGATGTGCTGCTGGGGCCCGAGTGGGATATCCAAGTGCGGCCGGGAATGCGGGTCAAGGCAGGCTCAAGCATCCTGGCGCGCCGAAGGACGGATTGAGCGGAATGGGCACGCAAGATCTTTCCAGGCGGCTGATCGAAACGGGTCCACCGGACCGTCGCCGCCGCCGGGCTGTTTACGCCCTGCCGACGCTGCTCACCGCTGGGAATATTTTCCTCGGATTTCTTTCGATCATGCGTTCGATTCAGGGCTCGCTGGCCGCCATGTCCGGTGGTTCCGGCCCGAACCAGCATTTCGAGTTCGCCGCCATCATGATCCTGTGGGCGGCCGTGGTGGACGGCCTGGATGGCTTGCTTGCCCGCCTGACCGGCACGGCCAGCGATTTCGGCCGCGAAATGGATTCGCTCGCCGACGTGATCACTTTCGGGCTCGCGCCTGCCGTGCTCGCGTTTACATGGGGAGTCCAGGCAGCCGCGATCTCGCCCCTGGGTTTCGCCGATCCGTTGCGCCGCGCCGGCGTCTTTGCCACTTTCCTGTTCCTGGTCTGCGGAGCGGCGCGCCTGGCTCGTTTCAATATCCAGAAAAACCCGGTGCCCAAAAACCCAGGCAAGCCGGACCGGAAGTACTTCGTGGGGCTTCCTATTCCCGCGGCGGCCGCCTTAATCGCCGCAATCGTGTACGCGGCGGGCGGCAAACCTATTTCATACTGGCCGTTGGCGATCGGCTGGCTGGCCGTGGTCGCGTTGCTCTCGTTTCTCATGGTCAGCACGTGGCGCTACCGGAGCTTCAAGGACGTTCCGGCGCGGCCGCGTCTGATGTTCATTTTGTCTTGCATGGTCATCGCCCTGGTGGGGTTTCTCAGGGAATCGGCCTTGCTCGCCGTCACTACAGCATACGTGGCCAGCGGCATCGTGATTCGTATCGGCGGCGTACTACGGCGGCACTTCCGTCACCGGCCGCCGGAGCCGGAGCGCCAGGTTGGATAAGACTAAACCAGTCGCGGCTATCGTCGGCGGCGGGTCGTTGCTCGGACGTGAAGTCCGCGAGCTGCTCGTGGACACCCCGATTCGCATGAAGCTGATCGGGGCCGATAGGGACGAGACGGGCCTCCTCACGGAAGAAGCCGGCGAGCCCGCCGTGATGACGCAACTCGACGAGGAGAATCTCGCCGGGGCGCGGCTGGCGTTTCTCACCGGCTCTACGGAGTCGAGCCGCAAAGCCTTGGAGCTGATTGCGCGCCTTGATCCCCGGCCGGCGCTGATCGATCTCACGTATACGCTTGAAGAACGGCCAGGCGCTTCCCTGCGCGCACCTATGGTCGAGCCGGCCAACTATGCGGCGGCGGCGCTGGCCGAACACGTCATCGCGCATCCCGCGGCAATCGTGCTCGCGCTATTCCTGACGCGCCTCCGGAGCGTTCGTCCGATCCGCCGCTCGGTGGCGCACATCTTCGAGCCCGCAAGTGAGCGCGGCCAGCGCGGCATCGAGGAGTTGGAAAAGCAGACGGTGAACCTGCTGACGTTCAAGAAACTGCCCAAGGCGGTCTACGATGAGCAGGTTGGCTTCAACATGCTGGCGCGTTACGGCAGCGCGGCGCCGGAATCGATCCAGAGCGTTGAGACACGGATCGCGCGCCATCTGGCAACGCTGCTGTCGATCCAGGAAACGGCTCGGGACCGTTCGCAGGGCTCCGTGGCGCAGCCTGATTCGCTCCCGGCGGATGCGTCGATTCCGATGCCGTCTCTCCGCCTCATCCAGGCGCCTGTCTTTCATGGCCACAGCTTCTCGGTGTGGGTTGCATTTGACGAGGACCCCGGCACGGAGACGCTCGAGAGGGAGCTGGCTTGTGCACACATAAACGTCCGCGGTCCCAGCCTCGATCCTCCGAACATTGTCGGCATAGCCGGCCAAAGCGGCATCGCAGTTGGCGCGATCACGCCCGACCACGGTGACCGGCACGGCGCCTGGTTCTGGGTCGTTGCGGATAATCTCAGAATTATGGCTGAGAACGCGGTGGCCGTCGCGCGCTCCCTCATCGGCCAGACCGGGAGGGCAAGCATACAATGAGACAAACAAAAATTTTCCGGAGCATGGCGGCCTTGCTGCCGCTCGTGGCGGCTGGTTGCGGCTACCACGTCGCTGGTCGCGGGGACACCATGCCCAAGAACATCAAGACCATCGCGATCCCGGCTTTTGGCAACGCGACTACGCACTATCGCCTGGCCCAGATGCTTCCGGCCGCGCTCACCCGCGAGTTCATCTCGCGCACGCGGTACCAGGTCGTCCCGGATGTGAATGCGGCGGACGCCGTCCTGACCGGGACCGTCACCAACTATTCCTTTTATGGCATCGTTGCCGACCAGGTAACAGGCCGTGCCACCAGCGTGCAGCTTAGCGTCAGGCTTCAGATCGCGCTGCGCGAGCGCGCCACGGGGACCATCCTGTATTCCCAGCCGAATATGGAGGTGCGCGAGCGTTACGAGATCAGCGTGGATCCGAACGCGTATTTCGAAGAAAGCGACGCTGCGCTCGACCGCCTTAGTCGTGACGCTGCCCGCAGCATCGTCAGCGCCGTGCTCGAGAAATTCTAAATGACGCCGCAGCAGTTTCTGACGCATCTCAAGCAGCAGCCTCTCGCCCCGGCGTACCTGTTCCTCGGCCCGGAGCCGTACCGGCGCGAGTATTGCCGGAAGGCGCTCATTCAGCGCGCACTCGAAACCGGCGAGGCGACGGTTACGCATCACGACCTGGAAGAGACAACGCTCGAAGCCGCGATCGAGGATGCATGCTCGCTTTCGCTGTTCGCTTCGAGCCGGGTCATTTTGATCTCGAGTGCCGAGGCTGCGCTCCCGCGTGGCAAGGCGGCGGGCGGCGGCGACGAGGATGGCGCCGCACCCAAGGGCTCGGACGCCGCGCTGGCTGCGTATTCGAAGAACCCCGTCCCCGGCGTGGCGCTGGTATTTGAGGCCGCCCGCTACGATTTTCAGGGCGAGGACAAAAGGAAGCTCGACCGCGTGCGCAAGTTCTATTCGGCCGTCCCGATCGAAGTAGAATTCGCGCGGTTCTCGACGCTGGAGGCGCGCCGGCTTGCCGAAAAGCTTGCCCGCCAAGCCAAGCTGAATCTCGGTCCGGTTGAGCTGGACATGCTGGTCGAGACGCTGGGAAGCGATGCGGCCCGCATCGCCTCCGAGATCGAAAAGCTGCGGCTCTATGCCAGCGGCGACCGGCCAGTCGGGGCGGCCGAGGTTTCCGAGTTGGTGCCGGAGGCGCGGGCGTCCACGATTTTCGCGCTGGTTGCCGCACTCGGCCGGAACGACCGCGCTGAGTCGCTCGACGTGCTCGATACACTGATGCGCCAGGGCGAGTACCTGCCGCTCGCGCTCAATTTTCTCGGGACGCAGTTTCGACTGGCGCTGGCTGCCAAAGAAGCGCACCTGCGCAGCCCGCAACAGGTGCAGTTGCATTTTTCGCGCCTCGGCATGCCGATGTGGAATGCGCGTGCCGAGCAGGTCTCTCAGACGGTATCGAGGTTTACGAGAGAGCAGCTTGCGGCGGCGCTGCGGTCGATTTATACCGCCGACAAATCCCTTCGCGACACGCGGCCGGACGACCGCGTCATCATGGAGCAGTTCATCCTGCGTTTAACGGGTTGATGGCCGCCAGCGCGTATTGCGGACCACGTCTTAAGCGGCGGTCAGGGTCTTCAGGCGGGCAGTCAGCCGGGACTTGTATCGTGCGGCCGTGTTCTTCTTTACGATGCCCCACTTGGCCGCCCGGTCAATCAGCGAAAAGGTTTCCGGCAGCGCCGCTTGCGCGCCCGCAGCATCCTTGGATTCAAGGAGCCGCCGCAGCGTGCGGATTCCATGACGCAGCTTGGTCTTGCGCGCCCGGTTGACCGCCGTCCTGCGCTTATCCGCTCGTACTCGCTTCAGTGCAGAGAAAGTGTTTGCCATCTATAAAATCCGCTTGGGTTTTCCCTCACGTCAGAATAGCGCAGCGCGGAGGAGGCGGTCAAACCGGGGGCTGTTACCGGGCGGCGCTGGCCTCCGGCCGAGCCCAGACCCCTCGTCCTCAGATAGTGCTTAGCCTCGCGGATATTGTGCGGAACTGTTCCGAAGATTCCAGCCCGCAGAAAAAGCGGCTTTGGGAGTCTACGCCTCGATCAAGTCGAAGTTGCCGTCGCGCCGGCGCACCAGCACCGAAACGCGATCGGTCTCGGTATCGCGATATACCACGTAGTTGCGGCCTTCAATCGCGATCATCGCCTCTTCGAGTGTCATGGGCTTGCGCCGGTCGTGGTGATTGATGCGGAATACCTGCGGTCCGGAAGCGCTTTCAGCCTCCGCTTCCGCCGCGGCCTCGGACTCGATAGCACCGGCCGCCACACTATCCTCCGCCTTCTCCTGCTTGGGGCCTCGCTTGGTATCCCGCAACCGCTCGCGCAGCCGCAAGGTCTGCGTCTCGATTTTTTCGAGCGCGGTACACATGGCGGCATACATGTCGGCCGCCGCGCCGATCCCTACCAAGTCGTGCTCACGGTAGTGGACCGTGATCTCGGCGTGATGGAGGTGGCGTTCCACATTCAGGATGATGCGCGCCTCCGCTTCGCCCTTTGCGGCATCCAACAGCTTGGCCAGTTTCGCGAATTTTGCTTCGATTTTTGCAGTTTCGGCTGGAGTCAACGCCTCGAGTTTGCCGGTATAGGTGATCTTCATGATTGCGTCCCTCTAATCCCCGGATGATCTCAGGCGCGTTCGCGCCTCTGGTGTGTCGATGGAATCTTCATGTCTTCCCGGTATTTCGCTACTGTGCGCCGCGTCACCTGGATGCCAGCCGCCTGCAAGCGGGCGGTGATCTGCTCATCGGTGAGCGGATGAGCCGGTTCCTCTTCCTCGATCATTTTCTTGACCATTCGCTTCACGATCAGAAGCGGCGTAGCGCTTCCCAACGGCCCCGGCACGGCCTCCGAGAAGAAGTAGCGGAGCTCGAATACTCCCTGCGGGGTGTGCGCATACTTGTTGGCCACCGCGCGGCTGACCGTAGAGGGGTGCACACCAATCTCTTCGGCAATTTCCTTGATCATCATCGGCCTCAAATGATCGATACCGTGGTCGAGGAACTCGGTCTGGCGCCGCACGATCGACTGGCACACTTTCAGAATGGTCTGCTTTCGCTGCTCGATGTTCTTCATCAGTTGGAGCGCCGAAGCGTATCGTTCCTTCACGTAGTTCCGAACTTCTTTGCTCGGCTCCTGGCGCCGGTCGAGCATGCGCCGGTACTGCGCATTGAGGCGCAATTGCGGCAGATCCTCGTCACTCAACTGGATGACATAGTCGTCGCCATCTTTGAAGATGTGAACATCGGGCTCGACTTGTCTCGCCCCTGAGCCGGAATATTGCAGCCCAGGCCGCGGGTTCAGGTGCCGGATCACCTCGACGGCAATCTGAATGTGCTCGATCGGCCGCCGCAGGATCCGCGCTAGTTCCCGGAACTGCCGCAGCTCGACCAGCTTCAGGTGTTCCGAGACGATTTGCCAGGCCACGCCGCCGCGGCCATTCCGGCTCTCCAGTTGCAGCAGCAGGCACTCCCGCACGTCGCGCGCGCCGGCTCCGGCGGGATCGAGCTTCTGCACTTCCCGCAGTGCCGCCTCGACATCCTCGAGGGTATGCTCCCCCGAATTTGCGATTTCCTGGAGCGAAACGGTCAGATACCCGGCCTCATCCAGATTGCCGATCACTGAATCAGCCGCGTCCCGAATGTGATCCGCGAGCGGCACCATGCTCAATTGCGAGTGCAGGTAATCACCCAGCGTAATCGGCGCTGAAAGGAAGGTCTCGAAGGAGGGCTTCTCCACCTGCTCGGCGGACGGGCTCTTATAGCCCGGATCGAGGTAATCGTCGAAGAAGGAGCCGAAGTCGATTTCTTCGAAGGGATCCGCGGCCGCCTTCGGCTCGGGCGCTTCAGGCGGTTCGGCCTCGACAGCCGGTGCGCCGCTGACCGCTCCCGGCCCGGTCTCCATTTCCGCCGTTTCCGCCAGCGCATCTGGCACTGCCTCGCCCTCTCCGTTCGTGGCCTCCAGGATGACTTGGTCGGCCGGCTCGGCCACGCGCTCCGCCTCGAGCACCTGCTGGAGCTCTTCCGGGCTCAGTTCCTCTCCGGATTCTCCCGCCTCCTCCAACACCGGGTTTTCTGCGATCTCTTGGGAGATCATTTCCCGCAGTTCGAGCCGGTTCAGTTGCAGCACCGTTACCATCTGGACCAGCCCAGGGGTGAGGATCTGCTTCTGCGCGACCCGTAATTGCAGTCTCGGCGACAGCAAACTCATCTGGATCAATGATAACAGAGGGCGGGCAGCGCGGTTGATTTCAGAATCCGTTCGCGGTGTAAGTCCTTGGGGCAGTGTGGCTTATGCTGCCCCGAGGTTGAAGCTCTCACCCAAATAGACCCGCTTGACCTCTGGGTCGCGCGTCAGCGCCTCGGGGCTGCCCGCGCGGAAGATCTTCCCGTTGTCGATGATGTAGGCGCGATCGGTCACCGCCAGTGTCTCGCGCACATTGTGGTCCGTCACGAGGATGCCGATGCCATTGCGCCTCAGCTCGAAGACGATTCGCTGGATCTCGAGCACCTGGATGGGGTCGATGCCCGAGAACGGCTCGTCGAGCAGGAGGAAACTGGGCTGGATCACCAGCGACCGGGCGATCTCAACCCGCCGCCGCTCACCGCCCGAGAGGGTGTACCCCTTGTTCTGCCGCACCTTCTCCAAGCCCAGTTGCTCCACAAGCTGTCCCATGCGCGCCCGGCGTTCGCCCGCGGCCAGCGGCAGCGTCTCCAGGATCGCCATGAGGTTCTCTTCGACCGTCAGTTTGCGGAAGACCGAGGGCTCCTGCGGCAGATAGCTGATGCCGCGGCGGGCGCGCTGGAACATGGGCAGCGCGGTGACGTCCGCGTCGTCGAGGAAGATGCGGCCGGAATCCGGGCTGATCAGGCCCACGATCATGTAGAAAGAAGTCGTCTTGCCGGCGCCGTTCGGGCCGAGCAAGCCCACCACTTCGCCCCGTTCGACGGAGATCGACAGATCGTCCACGACCCGGCGGCCGCGGTATGCCTTGCAGATTTCAGCAGTTTGGAGCTTTCTCATTGCGGGGACACTGCCAGTCATCGATGGTGGAGCAGGCTTCTGACGGGCTGTTTTTCGGCACCATCTACGAGCAGCTTATCGTTATCGGCGTAGTAGGTCAACTTCCGGCCTTTGGTGTAGCCGCGCGCGCTATCAATCAGCGTCGGCTCGCCGCCCGTCAGCACGATTCGCTGGTCCGACGTGTAGTACTCCCCGTGCTCACCGCTGCCCTTCACCGTCCTCTCCGGCTCGGTTCGCACGATGTCGACGCGCCCGTCGGCGAAGGCGTGATCGAGCGAGGAGTCCGCGTTGGCGTCGTTCAGATACGCGCGGATCTCGCTGGCCTTGACGTCCATGCTGGGCCGCGTGAGGTGCGTCCCGCCGGTGTAATGCGCCAGCCGGTTAGCCTCGGTGTAGACCAGCTTCGCCGCGTGGATCACAACGAATGCCGGCACGGCATTGGCCCCGGCGCTGCTGCTGGTCTCCTGTTTTTGCTGCTCCATAAATTGTGTCTTGACGCCGCCAAGCGCAACGAGCGTCCGCGCGGCGCGATCGATATCCAGGTTGTCAGCCCAAATGCGGTTCGCGCCCTGCCACGCCACCGCGTGCCCATCGTAATGGATCTTCTGATTGCTCTCGGCGGTCTGCATGTGGTCCGCCGTGGCCTCGAGCGGTTTATCGTTCGCCAGCATGGCCGAGGATTTCCCCTGGCTGTCCGGCGCCCGCGTTGAGACCACGTGGCCCAGGGCCGTCATCTCACCGGTCTTCTGATCGAGCAGGATACGATCGGCCGAGGCGGCGCCGGTAGGGTCCCAAACGCGCGCCGCGCCTTCGAGTGTAATGAGGTTGCTGGCCTGCTCGAGCATGGCCTGGTTGGCGCGAGCCTTCCGTTCGCCTTCCTGGTAACGAAAGTCGCCCCACTGCCGCATATGCGCAAGCTGTCCAGTCTTCGGGTCGAAGTCCGCCGCGAGGTCCGTGCTCCAGGTCTGGGACGGCGCGGCATCTTTGCCGGCCGACGGGTCCGGATCGGTGCGCGTTGCCGCGTTTGAGGCGCGAAAGGACTGAGGCTGGTTCGCGTGCCCGTACAGCATGGTCATCCGGTCGGCGTCGAGTGTCCGGTGGCGCTGGCCCGCGCGGGTTGGAATGAACTCCAGGTGGCCCGGAGCTTGCGTCTCGAATTTCTCGATCTCCTTGCCGCCCGTCCGCATCGTCACCAGAACTGCCTCGCTCCGGAGCCGCCGGCCCTCGGGCGTCAGCACCCCCGGCCGCGCGACCGGATCCGATTCCGTTGTCGTGCTACCAGTGGCGAGCGCGGTTTGGAGCACGCTCTCTCCCGAGCTCACATCGAACGCCATTTCCACCCGGTCGCCCGTCATCGTGGTGCGCCCCGCATCGGAAGTCGAAACGAGCCGCGCGCTGCCGTCACCGGTAATTTTCTCGGCCTCGCCTTCGGGAGTGAAATCCATATAGAGCCGGCCGGCGGCGTACTCGAGCTGGCGGCCGGGCTGGCGATCCGAGCCGTGTGCCTGCTTGGCCTCCACGCGCTGGATGGCTCCGTCCTTGAGCAGCACCAGCGTGTCGCCCGCCGCCTCGAGGACGCCGTCCTCACGGGTGAGCCGCGCCCACTGTTTCAGAAACACCTTGGACTCATGTTCCCTGTATGCCAGCTCGCCGGTTTCGATCTTCATCGGCTTGCTCTCCGGCCCGCGCCCTCGCCAGTGCAGTTCCACCTGGCTCTTCATGACCAGTTCGCCGGCGTTCGGGTCGTACGAGGCGCCGACCGCCCTGCCATCGCCCTGGTCGAAAGTGAAGCGCGCGGAGCGCTCCGTCCAGGCCTTCCCGGTTTTGTTCTCAAAGGTGACGCCGGAGCTGTGAATCGTCAGCAGATGCCCGTGTGGCGGCCCTTCGGCCGGCACGTCCAGCTTGATCTCGACTTCTCCGTCCGAGTAGAGCGTATCGCGGTTCTCGTCAAACTGCGCTTTCGCGCTACGGATCCGGTCGAAGCTCTTGCCCTCTTCCTTGTACAGTCTCAACTCGACCTGATCGAGATCGAGCCGCGACGGGTTGTTGAACTGCTTGAAATTCTTGGCCCGGATTTCAACCGTGCGCTGGTTGCCTTCGTCTTTCTTCCAGACCCAGTCGGTGGCAGTTGCATCGGTATTCAGCGGAAGGGACTTGGGGGCCTGCGGGGCGTGCTTGGCCAGAGATATCCTGCGGTGAAAATAAGTGGTTCCGACCGCGGCGATGATCGCGACAATGGCCAGGAGCAGCAACCCGCCGCGCGTGCTCCGCAACATCCTGATCTTCACTATAACAGGCGGAGCGGGGTGGGCTGCGCGGTGGGCGGCAAGCTTTTGTATAATGGCCGCTGCTCAGGTCGGGCACCTTTATTGACGGAGGCCGTGATGCCGCTTCTTGAGGGACCGTGGAGCTGGTTCAAAGACACCTGGCTCGTTAGTCGCCAGGCCGTCAGATTATTTTTTGTCGCAGTTGTTTTTGTGCTCGCTCTGATCCCCGTTTTTCTGGGCCTAGTGGATCCGGCAAAGATGTCGCTGGCGATGAGATTGCCTTGGACGATTGTCGGGATGGTGGGGACGATTTCACTGTTTTTCCTTTGGTTTGGTATGTGGCGCTATTGGATGCGATTGGACCACTCCAGAGTCTTCGCCAAACGGCTGTGGTTTGTGGTTCTGCTGTTTGGGCTCTGGTACGGAAGTTGTCTGTACTACTTCTTCGTGTACCGCCCGCAGGTCACACGGAGACAAGGCACGGAGACAAAGGACGGAGACAAAGCATGGACACGTGAGGGTATGTTCAAGCGAATTCTCATCGTGGCTTTCGTGGTTTTCCTGGGAGGCGCGCTCCTCCTGGATACGACTCACCCCACGCTCAGCCCCTGGGCTGCATTCGCGCTGGTGCTCGCATCCACGGCATATCTAGCGTATCGGCGGTACCGCGAGGAGCGGATGCGCCCACCGGAGCAAAACGGCGAGAAGGCATGGAAACGTGAAGGTGTGTACCGGCGAATGCTAATTGCCGGTTGGGCGCTGTTTGCGGCAAGCCTACTTGCGGTGGTTGTGGCCCATCCGAAGCCCGGCGCCTGGCGTCTACTTGCAAGGGGGAGACCCGTTCTGTTCTTCTTGCTGGTGCTTGGGTCGCTCGCGTACCCTATTACCCGGGTTTACCACGAAGGGATGAAGCGCGCACGGCGCCGGTAGAGGCAACCGGCTGGGCGCGTAACGAATCCCATTTCTTTCCAGCCACTTGCCACCGCTGCTTGACACTCATCGTTCAAGAGTGCTAATAATCTTAATAGGATCGGGCGTCCAGGCCGGGTCCAGTTCCAGTTTCAGAAAGACCAGAAATCCTGATGGAGGAATGAGTATGAACGTTCGACCGCTTTATGATCGCATTGTGGTCAAGCGCATCGAGCAGAAGGAAACCATCCAGGGTGGCATCATTATCCCGGACTCGGCGAAGGAGAAGCCCCAGGAGGGCGAAGTCGTCGCCGTCGGCCAGGGCAAGCGCCTGGATACAGGCAAGCTAGTTCCGCTCGACGTGAAGGCGGGTGACCGCATTCTGTTCGGCAAATACTCCGGCAGCGAGATCAAGCTGGATGGTGTGGAGTACATCATCATGCGCGAGGACGAGGTGCTCGGAGTCCTCGAGGGCACGGCCAAGCCGGCCAAGGCATAAGATTCCAGGAGGAATGATTTATGGCAGCGAAGCAGATTGTTTACGGTGAAAACTCCCGGCAGGCGATCCTGCGCGGCGTCAACCAGCTCGCCGAGGCGGTCAAGGTCACGCTCGGCCCCAAAGGCCGCAATGTCGTGCTGGAGAAGAAATTCGGCGGCCCCACCATCACCAAGGACGGGGTGACGGTCGCGAAGGAAATCGAGCTGAAGGATCCGCTTGAAAACATGGGCGCGCAGATGGTGCGCGAAGTGGCCTCCAAGACGTTCGACGTCGCCGGTGATGGCACCACAACGGCCACCATCCTGGCACAAGCGATTTTCCGCGAGGGCGTGAAGTCGGTCGCCGCCGGCGCCAACCCGATGGCGCTGAAGCGCGGCATCGAGAAGGCAGTCGAAGTGGTCACCGAGGAAGTGAAGAAGCTCTCCGTGAAGGTGACCAGCGACGAGAAGATCGCCCAGGTCGGCACGATCTCGGCCAACGGCGACGCGACCATCGGCGACACCATCGCCCAGGCCATGAAGAAGGTCGGCAAGGACGGCGTGATCACGGTTGAGGAATCGAAGACCATGCTGACCGAGATGGACACCGTCGAGGGCATGCAGTTCGACCGCGGGTACCTCTCGCCCTACTTCATCACGGATGCGGAACGCATGGAAGTGGTGATCGAGGAGCCTTACATCCTCATCCACGAGAAGAAGATCAGCAACATGAAAGACCTGCTTCCTCTGCTCGAGCAGATCGCGCGCTCCGGCAAGCCGCTCCTGGTCGTCGCCGAGGAAGTCGAAGGCGAAGCGCTGGCGACCCTGGTGGTGAACAAGCTGCGCGGGACCCTGAACTGCTTGCGCGGTGAAGGCGCCCGGCTTCGGCGATCGCCGCAAGGCGATGCTCGATGACATCGCGACGCTGACCGGCGGCCAGGCCATCATGGAAGAAACCGGCATCAAGCTGGAAGGCGTCAGGTTGGAACATCTGGGCCGGGCCAAGCGCGTCACGGTCGATAAGGACAACACCACGATCATCGATGGCGAAGGCAGCCAGAAGGCGATCGAGGGCCGCATCAAGCAAATCCGCACGCAGATCGACGAGACCACCTCCGACTACGACCGCGAGAAACTGCAAGAGCGGCTGGCGAAGCTGGCCGGCGGCGTGGCGGTGATCAAGGTCGGCGCGGCTACCGAGACCGAGATGAAAGAGAAGAAGGCCCGCGTCGAGGATGCGCTGCACGCCACGCGAGCGGCGGTTGAAGAGGGCATCGTTCCGGGCGGCGGCATCGCGCTGCTGCGCGGCGCCAAGGCGCTCGCGAAGCTGAAAATCGAGGGCGATGAGCGGGTCGGCGTCGATATCGTGCGGCGGGCTTGCGAAGAGCCGCTGCGGCAGATTGTCGGCAACGCCGGTTTCGAGGGCGCGGTCGTCGCCGAAAAGGTCGGCGCCAACAGCAACCCGAATTACGGCTTCAACGCGGAGACCGGTCAGTACGAGGACCTGGTGGCTGCCGGCGTGATCGACCCGACCAAGGTGACTCGTACGGCGCTCCAGAACGCCTCATCCATTGCGGCGTTGATGCTGACCACCGAAGCGCTGGTCGCCGAGATTCCAGAGAAGAAATCGCCCATGCCCGGTGGCGGCCACGGCGGCCCGCCGGATATGGATTACTAAAGCACACGCGCTCTTGCGTGCCGGTTCGACCATCGTGTCGAGCCTCGCTCGCTGCACCGGTTCGAGCCGCTTCGCCTCCCGCGGAGCGGCTCTTTTTATTTCTTCTCTTCGTAGTGGATCGTCGATTCGGCGGCGAAGCGCCGGTAATTCGTGTACCGGATCGTGAGGCGGATGCGCTGCGGGCCCACACGGAAATCCAGCGTATCGTCCGCATAGGTGTAAACCGGAAAACGGTAATTGCCGTCGATCGGCTCCCAAAGCGTCGTGAAATGCGGGAACAGGTTCTCCTTCTCCACCCGCATACTCCGCATTTCGGGCACGGCTTTGCCTTCTGTGCGCACAATCGAAAAATCCTTCTTACTCACCCAGAGCAGGCCCTCGAACAGCCGCTGGCCGGCGAGGATCTGGCGCGGCTGCACCTGGAGGAGCCAGCAGTCAACGCCGTCGATGGTTTCCTCGCCCTTGGGTCGCGTCTCGTAGAACCAGAGTTGATCGATGTCAAACAGGAACGGCTGGACCTCCCGCATATCCTGGAAGTCCTCATCCGTGAGCTTCAGGTTCTTGAGCGTATTGAGGGGCTTTCCTACCACCACTTCCGTTCGCTCCCCGTCCGGCAGGAAGATGACGTTGCGGACTTCCCGGTACTCGCCTGAGCGCGCTCCCGTGGCTGTCAGCGTTTCTTCGGTGAAGGTCTGGCGATAGGTGTAGTTTTCGCGAGCGCGCCGCGTTTCGGTGGCGCGCCGGGCGACGCGCTGGGCGAGATCCGGCGGCGGCTCATCGGCCGCAGGGACGGACGGCACGAGCGCGAATGCTAAGATGATGCCGATGCCCACCCCGCGCCGCGGCCTTCGGAACACGCTGTTGCTGGTGTCATTGCTGGCAGGCATCGCTGGACTGCTCTACGCCCACCTAGAAAGTATACCTGCTCGAATCGC
This sequence comes from Bryobacterales bacterium, assembly GCA_963835855.1. GTDB lineage: Bacteria > Acidobacteriota > Terriglobia > Bryobacterales > Bryobacteraceae > CAWIHA01. The sequence goes on along the minus strand of CAWIHA010000006.1, from coordinate 2,138 downwards.
CCTCCCCGTGACGGCCGCCTTCGCGGCCGAGGCTTGCCTGTACGCGGCGTGCGGCATTGAAAGCGCGAGAAAGGCCCTCGAGGAACGGCTGGGGAGGCTGGGGCTCGCACTGTCGTTCACCCTGAGCGCGCTGGTCCCCTACTCGATTTACGCCGTGCCCACGGGTATGTTCCGATGGAAGGCCCTGGCCGCGTTGGCAGCTCTCGCCGCCGCCGTTTCGTTTTGGTACATCGTGCTGCCGAGGCGGCCCGCGGTGGATATCGTTTTCATCGCATTCATCGCCGCAGTGCTGCTGGCGGACGTGTTTCCGCGCATCTATCTCACGCCAGAGCGGCGAATTCCACTAGTAATTCTTGGGCAGTTGATGTGGACGCGCGTGAGCATCCTGGCGGCGCTCTCGATTGCGCGTATGGACGTGAAGGGCTTCGGATTCCTGCCTGCCCGCAAAGAGTTGGCGGCGGGCTTCCTCAATTTTGCCCTCTTCGCGCCCTTCGGCCTCGTGCTCGGCTGGGCGCTCCATGTCGCGCCCTTTCACCCGCGTCCCCTGGAAGGGTGGCAGGTGCCGGTCGCAGCGGCGCTGATGTTTATGGGTATGCTCTGGGTGGTCGCGTTGCGTGAGGAGTTTTTCTTTCGCGGGCTGCTTCAGGAATGGCTCGGCGCTTGGACCAGGAACGAGCGGGCCGGCCTGGCGATCGCATCCATGCTATTTGGCCTCATCCATCTGTGGTTCCGCGGCTTTCCCAACTGGCGGTTTGCAGCGATGGCGGCGGTTGCCGGCGTTTTTTACGGCCGCGCGTACCTGACCACGCGGAGCGTGCGCGCGGCGATGGTCACGCACGCGTTGGTGAATACCGCCTGGCGCGTGCTGTTTTCGTGAGGCCGTCCGGGAAAGTACAAACTGCACTTCGGAATATCGCACGGCCAGAACGCGCGGCCGTACGAGGTAGACTGTAGCGTTACAATCTGACGTATGACAGGAGGGCGCCGGGTCTGGTTGACGGCTGTAGCATCGACAGCATGGCTGCTGGTTGCGCTTCACGCCGCCGCGCAGACCGGAGTTGCGCCGGGCGGCACGCCTTCGGGCTCCACAGAATTGGAGTTGCGCTCGTACCTAGCCCAAGCTTCAGAGGCGATACGGAAGGGCGACAATGCCATTGCGGCAGAGGTTCTTTGGCGCGCGTTGGCCATTGATCCGCGTTCTGTCCCAACGCTGAACAATCTGGCAATTGCGCTTGCCCGCCTGGGAAGGCCCGCCGAGGCGATTCCGCTGTACGAACGCGCGCTAAAACTTCACCCTGACGATCCGGCGACAAAGCGCAATCTTGCGATCGCTTACTTTAAGGCCCAGCGGTATGCGGAGGCGTGGCAGTTGCTCCGGACGATGGCGCTGGCTCCTTCGGCCGATTTTCAGATCCTCGAGCTTTCCGGGCTCGCTCTCTTCGCGCTCGACCGCTATCCGGAAGCGGTCCAATACCTGGAACGCGCGAACCGCCTCCAGCCATCTGATCTGGAGACTCTCGATCTGCTTGGCAAAGCGTACCTGCACATGAAGAACTACAAGGCGCTCACTGGCGTCTTCGCTCGAATTATGGAAGTGAATCCGGACTCGGCGGCTGGTCATGTCATGATGGGGACAGCCTACGACCAAATGTCGCAAGACGGGGATGCGCTGAAGGAGTTCCAAGCCGCCGAGAAAGCGGACCCGAACTTTATGGGCGTACATTCCGGCCTCGGGCTCCTTTACTGGAAGCAAGGCAACCTGGACCTCGCCGAGCAGGAATTTCGGGCGGAGCTGCGGCGATTTCCGGCCGATCCCGTTTCAAACCGTCTCTTCGGCGAGTTGCTTCTGAAGAACGACCGGCCGGCGGAGGCGGCGCCATACTTCCAGAAAGCGCTCGAGGCGAACCCTCGCGACCGCGAGGCAATGTTCGACCTCGGCAAGGCGGAGCTTGACATGGATCACCCCGAAGCTGCGGTTGGGGCTCTTCGACGAGCCATCCAGATCGACCCCAGTTACGCGGAGGCGCATTACCTTCTGAGCACGACCCTGCGCCGGTTGGGGCACGCCGCGGAGGCGCTCCGTGAACAGAAGATCTTCCTCGATCTCAAGAAGAGAGAAAAGGCGGATGAATTCAAAG
>CAWIHA010000005.1:0-34545 GCA_963835855.1 Bryobacterales bacterium | reverse complement strand
TATCGCTATGCCGCTGTTGGCATCCGCCGTACCGTTGTTTCTTGACTCAATACCTCTCTGCATTTTTTATTCGCTCTTGTGGGCTAGCCCCGTGAGCGGGGCTGAGCTTATCAGACGTGTTCGCGTCTCGCTTGTCGCGGCGACGATATGCGTAGCAATCTTTGCTGCGGCACGTTTCGGCTATCTGCCTCATCATTCTGCTCCCTGAGAGGATGGCTATTTGGATGGCTTTTTGCGGCGCTTGGAGACTCATGAAAAGATTCGGCCTGTGTTACCTGTATATCGGAATATTCGCTGCGGTCACGTCGTCATGTGGTCGTTCTTCCGAGGTGTGGAGCGGAGACTGGAAGCTTGACGAATCTCGCAGCAGTATTTCTGGGGCGAGTTTGTCAATTACCGTCAGTCCAACAGGTGAATACTATGTAAGGCAGGGATCGTTGAGCTACGGTTTCCGATGTGATGGGCGGGACTATCCCATGGCAGCGAGCCGCACGACCTCTTGCAGGCAGCTTGGCACTTCCGCTTTCGAAACGAAAACCAAGAAGGATGGCAAGGCCAAGGGAATCACACACTGGGAGCTTTCTGGTGATGGCACCGTGCTGAGAATCACATTGACTCCCATTGGCACACAGGGGACGACAAAACCTCAACATCGTGTCTACACGCGTGCTTCTGGATCGGGCGGTTTCTCCGGCACATGGAACGATGCAAGACCCTTTGAGTCAGAGCCCTCACGGCTTGAACTGAGCCTGACTGCGGGGTTTTTGCATTACGCTTTTCCTGAAATAGATCAGTACGCTGATGTAAGGCTCGATGGTTCCGAGGCAGAGGTACATGGTCCGGGGGTCCCACCGGACCTGCGGATGTCCATCAAGCAACTCAGCTCCCGCGAGCTTTCTACGACCAAGAAGCTTAATGGTCAGATCCTCAGCATAGGTTCCCTCAGCATCAGCCAGGACGGACATACGTTAACCGAAACGTCTTGGCGCCCTGACAGGCCAGATAAGAAAGCGGTGTTGGTGTATCAGAGGCAGTGATCGCCTAGCGTGAGGTGCCGCGAGCCCGTTCCGTGCTTCGCGCCGGCTGTAGGATAGGACACGGCGCCCCTTGCAGGGCAGCAGTTTTCCAGGGCCGGACTCTCCCGTCCCTTTCTATTTTTGGCCGCCAAGGAAAACCGCCGCTCAGCGGTAGGCCGCGCGGCGGTTGCGGACGCGGAGAATGCGCAGGGTCTCGCCGTCGTGGTGAGAGCGACCGGGGCGGGCGCGGCGGCGCAACACGTTTATGATGGAGAGGGACGGCGGGTGCAAAAGGTGATGGGCGGCGTGACGATTAACTACGTCTACAATGCCGAGGGCGAGCTTGCGGCCGAGTATGCGGCGCAGCCTAATCCCAGCGATTGCGGCACATCGCCGTGCTACCTCACGGTGGATCATCTGGGGTCAACGCGGCTCCTGACAGATGCCAACGGCAAGCCGGCCAAGCGCTTCGACTATCTTCCTTTCGGCGAGGAGGTTTTTGCGGGCATCGGCGGCCGAACAGCGGCCCAGGGCTACCAGACCGGCCCCGACCCGGTGAACCCGAAGTTCACCGGCAAACAGCGGGATAACGAGACGGGGCTGGACTTCTTTGAGAAGCGATACGATTCGAGCGCGCAAGGAAGGTTTACGAGCCCAGACCCCGTATTCGCTTCCGCAGCTCACCTAGCGGATCCTCAGATGTGGAATGAGTACGCTTACGTCCGGAACAACCCGCTCGGGTTGACCGATCCGACTGGATTGGATTTCTATCTTTCCTGCACGCAGACAAAGGACAATACCAGTACCTGTCAACAGGTCCAGAACGGTAGTTCAACGGTCTCGGTGCAGGGGCAGACGGTTAACGGTCAGTTCCAAGCCACCGACGTTGATATGAACAAGCAGGGAGATGCGAGCGCCGGGTATCACGATCAGTTTGGTAATCAATACACAGGCACGTTCGATCAGAACAACGGAGTGAGCTTCACCAACACTACGACGGGAGCTACTTCTGGGCAGTCGCAGTTCATCGACGGTAGCGATAAAACGCAGCTCAATGGGAGTGGAGCGTTCGCAAATATCATGGGGAACTTCTTCTCTGACTGCGGCGGTTCTTGCCAAGGCCGTGCTTCACTTTCCGAAGAAGCCCCAGGCGCGTTTGCGAACACGGAATCCGCACTTCACAAACAGAGTGGGCTTATGACCGCAATTGATCTTCTGTCGGGAGCACATAAGCCTGGCTCGCAATGGAAAGATGCCAACGGCTACGTCCACATGCTTAACCCTACGGGCAAAATGGAAATGCACTTTGAGGGTCACCCGACAGGCGTCGATGTGCAGCAGTTCGTTCTCCACATGGTGGACACGATCAGGGATGCCGCCAGTGGCCGTGCAGCGGAAGAAAAGAACACTCCCTTGCCATGAAAAAGAACTGTCTGCTTGCGCTGTTTCTGTTGACCGCTTGCTGCTGGGGGCAAGTCTCGTTCACGCTTCCCCTAGCGAAATCAAAGAGTGCGCTCTCACTTCCGGCGATGACGGCGGGGAGTGGGGTGCTTTACGAAGCGCATCGTTCGTTCGATGTTCTGCGCTTCTCCAATCAGCTTCAGGTGTCGGCGTTCGATCTAGCGACGCACAAAGAGCTGAGGCACGCGGTCATCAGTGTCCCGCGTGTTCATGGCGCGCGAGCTGCCGAAGGCTTCTACCTATCACCGGACGGTCAGATGTTGGTTTATGCAGAGATACATGAGCCGAACCTGCTGCTTGTGCTCTCCCCGAAAGACCTGTCGGAGGTTCGGCGCACGAACGCTCTGCCGTTCAGTTCGAGCGATAGCCATAGGCTCTTTGCTGGCTTCGATGAGAACGGCTTACTAAGCTTCGCATCGATTCGCGGGGCCAATCTTCGCTTCGTCCGAATGAATCTCTCCAACTTCAAAATCACATCCGATATCGCGGGACCAAAACCGAACTACTATAACGACTCAATCGTCTGGTGTCCTAAGGGCCGGGTTGCTTGGCTCGAATCACGTGGCGACGTATGGCGCGAATACCATGAAGACGGCTCGCCCTCCGGAGCAGAGTTAGACTTTCACTTTTTGCATGGGACGGACAACGGAGCCGTAGTTCTTGGCGCAAACAGGCTGCTAGCGTTTTATGGGGACTTCTCGGCTCAGGGAGCTGTTGCTGTTTACAACAACGGTCATATCGGACAGTTGGAACTGAAGTGCGTGCCTCACAGGTACAGCAGCGGTGACGTTCCAGACTATACCGGGGCCATCTGCACGACTAGCCCCGACCGTGAGCCGGAGCATGGCGGAGACAAAATCCTCTCTTCCGAGTTCCTGCTACTGAAGGCTGATGGGCCGACGATAGCTTGGCGGCATCCGATGCTTCCCCTGAGCGTAGCAGACAGCAATGACCCGGACACGGGCTTGCAAGGTGGTGGCCCGCTGCTGTATCGAGCCGGGTCGAAGCTCTGGATCGTAGCCCCGTCGAAATCCCCAGTTCTAACGGTCTACGAGATTGACGCACCGCAGTAGTTCTCTAAGCCGCTTGTCGCCTCGTTCGGTGCTGCGCACCGGCTTGGGGGGGACGGCGCCCCTTGCACGGCAGCGATTTTCGGGGGGCCGGGATTCTTCCCGGCCTTTTCCCTTTTTGGCCGCCGATCAGCTCGCCCGCGCCGTACGTCCGTTCTATTTTTGGCCGCCCGCAAAAGCCGCCGCTCAGTGGTAGGCTTCGCGGCGGTTGCGGAGACGGAGAATGCGCAGGGTCTCGCCATCCCGGTGAAAGCGACCGGGGCGGGCGCGGCGGCGCAACATGCTTATGATGGAGAAGGGCGCAGGGTGCAAAAGGTGATGGGCGGCGTGGCGACGAACTACGTCTATGACGCGATGGGCGAGCTGGCGGCGGAATACGCGCCGAACCCGGCCGCCACGGGGACGCAATATCTGACGGTGGATCATCTCGGCTCGACGCGCCTGGTCACCGACGGCAGGGGGACCGTCGTGAGCCGGTATGACTACTTGCCCTTCGGCGAAGAAATCTACGCGGGCGTCGGCGGCCGCACCACCGCGATGGGCTACCTCACCGCCCCCGATCCCTTCAACCCCAAGTTCACCGGCAAAGAACGGGACGCGGAAACAGGCCTCGATTTCTTTGAAGCCAGATACATGTCCGGAAGCCAAGGGAGATTCACGGGCGCCGATCCGGAAAGCGCCGCGGCCTATCCGTCTAATCCGCAGACTTGGAACGGTTACGCCTATGTGCGAAACAATCCCTTGGTGTACGTGGACCCAAGCGGCGAGATGGAACTCAGCTCGCAGTGGATAAACCAGCAATTCTGGCAATGGTTCAACCTGCTTTTCTACAAGATGCAACTGCAGCACGAACAGTATGACCGCGCCAGACGACTCTTGGGGCCGCCTGCGGTGATCACGCCGGGGACCCCACAGAACGATCTTGCTAACGCCCAGGATGCGGCAAGGAATGACCCGACGCTCGCTCCCGTTCCAAACCACGGGCCGACGTTTTGTAACATAGCGACGTGCCAGATAGTAGGCGCGACGGGCGCGCCGACAGATGGCTTAGTTAACGCGAACGGAACTCCAAACCTTGCGAACGTGGACGCAAGGACGTTACCGAACTCACCGCAATGGCATGAGGTCACACCGGAAGAAGCGCAGAATCTCGCTAATCAAGGTGTCACAGTTGTGGCCGCACAGGCGAATCCCGGAGGCCACGGACACATCGCGACTGTCAGGCCAGAGCTCCTGCCCGGGACCCAAGAATACATCGGGCAGGGCCCACTGATAAACAACATTGGTAGGTACGTAGACATTAGAAGCGCCGACCAAGCGTTCGCGCCCAATCAGCCGGTTAGATATTACGCGCCGGCCGACAATCCGCAACAACACTGAGCGGGGGCTTATGAAACAAGCACTTTCAATAGCTGTCATTACTCTCGTAGTTGGAGGCTGGCTCCTGCCGGTGCAGGCAAAGGACAATTCGTCGCAGCAACAAGCCGAGAAACGAAAGAACGCATACGACGGAGAGTGGTGGTCCTTGGCGGACCCGGAAGAGAGGTCTGGGTTTCTGAATGGATCTGCCGACTGTTTAACTTGGGTTGCTCATAAGAAGTGGGTGTCCCACTCGATTGAATGGGCAGTTCCGAAGATTACCGAATATTACAAGGCGAATGCTGCTAGCAGCGGGGTACCCGTCGTTGAAGCGTGGCGGGCAGTGTTATCGAGCGCGCCCCCCGAAACGCCGCGCAAAGGGGGCGAAGTGTTTACAAATCCACATGGGTACTACGATGGCGAATACTGGCGTGAGAGTTCCGAGTCCCAGAAGGTAGGCTTCTTAGAGGGCTACCTGTGGTGCCTGAGGACTCAGGTCGAGGCCCCATCCGAAACTTATTCGCGGCCGGTCAGTTACTACGTTAAGAAAATCGATGCGTACGTTAACGACTTCAAATCACATCCAGGGGTTTTCAACCAGAGCATTGCCTCTATCCTTACCCGTTTTCGGGACAACCTGAAATCGACAGCATCACCTGACCATTCAGCCCAGAAGTGACTCTTGCGCCGAGCGTGCCGCCTGAATCTTTGGGGCCGTGCCTCTCGGCACGGCCCTTGCATTTCGGGATGTGTGATGCTCTGGAGGGGTGTGCTGCGATGGGGAGGAGACCATGCCTTCGGCATGGGGTAGGGGGGTATGACACGGCGCCCCTGGCAGGGCAGCGATTTTCAATGGCCGGGATCTTTTCCCGGCCTTTTTCCATTTTTAGCTGCTGAGAAAAATCCGCCGCTCAACAGTAGGCCTCGCGGCGCAATACGTTTATGATGGAGAGGGGCGGCGTGTGCAGAAGGCGATGGGCAGCCTCGCGACCAACTACGTTTACGATGCGCAGGGTGAGCTTGCGGCCGAATACGCGCCGAACCCGGCCACTACGGGGACGCAATACCTGACGGTGGATCATCTGGGCTCGACGCGGCTGGTCACGGACATTAACGGCAACGCGGCAAAACGCTTCGACTACCTGCCTTTCGGCGAAGAAATTTTCGCCGGTTATGGCGGCCGGACAACGGCCATGGGTTACATGAGTGCCCCGGACAAGGTGAACCCGAAGTTCACCGGCAAACTACGCGATAACGAAACGGGGTTGGACTTCATGCTGGCCCGGTACTACAGCGGGGCGCAAGGTCGATTCACTATCCCCGACTGGAGCGCGAAAGAAGAACCGGTTCCGTATGCGAAGCTTGAAGATCCTCAGAGCCTGAATCTGTACGCATACGTCCGTAACAATCCGCTGAGCAGGTTCGACCTGGACGGCCACTGCACCGCCGGCGACTGGCCGGATGTTTTTTCCGGGCCGTGCCTTCCGAAGCCGCCGCCGCCCGATCCCGCCGGGGTGAGACCGATGCCGCCGATGCCGCAGCCAGGCGGCCATTGCATAGGGTGCGAAGGCCCGAACCCTGGGGGCGATTCTCCAGGGTGGACTCCGTTCGAGCCAGAAAATAATAACACGCAAGATCCGGAAAACATACTGAATCCACGTGGCAGTACGGTGCCATACGTCGTATACGCTGCCGGTGGACAGGGCGGCGGTCAGGACAAGGGCGAACGTAGGCACACATCGAAGCCAGACAAGCCCTGGAAACATGCTAAACCCAGCAAAGAACACCCAGGGCAATGGGTGGTTCGCAATCCCCACACCGGGAAATGGGATCTAAAACCGCCAGGCTGGAAGCCAGTAGCTTTCGGAATTTTGGGAGGCGCTACGGGCGCCGCGCTTTGGGAATTAGGCCAATCACTCCTGGACATTGGCGCAGGAGCCGCCGAAGCTGCGTCGGGGTTTGTAGTGATCGTAACTCCCCCAAAGCGGGATACCGGGCCGGTGGAAATGTAGGAATGGCAGCGCCCGTCCGTCGCGGGCGTTACCAATAGGAATGATATGCCGAAAAGTGAAACACGAAACGCAGGTACTCGTCAGGCTAAGACCGACGCCGTATTCAAGCGCGCCTACGAACAAAGAGAACAAGGTGAATTGCGTTCCGCGTTTCGCCTCATGCTTTCGGCTGCGAAAGCTGGCGGTAGAGGCGCTGAGTTCGAGCTAGGTTATTTTTACGACGTTGGAATAGGCGTGAAGCCGAACGTTAACGCTGCCCTTTACTGGTACAAGCGAGCTTACAGGCGAGGGAGCAGTTGTGCAGCAAATAATATCGGCACGATCTTCAGAGATCAAGGAAACTGCAAGCGCGCCCTGGAGTGGTTCGAACGTGCTGTCGCTCTGGGCGACGCCGATGCTAACTTGGAAATCGCAAAGATTTACTTGAAGGGGGGCTCTGGTGAAGCGGCGAGGGCAATCCCCTACTTACAGCGCACGTGCAGCGCTGACCCGAGTGACGTGACAGAGGCATCGAGGGAAGAAGCTCAGCAAATATTAAAGAAACTGGAAAAGCGCTGTCTATGACCTCGCGGAGCGAAGGGCGTGATGAGCGCTCAGAGTAAGACGGTGCTTCGCACCGGCTTAGGGTATGACACGCGACCCCTTGCAGGGCAGCCATTTTCGCGGGGCTGGGATTCTCTCCCGGCCTTTTTCATTCTTAGCCGCTAAGAAATGCGCGCTCAGTGGTAGGCTTCGCGGCCGTTGCGGACGCGGAGAATGCGCAGGATCTCGCCGTCCTGGTGAAAGCGACCGGGGCGGGCGCGGCGGCGCAATACGTTTATGATGGAGAAGGACGGCGGGTGCAGAAAGTGATGGGCGGCGTCACGACCAACTACGTTTACGATGCGCAGGGCCAGTTGGCGGTGGAATACTGGACGCAGGCGCCCGCGAGCGATTGCGGCACGCCCACGTGCTATTTCACCGTGGATCATCTGGGCTCGACGCGCCTGGTAACGGATAGCAGCGGCAATCCCAAAAAGCGCTTCGACTATCTTCCTTTCGGCGAGGAAATCTTCGCCCCGGTCGGCGGCCGGACCACCGCGATGGGCTATCTCACCGCCCCCGACCCCCTCAACCCCAAGTTCACCGGCAAACTACGAGATAACGAGACCGGTCTGGACTTCATGGAGGCCAGGTACTTCTCCTCCGCCCAGGGGAGACTCACCATCCCCGATTGGAGCGAGAAGGAGGAGCCAGTACCGTACGCCAAGCTTGAGGAGCCCCAGAGCCTCAATTTGTACACCTATCTTCGGAACAATCCGATGAGCGGCTCCGATCCAGACGGGCACGATGGTAATGACCCGTGTGCTCAGGCCCAAGGCACCCAGAATTGGATCGCCTGCAAGTTGGGCCTAACCCGCGATTCTCAGGGCCACTACTGGTCAACGGCGGATAAAGCCGATACTGAGACTCAGAGAGCGTGGCTGATTAACAACGTTGCCACGAATGACGACGAGAAGGCCAACTTACAGCAAGCCCCTGACGAAGACATCAACCACCTATATGGTCAATGGAATGCCGCTATTATGCAGGCACAGACCGATGAAGTACAATACCCAGCCCAGTATTTCCAGCGCGATGCGAACGGCAACTTTGTGCTGTACCGGGGCGGTCCGATGCAAGCTCGAGATGTTGATGTGAAGAAAGATAAGAACGGGCTTCTACAAAATACGCACGGAATTTCCCTCAACGTGGACCCCTCGAAAGTGCGCAAATTTGGTGAAGTTAGCCAAGTCCTTTCCGTGCCAGGCAAGCTTAGGGTTATTCAGCGCGGGACAAGGGACCCAGGACATTTCGAGATAACCCCTGCGCACCCAGGGATGACCATGCAAGAGTTTCAGCAACTTCTGCAACAGGTCGTAACAAAGCTAATAGGTGAATAGGTATATGGAAAAAGCGCCACAAATATCGTTTCCCTTTGGTTTTGATGAACGGACAGCGGAGGAATCAGAGGCAAGGGGTTATTTTGGTGAAGCTATTGTCGATTTGCCAAATGGGGCACGCATAAAAGTGTGCTTTTACGATCCAGGCCGATTATGTCAGGATCTAGAAACACTGCAAGAATCCGGTGGCGTTTGTATTGCGGAACCGTGCCTCATCGTGATCCCTGTAGTCACACTAGAATACATGCAGCGCGCCGTAAAGGAACTTTATAATCACGGCTATTTTGACGACCTGCTATCGCTGGGGAAGGGCTAACAATCATGGGAGAAAGAGTGACGGGCTACGAAACTCCTAAATAGATCCGCCGTTGGGTGGCCGCGCCGGATTCGGTGCTACGCACCGGCTGAAATGGGGACACGCGACCCCTTGCAGGGCAGCAGTTTCAAAGAGTGCTTCGAATGGCCGGGATTCTTCCCCGGCCTTTTCCATTTTGCCGCTAAGAAATCCGCCGATCAGCGGTAGGCCTCCTTGCGATCAAGGACGCGGGAGACTTCCAGGCAGTCGCCCCGGTCGCGGAAAAAGATGCGGTGGTCTTGGGCGCGGAGGCGGAGCAGGGGCGGCTGGACATCCCGAAGCTCCTTGGTGTTGCCCTCGCCGGTCAGGGCGTAGCGGGCCAGCGTTTTGAGAATCTGCAAGGCGATGGGCTGCTCGATGCCGCGCAAATCGGCCTTGGCCTGCGAGGTCCAGACGATGCGCTTAACCATTGCGGCGTGGCGTTTCTTCCGGCAACGTCTCCCGGCCCATCTTTTCCCAATCGGCCATGGTTAGGCCGAACTCCGCCAGAACTTCCTCATGGGGGGTCGGCTGGTTGTGCTGGAGCCACTCGTCGGCTTCGGCGACGGCCTGGCGCTCGGCCTGGCTCAGTGTGTCGCGGTCCTCTTCGGGCGGAACCATGGTTTCGAGCAGATGAACCACGGCGGCGAGCTGGCCGGGGCCGAGCTGATCGAGCAGATGATGGGCATGCCGTATGTCAGCGGCCATTATGTTCTCCAAGCGAGCCGTTGCTGCGCGGAGCGCCGGCGGCGGCTAAAGAGTTAATCGGGTGTGCATGCTCGCGGGCGCTCATGGCATTCTCTCCCTATTTCTCTCTTAAGTATAGGCCGCTTTCTTGCGTCAGAGACGCCGTCTTGCTGCGTTCCTCGCTGCTTGGGATCCTCTGCTGCGGTGTGCGCTTGGGCCGCCCTCAGCGCTTCGCGGCCGCTAGATCCGCCGCTTCCTTGGCTGGCCGGCCCGGGTGGTACACCGGCGCCAGCCACTTCCGGTAGGCGGGCATGCGGCCGCGCGTGGCTTCGACGAAAAGGCGGCACAGCCCGGTTGCGAGCGGCCCAACCATGCCGGCGCCGACCGGCCGGTGATCCACCTGCACGATGGGGGCGACTTCGACGGCTGTGCCGGTGAAAAAAGCCTCGTCGCAAACGTAAAGCTCGCTGCGGCCGATCCGGCGCTCAATCACCTCGACGTGCAATTCCTCGCGCGCCAGCTCCATCACCGAGGCCCGCGTGATTCCTTCGAGGATGTTGTCCGTCGAAGGGGGCGTGATCAGCTTCCCGTTGCGCACGATGAAGAGGTTGCAGGAAGCGCCCTCGGCCACAGAGCCGTCTTCGGTCAGGAAGATGGCTTCATCGTAACCGCAACGCCGCGCGTCGTCGCCCGCCAGGGCGCTGTTGACATAGGCTCCGCAGATTTTTGCGCGGCCGGGGATCGCGTTGTCCTGGAGCCGCCTCCAGGAGACGACACCCGCGTGCAAGCCGCCCGCGTTCTTGAAGTAGTCGCCGAACTGGGTAACCACGACGGCGTAAGCATCCTGATCGTCGGGATTGAGGCCGATCCGCACTGCGGATTTATAGGCCAGCGGCCGGATGTAGACATGAGAGCGGAAATCATTGCGCCGGCAAAGCTCGGCGGTAAGCTCGCAGAGTTCCCCGGCAGTCTTGGGGATGACGATCCGGAGGATTCCGCAGTTCGCCTTCATGCGCGCGTAGTGTTCGACGGCGCGCATTAGAAACAAGTCCTGCTGCGCGTCGTCCCAGTATCCGCGGATGCCTTCGAACACTCCGGTCCCGTAATTCAGCGCGTGTGTGAGGATGTTGACGCGAGCTTCGCGCAAAGGGACGAATTGGTTATCGAAGTAGACGATGGTATCCATGTCGATTCCGGGTTTCATGCCAGACTCCTTTCGCGGAAGGCCTGCCGGCCGCGCTCCAGCGCCCGCAGGTCGATCTCGAGCCAGCGCTGCGATTTGACGTGCCGCGCGAGCGCCGCCTCGACATATTCCTTCTCCAGAATGCCGGTGGCTTCGAGCAGCGCTCCGAGCATCACGATGTTGCCGGCCCGGGCGTCGCCCAGCTCATCCGCAATTTGCGTGAACGGCAAGACCACGGCATTCACACCGCTCCCGGCGGTGCGCTCCCCGAGCGCCGTCCCGTTGTAGAAGAGCCAGCCGCCCGGCTGAAGCGAGCCGATGAACTTGTCGAGCGACGGCTCATTCATCGCCAGCAGAACGTTGGGACTGGAAACGAGCGGCGAATCGATGGCGTGGGTCGAGAGCCGGACATGGCAGTTCGACGTTCCCGAGCGCATCTCCGGCCCGTAGGAGGGCAGCCAGGATACTTCGAGGCCGGCGCCCAAACCCGCCTCGGCCAGCACCTCGCCGAGCATCAGCACGCCCTGCCCGCCGAACCCGGCGATCTTCACGCGCACGTCGGCGGCTTTCGCATCGCCGGCACGGCCATTGCTCGACGCCGGCCTTCCATCCCGCGCGGCATCCGTTGCCACGCCGCGTTCGATGCCGAGGATCTTGGGAACATTCTCGATGGGGACGGCGGGCGCGGGCGCAGGCCGCTGCGGCGCGTCTTTAGTGCGGTCGCGCGTTACGCCGAGCGGGAATGTTTTCGTCAGTTCTTCCGCCACGTAGCGCTGCGCATTGACCGGCGTCATCTTCCAAATGGTCGGACAGGGCGAGAGCACCTCGATGAGCGAGAAACCCAGTCCCTTGACCTGGTTCTCGATCGCCCGGCGCACCGCCTTGGCGGCATTCATGATCTGCTTGTTGTTGCCGAGGCCGACGCGCTCGATATACACCGGTGCGTCGAGCGACGCGAGCAGTTCCGCGACCTTCAGCGGATAGCCTTCGTTCCACACGCTGCGGCCGAACGGCGTAGTGGTGCTCTTGGCGCCCAGCGGCGTTGTCGGCGCCATTTGCCCGCCCGTCATGCCGTAAATCGCGTTATTGATGAACACGACGCTGATATTCTCGCCGCGGTTGGCGGCATGCAGGATCTCCGCCGAGCCGATCGCCGCCAAGTCGCCGTCTCCCTGGTAGGCGATGACGATGCTCTCCGGAAGGCTCCTTTTCAAGCCGACGGCCACGGCTGAGGCGCGCCCATGCGCCGCTTGCACGTTGCCGGTATCGAAATAGTAGTAGACGAACACGCCGCAGCCGACCGGGCTGACCATGATGGTCCGGTCCTGGATGCCCAGCTCGTCGATGGCGCGCGCGATCAGCTTGTGTGTGATGCCGTGGCCGCAGCCGGGGCAGAAGTGCGTCTGGTGCTGCGTCTCGGCCTTTCTCTCGTACAGCGAATAGAAAGCCTTCGCCTTCTGGTGCGTGATGGTGTAGTCAGCCACGCGCCACCTCCCCGGCGCCGGCAAGAGCCGGACAGTGCCGGGCCGCGACAGTTCGCACGAACGCGAGCACTTCTTCCGCGGAAGGCACGCTGCCTCCGGCGCGGCCATAGAACTCAACCGGCCTGCGTCCCTCCAGCGCCAGCCGGACGTCGTCCACCATCTGCCCGGTGCTGAGCTCGACGGCGACGAACGCCGAGGCATGCTGGCTCAGCTCGCGCAACTGCTGGTTCGGGAAGGGATAGAGAGTGATCGGCCGCAGCAGGCCAACCGCCAAGCCCTCCGCGCGCGCCAGCTCGACCACCGCCTTCAAAATGCGCGCCGTGATGCCGTAGCCCACCAGCACGATGCCGGCATCCTCTGTCCGCACGGATTCGGCTCGCACGGCTTCGCGCCCGGCGCGCTTGTACTTGGCCTCCAGCCGGTTCACGTGCTTCTCCATACCGTCCGGCTCCAGGTAGATGGAAGTGATCAAATTCATGCGCGTTTCAAGCGTGCCATCCACCCTCCATTCTTTCCGCGGTGGCGCTACGGCCACATCCGGAAACTCAACGGCCTCCATCATCTGGCCGATGCAGCCGTCGGCGAGCACGAACACTGGGTTGCGGTACTCGTCGGCGAGCTCGAAGGCGAGCGCGGTCAGCTCAGCCATCTCCTGCACGGAATCGGGAGCCAGCACGAGCGTCCGGTAGTTGCCGTGCCCGCCGCACTTGACCACCTGGTGATAATCGCCCTGCTCGGGCGCGATGTTGCCCAGGCCTGGACCCGCGCGCATGATATCGGCGATCACACAAGGCAGTTGAGCGCCCGCGAGGTAACTGAGCCCTTCCTGCATCAGGCTGATGCCCGGCCCGCTCGAAGCGCTCATTGCGCGCACGCCGGCCGACGCCGCTCCGTACAGCATGTTGATTGCAGCCACTTCGCTCTCCGCCTGCAAGAAAACGCCGCCGACCTGCGGCATGTAATACGCCGCAGCTTCCGCGATCTCGCTCGCAGGCGTAATCGGGTAACCGTAGAACGCGCGGCAGCCGGCCAGAATCGCGCCTTTCATGATCGCTTCATTGCCTTTGATCAAGTGTTTGGGCATACGTCCGCAGTCCTTACGCAATGGCCTTCGCCAGTCCCGCGCCATCCCGCACCGCCTCCGCCGACAGGCGAAGCACGGTAATCGCCCCAGGCTCCGGGCAAACAAAGAAGCAGATGCCGCAGCCGGTGCAGCGGTGCCCCAGATACATGGCCGGATGGTAACCGTAACGGTTCAGATCCTCGGCCAGGCGCATGACCTTGGGCGGGCAGGCCTCCACGCACAGTCCGCATCCTTTGCACTCTTCCTGGTTCACTTCGACCAGACCCCGGTCGGGCTTGTCCGTATCAGTCATGATTGCCTCGCTTCGTGCGCTCCGAGCCGGTCACCTGTCATGCCGCCAGCACACCTCGCGGCTCCAGGTAATGCAGCCGCGCGGCCGCGTCGTAAAGCTCATCCCGAAACTTCGGATGTGCGATCTCGATGAGCGCTTCCGCACGCTGGCGGAGACTCTTCCCATGCAGATAGGCAACGCCGTACTCGGTCACTACATAATGCACATCCGCGCGCGTCGTCACAACCCCCGCGCCCGCGTCCAGCATGGGCACGATCCGGCTCACGGCGCCGTCCCTGGCCGTCGATGGTAAGGCCACGATCGGCTTGCCGCCCCTGGAGCGGGCCGCGCCCCGTATGAAATCCGTCTGCCCGCCGAAACCGCTGTAGGGACGGGCGCCGATCGAATCGGCGCACACCTGGCCAGTCAGGTCGACCTGAATCGCCGAGTTGATCGCCACCATCTTCTCATTCTGCGCGATTACGAACGGATCGTTCACATAAGACGATGGGTGGAACTCGAACATCGGGTTTCCGTCCACAAGATCGAAGAGCCGCCTCGTGCCGAGCACGAAACCGATAACGATCTTGCCGGGATGGAGCGTCTTCGCCTCGCCGCTCAGCACGCCCGCCTCGATCAAGGGAATCACGCCATCGGAGCACATCTCGCTGTGCATACCGAGGTTCCGCCTCCCGGCCAGGCTGGCGAGCACCGCATTCGGGATGGCCCCGATGCCGGCCTGGAGCGTGGCGCCATCCGGGATCAGTGAGGTGACATGGCAGGCGATGCGCCTGTCGAGGGCGGTCGTCGGCTCGGCTTCGAGCTCGCATAGCGGATGCGAAGTCTCCACAACTGCCGAAATCTCGCTCACGTGCACGAAGCCGTCTCCGAATGTCCGCGGCATCCGATCGTTGACCTCAACAATCACGCGACGCGCATAACGGGCCGCGGTCAGCGTGAGGTCGACACTCACGCCCAGGCTCAGGAATCCGTACTCGTCGGGCGGCGCCGTTTGCAGCAACGCGACATCGAGCGGCAGCGCACCCGAGCGGAACAGCTCCTCGACCTCGGACAGAAAAATCGGCGTGTAGTCTGCGCGGCCTTCCGCCACTGCATCCCGCACGTTCCGGCCGAGGAACACACCATTATGACGGAAATGGCCGTCATATTCACGGCGGGTGTAGCGGGCCTCGCCCAGCGTCAGGCAATGCACAACTTCCACGCCTCTCAATTCGGCGGCACGGTCAACCAACGCGTCGAGCAACACTTCCGGCGTCGCACAGCCCGGGTGGACGTAGATCCGGTCTCCCGAATGCACAATGCCGAGCGCCTGCTCAGCGGTTACAAGCTTTTGGCGATACTCGTTGGCCCAATCCATGGCCAGCATACTTTCAGAGGTGAACAACCGTTAATAAGCACCACCTCATGGTTGTGCTCTCCAGCCGACCGTATTATGCAAGTTCAGAGAACAGGTGTCAAGCCAAATATAAACCTGGTTAGAGGTATCTATAAATATCTCTGATTTAAGACCTTGAGGTCTACACAACGCCGGTTTGGATGCGCAATCAATTCGACTAGCCGCCGGCGGCTCGCGTCCCGCCGGCGAGGATCTCCTTGGCGTCGCGCACGCTCATGGGGCGGTTATAAATCGTGGAGCCCGGCTGCTGCTTTCGTCCCCCTTCGCGCAAGCCGCCGGTATCGACGGGGCCGAAGCCGATTTCCTCGATGAGCTTCGAGACGGCGCGCTTCGCCCCGGCATCGTCGCCCGCAACGAAAATCGCGTGCCGCTCCTCGACTGGAAGATCAGATCTGCCGCGTGTTGCCAGGTGCTGATAGTAGATGGTGTTGAACGCCTTCACAAGTCTCGCTCCGGGCAAGCGCTTCTGGACCTCTTCGCTCGAAGTCGCCTCACCCAGGTCCACGATGCCGCCACTCGCCGAGTAGGGGTTCATCGCATCGATTACGATTTTGCCGGCCACACTATCGGGTGATGGCAGGGCTTCCGGTTTCCGCCAGGGGACGGCAAGCACGACGACCTCGCCGAAACGAGCTGCATCCTGGACCGACATGGCGTGCACTCGCGGGCCTAACTCCTTCACCAATTTCCCCAGCGACTCAGGACCGCGGGAATTGCTGAGGGCCACCTCGTGCCCTGCTCTCACAAAGAGGCGCGCCACTGTGCCCCCAATGTGCCCAGCGCCGATGATTCCAATTTTCATCCCAGTTCTCCTCCCTCTATGACTATTACAGCGGAAAACGGAGGGTTGGTGCAGCGCTGCCGGAAATTTTGAAACAATGCAAAGGAGGATGCGCAAACCCACCCAGCGTGAGATCTCGCGGCGGCTGATGCGGGCGCGGGCATCCGACGAGTGCGTGCGGGCAATCCGGCGGACCATCCGGCAGATTCCGCGCGGCAAGGTCGCGACCTACGCTCAGGTGGCCGCCGCGGCCGGGTATCCCCTGTATCACCGGCAGGTGGTGCAAGTGTTGCGGAAGGCAGGCGACTGGCTGCCCTGGCAGCGCGTGATCGGCGCCGGCGGCGACATCCGCTGCAAGGGCCACATGGCGCACGAGCAACGCCTGCGGCTGGAAATGGAAGGCGTGCACTTCCGTGGCAAACGTGTCGCGATCGAGCAACACCAGCACGTCTTTCGGACTTGGGAGTTCGAGGAATGAGCGCAGCCCGAGTTCGAGCATACTCTGGATGAAAGCTTCAGCACAGCCGATCGCGTGATGAGTTGAGCCAGTTCGGACGCCGGCGTATACTCAGTGGATTGCTCCGGCCCATGCGCGTTCCCAACACGGCCTGGATTCTCGTCCTCATCGTGCTGATCTCCGTGGCAATGGGGATCGTGTCAGCGTACAACCGCCTGCCCTGGTCCGACGAGGGCTGGTATGCCAATCCGGCTCACAATCTTGCAAAGCACGGCTTCATGGGCACGACGATCTTCGCATGACGTTCACTCCTACGGTTCAGGATGCCGCAAACGGGTATGCGCGTCAGGGTGGGTAGCGGCCGGTTGGTGTCAAAACCGGGTGGAACGCTTGCTGGGATCGGCAAAGTACCCTGGGCGGTCCCTCGGCCCGAGTCGGCCCGAGCTTCGGCAAGTCGCCCAACACATGCCGTCATTCCGTTGTGATGTCACCCAGGTAGCTTGAGGACGCGTGGCTGGGGCAAGAGTTTCGCGTTTTATTTGCCTAGTGGGAAAACCCGAACCGAACGATGGAACGTGCATGAGAAACAGCCCCGTTTCCCCCTATGCCGGTATAACCGTGACGCTGACGGCTAAAGGCTGGCTCATTCTGGCCGCGGACGCACTGGCCGCCGCCAGGAAGACTGCCAGCAGAAGCCAGCGGAGGCGCCTCTGCCGGCGAGTAATCAACAACTTGGGTCACCTTGTTCGGGGTTAGGGCTTGCGGGACCAATGACTACGTTCGGTGCCGAGTTCATGGCGCGACGAACCGCGGGGAGCAGTTGCCTTCCAAGGGGCAGACTGCATTAGTCGCGCCTTACCTTCGTTTGCACAGCGCCTACACCGCGCAGGCCGTAAAGATTCGCAGCTTTGAGGCCGATAAGACTTCAGGATAACGTGATTGAAGCCCTGGATGAAAGCCGCCGTCCGGGCGAGTGCTTGCTCGCGAACGGGTCGGGCGGACAGGTCTGAGATGGGCTCGCCTGAAGAAAGGACACACCTAATGAAAAGAGCGCCTTTGTTTGTTTGTCTGCCTCTGTTTTTCGCAACCGCGCTGCCGACTCCTGCCGTCACCCTGAGTGGCGTTCAGGCCCTCGTCACCTCGGGCACGACAGCTAGCATTCTTTGGACAACCGATGTGCCGGCCACCTCCCGGGTCGTCCTGACCTCGGGCGCCCAGGGTGTGCCCACGTTTGTGACGCCAAACGACGGCACGTTCACAACAAGGCACGCGGTTGGGCTAACGGGTCTGATCCCGGGAGTGACCTACTTCTACTACGCCGCATCGAGCGATGCCGGCGGAACGCTCGGCGACAGTTACAATACGCCTAGCCAGTTCACGACGCCGGCTCCGGTTACAACGGCGCCGCTGGATTACCGTCTTGATGCCGTGGGGCCGCAGCACGTTTACGCTGGATCAACTCTTAACTTTCGAGTGCAAGGCGTTCAGCTTGCCGGTACTCCCCAGCACCTGGTTTATTCGATTCAATCGCAATTTCCTTATACGTTGGTTTGCGATAGTCGGCCGAACAACAGCTGCATCATTGATAATGCGACGGGGCTGCCTACGTCTTGGGTCGGCACTAATCAGGCGTTGACCGGATACGGAACGGTTATTACTGTTTCGACAAGTGCGTCGACAGCGCCGGGCAATTATTCGATTGCAATCAGTACAACGGCCGCGGGAGTGTCACGATCCATCGAGTATAATTTCACGGTGGTGCCGGTGCCACCGCCACCCATTAAAGCAGCTATAGGCACCATTCCCTCGATTCTTGGTCTCCCGAAATGGCAAGAAACCATGCTTACGCTAGGGCAGAAGTGGTGTGTTCCTGGCCAAACCATGAACTTTGGGTGGGAAGGAGACGTCTGGTACTACGACGGTGGGCGAACTTACTTCCAAATGGCCCAATACACTGGAAATCCTCAGTGGCAGACGTGCGCATTCAACATCGTTGATCAGTACCGCGATCTCATCCTACAGGACAACGGACTACCGTGGGGCTGGAGGATATTTCCTCACGGCCTCGCCGTCAACTATTGGCGCACGGGCAATACGGCAAGCAAGACGGCGGCGACTTTGCTTGCAACAAACAGTCCGTACGCGACTTCCGGCGGAGCCGTGACTGTGGACCTGATTCGCGAGACCGCGTACATCATCGAGGCTTACGTAATGGCTGAACGCGTGGGGGTGGGTCGCAACCCAAACTTACAGAAAGCTGTCGATTTTGCCCTCGGTGACGTGGACATGTTATTCGTGTCACAGACGCAGGCCTACAATCAGACGTTCTATGATGGGCTTCTCGCCGAGAGCCTAATCGATTATTATGAGCTGACGGGCGACCCGCGAGTAGTCCCGGCCGTCAAGAGTATGCTGGACTGGTTATGGCAGAACGCGTGGGACCAGGGGACCAACCAGATGGCCTACTGGCCGACCAACGTTCATCCCTATTACATAACCGAAGACAACCTGCTTGTCGCCCCTGCGTACGCGTGGTACTGGAATGTTACAGGTGATCCGACTTACATGCAGCGGGGGGATCTGATCTTCGAGCACGGTCTCGATACGGATATCAGCTATAGCGCCAAGATTTTTAATCAAAACTACCGTTGGAGCTTTGACTACGTACGTTGGCGCTCAGGCGTGCCCGTCTCTGCTGTCGTCAGTCTTGCGACAAACCATGCTCCCGTCGTGTCGGCGGGTTCCAACGTGACCACAACGTGGCCGACCTCCTCGGTCCAGCTATCCGGAAGCGCCACTGACGCCGATGGTGACGTACTTACCTATTCATGGACCCGGAAGTCTGGTCCCGGTACTGTGCAGTTCAGCAACCCGACTGCTGCTGCCACCTTGGTCACCTTTCCTGCGCCGGGCGCGGCCCCAGCAGTTTATGTGCTGGCGCTAACGGCACGCGACGCGTTTGTGGGAACCGAGGCTGACGTCACTGTGACCGTAAACCCGCCACAAAATTGGTTAAGTCCAGTATGGCAGTATCGAAGGCAGATTACTATTAACCACACTAAGGTTGCGGGTCAGCTATCTGGTTTTCCTGTTTTGGTAGTGCTTGCGGACTCCACCCTGCGGTGCAGAACGGCCGGTGGTCTAGTCACGGGAGCCAATGGCTCGGATTTTGTGTTCACTTCCGCGGACCGGGTCACGCGCATTCCGTTTGAAATCGAGTCCTACGATGCGCAAGCCGGGAAACTTATCGCGTGGGTCAAGACCGACCTGTCTGCGAGCCAGGACACAGTTCTCTACGTCTACTTCGGCACGGTTGCTGCCCCGACCGGTGGGAACAATTCGAGTACGGTTTGGGACTCCAACTATGTGGGGGTGTGGCATTTCGCGGACAGTAACGCCGGGATCGCGCATGATTCCACCGCGAACGGCAATAACGGCACAGGTTATCCGGCGGGTGCACTGCTCACAACGGCTGGTCCGATTGGCACTGCAAAATACTTTCCGTCTAAGGCGAAGGGGTACGTGTCTTTTGGAACAAGCACGACGCTGACGGTCGGCAACAACATGACTTTAGAGGCCTGGATTAAGCCAGCCGACCTCAATTCCAGCCAGCAGTACCTTCTTACGAACGCAGGTGCCGCGGGTGGCCATGGCTTCGCGCTGGTATATAACGGCCTGTGGGGTGGAGTGTCTGGCGTGGATGGCATTCAGATGCTTATTCCGGCCTGGGCTACTGTCTCAAATACAGGCGGCAGTATCGTCGGCCAGAGTATCTGGTACCACGTCGTTTACACTCGGAACGGTTCCGGTTCGGGAACCAGCGCGATATACATCAACGGGGTGCCGCGGCCGCTGGCCGTAGCTGGCTCTGCTAATTTTGCCGCACCATATGGAGCGACCGAGGTGGGAAGACGTTCCGACGACAACAGCTATTTCTTTACCGGCGGAATGGATGAGGTGCGGATCTCGAAGATAGCCCGCTCGGCAGCGTGGATTGCCACGGAGTATAATAATCAGAGTGCGCCGTCTGCGTTTGCGGCCTTAGGTACGACACAGCAGTATGCGCCGTAGCCGGACGGGCAGACGCCTATCCTGCTGCTACGGTACCGGATACACGCGGAGACGCTCGGGACACCCACAGAGGCCCTTGGCGGGCCACATGGGGTGCATGACGTGGCGGCACAACGCGGCTCCGTGAGACCCCGGAGTTCTCATCGTGTGGCCGTCGGCATCAGGCACGGCCGTTATTGGGATCGGCGGGGTTGTGTTGCGAACGCTGAGAAGCGCTAGCCCCCGCCGATCCGACAGGACATCCGATACGGTAGTGCGCCCCGGCTGCAGGACTTCTCAGCCCGTCTGGCGCGCCGCCCGCATCCAACAGCCTGCCGTACCAGCGCTGCCCTCGTTCGCCAGCCCGGTCTTCGTCGGCCGCCAGTGGCCCCGCTCGCCGGGGTCCTCGCTTGGTCAGACAGACCCCAGGCGCCAGGCGGAGAATTATGCCGCACGCGAACGCGCCAACCAAAGGTGCCATAATTGTGGTAGTGTCCGCCGACGCGCAATGCTCTCGGGTACGGCGTCGCCCCAATCGATTCCGGGGCGCACATGGTGGTAGTGCTGCCACCCGCTAAGGTGAAGAGCAGGTCTGTCGAGAAAGCAACCGAGTACCACGCACTAGAGGATTTGGTGTCCTGTTCCTAGACTGAGGCGATCGAGGTCCGAACAACGTGTGCAACACGCCACCTGATCCGTTTCGGGTGACCGTCGCCCGACGGTTCATTCTGCGAATGCGTGGAGGAACGCAAGCGCATCTCGTGCAGGCTGACGACGGCGGGTTCTACGTCGTCAAGTTCACCAACAATCCGCAGGGGCGCCGAGTGCTCGTTAACGACGCTATCGGCTCGGCTTTGCTGCGCTACCTCGGAATCTCTGCAGCAGAACCGGTCCTGATGGCCGTGACAGCCGAATTCCTTCTGCAGAACCCGAATGTGTCGTTGCAGGTGGGTACCCGTCGAGTCTCGGTCAAACCAGGTCTGCATTTCGGGTCTCGCTATCCCGGCGACCCGGATCGCCTGGCCGTCTTCGATCTGCTGCCCGACCCGCTTCTTCCGGCCGTCGAGAACCTGGAGCAGTTCCTGGGGGCGCTCGTGTTTGACAAGTGGGCAGCGAACACCGACCATCGCCAAGCGGTGTTCTTCCGTCGCGGCCACGGCTCCGGTGAATCGCAGCCGACGGCGCTAATGCCCTTTCACGCGCTGATGATCGATCAGGGGCTCATCCTAAACGGCCAGTCCTGGGACTTTGCAGCCGGCCCCTTGCACGGTCTCTATCTAGATAGGCGCGTCTACGAGGCAGCCCGCTCTCTTGCGGATTTCGAGCCCTGGTTTGAGAGGGTCATGCACTTCCCGGAGGCCGTAATCGAGCGGCTGGCGCGCGGCATTCCGGCGGAGTGGCTGGAGCGGAACGAGGCGCAACTAGAACGGGTGCTGGAGGTCTTGGTAAGGCGCCGCGGGCGCGTGGCCGACCTGATCCACGATTGCAGGATCGCCAAGCCTTCTGACTTCCCCAACTGGAAGTTGACACGAGCGCAGGTACCGGGCCGCGCCTAAAGGGCCCGTTTCTTTCGATGGTCGTCCGGCCTGTAATCGTATAATATGGTTTGACATGTCCCCCGAACAGTTAGGGAAAGAGGCGCGCTCTCCGAGGATGCGCGGTGAATACTGCGTGCTTCAGTACGCTGGCCCGGGCCGGCCGGTGGTGAACATAGGAGTGCTGCTGCTCGATCCGGTCTCCGACAAGTTGTATCTGAGAATGCGCTCAGATTGGCGGGGCGTGGCCGAGCCAAGTGAGGCGCAGGTACTCGCACTGCTGGAAGACGACTTGCGGTCGAAAGCCAACCGGATGGGAGGACTCAACCTGTTGGAGTCGCTCGAAGACCGCCTGTCAAGCGCAATAAGGATGACCGACCGTCAACCGATCGCGGTGGAGGAGTTTGGCGAGGCGCTCGCCCAGCTGTATCGTCTGCACGTCGGATCACAGTAGGCAGCCGGTGACGTAGACCGAAACCGGCGCCACTGGCGGTAACCGCTCTGCTCGGCGGCAGGTTCCAAGTGCACACCGCCGTGAGCCTTAGCCTGAGATGAGCACTGGGGAACGCTCTTGCCTTCGCACGGCGGCTCAAACGGCGGTCGCCCCCGGCCTGATCCGGCGCATCGCGGCAAGAAATGTGGATCCAGAAGAAAACACTTTGACGTACCAGCATCCTCGTATCGATGCTGTCGAAAGCGGGATTCTGGCTGTGGGTGCGCAGAGAGAGCTGCTCCTCGCAGTTCCAGACGCCTTTTTCAACTACGGCGGCCTGTTTCCCGTAACGTTCCAGATTCCGCCGCAGGCAATCCGCTGTTCCAGGCGAGGGCTCGAAGCAAATCACGCGCGCGCCGCGGTCGAGCGCTCTCGTTGCGAACATGCCCACATTGGCCCCGCAGTCCAGTACCACGTCGCCGGGTTGAATGGAACCAAAGCAGCCATAGATGTCCACGGCCATTTCGATCGCGATCGTTGCGGCGAATTTCGCCGTTGCGCTGGCCGGGGCCCAGTAATCGCCAACGCAAGTGCGCCAGAGTTCCTGGTTGCCTTGCCTGGAGATCGGCTTGGGCTCCGCCGCGGCGGCAATCCCGCGGACAATCTCTGCATCGCGTTTCGCAGACACGCACAGCAGACTCGAGCAGAGGGGGCCCCGGCCGATTGCGCGGAGTACTATGCGCCGCGACCGTCTTAATGCGGTCCACAAGAAAGGGCAGGTACGGGCGGCGCGAGCGGGCTCGAAACGGGCGTGGCTTTATTCCGGCACTTCGAAGCTGACCAGATTCCTATTGAACCCGCGCGTCTTCCAGGCGCCGAAGGCAATCCCTGCCACCATCCAGACTGCGCCCGCAATCCGGGCCGTGCGGCTCAGGTTCAACCACAGCAGCAGACAAATCAGGAACCCCAAAGCAGGCGGGATGAGATTGGTAAGCTTCTTGTCCTGTTCCCGGACGTAATAACGCACGAGCGCCGCTAAATTGACCCCCATGAACGCAATCAGCGCCCCAAAATTCAGCATCTGCGTGCCGAGGCTGTAATCCAGGACAAATGCGCCGGCGAGGGCCACCGCTCCAACGAAGATCACGTTGTTGCGGGGGATGTGCCGCTTGGGTTCGATCGCGCCGAAGAACGATTTCGGCAGGGCCCCGCTGCGTCCCATTCCAAACAGCAGGCGCGCGGCGCCGAGTTGCGCCCCCATGCCGCTCCCGATGTTCGCGACGAGCAGCGTGAATCCGACCACCCCGAAAAGCGGCGCCCACGCCCGCCCCGCGGCGTACACGAACCCGGTGATCACATTCGGGAACGGTTCCGAGGCCGGCCACACCAGTTGCGCGGCATATACCTCGAAAGCCGAGAGCGCGCCAATCCCCACGCAAGTCAGCACGGTGGCGAGCAGAATGTTCCGCCGCGGGTTTTCCGCCTCTTCCGAAAGTGTGGAGATGCCGTCAAACCCGATGTAGGTCAGCACGGCAATCGAGGTGCCGCCCAGCACGGCTTCCGCGCTGAAAGTTGCCGGATCGTAGAATGGCCGCGTGAAGAAGCCGGCCCCGCCGTGCGCGTGTCCGAAGATGTAGCGCGCCGCCGCCACGAAAAAGATGGCGATCACCACACCCATACCCGCCGCGAGGCCGGCGTTGATCCTCGCCGAGGTGCGAATGCCCAGAATATTCAGCCCCGTGAACAACAGCGCAAAGAAGACCGCCCAAATCCAATACGGTATCGCCGGGGCAAAGACATGCGCCTGCTGGCTGCACCAGATAATGCAGATCATGGGATTGAGCATGTAATCCAGCGCCATGCTCCAGCCCGTGACGTAGCCCAGCGCGGGGTTGATCTCCTGGCCAACGTAAGTGAACGCCGAACCCGCGCTCGGATACGCGCGCGCCATCCGGCCGTAGCTGATCGCGGTGAACAGCATTGCCACCATCGCGATCAGAATGGTAGTGACAACGTGCCCCTTGCCACGATCGCTCAATACGCCGAAAACCGACATCGGCGCCGTGGGCTGAATCACGATCACGCCGTACAGAATGAGGTCCCAGAGCCCAAGTGCGCGTCTCAGGCGCGGCCCGCCACCGGCTGCTTGAGTCGACGCAATGGGCATGAAACAATCGATTCTGACATGAGGCGCCGAGGAATGCACGCGGCATGGAGGGAAGTGTGGCCGCTCCTAAAGCGCGCCTCCGAACACCCGGTGACCCGCGGCGGTCTGCTGTTCACGCTCGCGATGCTGCTGGTCGGCGTGGCCGCGGTCGTCTCCGCGAATAACCTTCTGTTCCTCATACTGGCCGCGATGCTCTCGACCCTGCTGATCTCCGGGCTCATCAGCCGGTTGTCGCTCGCGGGGCTCGAGCTGGATTTTCTTCTGCCGGAGCATATTGCCGCGCGCCGCACCCTCGCCGGACGCGTCCAGGTGCGCAACTCGAAGCGCCTGGTGCCTTCGTTTTCGGTGCACCTGAGCGGCTCCAGCGGCAGCGTGCTTACAACATTCTATTTCCCGGTGATTCCCGGCGGCGCCGTTCTCGAAGAGATGGCCGAGGTCTGCTTCTCGAGGCGAGGCATGTACCGCGAGAGCGGGTTCCAGTTCTCGACCAGTTTCCCTTTTGGATTCCTCGAGCGTCACGCACACGTGACATTACGGCGTGACATGCTCGTCTATCCGTCCATCGATCCGCAGCCCGGCTTTGAAGAGCTGTTCGCGGCCGTCCGCGGCGACCTCGAATCGCAAGCGCGCGGACGCGGGCCCGATTTTTACCGTATCCGGCCCTACGAGGCGCTGGAGAGCGCGCGTCATGTCGATTGGAAAGCCACTGCACACACCGGCGAGCTGCAAGTGCGCGAATTCGCGCGCGAACAGGATCGCTTGCTCGAAATGTTTCTCGATCTGAACGTGCCGGTTTCGCGTCAGGCCTGGTTTGAGCAAGCCGTAGACGCCTGCGCCTTCCTCGTCTGGGGCATCGCCGCGCGTGGCGGCCGCGTGCGCTTCCGCACGCAGGAGTTCGATGTTTCCATTCCGGAGATGGGCGACGTTTACACCATACTCAAGTACCTTGCGACCGTCTCGCCGGCGCCGGGAAGGCCGCCGATTGAGGCCGCGGACGACCAGAGCTGCCAGCTGGTATTCACCCCGGCCGGCCCCGACTCGCTCGCCGAGGCGGGCTGGACCCAGGCTCGCATCCTTGGACCGGATGCTTTGCCGCGCGCTGAAGCGGCTCATCAGGAGGACGCGCTGTAGCTCAACCAACGTGCGCCCCCGTGCTACGATAAGAGATCCTTTTTAGTGCATATGACCGGCGGTATCCCTGACATCCTGGCCCGCATCGTCGAATACAAACGGGCCGAGCTCGCGGGCGCCATGGTGCGCCGCGAGGAGCTTGAAACGCTCGCCCAAGAAACGCACCGCACGCCCCGCGATTTCCGGGCCGCGCTCCTCGCGCGCAGCCCTGCCATAATCGGCGAAATCAAGAAGGCCTCGCCGAGCAAGGGTGTCTTCTCGGCTGAGGCCGATGCGTCCACGTATGCGCGGTCGTACGAGCATGGTGGCGCGGCGGCACTCTCCGTGGTCACCGACGAAAGATTCTTCCACGGCAGTCTCGACGACCTAGCGCTCGCGCGCGGGGCCGTGAAGCTCCCTGTGCTTCGGAAGGATTTCACGCTCGAGGAGTATCACGTGGCCGAATCGGCCGCGGGCTGCGCCGACGCCATCCTGCTCATGGCGACCATCCTCCCCGTGAAACGCCTTCGTCATCTCAGGGAGTACGCGACGCGGTTTGGCATGACCGCGCTGGTCGAGGTCCACGATAAAGACGAGCTCTCCGCGGCGCTCGACTCCGGCGCCCAGATCGTCGGCGTGAATAACCGCAACATGCGCACCTTCGAGGTCAAGCTCGAGACCTCGTTCCGGCTCGCTGAGCGCATCCCCGCGGGAATCATCAAAATCAGTGAGAGCGGAATCCGCTCGGCTGAGGACATCCGCAGGCTACGCGAGGCGGGCTTCCAAGCATTCCTGATCGGGGAGCACCTCATGCGTTCGCACGACCCCGCCGAGGCGTTGCGGGCGTTGCTGCGATGATCGTGAAAATTTGTGGCATCACCAATCGCGAGGACGCGCGCGCTGCCGTCGAAGGCGGAGCCAGCGCACTTGGCTTCAACTTCTACCGGAAAAGCCTGCGGTACGTCAGTCCCAATCTGATTAATGAAATACTTGAACTACTACCTGCAAACATATGGAAAGTTGGTATATTTATAGATGATAGCCCTGAGGTAGTTCTGGCTGTAGCCGAGCGTGCGCGCCTGGATGTGATCCAAATCTACGGTAATGCCGATGGCTTTCCGCGCGGCACGCGGGTCTGGAAAGCGGTCCGTGTGGATGCGAACTTCAAGCCAGACCAGCTCGGTTCCACCACTGCCGAAGCGTTCCTGCTGGATACACCGTCTGATACTCTCTACGGCGGCACCGGCCAGTCGTTTGATTGGAAGCTTGCACGGAGCGCGCGCCAGAAGGTAATCATCGCCGGCGGGCTCGATGAGACCAACGTGCGGCGCGCGATCGAGGAGGCCCGGCCCTGGGGTGTCGATGCCTGCTCGCGGCTCGAATCTGCCCCCGGCCGTAAAGATCACGCCAAGTTGGCGCGATTCCTGAAAGCTGCTTTGTCATGATCCCGGTTTTGCCGGACGCGGGAGGACATTTCGGGCCTTATGGCGGGCGCTACGTCCCGGAGACGTTGATGACCCCGCTCGACGAGATCGAAAAAGCGTACCTCGCTGCGCGCCAGGATCCCGCCTTCGAGGCCGAGCTCGGCGACCTGCTCCGCAACTACGCGGGCCGGCCCACGCCGCTTTACTTCGCGCGCCGGCTCAGCGAATCGCTCGGCGGCGCGCGCATCTACCTCAAGCGCGAAGACCTGCTGCACACCGGCGCGCACAAGATCAACAACTGTCTGGGCCAGGTGCTGCTCGCGCGGCGCATGGGCAAGCGCCGGGTGATTGCCGAAACCGGCGCGGGCCAGCACGGCGTCGCCACCGCCACCGTATGTGCGCTCTTCGGATTGGAGTGCACCGTCTACATGGGCGAGGAAGATATGCGGCGGCAGAGCCTGAACGTTTTCCGCATGCGCATGCTCGGCGCGCGGGTCGAGAGCGTCTCGAGCGGCAGCCGCACGCTGAAGGACGCGATCAGCGAGGCCATGCGCGATTGGGTTACCAATGTCTCGACCACCTATTACCTGCTCGGCTCAGCGCTCGGCACGCATCCCTACCCGCTCATCGTCCGCGATTTCCAAAGCGTGATCGGGGAAGAAGCGCGCGCGCAGATTCTCCAGGCCGAAGGCCGCCTGCCGGACACGATTTTCGCCTGCGTCGGCGGCGGCAGCAACGCCATCGGGATTTTCCACCGTTTCATCCTGGATCGAGATGTGCGCCTCATTGGTATAGAAGCCGGAGGCCGCGGACCCGCGCTCGGAGAACACGCGGCACGTTTCAGCGGCGGCTCGCCCGGTGTGCTCCATGGCGCTTACAGTTACCTGCTCCAGGATGCCGACGGCCAGGTTTCACTGACGCATTCTGTTTCGGCGGGTCTCGATTACGCGCTGGTTGGCCCGGAGCACGCGTGGCTGCACGATCAGGGCCGCGCCGAGTACGTCGCCATCGGTGATGCCGGGGCCCTGGAAGCCGCGAAAACGCTCTCGCGCACGGAGGGGATCATTCCGGCGCTCGAGGCGGCGCATGCGGTGGCGGAGGTGATCCATCGTGCGCCTCAGGCAAAAGGTAAACTCTTCCTTGTAAGCCTCTCGGGAAGAGGGGATAAGGACATTGATATCTACCGTGAAAACTTCCCCGACTCGATTCCCGCTAGCTCCGGCACTCGCATCGCCCGGCTGTTCGCGCGATTGCGGCAGGAGGGCCGCAAGGGTTTCATCGGCTACATCACCGCGGGCGACCCGGCGCTCGAGCGCACGCCCGCTCTGGCAGCCGCCCTCGAGCGCGGCGGCGTCGATCTCATCGAACTCGGAGTTCCCTTCTCCGATCCGATTGCGGATGGTCCCGTCATTCAGCGTGCTTCCGAGCGCGCGCTGCGGGCCGGCGCGAGCCTGCGCCGCATCCTCGATCTCACGCGTGAAATTCGCGCGCACTCCGAGGTTCCCTTGCTCCTGTTCACCTACCTCAACCCGGTGCTGCGTTACGGCCTCGAAGCACTCGCTCGCGACGCCGCCGCCGCTAGCATCGATGGCCTGCTCCTGACGGACCTAAGCGTCGAAGAGGCAGCCGCCTACGTCGATCTCATGCGGCGCCACTCGCTGGACACCGTATTTCTGGCAGCGCCCACCAGTACTGAGGAGCGGCTGCGGCTGGTGGCCAAGTATTCAAGCGGCTTCGTTTACCTGGTCTCGCGCACCGGCGTTACCGGCGAGCGCGACTCCGTCCCGGGCTCGGTTGCGCCGCTGGCCCGCGCCATGCGCCGCGTAACCGATTTGCCGCTCGCGGTCGGTTTCGGCATCTCCCGGCCCGAACACGTCGCCGAGATCGGCGGCTTGGCCGACGCCGTGGTTGTGGGCAGCGCGTTCGTGCGCCTGATCGAGCAGAGCGCCGGAAACGCTTCCCTTGAAGTTCAGCTCGAGGCGCTCGCGCGCGAGCTCAAGCACGGCTTTGATCTGAGGAAGTGATGGACCGGGAAACAGGGTTCAAAGCGCTTCGCGAGTGCCGCGACCGCATCGACGTGCTCGACCGCCGCATCCTGAAACTGTTGAACGAGCGCACGCGCATTGTCGAGGAGATTGGCCGTATCAAGCAGGATCTCACACTGCCCATTTACGAGCCGCGGCGCGAGGACGAAGTATTCCAGAATGTCACAGGGCACAATGGCGGCCCACTTACGCACGACGGCGTGCGGCGTGTGTTCGAGCGCATCATCGATGAGATGCGCAACGTGCAGCGCCTGCGCATGCTGGAGCGGGATGGGAAGAAGGACAGCTCGTAGCCCGTAGAGGCAGGACCTGCGCGCCAGGGCCACGAGCAACTCGGCGCCAGACCGGAAGAGGAATGGAAACATGATCGTAGTCATGCAGGAGGGCGTCACCGAAGCGCAGATTCAAACCGTTATCGACCGCATGGTCTCCCTCGGACTCACCGTGCATCGCTCCACGGGCGTTGTTCACACGGTCTTGGGCGGTGTTGGCCCGGCCGACCGCGTTGACCCGGTTGAATTCGAAGTCATGGACGGCGTCAAAGAAGCGCGCCGCATCACGTCGACCTTCAAGTTGGCGAGCCGCCACTTCCGCCCCGGCGGCACGGTGGTGCGGGCCGGCAATGTCGATATCGGCGGCGATGCCGTCGCCGTCATGGCCGGCCCATGCAGTGTCGAGAATCGGGACCAGATCCTGACGATCGCTGAGATTGTCGCTCGCTCCGGGGCAAAGGTCATTCGCGGCGGTGCGTTCAAGCCGCGCAGCTCACCTTACAGTTTCCAAGGCCTCGGCGAAGAAGGTCTCAAGCTGATACGCGAGGCCGCCGACCGCAATGGCCTGCTCGTCGTCACCGAGGTGATGGAAGTGAACCAGGTCCCGCTGGTCGCCGCCTACACCGATATTCTGCAAATCGGGGCGCGCAACATGCAGAACTACAACCTGCTGCGCGAGGTCGGCAAGCAGCCCAAGCCGGTGCTTCTCAAGCGCGGCATTTCAGCCACGATCGAGGAACTGCTGCTCTCGGCCGAGTACATCCTCTCGGAAGGCAATTACAACGTGATCCTCTGCGAGCGCGGCATCCGCACCTTCGAAAGCTACACGCGAAACACGATGGATATTTCCGCGATCCCGGTCGTGAAAAAACTCTCGCACCTGCCGATCATCGCCGATCCATCGCACGGTACGGGCCGCCGCGACAAGGTGCTTCCGATGGCGCGCGCCGCGGTTGCCGCCGGAGCCGACGGCCTGCTCATCGAAGTGCATAACGACCCCGACCGCGCCCTCAGCGACGGCGCGCAGTCGCTCCGGCCCGAGCAGTTCGCGGAGCTGCATGGCGCAGCTCCGGATCATTGCGCCCGCAGTCGGCCGCACGATTTAGTTCGCCACTATGGAAACCGTCGCAATTGTCGGCACAGGCCTCATCGGCGGCTCGTTCGGACTGGCTTTAAAGAAGGCGGGGTTCCGCGGAAGGGTCCTCGGCGTCAGTTCCAAGGCCGCACTCGAGGCGGCGCTTGCGTGCGGCGCTATCGACTCCGGCGCCCCGCTCGATGAGGCGGTCGCCGCAGCCGATTTCGTCTATCTCTCGCAGCCCATTTCCCGCATCCTCGAAACCGTTACGAAAATAGAGCCGTGGCTCCGTGCCGGCGCTCTCATCACCGATGCCGGAAGCACAAAAGTCGAGATCTGCGAACGGGCCCGACGGAGCATTCAACGCGCTCAGTTCCTCGGCGGGCACCCAATGGCCGGCAAGGAAAAACGCGGCGCCTCGGAAGCCGATGCGGGCCTCTTCGTTGGCCGCACATACGTGCTCACGCCGGAGCGCCCCGAAGACACGGAAACAGCCGCCGCCCGCGAGTTCCTCGGGTGGCTTAAGGCGATCGGGGCCCGCGTGGTCGTCATGCCCGCCAAAGAGCACGACCGCGTGGTTGCCTACACGTCACACCTGCCGCAGTTGCTTTCGACCGTGCTCGCCTCGACACTCGCCGGACGCCTCAGCGTGAACGACCTTCGTATCGCCGGGCCGGGACTCGCCAATGCGCTCCGCCTGGCGGCGAGCTCATACGAGATTTGGGGCGATATCCTCGCCACGAACACCGCTGCGATTGAAGCGGCGCTCGACGCCGCCATCACGCACCTCCAGGGTCTCCGCGCCCACCTGAACTCCGACGAGACCCGCCGCGCCTTCGAGCTTGCCAACGACTTCGCCGCCCGCCTGCGGCAGCTGGATTAAAGAAGGCGCGGGAGCACGGCCGGCACACGCCGCGTGTACGCGCCGGCAAGCGGACTGCCTGCCGAGCGTCCGCTCGGCGGCTATCATCATCCAGGCCGATCCAAGCGCTCCTTCGAGTCCGGCAAACGGAGTGAGTGCCCGGCGCTGGATGACCCAAATACACCCAATGGAAACCGCTTGCAACCACAAGCTCAGTTTCCACCCCCACCCGCGCTTCACTTCCCACACCTTCGGCAGCCGCTTGCGAAAGGCGAAGGCCCCCACGCAGAACCAGCACGGGATCACGCTTAACACACCCGTCTTGTACAAGAGCACGTGTGGAACTGCGGTGGCAACTACTGGAGCGTAGTATTCGCCACCGAAAGCTGGCTGTTGCTTTTCCCTACGATTCCGGCGATCGTTTGCTCGCTGAGGAGGAGCAGGGCTCCTGAAAGTAGCAAGATCAACGCAAGAATCAACGTGTATTCGACAAGGTCCTGACCCGTCTCCTCACGCAAACATTCTTGTAAAAAAAGTCTCACAGCGTCCGGCCGGCGCCTCCGCCATGGATAATCATATGCCTCCCCGATAGCCGGATCAAGGGCCCCGCGAGGGAAACCCATGCCGCCTAGTACCAGGCGCGGCGCTACCCCTGGGGGGGCGGCCCTACCAGACGCGGCAGGCCGGCTGGCGTACCATGGGCTGGCCGGCCTGGCAACTAAACGCCTTTTCGAATTCCGGCATATTTTCGACCACGCCGTTCACACGGTATCGGGCCGGAGAGTGCGGGTCCGTTTGGGTGCGGAAGCGCTCGTCCTCCTCCCTTACGTTCGTGCACCAGGTCTGGCCCCAAGCCAGGAAGAACCGCTGCTCGGGCGTGAAGCCGTCGATTTCCGGCTCGGTCTTGCCCGCCAGCACGCTCATGAGCGCCATATAGGCGATCCGCAGCCCACCGTTGTCCGCCGTGTTCTCGCCGAGCGTCAGTTTTCCATTCAGCTTCACGTCGCCGGCAGTCGTGAAATTCGAGTATTCCCGAACGAAGCACTCCGCACGCTGCTCAAACGCCTTTGCGTCCTCGGGCAGCCACCAGTCCTTCAAGTTCCCTTCGGCGTCGAACTGCCGGCCCACGTCGTCGAAACCGTGCGTAAGTTCGTGCCCGATCACGGCGCCGATTCCGCCGAAGTTCACCGCATCGTCGATCTTATTGTCGTAGAACGGCGGTTGCAGGATGCCGGCTGGAAAGTTGATGTTGTTCATCTGCGGATTGTAGTAGGCGTTGACAGTCGGCGAAGTCATGTCCCATTCCTGGCGGTCAACTGGTTTGCCGATTTTATTCACCTGCCGGTGGAATTCAAACTCAGTCGCCCGCCAGTCGTTGCCGAGTGCGTCGCCTCGGACGATCTTCACGCTGCTGTAATCGCGCCATTTGTCCGGGTAGCCGATTTTGTTCGTGATCGCGTGCAGCTTCTCGAGCGCCTTCTGCTTGGTCGCCGGCGTCATCCACGTCAGTTGCTGGATATCCTGTCCGAGCGCCCGCTCGAGCTCCTTGACCATCTTGAGCGTCCGTTGTTTGCCTTCCGCACCGAACGTACGCTCGACGTACTTCTGCCCCAGCGCCTCTCCCAGATTGTTATCGGTGTAAGTCACACACCGTTTCCAACGCGGCCTCAGTTCCTTGGCGCCCCTCAGCGTCCGTCCGTAAAAGTTGAAGTTTTCCTGCACGAAGGCCTCCGGCAGCAACGG
Source organism: Bryobacterales bacterium (assembly GCA_963835855.1). Lineage (GTDB taxonomy): Bacteria > Acidobacteriota > Terriglobia > Bryobacterales > Bryobacteraceae > CAWIHA01. Next base: position 1,291 of record CAWIHA010000005.1, on the reverse strand, counting down.
CGCGGAAGCGTGCACCAGGTGCCATCTCAGGTACGTCTTCCAGCGATCCAGGCTCGTCTGTTCGATCAGCGTCTGCATTTGCTTGAAAAACTCCGGAACCACGACGTTCAAGCTTCCAGCCGGCGGCGCGCCTACATCCACGAAATACTTCGGCCATCGAAACGAGGGAGTGAGCGTCGCGAGTTCCTGCTCGCTCATTTTGTGATAGGTCTTCTCCGGGTCGCGCCGCGATACAAGATCGAGCGAGCTTTTGGCCAGCCCAGTCTCGATCTCCATCACCACAGCCGCGTTGGCCGCCGCTTGCTGCGCCGCCTCACCGAGCAGTTCGAACATCTTCTGTACGTGCGCCATGTACTGCTTGCGAAGCTCTACCGATTGGGGATCCTGCTTCAGGTAGTAGTCGCGGTCCGGCAGCCCCAACCCGCCCTGGTCGACCTGAGCCATCTCCTCGGTCGAATTCCTCGCATCCGGTTCGACGCCAACACTGAACAGCGCGTCCACCCCGTTCGCATGCAGCCGCGCAATTTCACTGACGATTGACTGCTTGTCCTTCAGGCGCCGAATTCGTGCCAGCTCGGACTTGATCGGCGCGATTCCCTTCTGGCCGATCGCTTTCTCGTCCATGCAAGCCGCGTAGAAGTCGCCGATCTTCTGCGTAACCGCGTCACGCTTGGGGTCCGGAACGGAGGCCTTTTCCAGAATGTCCCGCAGGATCTCGCGGTTGCGTTCGTTCACCTCGTCGAAGCGGCTCCACCGGGACTCGTCTGGCGGGATGGGATTATTCTTCATCCATCCCCCGCAGGCATACTGATAAAAGTTGACGCATGGACTCACGCTGCGGTCGAGCGTCGTGAGATCGAAGCTGCGTACCGCCGTCTGGAGCTGGCCTGCTCTTTCCTGCGATGCCAGTGAGGGGTGAAGTGGGGGTTGCGACTGCGCCATCAGAAGCGCCATCGGAAACAGAAGCGAAGTGATCAGAGAGGCTGTGCGCATATATTCATCTTACGATGCGGCAACAGACACATCCCAATGGCGCCTGTGAAAAAGAGCTCTGTGCGCGAAGCCCGCATTCCGAGGCCCCTAACACGCCCGGAACCGACTGATTTGGACCTGAGGCGCCCACCCGCGCTGGTCTGCGCTTGTCTGTGCCGGGCGTGGTTTGCTGTGTTACCATGCGAATGCGACCCACCCAATGCCGCGGAGAGGTGGCTGAGTGGTCGAAAGCAGCGGTTTGCTAAACCGTCGTAGGGTGTAAAGCTCTACCGGGGGTTCGAATCCCCCCCTCTCCGCC
>CAWIHA010000004.1:0-57810 GCA_963835855.1 Bryobacterales bacterium | reverse complement strand
GCTTTTTGAGAGCGCCATGCTATTATGGGCTCGGAATCCCGCCCTATTGCGGACGTGGCGGAATTGGCAGACGCGCTGGCCTTAGGAGCCAGTGGCCGCAAGGCCGTGTGGGTTCAAGTCCCACCGTCCGCACCAAAGATTCTACAACGCATCTCATAAACCCAAAGGGTTGCTCGGAACCCTCTGAAATGAACCCTCTGAAATCAAGGGACATGGGTGAGGCAACCCCATTTATGAGATGCGTTGTGGGCTCTACGGCTCGGCTCTAAGCTCTACGCCATTAATGGGGGCGGGCGATCTCTTTCTGCAAAACTTGACAGAGTAGATAGCAGGCCGCTTCGCTTAGAACCAAAGCGTACGGCACCGGGTCTGATGAGTTCGGTAGCGTTCGCTTTTCAAGGAGGTCAACGGGTCTCCGATCGGAAGCAGCTTTGCGCAGATCGACTCCATATGCCAGTTTGCTGCGTAGCGTATACAGGTCAAGAGCTATTTCTTCGACCGTATCCTTAGGCTGCTGGCCGCCCCAGTCGGGGAATGCCCTTGTGGATGGCCCGAGGCAATCGCACAGCTTCTTCTTGAAGTCATTCCTGTCAGCGCTGTCAAAAATGGCTTCCAGCCCCATCACCCATAGCAACCCGGCGATCAGCGGGTGAAAATGCTCAAGCCCTAACTCGAGCAGAAGAAATGCGTTCTTTCTCTCGGCGCCTGGGCCTTTTATAATCTGCTGAATACTCTCGATTGTGGAAGGCGCTCCTTTCAGTAGCTCTTGATCAAAGGTCTTATTTAGCGCCCACGGACCCGGCTCCATCGGAGGCCTACACTCTATGCACTGAAGCGAGAACGCGCCACTGGGCGTGTAGTCACCGTAGAAGACAATGCCAAGCGTCCGAACAGGTTTGAGCACCTGTAGCGCCAGCAGCCCACAGTGAAAAATGTCCTTGATCTCTTCGCATGTTTTTTTGGGAAACGGCGGCTCGTGCTTGTAAACCAGATACCGGCTGACACTGGCCCCATCCGCAAATTCCGCTCCGGTCATCCAAGAGCTATCCCTTGCCGACAGGAGGAATCCGCTTGGCTTCACCAAAGAGAACCCATTGCCAAGCCCCACTTCCGCATCGTCGCCTACCTCAACGTCGCGCACGCCTGAGAACATGCACGGCACTGCAAATCCCTCCTATTCCTCACAAGTGTAACTCTGCTCTTCGGCGATCATGATCCGCTCAACGCCTGATAGAGCGCGACCCGCCCGACGTGCAACAGGTCGGCCACATAGCGGCCGGATTCACCTTTTTCGATCAACTCGCGGGCGTGGTCGGTCTGTTCGGCGGTGAGGTTCGGCTTCCGCACAAACTTCACGCGCCAGCGCTGAGCGGCTTTTGCACAGACGTGGGGTGCGTTCGGTTATCACGCTCGCGCGCATTCCCTCTGGCTTGCGTGTTCCTCTCACGACAAAGCTCTTAGCTTCTGGCCCCCTGTTCAAGTTGGACCATAAGAGTTCTAAAGTCGTCTAGACTGGGGAGCCAGCCTTTTGTCAAAAAGCACCCTTGCTCTTTCAGCGGGTCGCGCGTTTCAGCCCGAGGACCTCAGAGCAGATTTGAACTCAGCCCGTGTGCTCGAAGGCGAGGCCATGCTTTTCCGGGTCGACCAGTGCAGTTCCAGGGCTGGCTAGCCAGGTGTGCTCGATCGTCAGCCTTTCCCGGCCCGGCGCGCCTCTTCGTCCTGATAAGTGACCTTCAGCCCCGTTCTGGCCTCGAGGCTTGCCAGCACCGTCCGGATGTCACCTTTCCGCACCTGGAAAACGAGAGCCTGCTGGCGGCCGTTCTCGTCCGCGTATCCGATCGTGAGGAAGTGCCTGCGCGCTTTGGTCAACAGGAACACCGGCGAAACGACGACCGCGAGGAGGTAACGGCGGTCCACCTTTTGTCCGTATTCGAGCAGGTTGATCTGCTCGTAGGGCACGCTCACCAAAGTGCTCTTGCTCTGGAAGCGGAAGAACTGGTCGTCGGTGGTGCGGATGGCACCGCCGGAGTTCTGCGGTACGCCCGCTACCGTTCCGCCGATGTACGCGGCCCGGCTGCCGCCCTGTGCCTGGAGAGGCTCGAGCAGCCCGCCGCCGAGATGTCCCGCGAGAACGCAGGCAAGTAGATAGCTGTTCCGGATCGCCATATCCATACAGTGAGTCCATGCGGCAGGTTTTCTCGGAATCGTCGTACGGCCCTGCCTTGCCCCCACCGAGCCATGCGGCCTGCCACACCGCCGCCCAGGGGCCCAAGCTTCGTGAGGCAGCTACAAGGCCGCAGCGATCCGGGTTCACGAGATCACATATGCCTCGTTGCCAGGGACCTTTTCCCGGTTGGAGTTGAGCTCTTGAGGCCACCGCACGGGTCGGCTCCGGCAAACGGGATAGCCGCCGATTCCATTCGGGGGAAAGGAGAGCTACGGATTCGGGCATGGCAGGATGCTGGCAGGGCGCCGTTTGCTTCGCCGTCAGGCCTCTCCTATAATTGAGGCTTGCGGTCATGGGAGCGCGGCTGCGCGTGTCCGCGGCCTTGAGTCAATCGCATGATAGTTTTACTGACGATTATTCACGTTTCGATCTGTTTTTTTCTGGTGATCGTCGTGCTGCTGCAAAGCGGCAAGGCGGCCGATTTGGCCGGCGCGTTCGGCGGCATGGGTTCCCAGACGGCCTTCGGCCCGCGCGGATCGGCGACGCTTCTTTCCAAGGCAACCACAATTGCGGCAACGCTGTTCATGGTGACTTCGCTGACGCTGGCGATCCTTACGTCGCGCAACGTCGGCAGCAGCGTGGGCTCGACGGTGCTTGAGAAGCACCCGGTGAGGGCGACGCAGAATGCCCCGCTGCCGGCCGGAGCGCCGCCTGGCCAAGTGCCGATCACGGTGAACACGGGAACTGGGGGGCAGTCGCAGACGATCCCGATCCAGATTCCTGTTAAACCGGGAGCCCCGGCGCAGAACGCGCCCGCCCAGAAACCAGCTTCGGCCCCAAAGAAGTAGCGTCTAGCGGGGCGCCTCGTGCGGAGGTGGCGGAATTGGCAGACGCACTAGCTTGAGGTGCTAGCGGGAGCAATCCCGTGGGGGTTCAAGTCCCCCTCTCCGCACCAAAGATCCGGATCTATCCGCGTCTTTCATCTGTCCACAAACTGCGCCCAGTCTTGGGAATCTTCATGCCGATCATGGAAAACGCAGGACGCATTCGCCGCTTGCGTCCCCGCAACAGAAACCGGGTTGATCCAGACGGGATCGGAGCGTGGAACCAGCTTCGCGGACCGCTTACCTGCCCGCGCCCACCGCGACCGCCGGCAGCGCTTTGATGATCTCCGTGAGGAACGACTTGGCGTCGCCGAAGAGCATGAGCGTCCGGTCCATGTAATAAAGCTCGTTGCCGATGCCGGCGAAACCGGGGTTCATGCTGCGCTTGATCACCATCACGGTGCGCGCCTTATCCACGTCCAGAATCGGCATGCCGTAGATTGGGCTGGATGGGTCGTGCCGCGCCGCGGGGTTGGTCACGTCGTTGGCGCCGATTACGAGCGCCACGTCGGCCTGCGCAAACTCCGAGTTGATGTCGTCTCTCTCGAAGAGCTTGTCGTAGGGAATGTCGGCCTCGGCCAGCAGCACGTTCATGTGGCCGGGCATGCGGCCCGCCACGGGATGAATGGCGAACTTCACATTGACGCCGCGCTTGGTCAGCAGATCGAAAAGCTCACGGAGTTTGTGCTGCGCCTGCGCCACCGCCATGCCGTAGCCGGGCGCGACGATCACCAGACGCGCCGCTTCCAGGATCTCCGCAGCTTCCTCCGGCGTCGCGCTGCGCACCGTGCGCTGCTCCGCATGGGCGGCCGCAACCTGCATTTTCCCAAAGGCGCCGAATAAGACGTTGGTGAACGAGCGGTTCATGGCCCGGCACATAATCACCGAGAGGATGAAACCGGAGGAGCCGTCGAGCGCGCCTGCAATCACGAGCAGTTTGTTGTCGATCGCGAAGCCCATTGCGCACGCCGACAGGCCGGCGTATGAATTCAGCAGCGCGATCACGGTCGGCATGTCCGCGCCGCCGATCGGAACGAGCAGCAGCACGCCAAAGACCAGTGAGAGCGCGATAAACACCGGGAACATCCAGGTCCGCTCAGGCGTGATCACGAGCAACGCGCCGAACACGACCGCCGCCGCGAACAGCGAGAGATTGATGAAGTTCTGGTTGCGGTAGGTGATGGGCCGGGTTGGGAGAATCTCCTGCAATTTGCCGAAGGCCATCAAGCTGCCGGTAAAAGTCAGGAAGCCAAGTAGCGACTCGGTGACGATGGCGGCCATCGTGAAGCCGTGCGGCATGTGCTGGTAGTACTCGGCGGTGCCGATGAGCGCGGCGGCAAGCGCGCCGAACGCGTGCGAGAGCGCAGTCCGCTGCGGCACGGCGGTCATCGGCATCAGGTATGCAAGCGGCACGCCGACCGCCGTGCCAATGACGAAAGCGATGAGGATGCCCTCGAAGCTGACCACCTCGTGCCGGAGCAGCGTGCTGACGATCGCAAGCACCATGCCGATCTCACCCGCGATCACGCCGCGCCGGGCCGTATGGGGCGCGCTCATCCACTTCAGCGAGAGGATGAATAGGGCCGCGGCGATGATGTAGCTGATGTGGACCAGTGACTCGCTCACGGCTTCTTCCCGTCCCGTTTTTTGAACATCTTCAGCATGCGGTCGGTGATGAGGAAGCCGCCCACTACGTTGATCATCGCGGCGGTCACGGCGACGAAGCCGAGCACGCGGCTCAGCGGCGGCGCGTGCGCCTGCCCGAGCAGCAGGATCGAGCCGACCACCGAAATCGCCGAGATTGCGTTCGTCAGCGACATCAGCGGCGTGTGCAAGAGCGGCGAAACCCGCCGGATCAGCTCGAATCCGAGAAACGCGGCGAGCATGAAAACATACAGAGTCAGCTCATCAAAGTGCACTGCAGCGTGCTCCTTTCATCCAAGACAAATGGCTGGCGGTTTCCTGGTCTAAACAACTGGCAATCATTGCGCCACAGGCGCCCCGGCGGGCGGTCAGCGCTCCACCGGCGCGGCCGGTTGGGCCGGTAACCCGAGCGCTTCGCGCACCCGCAGGTGCACCACTTCGCCCGCGTGCGCGATCAATGTTTCCCGCGTGATTTCGTCCTCCAGATCGAGTATCAGCTTCCCGTCGCGAACCAGGTGCCGGAGAAACGCAGCGACGTTTCGTGCGTACATCTGGCTGGCGTGGTATGGCACCGTCGAGGGCAGATTGAGCGGCCCCAAGATGCTGACTCCGCCCGCAACGGCAGTCTCGCCCGGATGCGTCAGCTCGCAGTTGCCTCCGCGCTCGGCCGCGAGATCGACGACGATTGAACCCGGCGCCATGCCCTCCACCATTTCCCGAGTGATGAGTACGGGGGCCTTCTTGCCTGGGACGGCCGCGGTCGTGATAACAACGTCGTTCTCCTTCACCACGGCAGTGAGCAGCTCGCGCTGGCGGCGATAGAAGTCCTCACCCAGCGCCTTGGCGTAGCCGCTCTTATCTTCGGCCGACGCGCTCTCGAGATCCAGGACGAGGAACTTTGCGCCGACGCTCTCCACCTGCTCTTTGACGGCCGGCCGCACGTCATAGGCACTGACTACCGCGCCCAGCCGCCGCGCTGTTGCGATCGCCTGCAAGCCGGCGACGCCCGCGCCCAGAACGAAAACACGCGCGGGAGCAACCGTCCCCGCCGCGGTCATCAGAAGCGGGAACATGCGCGGCAACGTATCGGCGGCGATCACCACCGCTTTGTAGCCGGCGATGGTCGCCATCGACGACAGCGCGTCCATGCTCTGCGCGCGCGTGATGCGCGGCATCAACTCCATTGCGAACGCGTTAACGCCACGCGCGGCTAGATCCGCCGCTTCCTTTCCGGCTGTCAGCGGCTCCGCGAAGCCGATTACGGTCTGCCCGGCTCGAAGCAGGGCGAGATCGGCGCGGCCGGCTTCTGGGTTCGCGCCCAGCGCACGCACCTGGATGATGATCTCCGCCGTCTGGAAGACCTCGCGGCGGCTCCCGGCGATCTGCGCGCCCCGCTCGCGGTAGTCCCCGTCTGAAAAGCCGGCGGCCTCACCCGCGGACGCCTCGATGAGGAACGCGGCGCCGGATTTGGCAAGCGCCTCCATCGCGCGCGGCGCCATCGCGACACGCCTCTCGCCAGGATAAGTCTCTTTAGGAACCCCGATTACGATACCCACTCGAATAATATGTTACCGCGCCGAAAGAAGTTTGCGGTCCGAGGGCAGCAGCTCGGCCCCGCCTAGCGGCTTCGCCTGGCCCCGTAATCGAAGGTGGATCGTTCAACACGTCCGTCCGGGCCGACGATTGCCGTAGCCACAAAAACCGGGTGCGGCGGGGCGCCAAAACGAAGGTCCATCGCTTCGACGCGGATTCCCCCCTCCGGCGCATCGGTGGGCGTGAATCGCCAGAATGGGTACTGCGAGAAATTCAGGAAGACTTCAAAAGCTTTGGTGCGGCGAGCGGCGGAGGCGGCGGCCAGCTCGGTGGGGCTCGCTTCGGGCTTGTACAGGATTTGGCCCTCGGCCGGATCGAACTCCCCGAGGAGGTTAACTTCCTGGATGGAATAGAAGGGCGCAGTCTCGATGAGTCCGCGCCAGCGGAACGGATTGATGCCGCTGGGAAACGCCCCAGCGCGCACCGGCGCGAGCCCCTGATAAAGCCGCGATTCCAGGACGGCGACCGCCCGCTCATGTAACAGATATCGCCCGAAACCATACAGCGGGATAAAACACAGCGCGGCAATGGCGATGCCGCGGCCCGACGCCGGCCGCGCGCCGATCTCCCAGCTCACCAGACCCAAAACGAGCGGCGCCAGCGCGGCCACGAGGAGCGCCGCCCAGATCCATACGTCCACGAGATTGAAGATGTCTAGCTCCAGCCACCGGCCCGAAAACGGTAAGAGCAATTTTACGCCGTACGCGTTCATCCAATCCAGGAGCGGATGCGAAGTCACGCCGGCGAGTGAGACCGCATACGCCCCCTTCCAGTCGAACGGCTCGCGCACGAACGGCCGGACAACGAGCACCACCAGCAGGGCCAGGAACGGAATGGCGAGGAACGAATGGGTGATGTGGCGGTGATAGTGCAGGTAATCGGCCGCGCCTCCCGCCATCGTCACGATGTCGATGTCGGGCGCGTTCGCCGCGAGCAACAACACGGGCGTTGCATAGAGGGACCAGCGCTTCAGTCCTACCCGGCTCAGCGCCAAGCCAGTCAAAGTGTGTGTGAGTGGGTCCATTGGTCGGGAATGCGGGCTGCGCCGGCATGCGGCTTGCGGCCAGCACAATCGCTGAAACTCGGGACACGGTTACGCATCGTTATCCTTGAGACGATCGGGGGTAGTCCGGAGGTACGAGCAGCGTCAAGGCATCGGGCACAATCTCGACGCTGGCGGGCAGCCGGCCTGCATACTCGCCATCGACCTGGACGTAAACGCACGGGCCGCCCCGAGCCGGGAACTTGACCTGTTTCGCGTGGAGGAAGGACATACCCTTCAAATTGGATGTTCGCCCCGCGATGACCGCACCAAAGTATCTCAGGTAATGGCGCAATGGCGAGGTGCCCTCGAAGAGAACCACTTCGAAGTCGCTTTGGATGAGCGATACGCGCTGTGCGATCTGCATGTATCCCGCATAATTCCGCACTCGGCTTACCAATGCAAACGAGCGGCGGAACCGCTCGCCCGCGACCTCGACTTCGAACTCCTCGAGGCTCCGGGCCATCTGCCTCATCGCGCTTACCCAATACGCAATCTCCCCAAACTTGGATTTCAGCCCCAGGTTAAGGCGGTAGACAATGTGCGCGTCGAAACCGACGCCGGCCATCAGCAGGAAGTAACGCTCGACTGGTCCGGGCTCGGCACGCAGCAGACCAAGCGCAACCCGCTGCGGCACGAATTCGCCTAAACGCCGGACCGCTTTCAAGGGATGCAGTCTCAGGCCCAGTTCCCGCGCTAGTACGTTGGCGGTGCCTGCTGGAATGATCGCGACCGGAACCTGCGAGTGGGCGACGCCTGAGAGCAACTCGTTTATGGTGCCGTCCCCGCCGAGCGCAAGGATTAGATCGGCGCCCGCTTCGACCCGCTCTCTGGCGATGCTGCCAGCCGTCGCCGGCCCTTCCGTCGAGATGCAGGAAACCCCATGGCCGGCTGCTTTGAGGGCTCCGGCTACACGCTCGACGAGCCGGGCGCGGCCGCGTAACCTGCCAGCGCATGGATTGTAGACCAGGCTGATGTTTTGATAGAGGGCGATAAGGGACAATTATAATGTTGATTCGCGGCCGAGCGCTAATCGCGCCACGCCTGCGGCGGCGGACCCACATCGTTGAGAGCGGTGTGCGGCCACACATTGCAGCGCGGCGGGCGCCAACCGCGCAGTCACTGAGCAAATGATGGAGAACTTCCAACAGGAAATCGAGAGCCTTCGCGAAACACTCCGCCGCCACGAGCACCTCTATTACGTGCTCGACCGGCCGGAAATTAGCGACGCCGAGTACGACTCGCTGATGCGGCGGCTGCGCGAACTCGAATCCGATCACCCCGAGCTGGTGACGCCGGATTCGCCAACGCAGCGCGTCGGCGGCAAGCCGCGCGAGGGTTTCATCAAGGTCCGCCATAGTTCGCCCATGCTCAGCCTGGATAATGCGCTGAATGAAGACGAGCTGCGCGACTTTGATCGGCGCGTCCGGCAGTTGCTGGGAAGCGCGCCGTTCCGCTACGTGGCCGAGCTAAAGATGGATGGCCTCTCGATGGCCGCTACCTACCGCTACGGGCTGTTCGAGCGCGCCGTGACGCGCGGCGACGGCGACATCGGCGAGGACGTTACCGAGAATGCACGCACGATCCGCTCGTTGCCGCTGCGGGTTGCGGCGGATCTTGCGGAATTCGAGGTGCGCGGCGAGGTCATCATGAACCGGCGCGCATTCGACCGGTTGAACCTCGAACGCGAGCAGCAGGGCTTGCCGCACTTCGCGAATCCGCGCAACGCGGCTGCGGGCTCCATCCGCGTGCTTGAGCCGCAGATTACCGCCGCGCGCCGCCTGGATTACTACGCGTATTTCCTCCTGGTCCGTGGCGAGCCGCACTATGAGAGCCATTGGGAATCGCTCGACGCGCTGGAACGGTTTGGCTTCAAGGTGAACCCGCACCGGCGGCTGTGCGCCGATATCGATGAGCTGGTCGGCTTCTGCCGCGACTGGGAGCAACGCCGCGAAGAGCTGCCGTATGAAATCGACGGCGTCGTTGCGAAAGTGGATGCGGTAACGCAGCAACGGCAGCTCGGCTGGACGGCAAAGGCCCCCCGCTGGGCGATCGCATTCAAGTACGCCGCGCGCCAGGCGGAGACCGTCGTCGAGAACATCGAAGTGCAGGTCGGCCGCACCGGCACGCTGACGCCGGTAGCGCACCTGCGCCCGGTTGAGGTTGGCGGCGTCACCGTTTCGCGAGCCACGCTGCACAACGAGGACGAGATCGAGCGGCTTGGCCTCGAAGTTGGCGATTCCGTCATCGTCGAGCGCAGTGGCGACGTGATCCCGAAGGTAGTGCGTGTCAGCAGCCCCGGCTCGCCGCGGCACCCGTTCCGGATGCCACAGCGCTGCCCGATTTGCGACGGCAAGGTTGTGCGCGAGGCAGGAGAGGTCGCGAGCCGCTGCATTAACACGGATTGCCCGGCGCGGCTGAAAGAATCCATCCTCCACTTCGCCTCTCGCGGCGTGATGGACATCGATGGCATGGGTGAAGCGCTCGTCGATCAGTTGGTCGAACGCGGGCTGGTGAAGAGCGTCGTCGATATCTACGCGCTCAACGCTGGTGAGCTGGTGAACCTGGAGCGCATGGGCAAAAAGTCCGCCGAGAAGCTGCTAGCGAATATCGAGCGGTCGAAGGCGCTGCCGTTGCCGCGCGTGATCGCGGCGCTGGGTATCCGCTTCGTCGGCGAGCGCACCGCCGCGATTCTGGCGGAGAGCTTCGGCAGCCTCGATCGAATCGCCGATGCCAGCATGGAGACGCTCGAAAGCGCAGAGGAAGTGGGGCCGAAGGTTGCCGAAAGCATCTACCAGTTCTTCCGCGAGCCGCGCAACCGCGGGCTGGTGGAAGGCTTGCGGCTGGCGGGACTCCAGTTCGAATCGAAGCAGGCGCGGAAGAAGAAGGCGGGGCCGCTCCAGGGGCAGACGTTCGTCCTGACCGGTGCGCTGCCGAATCTCACGCGCGAGGAGGCCAAGGCGCGGATCGAAGCTGCCGGGGGTAAGGTGACCGGCTCGGTTAGTAAGCAGACTAATTACGTTGTCGCCGGCGAGGCGGCCGGTTCGAAGCTCGACAAGGCCCACGCGCTCGGTGTCCCCGTCATTGATGAAGAGAAGCTGCTCAAGATGCTGGCGTAAACGCGAAACCGTCTCCTTTTGCGGTGGGATCGAGCGAGTCAGCGGAGGCGCTCCGCCGCACGGCTAGGCGGCTGCGGCGGACTGGCAGGCGAACCGTTTCTCGGGGGAGGTGCAGGATCGAGAGGTGGGATACTTTGTAGTCGGTGACTGGAAAAATCCATCTGTTCGGCCCGGCGCATTTGGCGATCCTCGCCTCGATTGCCGCGGTTTCGGCAGCTCTGGCGTGGCGGTCCCGAAAAAGCGCCCTGGCAGCGCGGCGCATTCGTCTCGCTCTCGGCACGTTTTTGGCCGTGAATGAGATCGTCTGGTGGACTGATCGCATCCACCACGAAGGTTTTCGGTTCCCCGAAACCCTGCCGCTACAGCTCTCGGACTTCACCCTCTGGCTGACAATTGTCGCACTGTTCACACTCGCGCCCTGGGCGTATGAAGTGTCTTACTACGGAGGTCTGGCGGGCGCCGTAATGGCGGTGCTGACGCCCGATTTGTGGGCGCCGCTGCCGTCCTATCCGAGCATCTCCTTCTTCCTGAAGCACGGCGGCGTCATCGTTTCTATTCTCACGCTGACCTGGGGCGGTCTCGCACGGCCGCGGCCCAGTAGCCTCTGGCGCGTACTGTTGATCCTGAATGCTTACGCGGTGGCGGTCGGGGCGTTCAACGCGGTCTTTGGCACGAATTACATGTACCTGTGCCGCAAGCCTGCCAATCCTTCCCTGCTCGATTATTTCGGGCCCTGGCCCTTCTATGTGCTGCCAGCCGAGGCGCTGGCGCTGCTCCTCTTTTTCCTACTCTGGATTCCTTACCGCCGCCCGCGCGGAGGTTGATGCGGATTTTGGCACTCCGGTGTAGACTATTTGGGACCGGCGGAGCCGAAAAATTGCGCCGATTGGAGGAGCACTATGCGTAATAAACTTGCCGCACTCACTCTTGCACTTTTGTTTTTCAGCGTTACAGCAGCGTTCTCGGCGCCACTCATCGGCCACTTGATGCCGTGGAAGCCGGTTGATCCTGCCGAACTCGCCTCGAAGACTCCCAAAGTCGAAAAAGACGCCGATGCCGAGGCGATCCTCTGGGAAGGCCGTGTTCTCGACGAGGTCGGCGGCAGCGACTATGTCCAGTCGTACATATACTATTACGTCTGCATCAAGATCTATACGGAACGCGGCAAGGAATCGCAAGGCACGGTCAATATTCCTTTTGAAGGCAGAACTACGATCAGCGACATCGCCGGCCGCACGATCAAGCCGGACGGTACGATCCTCGACCTCGCGAAAGACGCGGTGTTCGAGCGCGTCGTCGCCAAAGCCAGCGGCTACAAGGAGCGCGTAAAATCGTTCGCGATGCCCGGGGTTGAGCCCGGCGCCATCATCGAATACCGCTGGCGTGAGACCACGGCCGACGCCTTTACGCATAGGGTGCTTTACTTCCAGCACGACATCCCGGTCCAGGTCGCTCGTTTCCACGTCCATCCCCTGAGTTGGGTGACCTACACGCCCGTGATGCATGTAATTCCTTTCAACTGCCAAAACCCTGTATGGGCGCCGGAGGCGAATGACTACAGTGTCGCGGAGCTAACGAATATTCCCGCGCTGAGGGAGGAGCCCTACATGCCGCCCGATCAGCAGGTGCGGCAATGGATGCTCGTTTATACCACCGAGACCAATCAGCCAGCTCCGGAAAAGTTCTGGCAAGGATTCGGCAAGGAACTCTTCGGCCGCTACAAACCGCTGATGAAAGTGAACGGCACGGTGCGCAGCACCGCGGAGAAGATCATTGCCGGCGCGTCCACGCCGGAGGAAAAGCTGAAACGCTTGTTCGACTACTGCCGCATCACAATCAAAAACATCGACAGAGAGGGGTCGGGACTCACTCCCGAGCAGCGGAAAGACCTGAAAGAGAACAAGTCTCCCGAGGATACGATCCGCCAGGGCGCGGGCAAGGGCTGGGATATCGACCTGCTCTTTGGCGCACTCGCCACGGCGGCCGGCTTTGACGCGCGAGTCGCGAAAGTGCCAAACCGCGGTCAGATGTTCTTCCGGCCGGCGTACACCTACTGGTATTTCATACCGGGCTACGACATCGCCGTGCGCGTCAACGACCACTGGCAGTTTTTCGACCCCGCCAGCACGTACGTCTCCTTCGGAATGTTGAGTTGGAGGGAAGAGGCAGTGCCCGCCCTTGTCACCGATCCCAAGCAGGCCGAGTTTATCACGACGCCCCTGTCACCTCCGGAGAAATCCGCTCAAGCGCGGCGAGGCACGTTCCAATTGCATGAAGACGGCACGCTGGAAGGGACCGTCCGGATCGAATATACGGGCCACAGTGCGGCTCGACAGCGGGAATCCATCGCCGGCGAGACGGCGGTTGAGCGCGAAGAGCATTTGCGAGATCAATTGAAGGAGCGCCTGAGCACGATCGAAATGTCGGAGCTGAAGGTCGAAAATATCGGCGACACGGACAAGCCGTTGGTCTATTCATATAAGGTCCGCGTGCCAGAGTACGCCGAACGGACGGGAAAGCGGCTGTTCGTGCAGCCGGCATTTTTCCAGCGCGGGCTGGACGCGATGTTCACCGCAAGCGAGCGTAAGTATCCGATCTATTTCCACTATCCCTGGTCGGAGTCGGACTCTGTGTCCATCGAGTTGCCGGCAGGCTTCTCGCTGGATAATGCGGAGTCGCCCGCATCCTTGGGATTCGGCGATGCCGGAAAGTACCAGGTGAAGCTGACGGTCTCGCCGGACAGGCGGACACTGACCTACAGCCGGGAATTCGCTTTCGGCAATGGCGGCGCCATCCTGTATGAAGCGAATCTTTATCCGCAGCTCAAAAAAATCTTCAACGTCATTCACGAGCGCGACAATCATGTAGTCACCCTGCGGCAGATGCCATTAGCGGCGAAGTGAGGCGGACATGCGTAACCCAATTCAATGGCTTCTACTTCCGTGCGTGGCGGTCGCGTGTCTCGCGGTCGGCAATGGCAGACCCTTCACTGTGAGAAGTTTGGCCAGAGGGCCCAGTGTGGACGAGTCTGACAAACCGGTGTGCCGTAGCTCAAGCCATTCGCGACGGAGTACAATCGACGATGCCCCGCAGTGGTTACGGGATCTGGCCGCAAAGCCCGTTCCCACCTACTCGAAGCACGTCCCGGCGGTTGTGCTGACCGATGAAGCAGACGTCAGCATGGACGAGACTGGCCGCAAAGTGACAACGGCCCATTACGCTGTGCGGATACTCTCGCAAGAAGGGAAAGAGCACGCCATAGCATATCAGTGGTACAACGCGAAGGCGGGCAAAGTTCGCGCCCTCCGCGCCTGGATCATCATGCCGTCCGGTCAGTCGAAGCGCTTTGGCAAGGACGAGACTGAAGACAGGGCGACATGTACGTATGCGCTCTATGATGAGGACCGGATCAAACTGGTGGATGGCCGTGTGTATGCGGATCCAGGCACCGTGTTTGGTTGGGAGGCAACGTCCGAGGAACGCTCCATCTTCACCCAGCTTGAGTGGTCCTTTCAAGAGCGTAACCCCGTGCTCTATTCGAGATACAGCATCACGCTGCCGCCGGGCTGGCGCGCCGAAGGCGTGGTGTTCAACGGGCCGAAGCTGGTTCCTGCGGTTTCCGGGTCAACGTATACCTGGGAGATGCGCGACCTGCCGTTCATCGAGAAGGAACCGGCGAGCCCGCCGGTCACCGGCCTCGCGCCACGGCTTGGGGTGAGCGCCTTTGGCGACGCACCCAAGGCGGCCGAGCTCAACTTCACAAGCTGGTCCAGGGTTTCACGGTGGGTCTCGGAATTGGTCGAGGGCCAGGCGGAGCCAAGCCCCGAGCTGACGGAAAAAGCCCGGGCGCTTGCCGCCGGCAAGAACACGCCATTCGAGCGCATCCAGGCGATTGGCCGGTTTGTCCAGGATACGAAATACGTGGAGATCGCAATGCGGTTGGCGAAAGGAGGGGGAATGCGGCCGCATGCTGCGGCGGACGTTTTTCAAAAACAGTACGGCGATTGCAAGGACAAAGCCAACCTTCTGCATGCAATGCTCAAGGTGGTTGGCATTGATTCCTATCTGGTCGCGATTTATGGGGGTGATCGGACGTACGTGCGCGAGGAATGGTCCTCGCCCTTCCAGTTCAACCACGTGATTCTTGCGGTTAAGGTAGATGGCGATGTCCGCGCGCCTGCCGTGCTCGAGCGTCCCACGCTGGGCCGATTGTTGTTCGTTGATCCAACCAACCGGTTCACGCCGGTGGGGGAACTGCCTGAGTCTGACCAGGACAGCTTCGCCCTCATCGTTGCAGGATCGGCTGGCGCCCTGGTAAAGGCCCCGGCCACGGCACCGTTCGACAACCGAACCGAGCGCCAGACCGAAGCAACTCTCGCCGCCGATGGCTCCATCTCAGCGGCCGTGCGAGACCGGTACTTCGGTAGTTCGGCGGTCTCCGAGCGCCGTGCCTTTCACGACGTACCCCGGCCGGAGTATGTGAAAGACATTGAAGCCCGGGTGAGCGGCAGCGCCCCGGGCGCCTCAGTCTCGAAGATCGAGCCAGAAGAAGGGGCGGCGCCTTCGGAGTTCAAGGTGAATCTCGAATTTACCGCGCCCATGTACGGAAGATCGATGCGCGGCAATCTGCTGATCTTCAAGCCAGCCATCCTGGAACGCCACGGCCATCTTGCCTTCACTGAACCCACGCGGAAGTACCCCATCGTCCTCCATTCCCACGCCTTCACCGAGACCGCACGCATCAAGTTGCCGCCCGGCTTCAAAGTGGACGAACTGCCGGGCATGGCAAACCTCGAGGCCTCGTTTGGCAAATACCACGCCACTTGGGAAGTGAAGGGAAACGAGCTGGTCTTTACGCGCGCGCTCGAAATCCAAAACGCGATCATTCCTCCCGAGCGCTACGCCGAGGTGCGCAGCTTTTATGAGCACATGATCGGCGCCGAGCAATCCCCGGTGGTGCTGGTGCGGTAGAGTATGCGGGCATGTACTTTCCTTGCGTTGCTGCTGTTCATCTCAACGTTCGGACAGAACGATATCTTCCGGATTGAGGAAAGGACGATACTCCCCAGGTCGATACATAAAACTGAGCCGAAGTTCACGGGCGAGGCCCTCCGTGCCGGGATCCAGGGCATGATTGTCTTCGAGGCTCACCGTGAACGACGAAGGCCGGCCGGCAGACATCACTGTGCTTAAGCCGGTCGGGTTCGGATCGTAGCCCACGCGCGCAAGCGCCGCCGATTCGAGTACACTAGTCATGCTCTTCCCATGCGGTTGCTGTATTTTGCCGTCTTCGCCCTGTCGTTTGCCCTGGTTAGCGCTTCGGTCGTGAGCACAATCCAGTTTGAGGAGATCGGCCAGCGTGCCGGGTTGAATTTTGTCACCGACAGTTGCCCGACGCCGAACAAGAACCAGCCCGAGACCATGGTTTCCGGCGTGGGGCTGATCGATTACGACAACGATGGCTACCTCGACGTCTATTTCGTCAACGGCGCCGACATCCCTTCGCTGGCAAAGAATAGCGACAAATACAAGAATCGGTTATTCCACAACAACCACAACCTGACCTTTACTGATGTCACCGACAAAGCCGGCGTAGGGGGCGCGGGCTACGGCATGGGCGTGGCGGTCGGCGACTACGACAACGACGGCTTCCCGGATATCTTCGTCGCGAACGTTAACGGCAACCAGTTGTTTCACAACAACGGCGATGGCACGTTCACCGATGTGACGGCGAAGGCCGGCGTGGGCGGCGGCATGCTCAACGGCAAGAAGATGTGGTCGGTCGCCGCCGCGTGGGTCGATTACAACAACGATGGCCTACTGGACCTGTTCGTATCGAACTACTGTAAGTGGACGCCGAATGGGGACCCATTCTGCGAGAACGGGAAACACATCCGCGCGTACTGCCACCCCAGGTACTATGATCCGCTGCCGTGCACGTTGTACCGCAACAACGGAGACGGCACCTTCACCGACGTCTCCGGGGAAACCGGCATCTCGAAGTATTACGGTAAGGGCATGGGCATCGCCATCGCCGACTACGATGGCGATGGCTACATGGACATCTTCGTCGCCAACGATACTATGCCGAACTTCCTGTTTCACAACATCAAAGGAAAGAGGTTCGAGGAGGTGGCGCTCGACTCGCTGGTGGCATATCCGGAAGTCGGCAAAGCGATTTCGGGCATGGGAGCCGATTTCCGCGACATTAATAACGACGGGCGGCCGGACATCTGGCACACTGCGACCGAGCACGAGACGTTTCCGCTGTTCCTCAATCTCGGCGGCGGCATTTTTCAGGACATTACGGCAAACAGCGGCCTCGGCAGGCAGACAAGGGAAATGTCCGGCTGGTCGAACGGCATCTTCGATTTCGATAACGACGGCTGGAAGGATTTGTTCGTCGCCCGCTCAAACGTGATGGATAATTCCTGGGAACTCGAAAACCGTCCCTACCCGGAGCCGAATGCGGTCTTCCGGAATCTTGGCAATGGGAAGTTCGAGAACGTGAGCGCGAGCGCCGGTCCGGATTTTCAGGTACCCGCAGCGCATCGCGGTGTTGCCTTCGGCGATCTCGATAACGACGGCCGTATCGACGCCGTCGTGACCGTACTCGGCGGAAGGGCGAAGCTTTTCCACAACGTCTCAATGAACGGCAATCACTGGGTCTTGCTCAAGCTGACTGGCACGAAAAGCAACCGCATGGGCATCGGCGCGCAGATCCGCCTCACCGGCGAGGACGGGCTGACGCAGTACAACCACGTCACCACCAGCACCGGCTACGGCGCTTCGAGCGATCCCCGCGTGCACTTCGGGCTCGGCGCCGCAAAGCGCATCCGCGAACTTGAGATCCGGTGGCCCAGTGGCATCAGGCAGGTGCTGCGTGACCTTCCCGCCGACCGCATCATCCCGATCGAAGAGCCCCGCTCCGGCTAGCGGCGCTCACTGAGAGGGGGATAACGCCGCCATTTAAGTTCGCTACTGCGTTCCGCATCAACGGTGCCGCGTCCATTTGATAACCCCCTTGGCCCTGTGCTACGGTGAATTTTCGAGGCAATTCCGGCTTTCTCAATGGCTGATGAGCAAAAACCGGGCGGGGAGTCTGCGCAGACCCCGTCTCCCCCCGGCGTCCAGCCGGCTGCGCCAGCGGGTCATGCCGCGCCGAAACCACCGGTCACGATGGCCACCGTCGTATGGGAGAGCGAACTCACCCGGTCGCTCCAGCAACGATTTGGGAACCAGATTTCGGAGTTCTCCGCTTACCTGGGCCAGCATTTCCTGGTCGCTAGGCCCGAAGCGGTCATCCCCATTCTGGAATTCCTGAAGTCCGAGGCGGACTTCGACTACCTCGTCGATATTACCGCGGTCGATTACCCGCAGCGGCCCGAGCGCTTCGACATCATTTACATCCTGTATAGTTTCCCGCGCAACGAGCGCATCCGCGTCAAGGCCAGGATTGCCGACGGTTACAAACCCGCGACCGCCGTGGGCGTGCATCTCACCGCCAACTGGCTGGAGCGCGAGGTGTTCGACATGTTCGGCATCGAATTCGCCGGCCACCCCGACATGCGCCGTATCCTGCTGCCCGAAGAGCTGGGAAGGTCACCCGCTCCGCAAAGACCGCTCCATCACCGCCGTAGACAACCGATGGGTGAAGGAAAACCTCGGGATCGAGAGCGGACAGTGACCATGCCCGAAGCCACCTTTCTTGATTCCACGGAACTGGTCCTCAACATGGGGCCGCAGCACCCTTCGACACACGGCGTGCTGCGCGTGATCCTCAAGCTCGATGGCGAGAAGGTCATCGGCACCGAGTGCGTGATCGGGTACCTGCACCGCGGCGTGGAAAAGATCGGCGAGAACCGCACCTACCAGCAGTTCGCGCCGTACGTCGATCGCATGGATTACCTTGCGTCGGTGTCGAACGGCCTCGGGTATTGCCTGGCAGTGGAAAAGCTGCTGAGTATTGAGGCGCCGCCGCGCGCGCAGGTCATTCGCGTCATCCTGACCGAGCTGAACCGCATCGCGAGCCACTTGTTCTGGCTCGGCACGCACGCACTCGACATCGGCGCCATCACTCCGCTCTTTTATGTAATGCGGGAGCGGGAAGAGATCCTGAAGATTTACGAGAACTACTGCGGCGCGCGCCTCACCACGCACGCGTTTCGCATCGGCGGCCTGCAGTACGAGCTGTACGACGGCTTCGAGCAGGAAGTCAAAGCGTGCTGCGAAATGCTGCTGCCGAAGATCGACGAGTACGAGGAACTTCTCACCGGCAACCGGATCTGGGTGGGACGGCTGAAGGGGATCGGGATACTGAACGCCGGGGAGTGCAAGCAGTACGGTGTCACGGGCCCGATGCTGCGCGCCGCGGGCGTGAAGTGGGATCTTCGAAGAGCGCAGCCCTATTCCGGCTATGAGCAGTACGATTTCATGATTCCGACCGGACAGAACGGCGATACCTACGACCGGTACCTCGTGCGCATGGAAGAGATGCGGCAATCGGTCCGCATCGTCCGCCAGGCCGTCGAGAAAATCCCGAGCGGGCCGATCATGGCCAAAGTGCCCAAAGTCATCAAGCCGCCCACGGGCGAGGTCTACGTTTCTATCGAGGCGCCGAAAGGCGAATTGGGCTACTTGATCGTGAGTGACGGATCGACGCACCCCTACCGGGTGCGCGTGCGCCCGCCCTCGTTCATCAATTTGCAGGCGCTCGACCGTATGGCGCGCGGCGCGCTGGTGGCCGACCTGGTTGCCATCATCGGGACCATCGACATCGTTCTGGGCGAGGTGGACCGCTAAGGCGGGTGCTTATGCGGAAGCTCCTCAGAACCATCTTCCTGGTCGATCTGATGGAGGGATTGTGGGTCACCTTTCACTACCAGCGCCCCAAGTACATCTACACCGAGCAATATCCTGCCCAACGGCCCAAGGTCGCGGAACGTTACCGCGGCGCGCCGAGGCTGAACATCAATCCGGATAACGGCGAGACCCTTTGCATCGCTTGCAATCTGTGCGCGCTCGCCTGCCCGGAGAACCTGATCGTGGTCGGCAGCGAGCGCAACGAGCAGACGCGCCGGAAGGAGCTGACCACCTTCACTTACGACCTCTCCCGGTGCATGTTTTGCGGTCTGTGCGAAGACGCCTGCCCGGTGGATGCGTTGGAGTTGACGCAGGACTTCGAGCTGGCCAATTACAGCCGGGAGGGGGCGATTTGGGACCGCCAGATGCTAGAAGAAGGTCCCCGGCCCACTCGATACAAGTTCTAAAGTTGTGGGCGGAGCGCGTGCTGGTCCTCTCGTGCAGGCGGCGGTTTCGCGGCCAAGGCTGTTCCTATGACTGAGACAGTCGACACAGTCTTTTTTTATGTTTTCGCGTTGCTGACGCTCGGCGGCGGCATCTTCACCATCACACGTAAGAGCGCCGTGCACAGCGCCATCTCGCTGATCGTCTCGCTGATCGGCGTCGCCGGCCTGTTCCTGCTTCAGGGGGCGGAGTTTCTGTTTGCGGTGCAGATCGTGCTGTACGTCGGCGGCATCATGGTGCTGTTCCTATTCGTCATCATGCTGGTGAACCTCGATGAGGCGGCGAAAGTGCGCCAGTTCAACAAGCAGTGGTGGCTGGCGTTGGTCTCAATCGCCGCGATTGGCTCCGAAGTATTCTACGTTCTCAAGAAGGGCGTGGGATTCTTCCGGCTGGCGCCCGCCGCGACGCCGCTGTCCACGAACCTCGGCAACACCGAGCGCGTAGCCGATCTGCTCTTCTCCGAATACCTGCTGCCTTTCGAGATTGTCTCGGTCCTGCTGCTCGCCGCCGTCATCGGTTCCGTAGTCATGGCGAAGAAGGGAGTCTGATGCTCCATCCCATCACGACGGCCCATTATTTGATGCTGAGTGCTGCGCTCCTGCTCATTGGCACGGTAGGCGTGCTCACGCGGCGGAACATCGTGATCATCTTGATGTCCATCGAGCTGATCCTCAACGCCGTGAACATCAACCTGATCGCGTTTTCGCGCCACTTTCAGCAGGTCCGGGGGCAGGTTTTCGCCATCTTCGTGATTACGGTGGCGGTCGCCGAGGCGGCAGTCGGCCTGGGCATCCTGATCGCGCTGTTCCGCAACAAGGAAACGGTCCAGGCCGACGAGATCGAGCTTCTCAAATTGTAAGCACTGCGCGATGAATTTTCTAGACTGCATCTGGCTCATTCCGCTCTTCCCGCTGTTCGGCGCGCTGGTCATGTTGCTGCTGGGGAGGAAGTTCGATCCGCAGGGGCCTTCGGAAGTGGCCGTCGCGCCGGGTGTCGAACCCGCCGGCGATCGCGGGCACAGCGGCAGGCAAGCGCAAGATTTCCATCATCACGCCAGCTCGAAAGCCAAGTGGATTGTGAGCGTGCTCTCGCCCGGCATGGTGCTGCTCTCCTTCATTTTTTCCGCCGGCGCCGTGCTGGAGCTAATCGGCAAGCGGCCCGAGCGCATTCATCAAATCATCCAGTTCAACTGGCTCGCGGGTTTGCCGTTCACCACGCACGCGCATACACTGGCGCGGTTCGGCGCCGATTGGGGTTTCCTGCTCGACCCGCTCAGCGCGGTGATGATCCTGGTCGTCACAGGCGTCGGGTTCCTGATTCATCTGTATTCCATCGGCTACATGGGCCACGAAGGAGGCTACTATCGTTTCTTCGGCTACATGAACCTGTTCGTCTTTTTCATGCTGATGCTGGTGCTGGCGAACAACTATGTGCTGATGTTCGTCGGATGGGAAGGCGTGGGCCTGTCGAGCTACCTGCTCATTGGCTTTTACTTCCATAAGAAGTCGGCGGCCGACGCGGGCAAGAAAGCTTTCATCGTGAATCGCATCGGCGACGCCGGGTTCATCCTCGGCATGTTGTTGATGTTCGCGACGCTCGGAACGGTGCGGTTCCTGGACGTGAATCACGCGCTGGCAGGCATGAGCCCCGAAACCGGCTTCGGCGCGCTGAGCGTGATGGCGCTGTTGCTCTTCGTCGGCGCGATCGGCAAATCGGCGCAGTTTCCGCTCTACGTTTGGTTGCCGGATGCCATGGAAGGCCCGACGCCGGTTTCCGCTCTGATCCACGCAGCGACGATGGTCACCGCGGGCGTCTACATGGTGGCGCGCTCGAATCACCTATTCCGGTTGGCGCCGGAGACTACGATGATCGTCGCTGCTGTTGGCGCGTTTACCGCGATGTTCGCCGCCTCGATCGCGCTGGTGCAGAACGATATCAAGCGCGTGCTGGCCTACTCGACGGTGAGCCAGCTCGGCTACATGTTCATGGCGCTCGGAGTGGGCGCGTATTGGGCGGCGATTTTCCATCTCTACACGCACGCATTCTTCAAGGCGCTTTTGTTCCTCGGCTCGGGCTCGGTGATCCACGCGCTCGCCGGCGAGCAGGACATGCGCCGCATGGGCGGGCTGAAGAACAAGATCCCAATCACGCACGCCACGATGCTCGTGGGCACGCTCGCAATCGCCGGCGCGCCGGGCCTGGCCGGCTTCTTCTCCAAAGACGAGATCCTGTACCAAGTCTACTCGAACCCGGCGGGATTCAAAGCGGTGTACCTGATCGGCCTTGTGACGGCCGGCATGACCGCGTTCTACATGTGGCGGCTGATGGCGCTGACGTTTTACGGCCAATCCCGCGTCGAGCCGCATGCGGCTGCGCATATCCACGAATCGCCGAAGGTGATGACGATTCCGCTCGTCGCGCTCGCGGCCGGCAGCGTTCTGGCTGGCTGGGTTGGCGTGCCGAAGTTGTGGAGCGCGCTGCCTGACCACTTCCGTCTGTTCGAGCACTGGCTCGCGAGCGTGCTGGGCTCCGAGCTTGCCGTGCCCGCCGCCGAGCACGCGCCGTCAACGGCTATAGGATGGCTCCTCATGGGCCTTTCAGTCGTATTGGCGGCCATCGGAATTCTTATCGCCTGGGTTATATACCAGCGCAGGCCGGGGACTGCCGGCGCGGCCGCGCGCGCGGCCGGCCCGTTCTATCGCGGCGCGCTCAACAAGTGGTACGTCGATGAGATCTACGACTTCCTCTTTGTCAACGGCCTGGCGAAGGGCGGCGGCTCGGCGCTCTCACGGTTCGACGAGGTAGTAGTGGATGGCGGCGTGAACGGCGCCGGCTGGCTCGCGCGCTTCACCTCCCGGGTAAGCATCTGGTGGGATACCTGGGTAGTCGATGGCGCAGTGCGGCTGACCTCGTTCGCGGTGAAGCTGACCTCCTACCCGATGCGCTTCCTGCAAACCGGCTCGGTGCAGGCGTATGCGCTGGTGTTCATCGCCGGCGTGGCGGCCATGTTTGGGTATTATTTGACGCGTTAATTCCATGGGCGCACACATACTCAGTTGGGTTCTGTTCATGCCGCTGATCGGTGCGGTGGTGCTGCTGCTGATCCCGTCATCGCGAAAGAACCTCATTCGTATTTGGGCGAACGTCTCGGCGCTCGCGGGCTTCGCGGTGTCGCTCGTGATGCTCGCCGGCTTCGATAAAAACGCCAGCGGATTCCAGATGGTCGAGCGCGCGGATTGGATTCCTTCGCTCGGCGCGAAGTACTTTATCGGCATCGACGGCATCAGCTTGCTGCTCGTGATGCTGACCACCGTCATCGGCGTCATCGCCATTCTGTCTTCCTGGAACGCGGCTCAGAACCGGGCGAAGGAATACTACGCCATGTTCCTCTTGCAGCAGGTGGGAATGATCGGCGTGTTCATCTCGCTGGACTTCTTCCTGTTCTTCGTCTTCTGGGAGATGGTGCTGGTGCCGATGTACTTCATCATCGGCGTCTGGGGCGGGCCGCGGAAGCTGTACGCCGCGATCAAATTCTTCCTCTACACGCTGGCCGGCAGCGCGCTGATGTTGCTCGGCATCCTGACGCTCTACTTCCAGCACTTCAAACAGTTCGGCTATTACACCTTCGAGATCCCCGAGCTGATGAAGCTGCATCTTTCGCCGGCCATCGAGCAGTGGGTCTTCTGGGCGTTCTTCATCGGCTTCGCGATCAAGGTTCCGATGTTCCCGTTCCACACCTGGCTGCCGGATGCGCACGTCGAGGCGCCGACCGCGGGCTCGGTGGTGCTGGCCAGCGTGTTGCTGAAGATGGGCACTTACGGATTCATCCGCTTCTCGCTGCCGCTGCTGCCCAAAGCCTCAGCGGACGCGACCATCGTCCAGACGCTGGCTGTGCTCTCGATTATCGGAATCATCTACGGCGCGCTGGTCAGCCTGATGCAGCAGGATTGGAAGAGGCTGGCGGCGTACTCCTCGGTGAGCCACCTCGGCTTCTGCACGCTCGGCATCTTTGCGTTGAACCCGAATGGACTGGCCGGCAGCGTCATCCAGCAGATCAACCACGGCATCTCGACGGGTATGCTCTTTTTGATTGTCGGTGCCGCTTACGAACGGCGGCACACGCGCGAGCTGAAGGAGTACGGCGGGCTTGGTCACGTCATGCCCGTCTACGCCACCGTGTTCGCGATCGCGATACTGAGCTCGGCGGGGTTGCCTCTGCTCAACGGCTTCATCGGCGAGTTCACGATTCTCCAGGGCGCGTTTGAAGCCAATTGGGTTTGGGCGGCATTCGCAGTGACCGGCGTGATTCTCGGCGCGGCCTACCTGCTCTGGATGTACCAGCGGACCATGCTTGGGCAGATTACGAACGCGCGCAACCTCCACTTGCCCGACCTGAGCTTCAGGGAGCTGGCGACCTTCGTGCCGCTGATCGCCTGGGCGATCTGGATCGGCGTGTACCCCAAGCCATACTTCGACGTGCTCGAAAAGCCGGTGGCCCAGATTGTCGAGCGCGTCCGGCCAGGATATTACGAAAAGGCCTTGCAGAATGCGCGCGCCATCGGCGTTCCACAATCCCACGCACCGGGCGCTGCTGCCTTCCACATTTCGCGGCCCACTTCCCATAGCCCCATCCTTGCGGAGGCGGTACGATGAATCCCTACTACACCCCCACGGATCACTTCGTGCTGCTGCCTGCGATCATGCTGGCGCTATTCGGTTGCGCGGTATTCCTGTTTGACTTTCTCATCTTCCCCAAGCCGGAACAGCGCAAGTGGCTCCTGATCTTCGTCGCGCTGGGGCTCGGGTTCGCCGGCCTGGCGCTATGGCGTCAGCAGAGTTACCTGGCGGAGCACGGCCTGCCGGCAATCACCGCGTTTGGCGGCGCGCTCACACTGGATGGCCTAGCGCTGTTCTTCAACTGGATCTTCCTTGCCGCGTCCTTTATCGCCGCGGTGGCCTCGTATAAGTACCTCGAGATCGAAGGCGAGCACCACGGCGAGTATTACGGCCTGATCCTGCTCGCCAACTGCGGCATGTTTTTCCTGGCGGCCGGCTCGGACCTGGTCACGCTCTTCGTGGGCCTGGAACTCATGGCGCTGTGTTTCTATATCATGGTCGGCTTCCTGCGCGGCAACCAGCGCTCGAACGAAGCCGCGATGAAATATCTGCTGCTGGGCGCGTTCTCGAGCGGGTTCCTGCTCTACGGCTTCTCCGTGCTCTACGGGCTGGCGGGCTCGACGAAGCTCAGTGCGATTGCCGCCGCGATTACGCTCCGCGATCCGTGGGACCCGCTGGTCTTCCTCGCCCTGGGCACGACGGCCGTCGGTCTTCTGTTCAAGATTTCGGCGGTCCCGTTCCACATGTGGGCGCCGGACGCTTACGAGGGCGCTCCGACCACGGTCACCGCGTACCTCTCGGTCGGCTCGAAAGCAGCCTCGTTCGCTTTCCTGCTGCGCATGTTTCTAGGGCCGTTTGCCTCCGCCCGCGAGGTATGGGCGCCACTGCTCGCCACGGTCGCGATCGCGACGATGACGCTTGGCAACCTGGCCGCGATCAGCCAAACCAACATCAAGCGCCTGCTCGCTTATAGCTCCATCTCCCACGCCGGCTACATCCTGCTCGGATTGATCGCGGGCAACCAGACGGGCATCCAAGGCATCGCGGTCTACATACTCGTCTATACGTTCATGAATCTCGGCGCATTCCTGGTGATTGTCGCGCTGCGCCGCAAGGATATCCTAGGCGAGGATATCAAAGACCTCTCCGGCTTGATGAGCAAGAGTCCGGGCTACGCCATCCTGATGCTGATTTTCCTGATGTCGCTGGCCGGCATTCCGCCCACGGCCGGGTTCCTCGGCAAGTATTACATCTTCCTTTCGCTGATCGAGACCGGGCACTACGCCCTGGCGGTGATCGCGACGCTCTATGTCGCGGTGGCGATTTACTACTATTTCCGCGTGGTACGGAGCATGTTCGTCAGCGAAGCGGCCGATAAACTGCCGGTGGCTTCAAGTTTCGGCCTGCGGCTGGCGCTCGGAATTACGGGCGCGATGACGGTTCTGATCGGCGTCTACCCCGAGCCGTTCCTGCGCCTGGCGCAGACCTCGGCTTCGCTCGTGCATTAGTTTATTATGGAGAGCATCCTTAGCAATCCCCTGGTTGCTCCGCTGATCATCACGGTCGTGATTATCGGCCTCTTTCCGCTCGTGGCCGGCTACCTCACGCTGGTCGAGCGCAAGGTGCTGGCCGATTTCCAGGTGCGCCTGGGGCCGATGCGCGTGGGCCCGCACGGTTTGCTGCAGCCGATCGCCGATGCCGTGAAGCTCCTGATCAAAGAGGACGTGATCCCGGCGCAATCCGACAAAGCCATCTTCTGGATGGCGCCCGTGATTTCAACGTTCACCGCGCTGACCGCGCTCTCTGTGATCCCGTTCAGCAGGTACATTCATGTGGCCGATGTGAACGTCGGCCTGCTGGTGATCAGCGCCATGTCCTCGGTGGGCATTCTGGGAATCGTGCTGGGCGGCTGGTCAGCGAACAGCCACTACGCGTTGCTCGGAGCGCTGCGCAGCGGCGCACAGTTGGTCAGTTACGAGGTGGCGCTGGCTTTTGCCTTGCTCTCCGGCGTGATGGCGGCCGGCACGCTCAGCATGGTCAGCATTGTGAAGGCGCAGGCCGAGAGGCACATCTGGTTCGTCTTCGACAACTACGGACTGATGATCGTGCCCTTTATCACGTACATCATCGCCGCCGTGGCCGAGACCAATCGCGCGCCCTTCGATCTACCGGAGGCGGAATCGGAGCTCGTCGCCGGCTTCCATACCGAGTACAGCGGTTTCCGTTGGGCGCTTTACTTCCTGGCCGAGTACGCCAACATCTTCGTGATCGCCTCGGTCGCGGTGACGCTGTTCTGGGGAGGCTGGCTGCGGCCGTTCCCGAGCGCCGCCTGGCTCCGTTACCCGCTGGATTACGCGGCGCCGGTAGTTGTTTTCGCCGGTTCGGGCGCCTACTGCTTCCCGCTCTCGCGCAAGCTCGTAAGCCAGACGCAGCGGCTCGTGCTGATGGCGATCGGCGCGGCGCTGATTGCGTTTGGCTTGCTCTTCCTGGCGCCCGCGGTCAACCAAGCCCTCATCGGCCTGTTCTGGTTCTTCTTCAAGGTCTCCGGGATTATCTACGCGATGATCTGGTTCCGAGGCACCTGGCCGCGCCTCCGCTACGATCAATTGATGAACATTGGCTGGAAACGCCTGATCCCGATCGGCATGGCCGCGCTGCTTCTCAACGCCGTGGTGGGGATGCTGAAGGGAAGCTGAGGCGCGCGCCTCTGTCAAGCTTGGTCGGCACGCTTCGCCCGATTCGCGTGGCCTTCGGCATGCGGGAAGCGGCCCTGCAGGGGATCCGGCGGTATGGCCCGCCTGGCCGCGACAACCGGCGCGTTCAGAAACTCGATGAATGGCGCCATGGCGCGGAAGCGCGCAACAATTTCGCGGAACAGCTTTGGAGTGGTTGCGAGCGCGGGCTCGAGCAGCGCGTCGAACAGCAATTGCTTATAACGGATGAGATCGGCCGCAGGATGATCCGGCGCGAACCCTTTCGGCACACGCGAGAGCTGCGTGCCCCACAAGTTCACCCATCAGCCGCCGGAGGGGCCGCGCGGCTACAATGCGCCGGAACTCCTCATAATGTCCGGCTAGGTGTTCGCGGATGGCGCGCAGCTCGTCTGGGCCGGGCATGTAAACGCCGCCGGCCACTTCGACCTCCTCGGGCGAGACGCTGAAATAGAAGCTCGCGGCGGCGTGCTTCTCGAATCCGCGCCTGGGAAAGATAGCGGCGATGTGGGTCTTGTAAGGAGTCTTATCTGGGCTGAAGCGAGTATCGCGGTAGATGCGGTAAATGGCGGCCTCGGGCTCGCGCACGTAAGCGGGCGCGAAGCTCATCATTTCCGCCGTCAGCGCCGCAACCAGCTCCACCATCGGTCCCTTCACGTGTTCGAGGTAAATCTCTTTGCGCGGCTGAAACCACTCGCGGCGATTGTTGCGCTTGAGCGCGCGGAAGAACTTCATTGCCTCGGCGGGAAAACCGGGGAATCCCGTCCGGCTCATGCGGTCTCCTGTGCGCATAGGATAATGTTGACTTGAATGTCTGGCATCGAAAGCACTCTCGGCCACTTGGCCCAGATTCCTAATTTACAGGTTTCGGCAGGCGAGCCGCTGGCGCGCTATACGCGCTTCGGCATTGGCGGCCCGGCCGACATCTATGCGGAAACCGGCGACGTGGAAGCGTTCGTCGCAGCGCTCCACATGGCCCGCGGCAGCGGCCTCCCCTGCGCCATCATCGGCGGCGGCACGAACCTGATCGTCTCGGACGACGGCTTCCGCGGCATCGTCCTGCGCTTCACCGCCGGCGAGATCGCGGCCGTGGGAAAACGCATCCACGCGGATGCCGGCGCGGAACTTGGCAACGTGATCGATTTCGCGATCGCGAGCGGCCTGAAAGGTATCGAAACGCTGGCGGGCATTCCCGGCTCGCTCGGCGCGGCTATCTATGGCAATGCGGGCGCTTACGGCCATTCGATGTCGGAGATCGTCGAAACCGTGCGGTTCTTCGATGGCCGATGTATCCGCGTGTTTCGCAGCGCGCAATGCGAGTTCCGCTACCGCGAGAGCGTTTTCAAGCGCGAGAAGGACTGGATCGTTTTCTCGGCGGAGCTGCTGCTCGAGCCCGCCGAGAGCGCCGGGCTGCGCCGCACGGCCGATGAGATCCTCGCCCTGCGCAATCGAAAATTCCCGCCCACGATGAAGTGCGCCGGCAGCATCTTCAAAAATCTGCTCGCCGCGGAACTTCCGGGTGGCGCGGTCGCGGCTCTGCCGCCGCAAGTGGTCCGCGAGGGGAAGGTCCCGGCCGCGTATTTCCTGGAGCAGGCCGGCGCGAAGGGAGTCGCGAGGGGCGATATCCGCGTCGCCGAGTATCACGCCAACCTGATATACAACGCGGGAGCGGGCACGGCGCGCGAGCTATGCGAGCTGATCGGCGAGCTCAAGGCACGGGTGCGCGACCGCTTCGGCATCGGAGCTCGAAGAAGAAGTCCAGTACGTCGGATTCGACGCCGCCCCTCCCGCGCTCATTCGTGATCGACCATAACCGCGGCGTTGGCGCGGCCCGTCTGCTCGAGCCAGCGCCGGAACATCGCGGTGAAGTCGCGCGCGGCGTGTTTGGAACGCAGTTCTTCGATCGTGTAGCGCATCTTCCGCCGCCAGTTGGGATATTCCGATGTGCTGCCGGGCAGGTTCTGCTGCTCGGCTTCCTTGGTCAGGTCTTCCTGGTTGAGCACCAGCAGCCGGGAAGGCGTGAGCGCCAGCCAGCCGACCAGCGCATTGTGCAGCTCGCCCGTCAGTTCCGGCACGTACTCGGCGCGGCGCGGAAACCACGGCGGCAGCAGTCCGGCCGCAAATAACGCATCCAGCAGCTTCTGCTTATCGCGAGCGCGCTCGGCTTCAACCTCGTGGTACGCCGCTTCGTCGCGCAGCAAGCCGGCGTCGCGCCGCGCTTCGATATCCCGGCCCAGCCAGAAGCCCGCGAGCGTCGGCAGGTCGTGAGTTGTCGAGGAAACTAGCGCCTGTTCGGCGTACTCCTTCGGCAGCCGGAACTCGCCCCGGTCATTCTTCTCAAAGTAGAGGACCTTATAGCCGAATAACCCGAACCTGTCGAGCGTGCGCCGGATCTCCGCCGTTAGGGTGCCCAGGTCCTCGCCGACGATGAGCACCTTCTGGCGCACGCTTTCGAGCGCGAGAATGTGCAGCAGGTCTTCCGCGTAGTCGCGCACGTACGCGCCATTGGCTGGATCGAATCCCTGCGGAATCCAATACAGGCGGAAGAAGCGCATGACGTGGTCGATACGCAGCGCGCCGCCGTGCCGGCAGTTTTTGCGGATGGATTCGGCAACCAGCGCGTAGCCGGTCTCGCGGCGGTGCTCGGAATTCGGCGGCGGGAAGGCCCAGTCCTGACCCTTGGGCGAAAAACCGTCCGGCGGCGCGCCGACGCGGCAGCCGGAAACATAGTAAGGCTGGTGGGCCCAAAGGTCGGCGCCGTATTGGTCCGTCGCGAGCGCGAGATCATGAAACAAGCCGATCGAGAGGCCTTTCCGGAGCGCGTAATTCTGCGCGGCTGCGAGCTGAAGATCGATCTGCCACTGCGCGTACTTGTAAAACAGGACCCGGCGCCAATGCTTTTCCCGGAATTGGCGGGTTCCCGCAGAATCCGGGCCGCGATACTCTTCGGGCCAATCCGGCCAGATCCAGACGTCCGGCTGGCGCGCGTGAATCCACTCGTCGAGCGCGCACCAGGTCGCGTACCGGTCGAGCAGCTCGCCCTCGCACTCCACATACTCCATGAACTCGCGGACGCGTGCCCCATCGCGCCGGTGCTCCCGCAGGAACGACAGGAACGCGAGCTTCAAAGCGCGCAGCTTCAGCGCCTGCACCCGCTCGTACTCGACGTACTCGGCATCGCGGAGCGCCGCGATCTCTGCTTTGAATTCCGGCCGCGAGTATGCCGCCCGCGCGCGGCCTGCATTTTGAAAATCCTCAACGCGGTCGAGGTCGAGATAGATCAGGTTCTTGTAGAATGCCGAGCTCGGAAGGTATGGACTGATATTGAACGGCTGGCGGTTGGGAATCGCGTGCAGCGGGTTCAGCCCGATGAAGCTTGCGCCGGCCTCATCGGCGAGCCAGTCGATAATGCCCTCCAGGTCCGTGAAATCGCCGCAGCCCCAGTTTCTCTGGGAACGCAGGCCATAGAGCGCGATTGCAACCCCGGCGGCGCGGCGGCCACCCTGAATTGCCGGCGGCACATACACACGCTCGGGGCAGAGGATCAGGCGCATCGACGCGCCGCGCGAGCGGCCCTCGGGTGATTCGACCGTGACCTCGACTTCGTGATAACCGAGCCGGGCTCCGGCCGGCAACGGCGCCTGCTTCCGGAAGAAAACAGTGCCCCGCAGTTCCATCTGCCCGGAACTCGTGAGCCCGTCCAGCACGATTTCACACCGTTCTATGCCGCCGCCCTCCCAGCGAAACTCGATCGCCGCGCGGCTCGACGCGAGCGCGGCCGGCACACGCAGGGGAAACCCGTTCGCCCAGGTGTCCTCGCCCAACACCGCCACGGGAGGCACAAGGCGGTTCCATTCGTCCCAGAGCCGCTCTTCGAGGGCGCCGTCCAGATCTTCCTTAGAGTCAACCGGGACGCCCAGTGCGCCCAAAATCGCGCTCTCGATTTCGGGAGAGGTGATGTGCTGCTTTCCCCAGGTATCGCTGTACTCCGGCTCGATACCCCAGTGCCGGGCAGCCCTGTCCAGGGCCTGCGCATATGTCTCGGATGCTTGAAAAGTCCGATTGATCATCAGGCCCGCGCCCTCCCTTGATTGTAACAACCGGGCTCGTTTCGGCCCGCCGAAGCCGCGTCAGCGCGCGTTCGCCGGACCAGAGGCTCACATGGGACAATATCGGCTGATGGAGATGGAATCGGCGCCTGATCTTTTTGCGCGGATCGATGACGACGACTTTTCGTATCTCGGCGGCGCCGTTCTCACCACGAAGCTCGATCAGGCGGTCAACTGGACCCGCAAGAATTCCATCTGGCCGATGACGTTCGGACTTGCCTGCTGCGCCATCGAGATGATGTCGATGAGCGCCTCGCGCTTCGACGTGGCCCGCTTCGGGGCTGAGGTCTTCCGTGGTTCGCCCCGGCAATCGGATCTAATGATCATCGCCGGGCGCGTCTCCAATAAGATGGCGCCGATCATCCGGCGCCTATGCCAGCAAATGCCTGAGCCTAAATGGGTTATCTCGATGGGCGCCTGCGCCACCTCGACTGGCGTATTTAACAACTACGCCCTCATCCCAGTGAATCAGGTCATCCCCGTGGACGTTTACGTATCTGGCTGCCCGCCGCGTCCCGAGCAGCTCATCTACGCGCTTATGCTCCTGCAAAGAAAGATTGGGCGCCAGGCGGGCAGCGCCCGCGAAGTCCTTAACCTCGGCTGAGCCGGCGCCGCCCCGCGGACGAAAACATAATCCTGAAGCATCCTGAGTGCGGGCCGATATGCCAAATGAGGGTGAAAAGTATTTTCACCCCGTGGAGGCCGTATGAACTTCGTGGATGCCATACCCAATGCCGGCCAACCGCTCTCGGGAGCTTCCGCGCCGGTGCCGCCTGAAAAAATGGCGCAACAGAGGGAACTCATCCAGGCCGTCAAAGCGGTGAACGCGGCAGGACTGTTTGGCCAGAACAACGAGCTGACCTACGTGCTCGACCCCCAAACGCACCGCGCGATCCTCAGGATCATCAATCGCAATACGCAAGAGGTGATCGACCAGATCCCGCCCGAATACCTATTGCGATTAGCCGCGAGCCTGAAGGGCCAGCCCTATCAAGAATGACGGAAAAACGTGATGTGACGCCGATGAGGCGTTCGGAGGAACGCGATGGATAGCCGCGCCCGGGGAACGTATATCGAGAGCAGGATTCTCTCCGCCGACCCGGTCGAGCTGGTCCGGATCCTTTACGAGGCGGCGCTGGATTCCGTGGAAAAGGCGCGCCGGCATCTCCGGCGAGGAGAGATCGTCGCGCGCTCCAAAGAGATTGGAAGGGCCTCCGCCATTCTCATCGAGCTCGCGATCTCGGTAAATCATGACGTGGATGCCAGTCTCAGCAGGAACCTGGTCGAGCTTTACGACTATATGCAGCGCCGGCTAACCGAAGCGAACGTGAACCAGACCGAGCCGCCCCTGGCTGACGTATCGCGGCTGCTCACGACACTCCTCGAAGGCTGGACCGCCTGCCAGCACACACTCGCCGCGTCGCGGGCCGAAGCGCCTGAGCCTGGCGCTGGTCCGCTGGTCGAAGCCCCTTACGCCTCCTCCGAACCCGGCCTGGAATGCGCGTCCCGAAGCTGGACCCTGTGACCTGCGTCGCGCGGTTCACACGCACAACGTAGACCGTGGAATGCGATCGCCTGCGTCCGCCTATTCTGTATGGAAATCCACGATTTTCTTGCTGAGTTGTTCGGCGGGTACTTCGTAGGTACCCTGCTGCACCTGTAAGCGCAACTGATCGAGGCGGCTGTCACTTGCAGCGGATTTGGCCAGGGCGTGCGAGAGGCGGGAAAGCTCCGTGGCATCGGCGTCCTCTCGAGCAGGCTCCTGCACGGCGGATTCCGCCGGCTCGGCCCCCTTCGAGGCGGACTCGTGCATCGCCGGTTTGGCCTGTGTTTTCGCGGCGCCGGTATTGGCTGGCTCTGGAGGCACAGGATTAACGTCGCCGATACGCATGCTTCTCTTATCTTATCGAACTGGATCGGCTGCGGCTTTAGGAGAAGCCCCGGAGGGCTCGAGCCCCTTCATGACCAGACCGGCCAAACCGAGGCCGCCTTGCGAAGCGAGCACCTGCGCGAGGTGCTCTTCGGCGATTTCGAGCATGGAGGCGTCGGCGTCCTCATCGTCCGTGCCCAGCCAGCCGCCCGCGCCGGCTGTGCGCATTGTCTTCAGCAGTTGCGATATCAACAGCGCTTCGAATTGCGTGGCCGCCTGTTTGGCATCCTTCGGACGGTCGAAGCCGGTCAATTGCGGGATTGCGAGGCTTGGCGCGGCAGATATGCTGTCCATCAAATTACCTCGAGCTCAGCTTCAAGTGCGCCCGCGGCCTGCAGGTTCTGCAGGATCGCGATGATGTCGCGCGGCGTCGATCCGATCGCCATCAGCGCGCGCACCAGCTCCTCGACGGTGGCGCCCTGCTTCAACACGACATTGCGCGCCTTCTCCTCCTTAATGCCAACGCCGACTTGCGGTACGACCTCGGTCGTGCCCCCCGAGGAGAATGGCGCCGGCTGCGATACAGCGAATGTAGTCTGGATCTCGACCGTGAGGTTCCCTTGCATGATCGCCACCGGCGAGATCTTTACGTCCTTGCCGAGCACGATCGTTCCAGTGCGTTCGTTCACCACGACACGAGCCGGGCGGTCCGCATCCACGGCAATGTCTTCGAGTTCGGCGATGAACTCAGCGGCGCGATTGCTATAGGCCGGCGGCAAGTCGATTGCAACCAGCGCCGAGCCTCTCGGGCCGGGCCACCGGAACTGCGTCCGGTGAGAACTTGCGGTTCACCGCATCGGAGATTCGCACCGCAGTGGTGAAATCCGCGTGTTGCAATTGCAGCCTGACGTGCTGGCCTGGAGGCGGCGTCGGCGCCGCCTGTTCAATGATGGCGCCGCTGGGTACACGTCCGACCGTCGGGTGGTTCATTATCTTATTCGTCCCCGCGCGGCCCGCGACAAAGCCACCCGTCACTACCGGCCCCTGCGCCAGGGCGTAAACCCGGCCATCTGCGCTGCGCAACGACGTCAGCACCAGCAAGCCGCCCTGCAGGTTCGAGGCGTCGCCGACGGCCGCGACGGTGGCATCGATCCGCAAGCCCGGCTGTGCAAACGGCGGCAGCGTCGCCGTGACCATCACAGCGGCGGTATTTTTCACGGTGACCAGCGCCGGCGAGACCGACACTCCCATCCGCGCCAGCATGTTCGTGAGGCTCTGTACGGGAAATATCGTCTGCTGCCGGTCGCCCGTGCCAGCCAGCCCAACCACAATGCCGTAGCCGATCAACTGGTTCTCGCGCACCCCCTCGATTGCAGCCAGTTCCTTCAGGCGCGTCGCGGCGGCCAAAGGCCCGGCGAGTAGCAGGACCAGCGCGGGAATTCGTGTGCGCATATTCAGAATGGCAGCAACCCCAGCAGCAAACGATACAGGAAGAACGGCCTCTTGATCGCATCGCCGACCACGCCCTTCCCGTTGATGCGGACTTCCAGTTGAGCGAGACGGTTGGAGAGGACCGAATTGTCCGTGCCGATGTCAATGGGCCGGGCCACGCCGCGGACCGTGATCACCTGGGTTTCCGAATTGACAACGATATTCTTGGCCCCCTCGAGTACGAGGTAGCCGTTGGGGAGCACCTGCATCACACGCGCCGATATCGTAGTCGTGATGGTGTTCTGGCGCGTCGTCGTACCCTGGCCCGTCAGCGCCTGCGCCCCGGACGTGTTCGCCAGGTTCGCAAGCGCGCCGGTTGCGCTCTTTGGGCCGAACAGCGAGCTCACGGAGTAATTTGCGGTCGAGGCGCGCAACGTCTTGGTCGTGCCCGTCGTAACCGCGGAGGCGCTCTCGGCGACGACGATCGTTACCAGGTCGTCCACCTGGCTGGCCTTCGGGTCGCGCGCCAGGTCCGTGAGGGACGCGCCCGGGTACCAAAGCGATCCTGGTGTGGCTGCCGCCCTGCCCTGCATGCGCGCGCGAGACTCCGCCGCGGCAACGTAAACGTCAATTGGCGCCGGCGGCGCCGGCTTGGACGGCTTGCTTTTAATTCCCGCGCTCGCTGCCAACGGCAGCAGTGCCGCCACGAGTATCATCATTCTTTTCTGCATCGACTTTCACCTTTCCGCGGCCCTGGACGCGCCCGGGGAACCGCCGGCCGTTCAACGGATTGCGCAGGTACACTGTGTCGCCCGCACTGCCCGCGGATTCGGCGCGTGCGTGGAATACCAGTCGTGCGCCGCCGCTCGAAACTTCGACACTCACGGTATCTCCCCGCTCCACGTCCCGCAGAATGGCCAGCATGCTCGGAAATACCGGCGTTCCGGCAAGGATGATTCGCTTCGGAATGCGTCCGGCGGCCTGTTCGAGCGCAGCCACTGGCGCCTCCGCCAAGGGGCAGATTTCGGCGGTTTCCAGACGCACCTGGGCGCTTTGGATCGGCTTGCCCGCTACGAGATTCTCGACTGCGACAATCCGTTTGGCCGCGACCGCAAGCTTCACTCGCGCCCATACCGGAATGCTCCGGTTTTCGCCGTACCGCATCCGGCCGCGCCAGAGCAGCGCGCGCGCGCCACCGCCAACCGGAAGCGCGCCCAGGCCGGAACGCGGAAATTCCAACTCGCCCAGCGGCACCGGGTAGCGGCTGAAGTCGATCAGCTCGATCCGCACCGCCGGGTCCGCGATCGCAGCGCGCAACCGCTCGACCACGCGCGCTTCTTTCAGGCGCTCCGTTGCACGCTCGATGCAAATCTGCGCCTCGTGCGACAGCGTGACCCCCCGCTGGTTCGCCCAGCGCGCCAGTTCGCGCGCGGTCACGGTCCGGCGTGCGCCCGGCGCCGGTGCATAAGCCAGCGCCTGTTCGGGTGCGAGCGTGGAAAACTCAGGCAGCGCGCGGGAGAGGTCGGCCGCGGTGACGTGATCGCCCGTCACAGCGATACAGCTCGCCCCGAGAACGGCCGCCAGAAGGATCATTGTGTGAGATTGTTGACCTGGGAATACATCTCGTCGGCGGCCTTAACGACCTTCGAGTTCGCCTCGTAAGCCCGCTGGCTGACGATCAGGTTGATGAATTCCTCGACGACGCTCACGTTCGAATCCTCCTTGTAACCCTGTTGCAGCGTGCCGAGGCCTTCCGACCCGCCGGGATTGGCCACCGTCGGGTCACCCGAGGCGTCCGTGGGTGTGTATAAGTTGTGGCCGAGGCTATTGAGTCCGGCGGGGTTGACAAAGCTTGCAAGCTGGATCTGACCCGCAACTTGGGCCGCCGTCTGCCCCGC
Organism: Bryobacterales bacterium; assembly: GCA_963835855.1. Lineage (GTDB taxonomy): Bacteria > Acidobacteriota > Terriglobia > Bryobacterales > Bryobacteraceae > CAWIHA01. The sequence goes on along the minus strand of CAWIHA010000004.1, from coordinate 21,419 downwards.
CTGCATATAGCTGACCGTGCCGTCCGGGGCGATCGTCACCGATTGCGCACCGGCCGGAATCGTGATCTGCGGCTGGACCGGATCGCCGTCCGCTGTCACGAGATTGCCGTTGCGGTCGAGCTGAAACGTGCCTGCGCGCGTGTATGCGAGCTGGCCCGAAGGCTGGAGCACCTGGAAGAACCCGGCACCCTGAATCACGACGTTGTATGGGTTGTCCGTTTCCTCGAAGTTACCTTGAGTGAGAATAATCTCGTTCGATGACGGGCGCGTGCCAAGACCGAGTTGCAAACCGCTCGGCACCACCGTTTGGGAGCTTGCCGAAGAGCCGGGCTGAACGACGTTCTGATAGAGCAAGTCCTGGAACTGCGTCCGGCGCATCTTGAATCCCGCGGTATTCGCGTTAGCCAGATTGTTCGCGATGTTGTCGACGTTCATCTGTTGCGCGTTCATGCCGCTGGCCGCGCTGTACAAGGCTCGAATCATCTTCTGGTCCCTCCTCGCGCTCGCTGTCTCATGAGTTCACTTTTGCCACTTCCTCGACCGCCTTTTGGCTCATCTCACCGCCCAGCGAGATCGCTTTTTGCAGCATCTCGAACTGCCGCATCAGGCTGACCAGCCGGACGGCCGTATGGGGCGTCGCGACGTTGGAAGCCTCGAGCTGCCCTTGGTGCACCTCGACATCCGAGGCTGCGACGGGCGTGATTTTCGGATCCGCGGGCCGCAAATAGCTCTTGCCGCACTTGTCAAGACCAGCCGGGGAGTCGAAGTTGACGACCGCCAGTTGGCCGACTGCCGCGCCGTCCCGACTGACGGTGCCATCTACGGAGACGTCGATCGCGCCCGTCCCATTGGCACGGATCGGTTGCCCGTCGCCGCCGAGCACTGCGTAACCATCGGCAGTCGTCAGAGTGCCGTTCGCAGACAGGCGGAAGTTTCCGTTGCGCGTATACAGCGGTCCGCCCGGCCCGCTGACCACGAAAAACCCCTTGGTGCTGAGCGCCATGTCGAGCGGATTGCCGGTTGGCGTCAGCGTACCCTGAGCCAGATCGGTCCAGTGGCCCTCGACAACCGGGAGTGTCGAGGGCATTGGGCTCCAGCCATCCAGCGCCGGCTCCAAAGCTTCCTGCGCCACGTAGACGCTGTAAGACTCGGCGTCGGATTTGTAGCCGGCGGTTCCGGCATTCGCCAGGTTGTTGGCAAGCAGATCCAGCGATTCCATGCGCGCCTTGAGGCCGCTCGCCGCCGAAATCATCAGTGGGTCCATGAACCGCTCCCGCCCCGATCGGCGCAATTCGCGGGCCGAACGAGAAACTTGTACAAATCCCCGCAAATGAACCGAAGAGAGAAATGAGGGAGTGCGGGCAAAGCGCCATTTTCCGGTCACGCCGACGAGTGCGCCAAATTCTCGTACTCCCTCCCATCACCTAACCGCTTGAAAACCCGGGGGCTGCCGTCACGGCCACTCACCTGCACCCTGGCCGGGCGTGACGGTCAACTTCCTCGCAAGTCTTGCGGAAAGCTTCCCGGCACCGGCGGCGGCGCCCCTAGCTGGGGTAGCCGCTGCGGCGGGCGAGCAGTTCTCGGCATGGCTCGCGTCGCTTATCCCTTCCGCGTTGCCGCCATCAACCGTCTTTCAATCCGCAAACGCGTTGCCGTCATCGACCGTTCTTGAGCCGGTCAATTCGACCGATACGGTGCCCGACGCAAAGAATCAGAAGAAAGAGGAGCTATCGAGCGGGCCGACACCGCAGGAGCAAGTGCTGGGATTGCAGGCGCTAGCGGGGATCGCTCTGCCCATGATGGTTTTGACGGCAGCGGCGCCACCCGACGCGCTAGCTGATCCCTCGGGTCCAGATAGCAACGCCTCAGTTCAAACGGCCTTACCCCCTGCGCTTGCCCAACCTGCCGGAGCGTCGGCCGCGACCGATCCGGCGGCTCCTGGCGGCGCTTCGCCAACCGGCTCTGCTCCGGCGCTCATTCCAGCCGCTCCTTCGGCTCCGCAAGTGATGGCTGCCGCGGGCTCCGGTACGGCGCCGCAAGTCACCGCGCCCGTCACGCCGGAAGCGGCGGACGCCGGGGCGTCAGATCAGGCTGGTGAGAATCCGGCCCAAAATGGCCTTGCCTCGGTGGCCGCAAGCGCGCCGCTGGCGGTCAGTGCTCCGACACTCATCCCAATCGCACCTTCGGCTCCGCAGGGGATGGCCGCGGGTCCCGGTACAGCGCTGCAAATGACCGCACCCATCACGCCGGAAGCGGCGGACGCCGGGGCGTCAAACCAGGCCGGTGAGAATCCGGCCCGAAAGGATCTTATCTCCTCAACCACGGCCACGCTGCCACCGGCCAGCGCGGCCATTGTCGCCGCCACCGCTCCGCTAGTTCCGCTGGGAGTTGCAGCGCCCCTGTCCAGCCTTCCAAAGCTTGCGGGCGCCGAGCCGGCGGGCGCTGGTTTGCCGGATGCCACCGCCGGGAAGGACCCGAACCCAACGCGCACCCTCGCATTCGCGGCGCAACTCACGGAAGTTCCCACCAGTTCCGAAGCGGGGAGTGCTCCGCCCATCACGGCGGCAAGCCAGCTGGCGGCAGATCGGCCTACGGCAGGAGATGGTCCGGCGGCGGGAGAGAAACCGGGGACAGTCCCAATGCCGCCAGCGGCGGTTCCGAACATCCAAGCCGAAGCGAACGCGGACCTGTCGCAGAAGTCCTCCGACGATAAAGGGAAGACGGACACGCCGGAGGACGCTCGCCAGGGACTCCCGCAAGCCACCCTCTTGAGCACGGGCGGCCTGCAACCCGGGGGGACGCAATCGCTTGCCTCCGGTGGCCTTCTGGCTCCAAAACAGCCGGCTTCCCCGGCCCAGGCTATCGAGATTGATCCCGCTCGCCCCGAGCAGAAGCCCGGACCACTGCGCGAAATCTCGCTGACGCTCCCCAACACCGCAGCCGATAGCGGCCAGAAAGCCGGCGATATCGAGGTCCGCGTGCTCCAAAGCGCGGGCCAGGTGCAGGTGACCGTGAAGACCGCCGACGAGCAGTTGACGCAAAACCTGCGCCAACAGCTCGGAGACCTGGTTACTCGCCTCGAGCACAGCGGATACCAAACGGAAACGTGGCACCCCGCCGCAACCGCGCCGGCGCTCGGGGCTGCGAGCGCTGGAGCCGAAAGCGCTTGGCAGGAGTTCCGGGGAGGCGCAGAGCACGGATCCTCAAATAGTTCAGGGGGCGGCGACTCGCCCCCCGGGCATGGCAATTCACAGCGGCGCAACCAGCAACAGGCCCCGCCCCAATGGCTCGAAACACTGGAAGGAAGCTTCCAGGATAACGAGCAATCCACAAGGAGCATCTTACATGGCATCGAGTACTAGCGCACTCGGCGCGGCCGCTGCTGCGCCGACTTCGAGCAGCCCGAGCACCACGCCCACGATCGATCCGCTGGCGCAAGAGAAAACGTTTCTCAAGCTGCTGGTCACTCAGCTCCAGAACCAGGATCCCGAGAATCCCGCTGACACGACTCAGATGGTGACCCAACTGGCGCAGTTCAGCGAGTTCGAACAAACCGTCAATATGGCCTCGGATGTGGCGGCGATCCGGGCGGTGGTTGCCCCGGCTACGAGCACCGCTTCCGCGAATAATCCTGCGACGGGGACCACCTCGCCGGGCAACATGCAAACAACTGGGACATAGGAGACGTAACATGTTTACATCGTTTTCGACAGCGCTCTCGGCCCTCAATGCGAATGAGACAGCAATTTCCGTGGTGGGCAACAACCTCGCGAACCTGAATACTCCGGGCTACAAGGATAGTGTCGTCTGCTTTCGCGACTTGGTCACGCAATCGGTCGGCAGCGGTCTGGGCGAAACGCAGGTCGGTTTCGGCACCGGCACGCCGTTCACGGTCCGGGAGTTCACGCAGGGCGCGGTGCAGGCCAGCACCGGTACGCTCGACGCGGCCATTCAGGGCGATGGATTCTTCATCCTCAACGACGCCAACGGCGGTGGGACAAGCTTTACGCGGGCCGGGAATTTCCAGGTCGATGCCTCGGGTAATCTGCTCACCCTGACCGGAGACAAGGTCCAGGGCTGGATGGCGGGCACAGATGGCACCGTCAATACCAACGGGGCAATCGGCGACATTGTTGTGCCGGTGGGCAGCATGAAGCCGCCCATAACGACGACCGATTTCTCAGTCGATTTGAACCTGGACGCCTCGGCGCAGAACGGCCAGACTTCCGGAACGTTTTCCACCACCGTCACGGTGTACGATTCACTCGGCAACTCGCACAACGTGACTCTTACGTTCACGAAGGATACGACCGCAAATCAGTGGGACTACTCACTGACGGTGCCCGGCGCCGATGTCGGCTCCACGGATCCGGCGACCCAACTGGCAACGGGCACCCTCACATTCGATTCAAGCGGCAACCTCTCGGATCCACCGTCAACGTCGCCGACCGTTGCGGTGCCGATCACGGGCCTGGCGGACGGCGCGGCGGACATGAACATGACGTGGACCCTGTATACGGGCCAAGGCGCGCCGCGGTTGACCCAGTACAGCCAGCCTTCCGCGGTTTCGGCGGACGCGCAGAACGGCGCGGCCGCCGCCACGCTTACGAGGGTGGGCCTGGGGGACGGCGGTAAGATTGTAGCCCAGTATTCCAACGGCCAGCAAGCCATTGTTGGGCAGGTGGCGCTGGCATCCATTCGCAATCCCGATTCGCTGATTGCCATAGGCAACAACGCCTTCCAGGCGAGCGCAAATACGGCCCTGCCGGCCATCGGCGTCCCCAGTACGGGCGGCCGCGGCACTATCGTTGGCGGAGCAATCGAGGCTTCGACGGTGGACATCGCCCGCGAGTTTACGAACCTGATCGTATACCAGCGCGGCTACGAGGCGAACGCAAAAGTAGTCGTGGCCGTAGATCAGCTCAGCCAGGACACGATCAACCTCAAGCAATAGCGGCCCCATGACGCCACAGGAAGAGATTGCGCATGTCGCGGACGTGCCGCTCGATCTCGAGATGGAGCTCGACCGGAAGATCCTGGCCGTGCGCGAAATTCTCGATTGGGGGCCGGATAGCGTGGTGTGGCTGACGCGGTCGGCTGGGGAAAACATCGACGTTTACGCAGGAGGCTCCCTGCTGGGATTCGGAGAGATCGTGATCATCGAAAACACGTTCGGCGTGCGCATTACGGATTTCAATCTGGAGCTGTGAGCCATGGACGTACTGCGTCAGGCGCTCGCAGTAGGGTTGGTGTTCGGGCTGCTCGCGGCGGCGCTCTGGGCTTTGCGGCGGCGGGGCCTGGCGCAGTGGGGCAAGGTCCGCGGAATCCGCAAGGTGCGAAGCCGCCTGGAAGCCCTGGATCGGCTGCCGCTTTCGCCGCAGCAGGCGCTCCATCTGGTTCGGGTGGGAGGTCGCGCGCTTCTCATCGCCGCCGGCTCCGGTGGCTGCAGACTGATCGAGAGCCTGCCGCTGAGCGCGATCGAACAGCCCCGCGCCCCGCGGCGTCCGGAGGCGGGACCTTCCGGGGAGGAAGACTCGTGAACGTCCGGGCTTCAGCGCTGGCCCCGCGGCGGCTTCCGCTGCTCCTGCTCCTCCTCTTGGCAGCCCCGTGCGTTCAGGCGGCGCCGTCCGCCGCGGTCTCACCACTCACGATCCCGCTTCTTTCCGCAAAAGGCGCCACGCTGAGCGCGCCCATGCAGATCATCGTTCTGCTGACGCTGCTCACGCTGTTGCCGGCGGCACTCATGTCGATCACGCCGTTTCTGCGGATCACGGTGGTGCTGCACTTCTTGCGGCAGGCGCTCGGCACGCAATCGACGCCTTCGAACCAAGTGCTCGTCGGCCTGGCGCTCTTTCTCACCATTCTCATCATGCAGCCGGTGGCTGCCGACATTTACACAAAAGGCTGGGTGCCGGTTGAGAACGGACGAATGACGGCCGCCCAGGGATTCGAGGAGGGTGCCAAGCCGCTGAAGGCATTCCTGGTGCGGTTCGCGCGCGAAAAGGATATCCGGCTGCTCGTCGAGATCACACACTCCCCGGCGCCGCGCACCCCGGCGGACATCGACCTGAAGGTGCTCGTCCCGGCCTACATCCTGTCGGAGCTGAAAGCGGGGTTCCAGATCGGAGCCGTGCTGTACCTGCCGTTTCTGATCATCGACCTCGTGGTCGCTTCCGTCACGCTGTCGATCGGCATGATTCAGCTCCCTCCGGTGATGCTCTCGGCGCCGTTCAAGGTCTTGCTGTTCGTGCTGGTGGACGGGTGGAACCTCGTCGTGGGATCGCTCGTGAAGGGATTCTATTAAGACGATGACGCCCGAATTCGTGATCGACATAATCCGGCACGCGCTGATGATGGCATTCTGGGTGGCCGCGCCGCTGCTCGTCGCGGGCTTCCTGGCGGGGGCCGTGATCAGTCTCGTACAGGTGCTGACCTCGATGCAGGACGCGGCGTTCAACACCGTGCCGCGCTTGGCCGCATTTCTGGCCGCACTGCTGCTGGCGCTCCCCTGGATGCTGAAACACATGACCACATACACGGTGGGCATTCTGGGAGACCTGGGCCGGTATGCCCGCTGAGCCGGCGCTTGCGCTGGGAACCGTGTTCGGGTTCTTGCTTGTGCTGGCGCGAGTCGGCGGGGCGTTCGTCTTCGTGCCGCTGCCCGGTTTCACGGCGGGGCCGAAGCCGGTCCGCGCGGCGCTTGCTCTCAGCTTCACCTTCGCGCTTTACCCCCTGTGGCCGGCGGCGATGCCGGCCGCGCCCACGATCGGGCGGTTACTCGGCTGGCTGGCGGCGGAGGCGGCGTTCGGAATCACCGTTGGCATCGCGGTGGCGTTTCTGAACGAGAGCCTGCTAGTGGCCTCGCAGGTCTTCGGCCTGCAGGCAGGCTATTCTTACGCCGCGATGATCGATCCTATGAGCGGGAATGACAGCAACGTCTTGCTCGTGTTCTCGCAGCTCCTGGCCGGGCTGCTGTTCTTTTCGCTGGGGGTCGACCGCCAGGTCTTGCGCGTCTTCGCCGTAAGCCTCTCGGCGTACCCGCCTGGTACATACGTTCTGAAGTTCGCTTCGGCCGAAGCAATTCTGCGGCTGGGGGCCGGAATGTTCGCCACCGGCCTGGGGCTGGCCATGCCGGTGGTGGTTCTGCTGCTGCTGGTCGATATCGCGCTCGCCCTGCTCGGCAGGATCAACCAGCAGCTCCAGTTGCTCACCCTGGCGTTCCCCGCAAAGATGCTTGCCACGCTGGCCTTCCTGGCCGCGATCTCGGTTGTGTTTCTGCCGATATATCGCGCAGCGGCCGGGCGCACACTCTCGGCTCTGTTCGCGCTCTTGTGATCGGAGATGGCCGACAAAGGACAGGCAACCGAGAAACCGACGCAGCGGCGCATCGAGCGCGCGCGGCGCGAGGGCCAGTTTGTGTCCAGCCGCGAGCTGGTCAGCTCGATGCAGTTCCTGACCTTCACCATGTTGCTAGCCTGGGCCGGCTCGTCGTGGTGCGGGCGGCTGATGGAGACCGTGCGCCACCTGCTGCGGTGCGCCTTCACCGGCGGCGAGTTCAACACGGGCCGGCTCCTTACCGTCGTGAACGTGATCCTATGGCGCCTGTTGGCGCCGCTGGCCGCATGTGGCGGACTGCTGGCGCTGGTCGCACTGGCGACGCAACTGGGCGTCACGCGGTTCGGCTTCTCCGTCAAGGCCCTTGCACCCAACGTGCAACGGCTCAATTTGCTTTCACGCTTGCGCCAGCTCCCGAGGCAAAACTTTCCCGTGTTTCTGCAAGCGCTGGTGCTGCTGCCCGTGTTTGGCGCGTCGGTCTACGGCGTGATCAAGGACAACTTTGGCGCGCTGGCGCTGATGCCCCTCCAATCGGTCGGGCAATCGGCGCGACAGATGACAAGCTCCATCCTGGCCCTGATCTGGAAGGGAGCGGCGCTGTTTGTCGTTCTGGGCGCGGTGGACTACGTGCGGCAGCGCCGCCGGTACATGGCCGATTTGCGCATGAGCAAGCACGAGGTGCGCGAGGAAGCCAAGGAGCTCGAAGGCAACCCGCAGATCCGGGGCCGCATCCGGCAACTGCGCCGGGAGTGGCTGCGGCGGAGGATGATGCAGCAGGTGCCGAAGGCCACCGCGGTCGTGGTGAACCCGACCCACTACGCGGTGGCGCTGCGCTACGCGATGGACTCTATGGCCGCGCCGAAAGTGATCGCGAAAGGCAAGAACTACCTGGCCCAACGCATCCGCCTGAAGGCGATCGCACACCAGGTACCGATCGTCGAGAACCCGCCGCTGGCACAGGCGCTTTACAAATCGACCGAGGTGGGCCAGGAGATCCCACCGCATTTGTACCGTGCGGTCGCGGAGATCCTGGCGTACATCTACCAAGTAATGGGAGGGCGGCTGCCCGCGTAAAATCATGGCCGCGACCAAAGCTCTCGCCGTAGCAGGCCCGCCGCTCGCTGGTCCGGCCGGGCTCTCGCCCGCGGCTTGGGCCGAAGCCAGCGTGCCTCTGGCCGTGCTCGCGATCGTGCTCGCCATGGTCGCGCCGATCCCGCCGTTCCTGATGGATGTGCTCCTCGTCACGAACATCACACTTTCGGTCATCGTGCTGCTGGTGGCAATGTACATCCTGCGGCCGGTCGAATTCAGCGTTTTCCCCACCACGCTGCTGCTGATGACGCTCTTCCGCCTCGGGCTGAACATCTCTTCAGCTCGGCTGATCCTGCTCAACGGAAACACTGGCACGACGGCCGCCGGGCACGTCATCGAGGCTTTCGGGACCTTCGTCGTCGGCGGTAGTTATATCGTCGGCGCGGTCATTTTCCTCGTGCTCATCGCGATTCAGTATGTGGTGATCAACCACGGCGCGGTGCGCATCTCGGAGGTGACCGCGCGCTTCACCCTGGATGCGATGCCGGGCAAGCAAATGTCGATCGACTCGGATTTGAATGCGGGCCTGATTGACGAGACGGAAGCACGGGCGCGGCGCAAGCAACTGGCGAGCGAAGCCGAATTCTACGGGGCGATGGACGGCGCTTCGCGCTTCACGCAGCGCGATGCGGTGGCGAGCATCCTCATTACGGCGATCAACATCATCGCCGGATTCCTGATTGGCGTGCTTCAGCACGGTATGGATCTGCGCCGCGCCATCGAGACCTACACCGTGCTGACGATCGGTGACGGCCTGGTTACCGTGATGCCGGCGCTGATGATTTCGATCTCGGGCGGCCTCATCGTCACCCGCGCCAGCTCGGATGCGCGGCTGGGCGCCGAGTTCCGCCGCCAGGTCTTCGGCAACCCGCAACCGCTGATGCTCGCGGGCGGGGTCCTGTTCGTGCTGGCGGCCTTTCCCGGACTGCCGAAAATTCCATTTCTGGTTCTCGGTTCCGGCATCAGCTTCGCGGCCTGGCGCATGAAGAAAAGAGCCGCCAGCACCGCAAAGGCCGCGATCGCGGCAGCCCCGGCCGCTCCCCGCGAGAACCTGGAAGCGCTGCTCCGCGTTGAGCCGATGACGGTCGAGGTGGGGCTCGGGCTCGTCAAACTGGTCGAAGGCGGGTCGCATTCGCCGTTGTTGCGGCGTATCGGGGCGATCCGGCGCCAGCTCGCGACCGAGCTCGGCTACGTAGTGCCGCCGGTGCGCGTCACGGACAATCTGTCGCTGCGCTCGCGTGAGTATCTGGTCGCGCTGAAAGGCGTGGAGGTGGCGCGCTACGAGCTGCCCCAAGGTTGCGAGCTTGCCATCCACTCGGCCAAGCCCCAGGTCCCGCTCGAGGGCCTGACCACACGGGAACCGGCGTTCGGAATCCCGGCCGTCTGGATACCGGCGGAGCGGGTGGAGGCCGCGCGGAGCGCTGGCTACACGGTCGTCGATGCGACCAGCGTGCTGGGCACTCACCTCGCCGAGATTATTCGCCGGCACGCGCATGAGCTGTTCTCGCGCCAGGACGCGAAAAAGCTGCTCGACCGCGTGGCCGAGGACAATTCGCGCGTGGTGGAAGATCTGGTTCCCAAGCTGCTCACACTGGCTGCGGTGCAGCGAGTTTTGCAGAACCTGTTGCGGGAGCGTGTTTCGATCCGCGATGCGGTTTCCATTCTGGAGGCGCTGGGCGAGGCCGCGGGCATGACGAAAAACCCCGTGCTGCTGACCGAGTACGTGCGGCAATTGATCCGCCGGGCGGTGGTGAAGCCCTATGTCAATACGGCCGGCGAATTGCCCGCCTACTTCTTCGACCCGGCGGTGGAGCAAGTAGTCGAGTCGGCCGTTGAGCACGGCGAGGTTTCTAGTCACCTGAATCTCGCGCCTCAGGCAATCCGGGACCTGCTCGACCGCATCCGCAAGGCGGTCGGGAGCCCGGAGACGCCGGTGGTGGCGGTCGTAAGCTCGATGTCCCGCTACTTCCTGCGGCAGATTGCGGAGCCGTCGATCGCAAATCTGTTCTTTCTCTCGCACAATGAGATTCCCTCGGGCGTGAAGGTAATTTCGCTCGGAGTGGTGCAGTAACAAGGAGCTGCCATGACGCTGAAGTCGTATTACACAAAAGACATCAAATCGGCGTTGATCCTGGCCCGGCAGGAGCTGGGGCCGGAAGCGATGCTGGTCCACTCGCGGAAGGCACCGCCGGAGGCGCAGCATTTGGGCGAGTGCGAAGTGGTATTCGCGCTCGCGCCGCCGGCGGGCGGCCAGGCACAGATCAAGACAGAAGCGCCGCGCGCAGTGCCATCGGACGGCTACGGCCGCCTCGCGTCGGAGGTGGCCGAGGTCCGCAGGCAGTTGGAGCGCATGGCCGCCGGGCTCAATCGGTCCCGCGTGCTCGCCGCGCGGCAGAACGCGCCGTCGCCAGAGTTGGCCGAAGCGTTCGCGGCGCTCCTCGACTCGGGCCTCGACTTCGAGTTGGCGCACGAGGCTCTCAGCCAGATCTGGACGGCAGGCAGGCCGGCCGGTGAAACCGGGCTGCGCACTGCGCTCGCCGAAGAGCTTGCGCGCCGCTTCCAGGTGGCGCCTGAGCTAGGCCACGGCAGCGGCACTCAGCGGATCGTAGCGCTGGTGGGACCCTGCGGCTCCGGCAAGACGACCAGCCTGGTGAAACTTGCGGTCCTGTACGGCCTCACTGCATCCCGGCCCACGCTCATCCTTTCCATGGACACCTGCCGGATCGCCGCCACCGAGCAACTCCGCTCCTACGCAGCGATCCTCGGCGTCACGTTCCTGGCTCTTGAGACCACGGGCGCGCTCGCACAGACGCTGGCCGAGCACGGGAACAAGGACCTTATCCTGATCGACACGCCCGGCTACGGCTTGAAGGACCTTGACGGGGTGGCGGATCTGGCCCAATTTCTGTCCGGACGGGCCGACGTTGACACGCATTTGGTCCTAACGGCTTCCATGAAATCCGCCGATGTATCCAGGGTGGTGGACTGTTTCGAGATGTTCCGCCCGCGCAAGCTGCTATTTACCAAGCTGGACGAAACCAGTGCGTTCGGGCTGATTGTGAACGAGGCCGCACGCACCTCGAAACCGCTGTCGTTCCTGTCGTCGGGCCAGCAGATTCCGGAGGACCTCGAGCCGGCGACGAAGGAACGGGTTCTGGATCTGGTTCTGAAGCGCGCACCCATGCGGGCGGCGGCCGCAGCTGCTGGCTAACGCGGGGCGCCAAAGGCTCGGGAGTGGCAAATACGTACCAAATCAGCGACGAGACGCCGGTCGGCGAGCGGGAACGGCTGATTCTGGAGCATTTGCCACAGGTCCGTCTCATCGCACGGCGCATTCACGAACGGCTTCCGGGCAGCGTCAGCCTCGAAGACCTCATCTCGACCGGCATCGTGGGGCTCATTTCCGCGATCGACAACTTCGATCCCACCCTGAACGTAAAGCTGAAGACATACGCCGAGTACAAGATCCGCGGGGCGATCCTCGACAGTCTTCGGGGGCTCGACTGGGCGCCACGGCAGAAGAGAAAAAAGGCGAAACAGATTGAAGCCGCCATCTCGGCCGTCGAACAACAACTGCACCGCGTTCCGACCGAGGAGGAGATCGCGCGCCAGCTCGGCATTACGATCGACGTTTTTCACGAATGGCTCGTCGAGATCCGGGGCGTGAACCTGGGCAGCCTCGAGTATGCGGCGGGCGAGGAGGGCAGCCGCGACGTTCTAAAATACGTCTCAGATAACGAGGAGAACTGGCCTTCGCGCATCCTGGAGCGCTCCGAGCTCGAGAAGTTGCTGGCGGAGGCGATTGAAAAGATGCCCCGCATCGAGCGCACGGTGCTGAGCCTCTACTATCACGAGGAACTGACGTTGCGCGAAATCGCCAAAATTATCGACTTGCACGAGTCCAGGGTCTCGCAACTGAAAACGCAGGCCATTCTCCGCCTGCGCACGTACATCGAGAAACGCTGGCCGAGCCGGGGCGGCATGCAAACATGAGCAATTCGGACGAGGTTCTCGGCTGGCTGCTGGACGCTTGGGCGGCGCGCCTGTCCGACACGATCGAGAACATGACTACGGAGCGGCCGAGCACCGGCTGGCGGGCCGGCGAGCCCGCTTGGGCCGCCGAGACCGCACTATGGGTGGGAACAGCCGTTCAGCATCGCCCCGTATGCGGCGGTGTGGGTTGGCGCTCCCGAGCGAGTGTGGCTTTACATCGGGACGTATACGCTCCGCAGCGCCGGGATCGAAAGCAATGAACCCGCCGACGCACGAAACACGTACCTCGAGGTGCTCAGCCAGGCCCTGTCGGGCCTGAGCCAAGGCCTCACGGAGCGCTTGGGCACACAGGTCACCTGCGAGAACGGCAAGGAGACCGCGGCCCCGCCCGAGGATGCGCCAAGCTTTCAAATCGAGCTGAAAATCGGAGAGGCGCCGGTCGAGCCGCTCTCGTTCCGGGTAGCGGCAACGTTTGCACGCATGCTGGAGCAGGGCATCGCCGCCAGCGCCGCCCCTGCCGCCGAGCCCCCCCCAAAGCCTGCGAGCAGCCACGAGCTGGCGCCATTGGCCCAGGGCGCCGCGATCGAGAGCGGCGCCAGGCCACTCGACTTGCTGATGGAGGTTGAACTCCCCATAAGCGTATCGTTCGGGCGGGCGGAGCTTCCATTGAAGGACGTATTGAAGCTGACCACCGGCTCAATCGTCGAGCTGAACCGGCCTATCTCCGAACCGGTCGAGGTGATTGTCAACAACTGCGTGATCGCGCGGGGCGAAGTGGTTGTCATCGAAGGGAATTACGGGATCCGTATCAAGGAGATCCTCAGCCGGGAGAGGAGGCTGCGAACCCTGCAGTAGGGAGGCGAGACGTGTGGCGGGAGTGATCGGAAACCCCATAACCTGCTATGCCTTGCTGGCCGCTGGCCTGGGGCTCTCCGTCTTTCTGTTTCTGACCGTAAAGGTCGAGTCGGCGCATTGAGGAAAAGACAACGCGTAGGTGAGGCCGCTGGCAGCGCTCTCCAATTAGAGCTCGAGGAGGCAAGGGCCAGACTAATCGAGGCGGAGGAGCGGACCGGCATGCTCGTCCCGCCCACTCCACCGCGCTCAGGAATGAACCTGAACACGCGCGGGCAGGCATTACGCATGTTCCGCCGCGGGCAGACTCCCGAGCAGATCGCTGCGGCGCTATCGGTTCCCGCGAGCGAGGTCGAGCTGCTGCTCAAAGTGCACCGGATCGTGGTGAAGCTGCCCTCGCCGGCACTCACGCCGCCAACGGCGCCGTCGCGCAAAAACACCGTACCGTTGCCGGCGGGGCAGCCGGGAACGGAACCGTGATTCACTCTGGCAGCATTTCGCTCGCAGGCGGCTGCCCCACGCTAACATTCACCGTTCTCTCCTGATGGTTCCGCACCACCGTCAGTGAGAAAGTTTTTCGGGGCTGGATTTCGCGAATGCGCCTGGAAACCTGCGCGGGCGTGCTTACCTCTTGGTTGTCCACCTTCGTGATCACGTCGCCGGCTTTAATGCCAGCCTTCGCCGCAGCCGAGTCCTCGACGACCGTGCGCACCAGCACGCCCTTCGTGACGCCAAAGAACTCAGCGAGCTGCGAAGTAAGTGGTTCAGCTTCAATGCCCAGCACCGGGTTGCCCCAGGGCATACCAAACTTTCCCGGCCAATCCGGCATCTCCGGCCCGAACGGCATACCCCTCCAGTCCTCGGGCAGCTTCTGGATGTCCCACTCCCCTAGAGGGCCCGGCGGTCTGTGCTCGCCGATCGTCGCAGTTAGCGTTTGCGTCTCGCCATTGCGGCTGATACGCAGCTTCACTTCATGGCCCGGCGGGGTCTCGTGCACCATACGAACGAACTGCTGGGTCCCCTCCACGCGCTGGCCGTTATACTCGAGCACAACGTCGCCCTGTTTTAGCCCGGCCTTCGCGGCAGGGCTGTCCGGGTCGACCCAAGTCACCTCGACACCGTAGAGCCCCGGCAATTTCAGCTCTTTCGCGTGCTTAGCATCGATTTCCTGGACGCCAACGCCCAAATAACTCTCTCTATGGGCGAAGGCCCTCTCAGAGGCAAAAGCTGGCACCGGAGAGGCCGGAGCCAGTGGCGGGGGAGGAGCCTGCGCGGGCGCGAGCGCCGCGCCGAGGAGCACCAAAACCGCACTCGTTAGAATCTGTTCCATAGTTCACTCCGTTTCTGACCATCGCAGGATTAGACGAAATACAGATCATTATGTTACGCATCCGGCGCTGAGCAGCCCGCCCGGTCATTCAAAGGTCCTCACCGAGGCGTCTTTATCCTTACGGAGCGCCCCGGCCTCGAATCATTTTCCGCCGCCCTCAGCCGGCCAGTTCAAGCGTGATGCGCTTAGTTGCCGCATCGACCACGGTGATGCGGAAGCTGCGGATCTGGCCGGGATGGGCGGGCTCGCGCGCCGCCGATTCCGACTTCGCTTCGCCCTGCCGCCACTTTGCGGCGAGCATGGCTGTAAGGGTAGAAAGATCGGCCGCGGCAGGGCCGGCCCTCTCTTCCGCTTGGTTCCGTACCTTTGGCAGGATGCAGGTCGCGACCAGGCCTTCACCAAGCTCGACCTTTGCCTCGGCTTTGGCCACATCCACGATGCGGCCCGTGACGATATCGCCGGCCTGGTGCTCGGCGATATACTCATCCGCGCTCGTCGGCTGCAATTGCTTGACTCCGAGCCGGATGCGCCGCTTTTCACGGTCGAATTCGAGCACCTGGGCGCGCACTATCTCGCCTGGTTTCAGTACCTCCTGCGGGTGGTTGATCCGCTTCTCAGCGCTCAAGTCGCCGACGTGGATCATGCCCTCGATGCCTTCCGCCAGTTCGACAAATGCGCCGAACTTCGCCAGGTTCTTCACACGGCCCTCGACCACGCTGCCCGCCTGGAATTTCTGGGCCGCGTCGTCCCACGGATCGCCAAGCGCCTGCTTCAGGCTGAGGCCGATGCGCCGCTCGGCGGCGCTCACGTTGATCACGACCACCTCAACCAGTTCCCCGGGCTTCACGACGTCCTTGGGCTTGCGCGCCTTCTTCGACCAGGAAAGATCGGAGACGTGGATCAGGCCCTCGACGCCAGGCTCCAGTTCGACGAAAGCGCCGAAGTCGGCCACGCGCGTGACCTTGCCTTTGACGCGGTTCCCAGCCCTGTACTTTTCCGGCGCCAGCGCCCACGGATCCGGCGTGAGCTGTTTGAGACCTAGCGAAATGCGGCGATTCTCGCGGTCGATTTTGAGAATCTGGACGTCAACTTCATCGCCGGCGTTGAGCACATCCGCAGGCTTGTTAACACGCCCCCAGCACATGTCGGTGACGTGCAGCAGGCCATCGATGCCGCCAAGATCGAGGAACGCGCCGAAATCCGTCAGTGTGCGCACGGCGCCGCGAACAACCGCGCCCTCTCTAAGAGCATTGAACGCTTGCTGCCGCGTGCTTGCTTCTTCCTCTTCGAGCACGCTGCGGCGATCGACGACAACATCCTCGTCCGCTACATCGAGCTTGATGATCTTGCAGGCGATCTCCTGGCCGGTTAACGCCTCCATCGCGGCCGCATCCTTGGCACCGCTGCGCGAGGCTGGAAGGAATGCGCGGACGCCGACGTCCACGCTCAGCCCGCCTTTTACGACTCCGGTCACGACGCCAGCGATCGAGCGCTTCTCGGCGAACGCCTTTTCGAGCGAGGCCCAGTCCTTGGGCCGCTCGACCTTGATCTTTGAGAGCAGGTAATATCCCGCCGGGTCGCGCCCCTTGATGGAAATGACGATTTGATCGCCGACCTTGACCTCGAGCTGGCCTGAGGGATCGCGGAATTCCTCGACTGGGATCATGCCCTCGGTTTTGTAGCCGATGTCAACGATTACGGCCTCGGCCGAAATGGCGACGACCGTGCCACGGCGGCTCGCGCTCTGCCTCTCGGATGTCTGGCGGCGTGAATCCTCGAATTCAGATAGGATCGCTCCAAATGAAGCGTCATCGGCGGACACGGCAGGCGCGCCGGCGCGCCATTCGCCTGGACCTGATTCGGAGGAGGCATCATCGGCCGCAGGCGCAACCGCTTCTAATTCGCCGGGCACGGATTCTGAATAACTCATGGTGGGGAGAAGACTCCATTCTGGCACAACCGCGGCCCGGCAGGAGGAGTCCCCCTACGATAAGATGGCACCGTGGCACGCTTCCGTTCGGCCGACTGGGTCCGCGTACGCGACTTGATCTGGCTCCTGCTGTTCGCGATCATGGCCATGACCGGGCCGGTGCGCGATGGCCATTTCATCACCCTGCTGTTCCTGCTGGCCGTGCTGCAGGTTGCCGAGCCGAAGGTGCCATCCCTGGCGACTGCGCGCGGCAGCGTCGTCGCCAACCTGGCGAAGCTGGCGCTGGGAGCCGCAATCATCTGGGATTCCGGGGGCGTGATTGGCGGAATCACGAGCAGTTACTACTGGATCCTGCTGATCCCGGTGGTCTCGGCCGCAACGACGCTCGGCGTCACCGGAACCTTCCTGTTCACCGTGCTCGCGTGCGTCACCTATCTCTCGTTCCTGCTGGAGATCGATTGGGAGCGATACACCATTCCGGCCGACCAGGTTCCCGAGCTCGCCCTCCGGCTTATCTGTCTGGCGGTTATCGGCTACCTCACTCAACGCTTGGCCGAAGCAAACCGGATGGAGGCGCGGCGCGCCCAGGCCGCAGCCAGACAGCTTGCTGAAGCGAACCGCAACCTCGAAGAGGCTGAAGCTGCCGTGCGGCGTTCCGAGAGGCTCGCGGCGCTGGGCCAGCTTTCGGCTGGTCTGGCGCACGAGCTTCGCAACCCGCTCGGGACCATCAAGGCATCCTCGGAAATGCTGCTGAAGAACCTGCCTACCGCTGGCGATATCGCAGGCGAATTGGCTGGATTCATCTCGAGCGAGGTCGACCGCACGAACTCGCTGGTGACGCGTTTCCTCGAGTTCGCGCGGCCATTGGAACTGAAGCTCGAAACCGCCGAGCTTGCCGAGGTCATCGACCGGGCCATTTCGCAGCTCGAGCGCAACACACCCCCCTATGACGTCACCGTATACAAAAACTATTCGCCTGACATCCGCCCCTTCGCCTTCGATGCCGAGCTGATGGAACGGGTCTTCTATAATCTGCTGCTCAACGCGGCGCAGGCAACGCCCGCTGGGGGCGCGATCACGGTGAAGACACGGCCGTCGGCGAGCGGCGTCGAAATTTCGGTGATCGACCGCGGCGTGGGCATCGGCGCGGAGTATTTGGAGAACATCTTCAATCCCTTTTTCACCACCAAGAAGGAGGGCATGGGCATGGGTCTTGCGGTCGTTTCCAAGATCGTTGACCTGCACGGCGGTAAAATGACGGTCGAAAGCGAGCTTGGCAAAGGCAGCGTGTTTCGCGTGTCTCTACCCGCCGAAGGGCGATGAATTGCGGCGTCCATGAAAAACAGGATCTTGATCGTCGAGGATGAGGAGAAGCTGCGGCGCGTCTTGGAACTGCAGCTCCGCTCGGCCGATTTCGAGGTGGAGCAGGCTGGTTCAGCCGAAGACGCGATCAAGATGGCCGACCGCGCCGATCTGGTCCTCACCGATCTGCGCTTGCCAGGCATTGATGGCCTGGAGTTGCTTTCGCTCATACGCCGCCAGAACACGCGCACGCCCATCATCGTCATGACTGCGTTCGGAACGATCGAGACCGCCGTCGATGCGATGAAGAAAGGCGCGGCGGACTTCCTGTTGAAGCCGTTCTCGCTCGATCACCTGATGACGGTGGTCCGGAAAGCGCTGGAGGTTAGCGCGCTCCAGGACGAGAACCGCAAGCTGCGCGAGGAACTCGGCCGTCGCTACGAGTTCGACAACATCATCGGGCGGAGCCCGGCGATGCAGGAGATTTTCGCGACCGTCGAGCGGGTCGCCCCCACCCGGGCAACGGTTTTTCTCGCTGGCGAGAGCGGCGTCGGAAAGGACCTGATTGCTCGCGCCATCCACTTCCACTCGCCGCGCTCAGACCGCCCGTTCGTGAAGATCAATTGCACGGCGCTCCCGGAAAATCTGATGGAAAGCGAGCTCTTCGGTTATGAGAAGGGCGCATTCACGGGCGCAAATGCGTCCAAACCGGGCAAGTTTGAGCAGGCCGACACGGGCACCGTGTTTCTCGACGAGATCGGCGACGTCCCGCCGTCCATCCAAGTGAAGCTGCTCCGGATCTTGCAGGAGCGCGAGTTCGAGCGGCTGGGTAGCAATAAGATCCGGCACATCGACGTGCGCATCGTCGCGGCGACCAACCAGGACCTCCGCGCCGCGCTCGAGCAGGGCACTTTCCGCGAAGATCTTTATTACCGCCTGAATGTCGTGCCCATCAACATCCCGCCCCTGCGGGCGCGTCCCGAGGACATTCCGTTTCTGGCCGAGCACTTCGTCAAGAAGCTCGCGCCGGCGGTTGGGAGCAGGGTGGAATCCATCAGCGAAGAAGCCATTCAGCGGCTCATGAGCTATCACTGGCCCGGAAATGTGCGCGAGCTGGAGAACGTGATCGAGCGCAGCATCGTGCTTTCGGCGGGCACACGGCTCGAGGCCGCCGATATCCGGCTCGACACCGCGTCGCGAGCGCACCAGCTTGCGTCCGGAGATTTCCTCCCCGAAGGAATGACCCTCGACGAACACGAGCAGGCGATTATTCGAGAGGCGCTGCGCCGCGCCGAGGGCAACAAGAGCCAAGCCGCGCGGTTGCTCGGGTTGACCCGAAACGCATTGCGCTACCGGTTGTCGCAGATGGGCATGGAGAAGGACGCCGCCGGAGGCGAGTAGTCCGCACCGCGGCTCCGCGCTCAGCGCACGATCAGCTCATCCAGATCAATGAAACCGCCTTGTGAGGCCAGATTGCGCTTCGGCAGGAGACGAACTTCGAGCCTGTGCGCTCCCGGCCCTAGCCCCCTATAAGTCGTGCTCACCTGCCATTCGATCTGGGGCGAGTAGAGATCGAGCTGGCCCTTGCTCGCGCCGTCGATGACAACTTCGGCCATGCCGCGGTTGAACGCCTTAGTGTAAACGTAAGTCAGCTCGTTTCCATGGAACTGAAACCGGAAACTCGCGCTGGCGTCATTCGAATACGCGATGGTGCCATTCGCGGCGCTCGGGAAGCTGCAATCGTACGTCCAATTCCCGGAGAAAGCGATACTGGAACTCACATCGTCATAGATACCCGCCGGCACGGGGCCTAAAGCCTCCGCATAGCCAGCTTTCAGTCGCGCCACGTAATACGTGCCGAACTCGCGCTCCGGCTGAGTATAGTCCCTCAAGAAAACTTGGAGCGCAGGAGGACGCACTGGCCTGCCGCTGTTGGGAGTTGGAGCGATGAAGTATCGCAGCCCGAGCTCCCGCATCAGCTTCAGGCAGTCTTCGGCGGATCCCGCCGCGAGGATGCGCAGCCAAAACGGGGTGTTGTGCCAACCATTGGTGAACGCCTGCCCGCGCAAGCCGGCTATCTGTGCGCTCTCGATGAACACGACGGGCTCATCAGGATGCGCGCGGTTCAAGTAATCGACAATGCCGCGCACCGGCACCGAGGAATTGCGGTAATTGTTGATTTCTGCCCGTTGAAACAGGGGGTCGATGAAAAATTCGCCGTGATTCCAGCCCGCGGCTGGCAGGAAGTGGACATTCAGGAGTGTGGCCACAAGCGCGACGGAGAGGGCGGCAACATACAGCTCGCGCTCAATCGAGCGCAGCGATGCGATTGTGCGCGCAATCAGGATGGTAAACAGCGGCAGGACCGGGTAAAGATACCGCAGGTTGCTTTGGACGCGGAACGTCGCTGCCACGGTTACGAGCGAAATCAGCAGCGTGCTCCATCCCTCATACCGCCATCCGCGGCCGAGCACCAACAGGCAAAGCGGCAGCAGCGCGAGGTACTGAAACCCAAAGCCTCCGTTCTGCCCCTCGAAGTATTGATTACTATGGAACGTGAGGTCGTACAATATCCCGGGGCGCAATGACATCCGGGGGAAACGGCTATCGTGAAAGGACACTTTGGAATCGTAGTACGGGGATTTGAAAACCTTGTTCATGAAGGGGAAGACCGGGTTCCCGGACTTCCAGTACGCGGTGAGATAAGACGGCGCGCCGAACAGGAACAGCAATGCGAGCGCAAGCGCGGCCGGTATGGCCACCTTCGATGCCTTTCGTCTGCGGAAGACCTCGGCGCCGGCGAGCGGAACGGCGGCCGCGGCAAATGCCAGCGCGCCGAATTTCACCGTCATCGCGGCGCCCAGCAGCACGGCCATCGCATACAAATCGCGCGCACGACCCTTCTCGTGGTATTGCCACAACTCGACTACCGCGCCGAGAAGTAGCGCCGCCCAAATGTTTTCCGCCAGCAGAGAGCCGGTGACAAGCTGCACTAACGGGGTTGCCGCGAACATCGCCGTGAGCAGCAGCGATGGCGCCATCGGCAGCCAGCGCCGGATCACGGAGAATAACAAGCCCGTGACCACGAACAGAGCGCTCAGGTTCAACAGGCGCGCCGCGTATTCGCCGCCGATCAAGTAGACGGCCGTATATCCCCAGTCGGCCCCCATCGGCATCAGGGCCCAAGTGGTGTGCTTGAAATCAAACACGAACTGGTGATGGGCAGCGATCGACGCGGGAATCGCGAGATGCATGGCGAGGCCGTCGGCGCTGACTTCCGGCTTCAACGCAACCAGCCAGTGCGCGATCAAAACGAACGCTATTAGCGCAAGCGCGACTCGCTCGCTCCACCGCGGCAGTGCGGCCGGACGGAACAGGGCCGCGCAGCGGCGCAGACAACGAGCGGCAACGTCGCGCTTCAAGGAAATGACAACCCCAAGCGCAGCCGCGTACACCACCGGGTAATTCACCGGCCAGCGCACGGCGAAGCCGGCCAACCAGGTATAAACGCTCCAGCCCGCCAGCAGTGCAACCAGATCGTTCGCATCCTCGCCGAGCAGCGCCTTGCCCGCAACATAAGCCGAG
>CAWIHA010000003.1:0-145596 GCA_963835855.1 Bryobacterales bacterium | reverse complement strand
CCAGGCTCGCCGGCCTTCTATCGAATAGCCGTAGCAGGATGGTTCGGCGCGACTGCTTGGCCCAGTCGGTCTTGTAAGATTCATCCCCGCGCAGGAAATCGAAATCCCTGTGCCCCGTACGAATGGCCTCCTGGATCGTAGTGCCGATCATAAGCTGTCCGACGCCCCGGCGAAGCCAGCCAGTGTGCATGCCGCATTGATAAGACTGAAACGTCTTGCCAATTGAAAACCCATAGAGTGCGGAGGCGGTTTCGCCATTAACCCGCAGCAAGAAGAGCCTGGCCCACCCGCGGGCGGCAAGTGCTTCGAGCGCATCCATGTGAAACGCCGGCACACCGGGTTTCAGGAACGCACTTTCTTCCTTGCGCTGCTCGAAACGCATACTGTGGAGCCGGAGAAGATCCGGAAAATACCGCTCCAGGCCGGCGGCGTTCGACAGGGCGATGAATTCCACTTGCCCCTCGCGCTGAATCGCTCGCCAGCGGCGCCGGAAACTGGACCGCAGATCGGCGCTCACACCCGCCAGATATTCCTCAAACGAGGCCGGAAGCGGGGTGTGATGGCAGACGGACGCAGCCGCCTTATCCAAGGCCATGCCCCGGTCTTCTAGATGCGCGCACAAGGCCGTGAGCAGCGGCGCATCCTCGGCGTCGCGCAGCTCGATGTAATCCCATTCGCGGCGATGGCGGAACAACATGCGCCCAATCTCTTCAACCGCAGCCTGCTCCCATCCGGGCTGCGTCAGGATGTTCAGGTAATCCGAGCCGACGTGCGTGTCCGCGAGGAACGAGAGGCGGCGTGCGCCGAGGCCAGCCGGAAAGGAGCGCCCAATGCAGAACGGCGCCAGGGCAACTAGCCGGTTTTGTGCGTCACGCACAGTGATGATGGCCAGTTGCCGGTTCTTTCCCCAATGTTTCCACCACGTGAACATCCATTCGAAGCTGAGGAAAACGTTTTCCAGCCCCGCGCACCGGAACAGATCCAGCCACTCGCCACTGAGTTGCCGGAACTCCTCAGTGGTTGCGATCCATGCTCCGTGAATCGCTTTGGATTCGTCCGGGAATTCGGAAATAGGGGGCACTGCGGGCTTCATCTGTGTTGATATCAGCGCGGTCATGTCGAAGCCAGCTACAACGCTCGCCAGCAGAGGGCGGAAAAGACGCGGCGGAACGGCCCTCTGTCGGGGACGCTCAACAGCATATCCATCACCGAAGCGCAAGCTTCGAGCGGAATTCAGCAGCGCGAGCATCAATCCCCACGACCGTTGTTGCTGGCCTGAAGCGACCATCGCCGCACCGCCGAAGCCGCCCGGAACATGGCCCATGCCGCCAGGCTCGCCGGCCTTCTATCGAATAGTAGTGCCCGGACGGTCCGGCGCGACTGCCCGGCCCACCTGGCCTTGTAAGGCTCGTCCCCGCGCAGGAAATCGAAATCCCTGTGCCCCGTACGAATGGCCTCCTGGATCGTGGTGCCGATCATAAGCTGTCCGACGCCCCGGCGAAGCCAGCCAGTGTGCATGCCGCATTGATAGAACTGAAACGTCTTGCCAATTGAAAACCCATAGAGTGCGGAGGCGGTTTCGCCATTAACCCGCAACAAGAAGAGCCTCGCCCATCCGCGGGCCGCGAGTGCTTCGAGCGCATCCATGTGAAACGCCGGCACACCGGGTTTCAGGAACGCACTTTCTTCCTTGCGCTGCTCGAAACGCATACTGTGGAGCCGGAGAAGATCCGGAAAATACCGCTCCAGGCCGGCGGCGTTCGACAGGGCGATGAATTCCACTTGCCCCTCGCGCTGAATCGCTCGCCAGTCGTACCGGAAATTGGACCGCAGTTTACTGCTTATACCCGCCAGATATTCCTCAAACGAGGCCGGAAGCGGGGTGTGATGGCAGACGGACGCAGCCGCCTTATCCAAGGCCATGCCCCGGTCTTCTAGATGCGCGCACAAGGCCGTGAGCAGCGGCGCATCCTCGGCGTCGCGCAGCTCGATGTAATCCCATTCGCGGCGATGGCGGAACAACATGCGCCCAATCTCTTCAACCGCAGCCTGCTCCCATCCGGGCTGCGTCAGGATGTTCAGGTAATCCGAGCCGACGTGCGTGTCCGCGAGGAACGAGAGGCGGCGTGCGCCGAGGCCAGCCGGAAAGGAGCGCCCAATGCAGAACGGCGCCAGGGCAACTAGCCGGTTTTGTGCATCACGCACGGTGATGATGGCCAGTTGCCGGTTCTTTCCCCAATGTTTCCACCACGTGAACATCCATTCGAAGCTGAGGAAAACGTTTTCCAGCCCCGCGCACCGGAACAGATCCAGCCACTCGCCACTGAGTTGCCGGAACTCCTCAGTGGTTGCGATCCATGCTCCGTGAATCGCTTTGGATTCGTCCGGGAACCCCGGGATACGAGCTGCCTCAGGCTCCCTTTGTGTCGAGATCATTGCGGTTATGTCGAAGCTAGCTACGATGTTCTCCGGAGGAGGGCGGAAAGGACGCGGCGGAATGGTCTCCTGCCGGGGACGCTCAGCCCGTCATACCTGCTAACCATTTCATTGACCATCCGTTCGACCGAGAAGCGTTCCTCCACCACCCGGCGAGCGGCCTGGCCCATCTTGTGCGCCTCGTCAGGGCTCCTGAGCAGCCGCATGATCTTCTCAGCGGCTGCGTTAGGGTTCTCAACCGGAACGAGGTAACCGGTCTCACCGTCTTCGAGCACTTCCGGTGTTCCACCCACGGCGGTAGCGACGCACGGCAGGCCACATGCCATCGCTTCCAGCAGCGCGTTGGACATCCCCTCACTGCGGGAAGGGAGGCAGAAAATGTCGCACGCCTTCAAAAGCGGCCAAACCTTGTCCGACGCGCCCAGGAATCTCACATTACGCTCGAGACCCAGTTGTTTCACCAGTTCCTGCAGCTCACGTTCGTAGTTGGGCTCATTGACGCCACCTACGATCAGGAAGGTGGCTTTCGGAAACTCCCCGCACACCTCTGCCGCCGCGTGAATGAGCACGTCGATCCCTTTTACGCGCCGGATATGACCCACGGTAATGATGAGCGGCCAGGCGTCGCCGATTTCGAGCGATTTTCGCAGCGCCATGTGCCCGTTTGCGGAGGTGATTCTTTCGATCTCAATTCCGTTGGGAATCGTGACGACCTTCTTGGGATCGAGCCCTTCGGTTCGAATCGCGTGATCGCGCACCGCGCCCGAAACGGCCTGTACTTGGTCGAAAAGGGGATGCAGCAGGCGGTAGGCAAAGCGGTGCTTTGCCGCTCGCAGGATACCCATGTCGCGCCGGCTCGAAACCAGCACCGGGCAGCCGCTTAGTCTTGCGACCAGCCCTCCCAACAGGTCGGCGGTTTCAAAGAAAGTATGAACGATATCCACCTTCTCGGAGCGGATGAATTCCCGAAGTTTTATCGCCGCACGGAGCGCCGCCACGCTAAGGGTGTGCTCGACTGGGAACTCGTGCACGGGGCAGGGAAGGTTGTTGAGCATGGGCGCCTCCGGCCGCAGCCGGAACGTACCGATCGAACAGCGGTAGCGTTCTTGCGGCAGCAGCCGCACGGTCCGCAGCAGTACCCCTTCGGCGCCCCCAGGGCCCCACAGGTTATCAATCAGGTACAGTATGTGCCGGGGTCTTTCCATCGGATGCTCTTCCGAGCTCATACCACAGACGCTCTGCGCGGCTTCGCACACAGCGGATGACTCTTCCATCAAATCCAGCCTTGAATCCAGTACCAGATCAATGCGCCTGATTCGTGCGCGATGTCCTCATTCCAGGAGATGGGCTCCGATCCGGGCAAAAGGTCCTGGAGATGGAACCCATGATAGGTGCGAAACCCGCACGCAGCCGGAAGTACCTTGAGTCCCTCTTTTTCAAAGCACTTCCTGGCTCGCAGCATGTGGTATGCATCCGTCACCAGAACGATGTTACGGATTCCCCTTTGCTTCAGGAGCGCGGCCCCATAGACTGCATTCTCATGAGTGGAATGTGACCGCTCTTCGGCCCAAATGGCCGAGGCCGGGACGCCTTCTCGTTCGAGAGCCTCTCCCATAGTGACCGACGACGCCGGCGCGGTGTCTCCGAACGTGCCCGTTCCCCCGCAGGCCAACACCGGCAAGGCCCGCCAGTGCGTGTGCAACCATGCGGCATATTGGACACGCTCGTAAGTATCGCTTCCCAGCCTGGGCGAGGCCATGGGAAGGCAAGGAGGGCAGACCGACGATGCGAGGACAACGATCGCTTGCGCATCGCCTGCCGGAGGCCGCTCAGGTGCATAAGGGGACTCAAACGGACGAGACAGCAACCACGCCATGGGAGGCCACGAAAACAGAAAGAGCGCAACGATTGCGAGGCCCAGAACATAAGGCTTCCTCAACTTAGCGAACCGCCAGTAGTGGACCAATGCGACAAAAGCGATGACGAACAGCGCAGGGAAAATGGGTTGGATGTAAGTCATGGCAGCGAATCAGGACAACTTGCCGGTTCAGTCGAAGTACTGCGCACGCCTGATTCCAGCGGACCCCTCCTGAAGTTCTCGAGCTAAAATGAGACGCCGTATCCTAAGATACGATTCGCCTGTGAGCGCTTTGACCGGCTTCTTCGCCTGCCAAAGCACGGTCTGCTGCCAGCGGCGCCATCTGCTTCCGGCCGCAATGGCGCCGGAGATGGCGGGAGGCGTATGCCTCTGAATCGAGTAACGCCCCAGGATCAAGCAGCCGTCCAGCACCGAGGCGGACGCGATGGGTTCGGATGAAAACAAAACCTCGATTCCGGAAGCTGCCGCGGTTCTTCCGACCTTGCTCGAATAGTAGCCATTGGCAACCGAGGCGGCCTTCACGCGCTCTCCCAATATGTCACTCAGAATGGCGCAGCTATCCGACCATTCCCTCACGAGCTCGCTCCATGAGAGACGCGACATCCTTTCCGGGTGCGAACAAGTGTGGCTTCCGACGACGTGCCCGCGCGCGCGCAGCTCGCGGATCTGCCGCCGGTCAAGGAAGCCTGGCCGTCCAATCCAATCCGTAGTGATGAAGAAGTGTCCGCGCCAGTTGTGTCGCTCCAGCTCATCGGCGACAACCGTGTATGCGCTCAGTGCGCCATCGTCAAACGTGAGGAAAACCGGGGTCCAGCGCTCCCACCTGCGGAAGCGGTCAATCGTGCGGACAGAAATCTGCGGTCCTTGCTGACGAATTGATGCGAGATGTTCGTGGAACTCACGGCGGCCGAGCTTGTACCACATGGCAGTTTCTGGCAGGAGAGGACAATCAGAAACCTGCCGTCCGTCGTCCACGTCATGATATCCGATGGATATGGCTCTCATATCGGTCGCCTCCGCGGCTGGTGTTACCTACCCTTCAATGCTGTCGAGATCGCGGCTCCGCCACCCACCCCGCAGCACGTACGCGGCGCCTTGCCGGAACCGTCCATCCAACAGGTAGAGGACCCCGCCATATACGGCCAACGCTAAAGCAGCCTTGCCCACGAGATTTACAAAATGCGGTCCCAGTTGGACGCGGTACACGGCTCCGCAAGTCACGGCGGAAGCAAGTAAGTATCTTCCAAGTGCGGGCAGGTTGAGCGTGAGGGGAAGCAGCCGGAAAGAGGCGCGTCCCAGCAAGAGGATGCAAAAAACATAACTCAACAGCGTGGCGATCGCGGCGCCCTGCAACCCGATCCTTGGCAGCAGCAAGCAATTCAAGGCGATATTCAGGAGAGCGGACCAGAGCAGCAGTTTCGCCATCGTCAGCGTGTTCTTATGAATCAGCAGACCGGCACTCAAGAATACGTGAGTGGTGTAGATCAGAAGTCCGGCCACAATAATCGGAATCAGGCCGTCGGCACCACGATACTTTACGGATGCGAGAAAGAATAAGGCATCATGCGCCGTCACCGCGGCCACCGCGAACACCCCGGCGGCTGCCATGAGGAACAGGTCCAGACCTACACTCAGGAAGCCGATCGTCTTCTCACGCCCCTCGGTTGTCCATAGCCGCATGTAAATGGGCAAGAGCGCAAGGTTCAGAGGAGTGATCAGAAGTTCATTCACATATTGGGACAAACCGTAGGCCACGGAATAATAGCCGAGAGCGTTCGCGCCCAAATAGTTCCGCACCAAAACGCGATCTCCCGAATCGAGAACAATGGCGGCGATCTCGTACACAATCAGGGGCAAGCCGAACACAATCCCGGCACGAAACAGGGCCGGGTCGAACGTACTTGGCCGGAGGACTCCGCGGCGGAACAGCAGCAGGCTCAAGAGCGCGACGGCCGCTGCCTCTACAATGATTGCGCCGATGAAATAGGTTTGCGCCCTCCGTCCGGTCCAGTGCAGAAGGAGGCACACGGCCAAAATCGTCGCCGCCTTGATCGATACCGTGGTGGCGCTATACGCTTTGGTACGTTGTTCAATGCGCAGGAACGACCACAGCATGGATTGCATCGGCCGCAAGAAAACCATCACCGCGGCCAGGCTGAGCAGTGCGGCCAGGGGGGCGTCGATCAGCCAGCCGGTGGCGGGCCGAACCGCGGCCAAGAAAATGGCGGTCGCAGCGCTGGCGGATAACGCCATGCCGAAGAACATCGTCGAGTAATACCGGTCGGCGGCCCGCGAGTCCGTGACAAAGGCGCGTCCATCGTAGAAACGCAGCGCGGCGTTTTGCAGCCCCATCTTCGAGCCCGCCGTGAGCAGGAGCAGGACCTTTTGGGCGAGATCGATCATCCCGTAGTCGGCGACCGAGAACACGCGCGTGTAGATCGGGAAGGAGACGAAGCCGAGTCCCAGGCTGCCGATGAGGCCGGCCAGGTAGTGAGTGGAGTGATGTAAGAGATCCTTCAGCTCACCGGTAGCAGTTCGCGATCCGGCCGTACGGGCTTTCTGGCCATCACCGTTTGCGGGCGGCTGAACCTGTCCCCTCATGGCCTCTTCGGAGGGCTCCGAGGCGGCTCGCACGCCGCCGCTCACTTCCTCGACGGCGCCAACGGATCCAGTGTGCATTCGCATGGATTACTTTAGGCTTTCGGCTGCGGCGCGGTTTCGAAGAGTCCCATCCAGGGCGCCGCGGGACACGGGTTGGGCTCTCCGGGCGCTAGTGATACCAAGAAAACACGTCGCACGGGCCACTCCGTAGACGGCGTACAAGAGCGTCAGGGGCGCCAGAATGCGCCATCGCCGCCGTTGTGCTGCGGCGCGCACGGACAACAGAAACGAACCGGCGAGGAGACAAAGAGGCGCCACGAAAAGCGCTGCAATGTTCGATGACAACAAGGCTATAGGCACGCTGGCCGCGGCCGCCAGCAGGCAGCCGAGGGCGTACAGGGTGAAGAGAACCGTCTTGGCGTTTCGAGAATGCGCGATATCTTTGAGAAACACCTTGTGCACATGCGTTCCGTGCCACCGCTGCTTCCGGTAAAACGCGGATACAGTTTGCGGCGTCCCGAGGTGCACTACGCTCAACTGGGGAACGGCCACGACGCGCAGACCCGCGGCCGCCGCGCGCTGGCAGAACTCGCAGTCCTCGCTGGTCTCGATGGTTTGGTCGAAGCCGCCGAGTTTCAGGAACGCATTGCGGCTGACCAGGAGATCTCCCGCCGGCACATAGGAGACCGGGCCGCTCTTCATCGCCGGCAGATCTTCATACCAGGTCTTGGCAACCCAAGAGGAAGCCGCCGGGACTCTGTAAAACGAGCCCATCACGCCGGAACCGTCCGCTCGCAGCAGTTCTAATGCGCGCCTGAGCCAATCCGGCGGAGCGACGCAATCGGCATCCAGGAATGCGAGGAACTCGCCGTTGGCCGACGCGGCTCCGAGATTCCGAAGGCCGGAGACGTGGGCGCCCTCTTTGCGCAGGATGATCAAGGTCAACGATTGCTCATAAGAGCTGGCGATCTCGATGCTGCGGTCAGTAGACCCGTTATCGACCAGAATGACTTCGAAGAGATCGGCCGGGAGGTCCTGCCGCACCAGCGACTGAAGGCATTGCCCGATGACCCGCTCCTCATTCAGCATGGGAATGATCACCGATACCAATGTCTTGTCGCGAAAGATTCGTGTATTGGTCATCTCTGTGTTGAACCGCCGCGCCTGCTGCGCTCTACGAAGCCTTTTGGGCTAGCGCCGCCATAACTTGTCTGCCGGTGGCGTCCTCTTGCAGCGGGCATCCGTACTTTTGCAGGTATCTCACGTTGCTGTACAAAGGATCGCGGTAGTCCGAAATTGCGCCCCTATCGAATGCGTCTTTCAATTCCCGGATGCCATCTTCGAGCGTCTTGGAACAGGTGAAGCCAACCTGGCTCCGGATCTTTCGGAACGATACGCGATAGTTGCGGCGGTCGGCGTTCTCGATGTGTTCGACCTTGGTGGCTGGGAACACTTCGAGAATCTTCGTGGCCACGTCGGTCAGGGTGTGATTCAACCTGTCGTCCCCAACGTTGTAAACCTGGCCCCCAACTACCTGAACGGGTGTTTCGAGGACCCGGATCATCGCTTCAGCCGCATCCGCGACATGGAGAAACGGGCGCCACTGCTGGCCGTTATAGATGGTGACGACTCCCTCCTGCCGGGCTTTCGCGGTCAGCAGGTTTACGACGAGATCGAACCGGGGCCGGGGCGCGAGTCCGAATATCGTTGAGAACCGCAGGATCGTGGGATGGAATTCATCGGTCGCCGCGTCCAAAAGCGCTCGTTCGGAATCCACCTTCGTCTCCGCATACAGCGAGAGCGGTTCGACCTCGGAATTCTCATCCATGATCTCGTCGGACGCGCCGTAGACGCTGCAGCTCGAAGCGAAGATGAATCGCTCCACGTGCCCGCCTTTGGCGATCTCGATCATCATTCGAGTCGCGGCATAATTGATTTCCCTGGTCGTCTTGTGGTCGCAATCGCACGCCGGGTCGCCGACGATCGCGGCCAAGTGAATCACGGACCGGACTCCCGACATCGCGCCGACGATGTCTTGTATATTGCGGCAATCCCCTTGAATGAATTCCAGCCGGGGATGCGAAAGCACGTTTTTTATGGCCGCGTCGCCGTAGACTAGGCTATCGAGCACCCGAACGTGGTACCCGCGCTTCAGGAGCTTGCGGACCACGATCGATCCGATATAACCCGCTCCGCCTACCACCAGAACGGCCTCCTGTTCGAGCCACTCGGCGGGGCGGTTCCATCCGGTCTCGCTCTCGAACAGCGTGTGCTTGAGCCAGCGGATCCCGGGTGTCGCGACAACCACGAGCACGGAGAAAACCACTGCAGTGGTCCGTGGCAGCACATCCGCGCGATTCACGAGAAAAGTGGCGTAAATTAGCCCGAGCGCGCTGAGGCCGGCGGCAGCCGCGGCGCGGCGGAGCTTCGGGGCGATACTGTACGCTCGCGATCTTGTGTACAGGCCGCTCAGCGCATATACGCACGGGAACAGCGCCGAAAGCGGCAGGAACACATGGATGTGGAAGCCGCGCAATACGGCGAGCTGCATCTCGATGGACTGCTCGGGCGTGGCGTGCAGGCGTAAGGCCATGGCCACGAGCGCGGCCAGCATGGCCGTCTGCACGATGACAAAATCCGCCAGCACCCGGATCGCGACATCGAAGGCGTTGTGACGCGGGCGTCCTTTGTCCCTCGCGGATTCTTTTAGCAGCGCGACCAGACGGGGCCGGAAACCGGCGGAACCGCTATTCTCTTTTCCATTGAACGGTATCGTGTGCATTTTGGATCCCCTTTCAGAGGCGTGGGCCGGAATCAGACCCGCGCCCCGGCGATCATAGCGACCGGCTTGCTGGCGCGGAACTTCTGCGCGATGGCTTTGACAGAATCGGCCGTATGCTCGACCTGCTCTGCTGTCATCGCCGGGTAGAGGGGCAGGGAAATGAGCCGGGGATACAAAGCCAGCGCCCGCGGGCATTGGTTCTCGGGACGGCCGGCGAACTGGGCGAAGAACGGATGCAGAGGAATGGGAATGAAGTGCACGCTCGTGCCGACTCCCCTTTCCCGCAATTCCTTGATGAATTCGTCGCGGCTGATAGCGAGCTTCTCCAAATTCAGGCGAAGCATGTACAGGTGCCAGGCGTGGCGGCAATCGGGCTTATCACCGGGAAGCTCGAGCTCCTCGGTGTCTCCAAGCAATTGGCTGTAAAGTTCTGCGTATCGGGTGCGCGCCTTGATGAAACCTTCCAGCTTTCGCAACTGGTGGATCCCGATGGCCGATTGAATATCGCTGAGGTTGTACTTGAATCCGGGGGCCAGCACCTCGTAATACCAATTCCCGCGGTCCGAGTAGCGGTTCCAGGCATTCTTACTGATGCCGTGCAGGCAGAGGATCTTCAGCGAATCCGCCACCGCTTCGCTATGTGTGGTCACCATTCCGCCTTCGCCCGTGGTCAGGTTTTTGGTCGCGTAGAAGCTGAAAGCGCAGACATCGCTGTGATCGCCTGTTTCGGGGTTCCCGGCGCCGATCGGCCAGCCGCGATAGCGCGAGCCGGCGGCGTGGGCACAGTCCTCGATCACGCAAAGGTTGTGCCGCTTCGCCAGCGCCCAGATGGCGTCCATGTCACATGGCAGCCCAGCCAGGTGTACGGGGACTATGGCCCGGGTCCGGCCGGTGATCCGGGCGGCGATGGAAGCCGGGTCGATGTTTCCGTCCGGCAGGATGTCGGCCAGCACCGGGGTGGCGCCGGCGTGCAGGATTGTGTTCACAGTCGCGCAGAACGTGAGGGGCGTCGTGATGACTTCTGCGCCGGGACCAATGTTCAGTGCCACGAGCGACAGGTGCAGGCCAGCCGTGCAGGAATTGACCGCCAGCGCGTGCCCGGCCCCGACATACTCCCGAAACTCCTGCTCGAATTGCGCGGTGCGCGGTCCCGTCGTCAGCCAGCCCGACTTCAGCGTGGCCACGACCTCGTCGATTTCTTCCTCACCGATGGTTGGACGGTGATAAGGAACTTCCATTGTGCTCATGAGTTGCCCCCCTGCGAATTGAGAAGTGAAGTGTACCGCTTAGAACCCAGGTTGTTTTTTCCCAATGAACGATCGAAGTACGACAGCCGCGGTCTCGAAGACGATTCGGGCGTCGGAGAGAGGCGTGCGGGCTCTCAAATACTCGAGGTCGAGCCGGAGCTTGGGCTCCATCAGGTGCCGCACGTAGTACTCTTGCGGAGGAACGCCTTCCGGTATTGTTTCCGATTCCTCCCCAACCGCAAGCTGCACCCGCCCGGTGACGCCCGGCTTTACCGCGAGCACCGTGCGCTGGCTCGGCGTGTACAGAGCCACGATGTCGGGAGACTCTGGCCGCGGGCCCACCAACGTCATATCGCCCAGGAGAACATTGATGAACTGCGGCAGCTCGTCCAGCTTGGTCTTGCGAAGGAGCCGGCCTAGGCGCGTGACACGCCGGTCGCTCCGCCCCGTAATGGACCCCATTTTGGCCGCGCCGTTGACCATCGTCCGGAACTTCCACATCCTGAAGTTTCTTCCGCCCAGACCCGCCCGCCATCCCAGGTAGAAAGGCGAGCCCGGCGAATCGATCATGATTGCCACCGCAACAACCACAAGCAGCGGGCTCAAAAGGACAAGCGCCGCAAACGAGATGATGATGTCAACGATTCTGCGCATAGTGACTTGATACGAACCTATCGAGTGATCCGAGTAAACACGGACTCGCCATAGAGGGCGCTGCCCGGCTTCGAGTAGAACCGGAACAGCCCGGCGAGAAATCCCGCACCATACGAAAAGTGATACGCGGAAAAGACCGCCGGCAGATAGGGGAGAGTCTCCCATCCGCGCCGCCAAGCGGCCGCGACGGAAGCCGTCAAGCTCGCGGCGGCATATGCGCCGGCTTGAGCCAGCCACAGGGCGCCGATCCGGTAGAACCAATCCGGGACGCCGGCCGCTGCCGCCACGGCCATCGCAGCCAGCAAAAACGCGTTCCCCAAGACGAACACAGCCGGCACCAGGTGACGCCACGAGCCCGGCAGCCGGTGCTTTCGGATCACGGCCACTTTCCAATACCCATACTGGAAATATTGCCGGAAGAGCGCTGCGAGACTCGGGCGCGGCGAATACCAGGACCGAATCTGCGGGTTTTGCCAGATCTTTCCTCCGGCCCGAAGGAGCCGCAAGTTCAGCTCGTCGTCCTGGTTGCGCACGAGCGTTTCATCAAACAGCCCCAGCCGCACGAGCGTGGCCTTGCGCCAGCAGCCATAGGGCACGGTATCCACCCACCCTTCGAAATTCTCGTCGTGAAACCTGGCGCCGCCGGTCGAAAACCGCGAGTGATAAGCAGCCGCCACTGCGCTGGCGCGGGACCCGCTCACCCGCGTCCTGGCCGGACCGCCGGCGTTATCGGCCCCCGTGCGCTCCAGTGTCTCCACCGAACACCAACAGTAATCCGGCGCGTAGCAGGTGTGAGCGTCCATCCGCAGGACGATTTCGCCGCGCGCTGCGCGTATGGCGGCATTCAACCCCGTCGAGACGATCCGGCCGGGGTTCGCAAGGACGCGCAACTCCGGGTGGCGCGCCGCGTATTCATCGAGAACCTCGCGTGTCCCGTCATCGCTCATGCCATCCGCGATGATCGCCTCCCAACGGAGGCCGTTCATGTCCTGGCTAAGCAGCGACTCCAAGAATGGCCGGATGTGCCGGATCTCGTTGCGGCAAGCCGCCACGATCGAGATTTGAACCGTCTGATCTTGCCTCATGTCCGGCTCACCTGCCAGGCGCGCTCGCTTCGTGTGCGTTTCGCGCGATCCGCCAGCGCTTGCTTATATAGTTCGATGTAGCTTTCTGCCACTGCTTCAGCGGAGAAATTCCGGACGGCGTGCGCTTGCCCTTCCCTCCCGAGCCGGCGCGCAAGAGCCGGATTCCGGATGAGGCTGAGAATTCCCGCGGCGAGCGCGCCCGCGTCACCGGGCTCGAGCAGCAGACCGGTCACGCCGGGAACGATCAACTCGGGGATGGCGCCCACCCGCGTCGCGATGACTGGCGTGCCTGCGGCCAGCGCTTCCAGAAGGCACATCGGCATGGACTCGACAAGCGACGGCAGGATCACCATGTCGAGCGAAGCATACACGCCGGGCATGTCGTCGCGGGAGCCGGCAAACACCACGCTGGCGCGGATTCCAAGCCGGTCCGCCATTGCTACCCAATCACTCCGCGCCGGGCCCTCTCCTACCAGGACGAACGTAGTGTCGGGATACGCGGCCAGGACGCTCCGTGCGGCCTCGAGCAGGAGCGCCCCGCCCTTGCTGGGCACAAGCCGTCCGACGAATCCCACCAGCCGGTTCGAGCCGCATGGAAGCTCGCTCCGCAATGTCGGCGCGGCCCCGCGAAAACGCGCAATATCCACGCCGTTCCGGATTGTGGCCACCTTGCCCGAAGGGACCCTCGAGCGCCGCAGGGCTTGGGCCACGAGGGGGGAGGGTGTGGCAACTTTGTCGAACCTTCTCAACACCAGCCGGTCGAGCGCGGCGTACACGCGCATGGCGACTCGTCTACTTGGCCAATTGTGAGACGTGGCGACCAGAGCGGCCCGATTCGGCCGCGCCGCCGCGTAGCCGTAGAGGTCCGCTTTGTAGCCGTGCGGTTGCAGTATGTCCACGTCGTATGCCTCGAGCAGTGCGCGGATTCTTCCCACCGCTCGCCAGTCCCACCGCCCGTCGCAAGGCACGATCTCGACCGCCAGCCCTTGGCGCTTCGCTTCATCCCCTACTTCAGTGTGGGGCGACCGGGAGTCCCGGAACACGCCGACGATCGATCTGTGTCCGAGATCGGATAAGCCGCGGGCCAGCGCCACCAGCATGCTCTCGGCGCCGTAGTAACCCTCGCTACTAATCAGTTGAAGGATCGTCACAACGTCCTCACGCCGTCCCCGCGAGCCGCGATTCGGCTGCAGTGCTCTTGCTCTGCTCCACGCTGGCCAGCGCGGGCCGGCGGGTCCGGACCTCCCGGCGCAAGCTCCGCTTCGTCGCACGCCAGACTTTCCAGAAACTCGTGTACTCGAACATCGCCGGCGAGAAGCGGCCGAGGAGACCGGCCACGTTATTCTCGTAAACGTTGGAACGCGGGATGGCGAACCGGTCACAAGCTGCCAGCCATGCGCCACGCTCATTGGTAAAGGCAAGCCGGAAGCCTTCTTCAGCCAAAATGCGCCGGGTGTCAGAAGACCCATCCCCGTTCGGATACGCAAACAGGTCGCAACACCTCTTCAAGTTGCTCTCCAGGGCGGCCTTAGATTCCCGGACCTCATCTCGAGCGGTGCCCAGCGGCACCGTCGTCAAGATTTGGTGGGTTTGGGTATGAGAGCCAAACCCGACACCCGCCGCCTCTAACGCGGCAATCCGATCCCACGACAATGTGTTGTTCGCGCCCAAGGATTCGGCGTGCGTACTGTCCGGGCCGACCAGTGTCGAGAGCGTGGTAATGAACTGGGTGCGCTCTTCCGGTGTCCAACGTTTGAGGTTGTCGATTAGCGCTTCAATTTCGGCGTCCCGAATATCCGGCCGCGTGGCGCGCAACAGACCGATGATACGCTCCGGCCAAAACGGAGATTCCTGTCCAATCAGTCCGGGACAAACGAATATGGTTACGGGGATCCCGTGCGCATGCGTGATGGGAAACGCATTGGTAAAGTTGTCGGACCAGCCGTCATCGAAGGTGACCGCGATGCGGACTTTCTTGCCCGGTTCACCCGGCACGGCCGCATCCAGGCCAACCACTTCATACTTCCGCGCGGCATGCGCGGCGAGCTCGCCGAACGTACGTTGCCTCACGACGATTCCCGGAAGGCTCTGCGCCCGCTGATATTCCGCATCGCCGAGCACCCGGTGGAACATCAGAACCACGATGGCGCCGTTGCGGCGCAACTGCCGCTTAGCCCACCACAGCGATCCGCTCCCCAGCAGGAAACAAACCCAGAGCCACTGGAGCACACGGCGAATTTTCTCGAAAATGTACATCACTATCTCTGTTCCTACTCTCGATCGGTGTTCTGCGTGTACTGGTAATAGTAGTGGGGCGAATAGTGTTTCCAGAGAAACCAGTCATCGACGCCGTTCAACAACACGCCGATCATCTTCTGCCGCACTTTCTCCACCGCCCGCTGGCAGAGGGTCCGGTTTGTGTGGTTGGGGCGCACAACCAGGACCACGCCATCGCAAACAGGCGCGATAAGGTCGTAATCGGCCACTGCTTCGATGGGAGGGGAGTCCACCACTACGCGCCGGAAAAGCCTGCGCACACTGTCCGCCAGCGCACGCCAAGCCGGAGAGTCGAGCAGTTCGGCCGCGTTGCCAAGCGGCTCTCCGCAGGTCAACACGTACAAGTTGGGGAACTGTTCGATTCGAACTACAGCATCCTGAAACCGGCATGTTCCGGCCAGAACCTCCGCAAGTCCGGGCGCTTTAGGCAGATGAAGGCGCGCGTGGACGGTTGGGCGGCGGAGGTCGGCATCCATCAGCAGAATCTGTTCGTCGCTCTTCATGGCGAGCGCTGCCGCCAAATTCACCGCACTCACGGTCTTGCCATCGCCGATACTGGGACTGGAAACAACGATCACCGATGGTTGGCTGGGGTGCTGAAGAATCTTCGTGCGCGCAATTCTGTACTGCTCCGCGGCGCGCTGGTCCTCAGAATTCAGCGATAGCAACGGCGCAGAATTACAGACGCGGAGCGATAGCCGCTCAGTATGGATCGAGGGCCACGGTGCACCGGTACTCCCTTCCGATATGCGTACCGGCATCGGCACGGCATGCTCGGCAGGCATGTCGCTCATGCCGGTCTCGGCCACCGCGACGTGATCTCCGGACGGATACAGCGGGCTGGCCGATTGGAGCGGAAAATTCGGTCCCGAGCTGCCGTCTTCCAGTTCATCGAGGGACCGCAGAACTCTCTCCGGGAGTTCTCCCTGCGCGATTTTTAACCCATCAAGAATTTTACCCATGGTTGGTTGTTCTAACTGGCCAGGCGCGTGCGGCCGGCCCATTTAGCCCAGAAAGGCCGTTTTTCGGCCTCGGCTTCCGAGGGTGCCGGGCTTGCCTCGGCGAGCGCCGGCTCAAACAAAGCACTGGGATGCGAGGCTGATTGGGAGGTCCTCGCGATGAGGTCGAGGTCTTCGCAACTCTGCCGGATGTGCCTGGGTTCGACTAAAGAGCCCTGTTCGCCGAAGACGATTAACAATGCGTTGTCGCAGATAGCATTCACAACTCGGGGAATGCCCCGCGAAAATTGTGCGATCATTTCCAAAGCTGCCGGGGTGAAGGGCATTTGGTCAGCCCCACCCGCTCGCACCCAGCGATAGTGGATATAGTCCGCAACTTCAAGCCGCGACAGCGGTTTGAGCACCAGACGGAGGGCGATCCGCTGCTTGAACTGGCGCATATCCACACGGTTCAACCTTTCTGTCAGCTCGCTTTGGCCGCTGAGGACAATCTGCAACAGCTTCTCAGCGCGATTCTCCAGGTTGCCAAGCAGTCTGACCTCCTCGATTACGTCGGGGGGCAGATTGTGGGCCTCGTCGATCATCAGGGTGGCGATCGTTCCTTCAGCCTGGAACTGCAGGAGCAGATTTTGGAGGCTCCGCAACCGCTGGGGCTTGCTTGGCGGAATTTCGCCCACCCCGAAGCTCAGCAGCACCATCTCGATGAACTCGGCCGGGCTAAGCGTCGGATTGAGGATCGCCGCCAGCCGCATTCCATTTACCGGCAGCCTCTCCATAGCCCGTGCAAGCAATGTCGTTTTGCCCGTCCCCACCTCGCCCAACAGAACCAATAAGCCCTTACGGTCGAGCAAGCCGTAACAAAGTCCAGCCAGCGCCTCCCGGTGAGATGCCGACAGATACAGCGTTCCGGGGTCGGAAGTCATACTGAACGGCGCGCGCTTCAGGTTGAAAGCCTCGAGATACACAGCAGAAACCTCCGGTGGCGTTGACGATGGGTCAAGACTTCACGGCCTCGATGGCCATCCGCGGCACCCGGCCGAGTATGGGGGTCCCCGCCGGTAGTTCCCACTCGCCAAGGACCACGTTGCACCTCAATTCGTTCAGGAAGGCGATCGCGCCTGCCAGCAGCAGCCAAACCAGGGCGCCGATCGCGCTCAACAGGGCGCGCTTCGGCCGAACTGGTTTTTCCGGTATTCGCGCTGCATCGAGCATGACGAATCTCTCCGCCTTCTGCCGCTCCTCCATCCTTTGGGCCACATCCGCGGCCAGTTTCTTGTCGAGCAATGACCTGTAATTCGCTTGGGAGGTTTCATAATCGCGTGTAATGGCTGCGAGCTGCTGCTCGCGAATCGGCAGCCTCTGCATATGGCTTTGAGTATTTGCAACATCCTGAAGAATACGCTCCCGCCGCTCCCCCAGATGGCTGATTTCGCGCGTGGCGAGAGCAATCTGGGATTTCAGCGCGTCGACCTGCTGTTTTGCAGCGATCAGCGTCTCGTCCTGCATCACGTCGGGAACCGTACTCTGCGGGTTCTGTGCCGGCCCGGCTGCGGCGTCCTTCTCGGCTTTGATGCGAGCTTCTCTGGCTTCTCTCTCCAACCGCGCGATTTGGGACAGAAGTTGCTGTATCTCCGGATACTTGTCCTCATAGCGAAGCCTGAGCGCCCGCAATTGGGCTCGGGCGAGTTCCAGTTCGGTCGGTGGCGCCGGCTGGCCAGGCAGGGTCACACTGGCGCTGGCACTCTGCTCGGCCCTCTCTCTGGCCAGTTCCCGCAATCTTTGGAAATTGGTTTCGGCCGCCTGCAACGAGCTGTCCAGGATTAACTTGTTCTGCTGCGCCCGCGCCAGCCCATCCTGGACGCCCATCAACTCCGTCCTGCTCTGGCCAACGGCCGCCAGCAGAGTTGCCTGCTGCTCGGGGAGTTCGCCGTTGTAAGCGAGCTTGAACTGGCTCAGCTTGGCCTCCTGCTCCTGGAGTTGGTTCTTGGACTCCGCTAGCTGGCTATCCAGGAACTCGGAAGTCCCCTCTGCTTCGACCTCCCGCTCCCGAAGATTTTCGGTAATAAAGAACTGTGCAATGCGGTTGGTCACGTCGGCCGCGGTTTTCGGGTTGAATGTCTCGTATGCCACGCGGAAAGCGCCGGGCCGGTTGGCGCTCCAGCTCCTCTCGAGGACGATCGAGATATCCTTCCTCATCATCTCGACCACCTCTTCTTGGGTGTGGGTCCGCCTTGGCTTGGAGTACAGGTTGAACTCGCCGATCAGGCTCCAGAGGCGCTCACGGCTCAGCACTTGTTGCTTAAGCTGGTCGAGACGCGTTTCCAAGGCGGTCTGTACAGTTGGCGCGACGAAGTTCTCAGGGATTTTTTGGGACTCCGCCAGGATCAGAGCGTCGGCTCTGTACACGGCCCGGAGGTGATATACGATCGCAGCTGTCGCCCCGCTGCCCAAAAGCCACAGAACGATAATGAATATCTTCCGCTGCCAAAGCGCCCGGATGATCGAACGGGGAGAGAACCCGGGGTTAAGCGCGTCGGAGTGAAGAATGCTCATGCAATTGCCTCCTGAAACCCATGCGTTACGAGCCGCTACCGGCGGCGCGAGGGTTTGTGATCAGCACGCGTACTTTCCGCGCCAGTTCCTCGGATGTGAACGGCTTCTTTAGCGAGGCGCTCGCGGAATCCAATGCGCCCTCGATTCGAATGGCGTCCGTGAAGCTGGAAGTGTAAATTACCTTCAAGTCGGGCCACGTGGCTCTCAGCCGCGCCGCCAACTCGAGTCCGCTGACCGCGGGCATCGCCGCAGATGTCAGCAGCAAGTCGATTCGCGCGGGATTGCAGTCGAGCAGGCGCAGAGCCTCGCCCGCATCGCTGGCACGCAAGACCCGATAACCCATTGCTTCCAGTACGAGGGCAGCCGAGTTCAACCATTCCTGGGCCTCGTCAACTACCAAAGCCGTCAAATTCGTCTGCGGCATATCCGCATCTCCACCTGAAGCGGGCCCCGCCTGTGTCGGATCCGCATTCAGCAATGGGATCCCTGCCGGCGGTCCAAAGCCATCGCGCCTGCTTGCCTCGCGGGTTCTTCGGAGCCAGCCCGTGCCCATCTGTTTTGTTGTGTACATGATCGCGGCTCAGCAGAGACTCGAGTCGCACGGATCGACCGGCAACGAATGTAAGCCCGCCGGTGTAGCAGTACTTCCTCCGGCCGGGGTCACCGAATCCTGGTCGACCTCCACCGCAACGGAGCGCTGGAGCAGCGTCACCGAGACGACCAGCCGATGGCTGTTTTTCACCGCGATCAGAAACCCCTCCAACCCGCGCAAGGAACCGTATTCAATCCGCACCCGTTGGCCGACTGTGAGAAATGGCCATGGCTGCGCTGTCAGACCTGAGCTCACAACCATTCGGATTGCGTCGATTTCTCTCTCGTCCACAGGGACAGGCGTACGCGCCGAGCCCACGATCCGGATGACGCCCGGGGTGACGAGAATCGGCAGGCGGTGGGATGGATCCAAGCGGCAGAACACGTAGCCGGAGAAGAGCGGTTGATCAAGCTGTTTGATTCGATCCGACCATGTGCGCCTCGCTCGACATAACGGCAAGAATTCCTCGAAGCCCTTCTGCCGCAACACGTGGGCAACCAGCTTCTCGTAACGAGGGCGTACTTGGATTGCAAACCAGGGGTAGGACGCGTTGTTGTAATTCACAGCCACCTCTGAGCTCAAGACTGGCCAAAACCACTACCCAGAAATGCTCCCTTTGCCGGTCGCTGGACACGCTACCGCCATTTCAGTCCCACCGACCTTTT
Source organism: Bryobacterales bacterium (assembly GCA_963835855.1). Classification (GTDB taxonomy): domain Bacteria; phylum Acidobacteriota; class Terriglobia; order Bryobacterales; family Bryobacteraceae; genus CAWIHA01. The sequence continues at coordinate 125,866 of CAWIHA010000003.1, read as the reverse complement.
TGCTTGGAGCGATACAGCAGCCCAGTTGCGCTTTCAAAGAGCACTCCGATGGCCGTTTGAAGACGAACCATGGGATGCCGCGGCCCGCTAGGGGCAGGCGGGTCTCTCCGTGCGCGAGCGAGTCACTCTGAGAGCCTGTGACCGCGCGGGTTGACGCAAACAAATCTATATTTAGCAACATGTTGGGTTTTATCATGCCGATCGGCATGCGCACAGAAAGGGAGGTATGTGGAGGCCCCTGGGAAATTTCGTCATCGGGGGAGGAGCGAGGCCAGAATCTTGAGCGCGGCCTCAAAGACAAGCTTTTGGACTTCTTCCTAAAAAGTTTCTTTTTGGCCCCGACTTATGGCTTGGAGCCCTCTTCTTGGAATGAGACCCGCTTCTTCTAACGCGGATGCTTCCATCCTGAGAAATGCGCGAGGGCGGAATTCAGCGGCAGCCGTCCGAACGGCCTGCCAACGGTTCCGCCCCGGACCGTGCAGAATCAGGATGCGACGGTCAGCTCCGATTGGATCTCGCTGAAAATCGTACTGATGCTCTTAGAGATATTCGGCAGGAATGCGCCGGCGGCGACGGCGACAAAGCCGGCCATCAGTGCGTATTCGACCAGATCCTGGCCACGATCATCCCGCAATAGCTCGCCAAGCGCGTGTATCAGATGCTTCACTTAGCCCTCCTTTCCCATGCCCACGTGGTGTGGCGATTCCAGACTAACCGGGGCCGGGGAGCGGGGAAATCAGTCGAACGCATGAGAAGCTCAGTGCAAAGACCTCGCTTTTGTAATGAAAATTGCCAGGAAGCTCCGGGCGGTGCGCTCGAACCGGTCTCATCAATGGGGGATGTGTGATCCGGCGCTGGCGTTCTTAGCAGGTGGCAGCCCGCTTCAATTTATGAGACCGGCTCTCGGAAAGCTCACCTGTGCATGCCGGCTTGGAACCTCGAGCAAGTCAACTTCGCCCCGCAGGCAGACCCCCCTCGTACGCGTCGATAACCTCCGCGGCCGGCCCGTCCATCACGAGCTTACCGTGATCGAGCCAGAGCGCCCGGTCGCAGATTTCCACGACCGAGGCGGTCGCGTGCGATACACACAAGAGCGTCTTGCCGCTGCGCTTGAAGTCAAGTATCTTTTCGCTGCACTGGGCCTGGAAAGCGTGATCGCCGACCGACAGAACCTCATCGAGGATCAGGATGTCCGGGTCCATATACACGGCCACTGAAAAGGCCAGCCGCATCGTCATTCCCGAGGAGTACGTGCGCAACGGCTCGTCGATAAACTCGCCGATACCGGAGAAGTCGATAATGCGTTCGGTGAGAGCCTCGGTGCGCTTGCGGGTTAGTCCTAGCAGCGACGCGTTGAGACGTAGGTTTTCCCGGCCGGAGAGATCCAAGTGGAAGCCCGCGCCGAGCTGGAGCAGAGCGCCGATACGGCCGCCCACGCCGAGATCGCCGCTGTCCGGATCAGCAAGCCCGCAGATCAGGCTCAGGAGGGTGCTCTTGCCGGCGCCGTTCGCGCCCACCAGTGCGACATTTTCTCCGGGCTCGATCCGGAAGCTGACGTTGCTGAGCGCATAGAATCGCTCCCTGTGCGCCCTGCGGAAGAGACCCTGGACGTGGCTTCGCAACAGAACGCGGCCGGCATGACGGTAAAAGAACTTCGATACACGGACCAGCTCGATCAGACCGGGTGCGCTCATAGGTAGTCGTAAAAACGCCGCCGCAGCAGGCGAAAGGTTGTCAGACCGGCGAGGAAAACCACGACCGAGCTGAGCACCAGCTTGATGAGGAGCGCCGCTGGTGGCGCCGTCCCATCGAGCAGAATGTTGCGGCATGCGAGCACTAGCGCGGCTACGGGGTTGAGCTGATAGATTTCGCGGTATTTCTGCGGAATCACCCTGAACGGGTAGAAGATCGGGACCAGCCAGAATAGCACGGCGTTAGCGGATTCAACCACGTATCGCATATCGCGCACATACACGTTCAGGCTCGACGAGGCCAGCGACAAGCCGCAGACAAACACGACTTCCCATCCCCAGACGAACGGCAGCCACAGCCAGTAGCGGTTCACGCCTTTTCCGGCGAGCAGGACGGCCACCAGCAGCAGCCCGATCTGGATCAGCAGGTGAATGCTATTGGAGAGCACCGCCGCGACCGGCACGATCTCGCGCGGCACCGGCACGCGCTTGATCAGGGTAGCGTTTTCCACCAGCGACACCGTTCCGACTACCGACCCGAGGCTGAAGAAATTGTACGGGACGAGACCGCACAGCACGAACACCGCAAAATTCGGAACGCCGTTCGGAAACACCTTCGTGAAAATAAACCAGAGCGCTCCCATGATGACGAGCGGATTGAGAAGCGACCAGAACACGCCGAGCGACATGTTGCGGTAGCGCACCTTGAAGTCTTTGGCGATCAGGTTCTGGAGCAGGAACAGATAATCGCCCCGCCACTTGGGGCGGTTGGCGCGATCGGGAACTTGGAGCGTCTCGAACGGAACCGACGACAAAAGCTGGCAACTCCTTGGCTATCCTGAATTCCCGGTCATTTTACCGCGATAAATCCATGCGCCACAACGCCAGGTGCCGCGTGGGCCCATCCGGGCCGCATGGGCGCATTCTTGTGGCGGTATCTTCAGCCGCTATTGCTGCCTCGGATAGAAGGCGAAGTCCGAGAGCCGCACCTCGTCTTTGCCGGAGATCAACAGGCCGAAGCGGCCAGCGGCGAAGTTAAGGCCCGGTTCCGTCCAGGTGTCTAGCACCACCCACTGGTCGTGTTGGCGGATTTTTTGGACAAGGGAACCGGGCGCGACCTCGATCTGCAAACTGACCATCAAGTACTCCCTGAGGTCGAGGCCATGCGGTTTTTTCGCCAGTTCGCTGCGCTTCCCGTTGACACACTGAATGCGGCGGTAATTATCGTGATCCAGCCGGAAGAGCACATAATTCTTTTCGTCGGTGTAGTGGACGAACCATTCTAGGTTCTTGCCATGGAGCAAGCTGCCGCCGGAGGCGAGCATTAGCGTGAAAGTGTAAGCGCCTGCCCCCGGCGCCGGCTGGTATAGAACGAAGCCGCCGCCGCGGCGGACGTGCCAGCTTCCGTCGGTAGTCCACGCCTTTGGATCCTCCCAATGGTCCATACCGAGCGGAACGACAGGCCGCACCTCGCGCGCAAGCACAAGGTTCACGGACACTGTCTGGCCCGCGAGGACCTGAACGTGCTCGGTCCGATCCTGGTACCCTGGCGCACTTGCCGCCAGAGTGTATGGGCCATCCTCCAGCTCCGCCGTATTGCCGGCGATCGCCTGGGGCTGGCCGCCTGCGCGCGTCGCTATGAGCTGCGCCGTTGCCGGCGAAACCGTCAGGCGGAGCGTCCCTATCCCGCTCGTGAGTGCGATCTCATTCACGGCGAGATGCACGGTCTGGCCTGCCGCGAAACTCCTGTGAACGGATTTCGAATGCAGCCTGTCTTTTCTCAACTCAATCGCGTGATCGCCGGGGCTGACGTTCACCGCCTGGAAGCCGCCGTCCTGCGCGATGGCGCCGGCGAGGTTCTGGTCGATATAGACCTGCGCGCCCGGAACGGCCCCCGCGAACGTCAAACGTGCGGCCGCCGGTACCGGAACCAGTTTGAAAACCGCCTTCTTCTCTTGACCTTTGGCAAGCTGGACCAGTTGCTCGGGCGCGTCCTCGAAGCCGGGTTTCGAAACGCGCACGTGATGCTCCCCGGGCTCGGCTGGTATCCGCAATTGGCCGTGGCGCGGAGTCAGCCGCTGGTATTTGTTCCCGTCCACGTAGACTTCCGCGTTCTCTTCGCCAGCCACAATGACGAGTGTGCCGGCGTTTTGGTCCGACTGGAAAAAGACCGTGACCGCGGGAGCAGCGCTGATCTCAATCACCTTCTTGAGCTGCGTCTGGCTATCGCCGAGCGACAGCTCGTGCAGGCCCGGAGCAAGGTTGTTCAGCGCCAGGCCTTCGGGGCCGACTTCACCCGCCGGCTGCCCGTCGAGTTCGGCTTTCGCAACCAAAAGGTTCGTATACACACGCGCGCGATTGCCAAAGCTGGCTACAACGAGAGCGGCGACATTCTTGACGGATGGGGGTCCGGCCACCGCCGGCGCGGCGCCCGGTTCGAGGGTGAACGTAACCGCCGCCTCGCTGGAACGGCCGGCGACCTTCAGGCTGTGGCTGCCTGGGCTGACCGGCGCCAGCGTGAGCTGGCCGTCCTGGAGCCCGCTCGTGGGCTGGTTGTCCAAGAGCACCTTGACGTTGGCGATATCGCTGATGAGCCGCACCGTCTGCGCGAGCGGCTGGAGCGTGAGTTCAATCGGGGCCGTATCACGGAGGGATAAGGTAACGGCTTTTGTCGCCGGCTCATAGCCGTCGAGGGCGGCTTCGATGAAGTAGGTGCCGGGGCGCTCTTCGAGTTGGAAATTCGATGTGCCACGGATCCTTTCGTTGACGCGAATGACGGCGCCTGCGGGAACCGTTCGGATTTCCACGCGAACCATCGCGCCGGGCGCCGGGGCGGAGCTTTTCGAATGCGTGATGCCCAGCGCCACGATCAGCAGCAACAAGATGACTGCGCCTCCGCCAGCCAACGCCCATTGCACGGAAGGAGCCAGACGCAGTGTAAAGGCCGGTAGGCGCAGCTGTGACGGCGCTGCGGCAGCAACTGGGGCGGGCTCCCGGACAACAGGCGGTCGAGGCGGAGCAGGTGGCGGCACAGCAGCCGCTGACTCCGGAGGCGCTGGCGGCGGTGGCGGCGCTGCAACAGCAACTGGGGCTGGCTTCGGGACAACAGGCGGTCGAGGCGGAGCGGGCGGCGGCACAGCAGCCACTGGCTCCGGAGGCGCTGGCGGCGGTAGCAGCGCTGCAACAGCAACTGGGGCGGGCTCCGGGACAACAGGCGGTTGAGGCGGAGCGGGCGGCGGCACAGCAGCCACTGGCTCCGGAGGCGCTGGTGGCGCTGCGGCAGCAACCGGGGCCGGCTCCGGGACAACAGGCGGTCGAGGCGGAGCGGGCGGCGGCACAGCAGCCACTAGCTCCGGAGGCGCTGGCGGCGGTGCGGCAGCAACTGGGGCCGGCCCCGGGACAACAGGCGGTCGAGGCGGAGCTGGCGGCGGCACAGCAGCCACTAGCTCCGGAGGCGCTGGTGGCGCTGCGGCAGCAACCGGGGCCGGCTCCGGGACAACAGGCGGTCGAGGCGGAGCGGGCGGCGGCACAACAACCACTGGCTCTGGAGGCGCTGGTGGCGCTGCATCAGCAACCGGGGCCGGCTCCGGGACAACAGGCGGTCGAGGCGGAGCGGGCGGCGGCACAACAACCACTGGCTCTGGAGGCGCTGGTGGCGCTGCATCAGCAACCGGGGGTTCGGCGGGCTTCGCCGGCGGAGCCGTTTGTGCAAGGCGTTGATCGAGCCCTGCGAGGATGTGTTGGAACTCGGGGTCCTCCACATACGGTGCAGCGATAGCGCGCGCGTTTTCGGCGAGGGCCTTCAGGTCCGCCCAGTTCCCGGCAAGCTCGGCTTGCTGTCCGAGTTTGCGCAGGGCAGCGAGGTCGGCCGGGCGCGCAACGTTCCGCTGAGCGTCCTCGATTTCCTTGCTCAGAAGATCGCGCAATTGCACGAGACGCGGGTCCGAGGGGTACTGCGTCAGGCACTGCTGCGCCTCGGCCAGCGCTCTTTGGAGGTCGCCGGCAGCGCGGTACTGCCGCGCCTGAGTAAAACAGCGGGTGACGACTTCGTCGCGCTGGCGGTCCAGCACGGCGGAGCGGAGACCGCTCGCGACCGCGTTGTCCGGATCGATCTCCGACGCCTGCTGGAGGAAGGGCACGGCGGCGCGCCAGTCGCTATCGAGAAGCATACGCGCCCGTCCGACGAGCGCATCGACCAGCGCCGCGCGGATCGCGGGATTCCGGGGGTCGACCTCCAGTGCACGCCGCATGACGCCCAGTCCATCGTCAAACCATTGCTGGCTGTACAATGCCCGGCCCTGAATGAGCAGCTTCTGCGCTTCCGTAGCATGCACAGCCAATTGCCGCACTTGGTCCTTCGATCGTGCCAGCTCCGGATCGTCTGGGATTTCGGCTTCGGCGCTCTCGATCAGATCGGCTGCGCGCGTGTACTCGCCGGCCTTCGTGGCACTGTCGATCTGCTCAAGCCAGCGCGATTTGGCTTCCGAGCGCGCCGCCTGGTCGCGCCGCTGGCGGACCCGTGCGATCTCGGAATCGAGGCCGGCGTATTGAGTGGAGATCGTGCCGAGGATTTCCCACTGCGCGAGTGCTTCGCTCCACTCGCCGCGCTCTTCGTGATGCCGCGCCTTCGCCTCAATGGAACTGACCAGGTTGCGCTTGTCGCGTATGGGCTGGAGCTGGCGCTCAAATTGCAGCTCACCGGGGTAGTCCTTTATGGCCTGCTCAAGGATGCTGACGCGGCGGTCGAGGTCGGTCTCGGTAACGAGCTGCTTTTCGATCTCCGCAATGCGCACCAGGAGTTCCTGGCGCTGCCGCTCTTCGATATCGAACTTCAGCGCCTGAAAGAGCGCGTGGCCCGGGTATTTGCCGAGGTATTCGTCAGCAATGGTGAGTGCTCGCTGGTAATTGCGGCTGGCAAGTTGCTCCTGCGCCTCCGCGTACGAATTCTTGAGCGACTCATGCGCGGAGCGAACCTTCTGATACAAGCCCTGGTACATTGCGGAGCGCTTGGCCGCAGCAGGATCGGGCGAGCGGCGATCGAGTTCGAGCACGCGCTCAAGTTTGGCCAGCGCCGAGCCCACTTCGCCGCGGTTCCAGGCCTCGAGCGCCGCATCGTAGAGCTCTTCCTTCTCGTTGCGCACCGGCCGGGCGCCCTCCTCAGAGTGGCCGGATTCCGCCTGGCGCAAGGACTCCTTGGGCTCATTGTCGAGCGCCTTCTGGAGGGCGCCGGCGAATTCGCGTGCACTCGAATAGCGGTCGGCGGGCTGCCTGGCAAGGGCTTTGTGGACCGCGCAGCTGAGGGCCTCGCTGATGGTGGGGTTTAGCTTGGAAGCCGGTGGAAGCGTGCCGTCGCAGACCGCTTCGATGACATCGGACTTCTTTAGACCCTCGAAGGGCTGCCGGTGCGTGAGAGCCTCATAGCAGACTAAGCCCAGCGAGTAGATGTCGGAGGCCGGCGTGGCCGCCTTCTCCTGAAGCTGTTCCGGGGCCCTGTACAACAGCGTGTGCTTGGCCTTGGTGGACTGGGCGGTCTCGGCCATACGCCCGACACCGAAATCGAGAATTCTAACCGAGTCGTCGTCCGTGACGAAGATGTTGCTCGGCTTGAGGTCACCATGAACCAGGCCCGCCTCATGCGCGGCATTGAGCCCGATGCAGGCCTGGCGGATGATCCCGACGGCGCGCTCTATGGTGAGCCGGCCGCTGGAATCGCGGATCAGCGCATCAAGTGCGGCGCCAGCCAGGAGCGGCATGACGATGTAAGGCTTATGCTTGCCTTGCTCTTCGAACTCGCCCACGTCGAGAATTGCGACGATGTTTGGATGGGCCAGCTTCGCCAGAACCTCGCATTCGCGAGAAAATATGTTGAACGCGGCACGGGCGGGCGCGTCGCGAAGCGTTTTGATCGCGACATCTTGCCGGGCTATGGTATCGAAGGCCCGGAACACCAACCCGGTCCCGCCCTTTCCCAAAACCGCTTTGATCTCGTAACGGCTTTTTAGAACCTGTGGGACCGCCATATTACCCTCGGCGAGCGATGTGTGAAATTCCCTCAGAGAATACCACGGACAGCCGGTCGTGGGGCGGTGGTCATTGGGACGCTCGGTCGAGGAAGCCGGTGTCTCTCCGGCCCGTGGTTGGTCTGTCTCCTCCTTTGTTCCCAAAGGCGTACGCGGCAGGACCAGTTGGCTCTAATCTTCCAGGCACTTCTGCCGATAGAATCAGAGGTGAAGGTTAACGAAGCCTCCCTCAACCAGGCGGCTGCGCCGCAACTCAACAAGACCGCTCATGCCGAACCGGTCGAGGCGGGCGGACCTAAGAAGCCGGGCGAATCGCAACGGGGAGCCGAATCCGACCAGGCGCAGATTTCCGATCTCTCCGGGCGCTTGCTGCAGGTTCTTAACGCGGAGTCGCCCCAACGGGCAGCCCGCCTGGAATCTCTATCGGCGGAATATCGCGCCGGGAAATATCAGGTCGATGCGGCGGCGGTGAGCCGCCGGCTGGTCGATGATGCGCTGACAAATGGCCGCTGAATCTCCGCCCGAGGCCGCTCGCGCTGGCGTGCGGGACGCTCGGGAACTCGACTGGTTACGTCAAGCCCAGACCGGCGTCGGTGAGGCTGTGCGCCTGCTGCTCCGTCCCGACGCCACGACGCTCAACCGGAGCGCGCCGCTTCTCGAAGCGGCCATACAGTGTCTCGAAAGAGTGGAGCGCTCCCTCCGTGCAGGCAACCCCGGACGCCCTCCAACGCTCCTCACAGCTCTTGGCGACCTGAGAAAGGAGACCTTGCGGGCTGGCGCGCTGTTGGCGCACGCTGCCGCGTTCTATTTGGGCTGGGCCCAGGTGCTGTATGCGGCTGCATGCGGTTATACGGCGTCAGGTAGCGTAGCCGAGCCACGGCCGGCACAGAGTGTCTCGGTGGAGGCTTAGCCACACTTCCATGGGCGGATTATTCAGTTCCTTGATCGAATCGGCGAACACCCTGCAGGTGTTCGATCAGTTGTTCGCGACCACGCAGAACAATGTGAACAATGCCAATACTCCGGGTTATGCCAAGCAGCGGCTCGCCACGGTCTCGTTGGCGTTCGATCCCGCTCTGGGCTTGCCGGGCGGAGTTACGGCGGGCCAGATCCAAAGCTCTCGGGACCTGTATGCCGAGCAGGATGTGCGCCAGCAGAATCAAGCCTGGGGCCGCGCCGATCAACAGTCCACCGATCTGCAGCGAATCGAACCGGTGTTCGATATCAGCCAAGACGCAGGCATCCCGGGTGCATTGAGCCAATTCTTTCAAAATGTGTCCTCCTGGAGCATGGCGCCGAACGATACGGTCGCCCGGCAAACTGTGATCGACAGTGCCGGCACGGTGGCGGCGCAATTTACGCAAAGCGCCAACAGTCTCGGCAATGCATCATCTGCGATCGATCAAGAGACCGGCGGCGCGGTTGGCGCCATCAACAATCTAGCGGGCCAAATCTGCCAACTGAACGCGGTCCTGCGGTCGGACGCACGCAATCAATCCGATCCTGGTATCGACGCTCAGATGCAAAGCACGCTCGAGAATCTAAGCGAGTACGTCAATTTCACGGCGCTGAAGCAGAGTGACGGCACCGTTGAAGTGTTGGCCGGGGGCCAGACGCCGCTTGTCATCGAGGATCGGCAGTATACGATTTCCGCGGATATGTCCGGCGCACAGACAGTGATTCGCGACTCGAACCAGAACGACATCACCGCCCAGATCCAGAGCGGCAGGCTCGCCGGCTTGCTGGACACGAAGAACAATCTGCTTCCGTCTTACATGAGCGGCTTGAACCAGCTTGCCAGCGGCTTTGCGGACTCAGTCAATGGATTGCTTGCCGCTGGAGTCGATACCAACGGAAACTCGGGTGCAGCGCTTTTTAGCTACGATCCAACAAGCTCGGCCGCGACTTTAGCCGTAACGTCCATTACTCCGGATGAACTGGCTGGGGCGGTCCCGGCGGCGCCGGGTGGCAACGGGAATGCGCTGAACCTGGCGGCCCTTGGTAACTCACCCCAGATCAATGGCATGAGCTTCACCGCGTATTACGGTGAACTCGCCGGCCGGGTCGGCCAAGCAGTACAAGATGCAAAGAATGCCCAGCAGACGACGAACGACCTGCTGGTGCAGGCGCGTTCGCTGCGAAGCGATGTCTCGGGTGTATCCCTGGACGAGGAAGCAGCGAACCTGATCCAATACCAGCGCGCCTATGAAGCGAACGCCAAACTCGTCACGGTGCTGGATGAGTTGACCAATACCACGATCAACCTTCTTTGAGTTAATTAAAAGGGTGCATCGTGTGGAGGTGGACATGATTCAGGGCATTAATGCCTCAGAGGAAAGGTTTCTGGCGGCACTGGACCGCATCAACGCGCAATTCGATAGCGCACAGCGCCAGATCGACACGGGCTTGCGAGTCTCGCAAGTTTCCGACGCACCCGACCAGGTCAGCAATATTCTCGTTGCTCGGGCGCAACTCGACCAGACAGTGCAGATCGAGGCGAACCTGGGCCGCGCGAAAACCGAAACCGATACCGCCGAGCAAGCCCTTGAAAATGCGGTCCAGATGGTCCAGCGCGCGAACCAGCTCGGAGCGCAAGGAGCTACGGGAACGCAGCCGCCAGCGCAGCGGGCGGCCATCGGCGTCGAAGTCGGCTCGATCCTCCAAGAGTTGGTTGAGGTCGCCGGAACCACCTGCGATGGCCGGTACGTTTTCAGCGGCGACAGCGACCAGGTCGCGCCTTATGCCATCGATGCGAGTCAGCCAAACGGAGTTAGCGCGTACGCGGGTTCGCCGGCGACCCGCCAGATTATGGACTCATCCGGTACGCTGTTCCCGATTTCCCAGACGGCCCAGGACATTTTCGATAATGCCGCCCCGGCCTCGAATATTTTCGCTGCGGTCCACAGCTTGCAAGCGGCGCTCACGAACGGCCCGGCCGCGAACGACCCGAATTACCAAGCGGATTACAGCGCGCAGACGACCGCAATCAATGCGGCGATGGGCAACTTGGCAACTGCCTCCGATCACCTGAACGCGGAGGTGGCCTTCTACGGCACCGTTCAGGACCGCATCGCCCAGGCAACCAATTCCGCCAGCCAATTCGAACTCGGCCAGCGCACGGAGTTGAGCTCGATGCAAGATGCCGACGTTGCCGCTGCGGCGGTGCAACTGACCCAAGCGCAGACGGAGATACAAGCTGCCATGGAAGCGCAGGTCAAGCAGCCAACGACCAGCCTGTTCAACTACCTGGCCTGACGCTTTCCTCCCGGAATGGCTGCCGAGAACGTGGCGGCGGGTGCTGGCCTGCTGCGCGGCTCGCCCCGCACCGGAGGCGGAAAAAACGCCCACAGATGGAAGCCGTGCCGCTGGGCTGCAACGTATCCGCGTTCGAAGAGTTTCCAGCCTGCGTGGTCTGATTTCTTCGAGGCCCCCGGCATTTTTCTTATCTTCAACCGTCCGCGGTTTCCCCGCCGCTTACGGTATGATGTTGACCGCGAGGAGCGCCTCGATGGTTCCCACAGAACACCGTTCCTACGTTCCCGAAGAGACCGATCAACGGGAATTCACTTTCCGGGCGGTCGCGATCGGCCTGATGATGACCGTGGTCCTCGGCGCCGCTAACGCTTACCTGGGCTTGCGTGCGGGCATGACCATCGCCGCTACGTATCCGGCGGCGGTGATTGGCATGGCCATCCTTCGCCTCCGCAAAGGATCCATCCTCGAAGAGAATATTGCCCGAACGGTCGGCTCGATCGGCGAATCCGTCGCCGCCGGCGCCATTTTCACCATTCCGGCGTTCGTCATTTCGGGCGCGTGGCGCAGGTTCGATTCTCCGGAAGCGTACTGGAAGTCCACCGTATTGATGCTGGTCGGCGGCATTTTGGGCATCCTGTTCGTTACCCTGCTGCGGCGTGTGATGGTCGAAGACCCCGAGCTGCCATTTCCGGAATCCGTGGCGGCCTCGCGGATCCACATCGCCGGCCAGCAGGGCGCGCAAGCGGCTAAGCTGCTCTTTTACAACATGGGCTTCGGCGCTGCGGTTTACTTCTTGGGCGCGATCAACCTGTTCGCGGCCAGCAAGTCGTTTCTCGTGCCGGTCGGACAGATGGGCAAGAGCGTCGTGCGCTTGGTGACGCGCGGCTACAATCAGCCGGTGAACGTCGCGGGCGTAAGCGCGGTTTCGGCTCCGGCGGTGAGCCCGGCGTACCTCGGGGTCGGCTATATCATCGGGCCGCGCCTGGCGGCGCTGAACTTTGCCGGCGGCGTGCTGGCCTGGGGCTTTCTGGTGCCGCTGTTCGCGTATTTCCTGGGCCCGCAAATCCACACTGCCGATCCTTCCGGCTGGGAGGCGGTGAACGATGCGATTTGGAAATCGATCGTGCGGCCGATCGCCGTGGGCGGGATGCTGGTCGGCGCCGGCTACACGCTGTTCCGCATGCGCAAGAGTCTGGCGGCAGGCATGGGCCGGGCGGTTTCGGATTTGAAAAAGGCGAGCTCGCAGTTGAAGGCGGCCAGGCGCCTCGATCGCGACTTGAGCGCAAAGACGGTTTTCCTGGGGTTGGCGGCGGCATTCGTCTGCATGATACTGCTCTACTCCTACCTATCCCGCACACTGCCGGGCGGCGTGGTTGCCGCGCTCGTGATGATCGTCCTCGGGTTCTTCTTCGCTGCGGTGTCCGGGAACCTGGTTGGTCTGATCGGATCCTCGAATAACCCGGTGTCGGGCCTGACACTTGCCACGCTGATCGTGGCGGCGCTGCTGATGGTCTCGATCGGCGTCTCGGGCGTGAGCGGGGTGGAGGCGGTGCTCGGCGTGGCGGCGGTGGTGTGCGTCTCCTCCGCGGTGGCCGGCGAAATGCTCCAGGACCTCAAGGTCGGGCACATTCTTGGCGGCACGCCGCGGAACATGCAAATTGGCGACATTCTCGGCATCCTCGTCGCGAGCGTCGCGCTGTACTTCCCTCTCCTGATCCTGCACCAGGGCGACATCAACGCCGGAGGCATTGGGTTTGGCGGCCGTTCGCTGCCGGCTCCGCAGGCGGGTTTGATGGCTTCGCTCGCTCAGGGCATTGTCGGCGGCCAAATGCCGTGGCCGCTGATCGTCGTCGGCATCCTGATGGGCTTTTCGCTCATCCTGGTGCAGGTGCGCAGCCCGATGCTGTTCGCCGTCGGCATGTACCTGCCGCTCGAAACGACATTCGCGATCTTTCTGGGAGGAATCATACGCTGGATCACCGATTCGTTGCGCGACCGGCGCGGCCTGAACGACGCGCAGAAGGCCCGCGTCGAAAACGCAGGCGTGCTGACTGCTTCGGGCTTGATCGCGGGCGAAGCGATGATGGGTCTGGTGATCGCGGCCTTCCGGTTCTTCGAGGTCAAGATGCCTTCGATCACGGCGCACCCGTCGTTCATGGCCGGCATGATGGCATTACTGATCGTCGCGACCGTGATGGTGAAAGTGCCGCTCGCGAATGCCGGGCGCCCGGACGAGCCCGCGCCGCCGGCTGCCATGATGTGAGCCTCCCCTCAGGAGGCAGAAAAACGCCGGGGTGCTGGTCTCTTCACCCCTTCACGCCAAAAGTTCCCGCGGCACGCGTAGCTTAACATAGTAGATTGTCTCGCAAGAATATCTGAGATGAACAAAAAGCTACCGGACTGGCGCCCGATTTATTTCGGTGCCGGCCTCACGACGCTCGCCACGCTGCTTGTCGAGCTCGCACTCACGCGTATTTTCTCCGTCGTCTTTTACTACCACTTCGCTTTCCTCGCCATCTCGATCGCGCTGTTCGGACTCGGCGCCGGCGGCGTGTTCTCATACGTGGCCGCGGGCTGGCGGAGAGGCTTTTATTCCAAGCTGGGCGCATTCGCAGCGCTGAACGGTGTGCTGGTGCTGGCGGCGCTCGTCTACCTCCTCACGCGAAAGGGGGAACTCGGGTACGGCGCCCTGACGCTCGTGTACTTCTCGTGCGCGCTGCCGTTCTTCGGCGCCGGAACGGTGCTGTCACTTGTCATCGCCGGGACGATCGAGCGCGTCAACCGGGTCTACTTCGCCGATCTGCTGGGCGCTGCCGCTGGCTGCCTGCTGCTCATTCCGTCGCTCGATTACCTGGGCGGGCCGAATACGGTGATTCTCGCGGGCGCGCTCTATGCGGCATCCGGCGCGATCTGGTACACGCTGGCCGGTGCGCGCAAATGGAGGAGCGCCGCGCTCGGACTTTCCGCCGCGCTTGCCGTTCTCATTGCGCTCAATGTGTGGCGGCCCGTGATCGATGTCAAGTATGCAAAGGGCAAGGAGCTCAAGGGCGAGCGTTTCGTAAAATGGAACAGCTTCTCACGGATTGCCGTCGAAGGGCAGAAGGGCTCGGCGATGATCTTTATCGACGCCGACGCGTCCACGGGCATCCCGCCTTTCGATCTCGCGCGGCTCTCGGAGGAGGAGCGCCACCGGCTGCTCTGGGAGGGCCCCGGGCTACCGTACGCATTGCATCCCGGCGCGAAAACTCTGATCATCGGCCCGGGCGGAGGGTGGGATGTGGCGCGGGCGCTGGCTTCCGGCAGCCGCGATGTGACCGGAGTCGAGATCAACCCGATCATTGCAACTACGATCATGCGCGAGCGCTTCTCGGACTACAGTCTGCACCTCTACGACCGGCCGGACGTGCATATCGTCGTCGAAGACGGCCGGAGCTTTGTGCGCCGGAGCCGCGAAAAGTACCAGGTGATCCAGGCCACACTGGTCGATACCTGGGCTTCCACCGCGGCCGGCGCCTTCGCGCTTTCCGAGAACAGCTTGTACACGACCGAAGCGTTTCACGATTACCTCACGCACCTGACCGATGACGGCATGCTCGTCTTTACGCGGTGGGGCCTCGATCCGCCGCGTGAGTCGCTGCGGCTCATTTCGCTGGCGATCGACGCGCTCCAGGGACTCGGCGAAAAAGAGCCGTGGCGGCACATGCTCGTTGTGCGCGAGGGCGCAGCGGACGAGCTGGCTCGCTGGGGCGCGCAAGACACGGTCCTGATTGCCCGCAAACCGCTTTCGGCCGGCGATCTGGCGCGGTTCCGGTCGATTCTGGCGCAGGGCAGGTTCCAGCCGATCTACTTGCCGGATGAGAACCTCGCGAACCCATTCACCGAGTTGCTGCGCACGCGCACTCGGGCGGCGTTCGAACGCAACTATCAGTACGACATCTCGGCCGTCGGCGATAACCGTCCGTTCTTTTTCTACACCGTGCAGCCGCGCGACCTCTGGAATTTCGTGAGGCACGCCTCGCGCCGGAGCGCCGATTACAAGATCAATCGCGCGGTGCCGCTGCTGGTCGCCCTGTTTTTGGTGAGCGTGCTCGCTACCGCGGTCGTACTAGGTCTGCCCCGCCTGCTGCTCGGCAGCCACGTGCCGCGCGACAAAAGCGTACTGCGGTTCCTTTGGTATTTCATCTTTATCGGCGCCGGGTACATCCTGATCCAGGTTGCGCTGGTGCAGAAATTCGTGCTGTTCCTCGGTCATCCGACCTACGCCCTGACGGTGATCGTCTTCTCGATGCTGATATCGAGCGCGCTGGGCAGTTATTTCAGCCCGCGGGTACTGTCGGATTCGGAAGCCCGCTGGCGGCGGCTCCTCGCGGCGATCGCCGTAATCGTCGCTTTGCTCGCCTTTGCCGTATCCGGCCTTCTGGGGACGCTGGTAGGGCTGCCGCTCGGGTTGAAATTTGCGCTGAGCGCCGCGCTGATTGCGCCGGCCGCTTTTCTCATGGGCATGCCTTTCCCTGCGGGTCTGCGACGGCTCGAGGAACTGCACAGCGCCTCGGTGCGCTGGGCCTGGTCGCTGAACGCGGCCGCGAGCGTGCTGGGATCGGTCAGCGCTATTGTGCTTGCGATCTATCTCGGTCTGCGGGAAACGCTCCTGGCCGGAGGTGCGATGTACCTGTGCGCGCTCGCCATCGTGCGGAGCCGCGCCCGGCGGGAAGGCGAACCGCAGGCACAACCCGCAGCGGCCCCGCTGCCAGCGCGGTAAGCGCCGCGCCCCACTGCCTCGGCCTTCAGAAGATCACACCGCGCTAGCGGAGATATTTGAATAAGGAACGAGTCTTCTCGGTAAAATCAGTGGGCCAGAGCCATCCGAACAGCACCAAAACCGCAGTGGCAGACAAAGAAATCACACCCCAGCGGTCGTCGTATGCGGAATACCTGTACCATGCTTCTCCCAGGAGGCCCGCGGCCAGGAGCGGGTAAATGAGCCGACGGCGTCTGGTTGGCAGAGTGCGGCTGCTATAGCACTTTGGGCAGACGGCACCCTCCAGCGGGCTGCCACAGACCGGGCACTCCGATCCAGCGGCGAAATGGCGCCGCTCGTCCATGGCTGGCATTATACTGCGGGAATTGCGCTGACGCAGGCGCGGATGCGTTTACTCGCTTAGGCCCGGATTTTCCGGCGAATCAGGCCCGCCACCGCTAGCAATCCGGCGGCTGCCGGCAAAAACGTGCCCGGTTCCGGCGTCGGTAGTATCGTAAGGTCGGTCAGCCCAACGTAATTGTCCGTTAGGGTGAAGGAAGCGATCGTCGGCCCGGACTCCTGAAAACCAAGGAACTGACCCGTATTCGTGCCGCCGCCGGTGGTGAACGTCAGGTTATAGGATTCAATCAAATTCTTCCCGGTGTCGTACACCGCAATTGTGGTGGGAGTTGATCCTGGCACGTAATCGATGAAGCCGCCGACGGCGGATACCGGAGTCGCGAAAGCGAATGTCATCGTGTCCGTGACATCCCAGGAATCGTAGCTGTCGTTGACCCCGGCCATGGGCCCTAGGGACCCGTCCCAATACCCATTAACGTCAAAGCCGTATCCTCCCGTGTAGCCAAAGACGGATCCGCCCTGGTTGGAAGCGTTGGTCGAGGTCCACGTAATTTCCGGCCCGAAAACCTCTGGGCCCGGTCCGAAGTAACCGACAGCCGGCATCGGAATAACCGACCCGCCGGGCAGCGATGTGATAACGCTTGCCCCGGCCGGAACAACAGCCAGCAGGAACGCCGTGATGAGAGCAGTCACCAGCTTTCTCGCAGAGATTCCCACTTTTGGTTTCCTCGGCCTTAATCAGGTAGTATACTCGCGAAGGGCTCTGGGCCGTCCATGTTTTGCTCGTTTTTTTCGCTCCTGTCGCGCGTCGGGAGTACAGTACTCGTGGTACATAGCACTCTCTCCGGAATCGGCGCGCGGTTACTCCCGGCAGATCCCCCTCTGACTGCGACGGATGAATGCAACCAAATGCCGCGCATGTTCAGTTGTGACTTCCTGTTCGATGCGGCTGAGCGCCTCCTCGAGCTTCAGGCCGGAGCGGAACAGGATGCGGTAGGTCTTCTTCAGCGCGGAGATGTCCTCCGGTGAAAAGCCCGCCCGTTTGAGACCGACGAGGTTGAGCCCCGTGGGCCGCGCATAGGGGCCGGCGTAGAGAAAAAACGGCGCCAGGTCGGTGTTGACGCGGGTCTTGCCGGCAACCATCGCCAACCGCCCGATCTTCGTAAACTGGTGAATCGCCACGCCGCCCGAGATGAACGCCTGGTCTTCGATCTCGACGTGTCCAGCGACCAACGTACAACTGGCGATGACCGTATCGTTTCCGATGTTGCAGTTATGCGCGATGTGGCCGGAACGTCATGATGTAGTTGCGGTCGCCGATTACCGTCTCAGACTCCGGCGCGGTGCCGCGCGAGATGGTGTAGTGCTCGCGGATCTTGTTACCCTCGCCGATGCGCAGGTAGCTGCGCTCGCCTGTGAAGGCCTTGTCGAGCGGATCGGTGCCGAGCACGGTTCCGGCCGAGATCTCGTTCCGGTCGCCGAGCGTGGTCCAACGCTTGACGTAGACGTACGGCTCGAGCACGCAGAACGCGCCGATCCGGACGTCGCGCTCAATCACGCAGAAATCCCCGATGACGGTCTGCGCGCCGATCGAGGCTTCCGAATGAACGCGGGCGGTGGGAGCGATAACCGCCGAGGGGTCGAGAGGCATAACTTTGTATCATAGATCCTGGACCACCGAGCGCGCCCGGGATTGTGGACCGCAGCGCGACCGTGCCAGCATACGGCCCTTGGCCGGTGGGCGCGTCGTGCAAAGAGCGTGCGGGTCCGGAGGCAACTTGCGAGTCCGAGAACTGGCCGAATGGCTGGGCGCAACGTTTGAAGGCGACGGCGAAAAGGAGCTGGCCCAAGCCGCTCCGCTTGAGGCCGCGGGCGCGACCGACCTGGCGTTTGCCGGAAGCCGCAAAGCAGCCCAACGAGCGGAATCTTCGGCCGCCGGATGCCTCCTCGTTCCGCTCGAGTTCCCGAACCCCGCCGGGCGCACGCTGATCCGCGTGCCCGAGCCGCGGGCCGCGTTTGCCCGGGCGATCACGCGTCTGTATCCGCCGACGTTCGTCGAGCCCGGCATCCACGCCACCGCGGTCGTGGCTCCGAGCGCTGAAGTTGGCCCCGATGTCGCCATCGGGCCGTGTGCAACCGTTGGGGGGGGTGCGCGCATCGGAGCGCGGACGCGCATTGGTGCAGGCTGTGCAATCGGCCGTCGGGCGACAATCGGCGCGGACTCGCTGCTGCATGCAAACGTCACAATCTACGACGACATCGATATTGGCGCACGCGCGGTGCTGCACTCGGGATGCGTGATCGGCGCGGACGGCTTCGGCTTCGTGATGGCCGACGATCATTATGAGAAATTCCCGCAGATCGGCCGTGTGGTGATCGGCGATGACGTTGAGGTCGGCGCGAATTCGTGCATCGACCGTGCGGCGCTGGGCGTCACCTGGATCGGCGACGGGACGAAGCTCGATAATATGGTGCACGTGGCGCACAATTGCCGCATCGGGCGGCACGTGGTCGTGGCGGCGCAAACGGGGTTCTCCGGAGGCGTGGTCGTCGAAGACTACGCGGTGATCGGGGGGCAGGTCGGCGTCGGCGATAAGGCGCGGATCGAAGCGCGCGCCGTCGTCGGGTCCGGCTGCGGAGTGCTGACTTCAAAGATCGTGCGCGCGGGGCAAGTGGTGTGGGGCACACCGGCGCGGCCGCTCAAGGAGCACCTGGAGCAGCTCGCGAACCTGGGACGCCTGCCGGAACTCAGAAAGCAACTGGCCGAGATGCGGCAGCGGCTCGAAGAACTCGAGGCGGCGCAGGATGCTGGCCGCCGCGGAACGTAGCCGGAACCTCGGCAAGACATCCGCAATTTGCGCGCGCATCCGCGCGCTACCCGAATTCCGCCAAAATTGCGAAAACAGGCCGGTTTCCTGGACGGCGTGGGAGAGCGTGGGCCGCAAAGCCTCGCCACCTTAGCGATGGATTACGGACTGGAAAGCAACTCCTATTTGCGCTAATCTGGAATACAAACCCGGCATGGACGGACGGCAACCTCGAATTTCCCCCCCCTCGGATCGGCACCCCCATGGAAGTTTCCGGCGAGTTGTGCTTTGATAGGGTAGGCTCGCTCCAATCATGAACACGCCAGCTCTCGAATAGATTGCATGTATCCAGGCAGACACTTCCAACCGCGCAGACCCAGAATTCGTGAAAACGTAAACGAAGCGATTCGTGTGCGCGAGGTGCGCGCCGTTTTCCCGGACGGTACGGTGGAGATCATGCCCACTCCGGCCGCTGTGCGCAAGGCACAGGACTTGGGGCTCGACCTCATCTTGATCGCTCCGACCGCTGAGCCGCCCGTCGCGAAAGCGATGGATTACGGCCAGTGGCAGTACGAAAACAAGAAGAAACTGCAAGAAGCCAAGAAGAAGCAGCACGTGATCCAGGTGAAGGAGTTGAAGTTCCGCCCCAACACCGACGACCACGATTACGACTTCAAGAAGAACCACGCGATCCGGTTCCTCCAGGAGGGCAATCGCGTGAAGGCCGTCGTGCAATTCCGCGGCCGTGAGATTGCGCACCAAGACCTCGGGCAGAAGCTGTTGCTGCGGTTTTCGCAGGACCTGGCGCAGTACGGCACCATCGAGGGTTCGCCGCGCCTGGAAGGCCGCAATGCGCACATCCTCATCAGCCCGGTGAAAGCAAAAGATAAAGCGGTCCAGAAACCAAAGCCCGCAGCGCCGGCCGTTCCGGGACCGCAAGATGCCCGTTCCTGAGCGGATCCGCTCGGCGCCCTAATAGAACAGGTACTTCCGCCACTGGTCGTCGCTCTTCCCGAGCAAACGCATGATGTGGCGGCTGGTGTGCAAACTAAATGGGCGAGGCTGGCGGGTGAGCCGCATGCCCGCTTCCTCCGGCGTCCGGCCGCCCTTGCGATTGTTGCAAGGGTGGCAGCAGGCAACCAGATTTTCCCAGGTCGTCTCCCCGGAACGCGCGCGCGGGATCACGTGATCGAGCGTCAGGTCGCATGATGGTAGCGTGCGCAGGCAGTACTGGCAGGTGTAACGGTCGCGCATCAGAATGTTCTTGCGCGATAACGCCCGGGTTTGGTGAGGAATGCGGCGGTATTCGAGCAGACGGATGACGGAAGGAAGCTTCATCACGTACCGGGCGGAATGGAGCAGCGTCTGGGAAAACTCTTCCGGGGAAGCCACGCCCTTCAGGACCAGCACCAGCGCCCGCCTGGCCCCGCAGATGTTAATGGGCTCATAACTGGCGTTCAGCACCAGTACCGGTTTGTGCAATCCATTCACGGCTACCATTACGAAACTCCGGCCGGAACGGACGCCGGCCCGAACGGCTCAATGGCAGCACGGCGGTCAACACGCGCCAGCGTGAGCAGCGCGACGTGCCGGGCGCCCGCACGCTTGAGCGCCGCGGCGCAGGCCCCCGCGGTCGCTCCCGTCGTCATGACATCGTCGATCAGCAGGATGCGGCGGCCTTCTACGGCCGCTCTGCGCCGAACGGCGAACGCGCCAGCCACGTTCTCGCGCCGGCGGGAGTTGCTCAAGCCGGCCTGGCTCGCCGTTGCCCGCTTGCGCCGCAGCACCCTCAGTACCGGAATCGCGTACCGCTTCGCGACCGCCCGTGCGAGCAACGCCGATTGGTTAAAGCCGCGCTGCCAGCGGCGCCACCAGTGCAGCGGCACAGGCACGATTGCATCGAAGCTCTGGTCCCTGGGGATGGCTGTAGCCAGATAGTTCCCGAGCGGCCCCGCCAGCGGCCGGACCCGCCCGTACTTGAAGAGATGGATGAGATCGCGCAACGCGCCTTCATAGGCGCCAAACGAGTATGCAGCATCGAAACCACGCAGTCCCCGGCGGCACAGCTCGCATCGGCCCTGTTCATCCAGGGGCGCCCGGTTCAGGAAGGGCGTGCGGCAAGACGAGCAGAAGTATTCGGCCGCGAGCGGTTCGGGCTTGGCGAGGCAGGTGCGACAGACGGGGATCCGCGAAGGTTCGGCCAACGGCTGGCCGCAGAGACGGCATTCATCCGGGAACAGCAGGGCAAAAGACGCCGCACCAACCTTATCGAGGGCCGATAAGGCCGCGTTCGGGAGAGCCCCGATCCAACTGCGACTCGAGAAGACTCACCTCCAACGGTACTAGTTTACAACAGGTACTTTCCCCGAGAGAGTCGCGCTGATGCGGTTGCGGAGCGGTGGCCTAGAGGGGTTCATAGCGAATAGGCAGCATTTTTCCTAATACAGACGCACGCCGCGTCGATAAGCAGAGACATATGAAATGTAGCCGGTGGCACCTGGTGTCTATCCTTGTGTCTCTACTCACGCCTTTCTCGCTCAAGCAGCCCCTTGTCGCGCAAACGTCCTCCACGGCCTCGAACGAGACGGTGGAGTTACGGAGGGTTCGTCCCGTCGATCGCATTACCAGCTTCATTAACGACCGTTTGACAGTGGTGCGTTCCGGCAACCGGCATCCGTTGGCGCGACCCGAGTACGACGCCGGCATCGCTTCGCCCGATATTCGCATGGAGCGGATGATGCTGGCGCTCCAGCCGGATGCCGCTCAGCAGAAAGCGCTCGAGGCTCTGCTGGCGGCACAGCAAGATTCCCAATCGCCGCAGTTCCATCAATGGCTCAGCCCGGAGAGCTTTGGCCGGCTATTCGGCGTTTCCGAGAGCGACCTGAATGAGGTGGTGGGCTGGCTCCGGAGGCGAGGCTTCGAGGTGGAACCGATTCCAAGCGGTCGCCGCGTGATCCTCTTCAGCGGCACCGTCGAGCAGGTGGAGTCGGCCTTTCACACCGCAGTCCACGTCTATAACGTAAATGGCAAAATTCATTACGCCAATGCAACCGATCCGGAGATCCCGCAGGCGATGGGGGCGGTGGTCGCTGGCGTGGTTTCTCTCCATGACTTCCACGCGAAGCCCTTGCACAGGGCCGCCCGAGCCGAGCCCGCTGTGTTTCCCGGACGCCCAGGGCCGGCCGTCTCTCCGGCCTACACTTCGGGTGGCACTCACTACCTGGCGCCGGCCGACTTCGCCACCATTTACGACCTGGCCTCGCTATATGCAGCTTCCATCGACGGCACGGGGCAGTCCATCGCGATCGCCGGCCGGAGCAATTTCAGCCTTTCGGATGTGCAGACCTTCCGCAGTCAATTCGGACTGCCCGCGAACGATCCCAAAATCATTATCAATGGAACCGACCCAGGCACCGCTTCGGGGGGCGATCAGACCGAAGCCGAACTCGACGTTGAATGGGCGGGCGCCGTGGCCAGAAACGCCGCCATCCAGTATGTCGCCTCGGCTTCGACCCGTACGAGTGATGGTGTCGCTCTCTCGGTGCAGTATATTGTGAACCACAACCTGGCGCCGGTCCTCAGCCTGAGTTTCGGTGAGTGCGAGGCGGCTTTGGGAACCGCAGGGAACCAATTCTGGAACGCTCTTTGGCAACAGGCCGCGGCGCAGGGCATGAGTGTTTTCGTCGCTTCCGGTGATAGCGGCGCCGCGGGCTGTGACAGTTCCTCCTCCAACGCCGCCACGGGCGGAAACGCCGTGAATGGCCTTTGCTCCTCGCTGAACAGCACCTGTGTCGGAGGAACCGAGTTTAACGACACGTCGAATCCGGCTCTGTACTGGTCCGCCAGCATGAATCCCAATACGGATGGCTCGGCATTGAGTTACATTCCCGAGGCATCTTGGAACGAGAGCGGCACGGTCACCGGCGGCTCCCAACTCTGGGCGAGCGGAGGCGGCGCCAGTGCGGTTTACGCGAAGCCGTCCTGGCAGGCTGGAACAGGCGTACCGTCCGACGGCCGGCGGGATGTGCCCGACGTTGCACTCAGTGCCGCTGAACATGACGCCTATCTGATCCGTATGAACGGCCAGAATTGGGTCGTTGGAGGAACGTCGGCGGCTGCGCCCTCGTTTGCTGGGCTGATGGCGCTTGCCGTGCAGCGGGCAGGCGCGCGGCAGGGAAATGCGAACCCAAGGCTCTACGCGCTGGCGGCTGCGCAGTCAAACGGCGGCGCGGCTGTTTTTCACGACATCATGGTCGGCAATAATTCGGTTCCCGGACTTGCGGGGCACAACGCGGGCGTAGGATACGATCTGGTGACTGGACTCGGGTCCGTAGACGCGAGCTTGCTTGTCAACCACTGGAGCGGCAATCCCGCGCCCGCTCCCAGCGCTACGCCTACACCCACCCCGGCGCCGACGCCAACTCCGACTCCGACTCCAGCCCGTACTCCCACCTTCCAGTTGAGCGTGATTCCTGCGTCTGTTTCCCTCACACAGGGCGCGAGCAAAGCTGCCACAGTGACGGTGGCTGTGAGCGGAGGATTCAATTCTGCAATCGCGCTTTCGACTAGCGCTTTGCTTTCGGGACTGACAGGCAGCTTCTCGCCAGCCAACCTTGCAGCGCCGGGATCGGGTTCCAGCGCTATGACGGTGAATGCCGGCGCGCACACGATTACCGGTGCCTACACTCTCGCAGTCACGGCCAGGGGCGGTGGCATTGCCCAAACCATAACGCTCCCCGTGGTGGTTTCGCCGAGTTGCACGTACACGATCAGTCCAACAAGAGCGACGCCCGGCTGCGGCCGGTGGGAGCTATGCGGCCACGGTGACGGCCGCCGGCGGCTGTTCATGGACCGCCCTGAGCAATGCCAGTTGGATCACCGTCACCAGCACCACCTTGGGAGGCGGCAACGGGACGGTGAACTACTCCGTGGCGGCCAACAGTGCCACGGCTCCCCGAACGGGCACATTGACCATCGCCGGGCTTACGCTTACGGTGACGCAGGCGGCCGCTGCGTTCTCACTCAACCCGGTTTCGGCGAGCTTCCCCGCCTCCACTGGGACCGGTGCGGTAGCGGTCTCAACTGCCGCGGCGAACAGTTCCTGGACGGCGGTTAGCAACGTCAACTGGATCACAATCACCAGCGGCGCCTCAAGTAGCGGGAACAAGACGGTAAACTATTCAGTTGCCGCGAACAATTCAGGGATTGCGCGAACCGGGACCATGACCATCGCTGGCCTCGTCTTTACTGTCACTCAAGCGGGTGGGGCAGCCTGCACATACTCGATCTCTCTGGGAACCCTAACGCCAAGCCCCACAGGGTTAAACGGGTCAGTCTCTGTGTTCACTTCCTCCGGTTGCACATGGACGGCGAGGAGCAATGTGTCCTGGCTGACCATTACCTCTGGCAGCGCCGGCAGCGGGAACGGGACCGTGCGCTACTCGGCTGCCGCAAATCCGAGCAATAGCACGCGCGTGGGAGTGCTCACCGTAGCGGGATATACCAGCACCGTGACGGAGGGGCAGCCCGCGTCCACGCCACACGTTCGAGTCGTTGGCGCCCGCGAATAGGCGCGCTGAGTTCGCTCATTAGCGGCTTTGATTTCTTCCGGGATCCCGGCGCCACTGGTGCGCACAGTCGAGTGGCCGAAACAGAAAAGTGCATGAGGCGGATGCGCCGCCGGTCCAGGGTGGGGATGTCACCGCCAGCGGAACAGCTTTAGCGCGGTCAAAAAGCAAACCGCAAGCCACGCCGCCATGATCGCCAGCTCCCCGCCATATTGGAAGAATCCGGCGCCTTCGAGCATGTTTGCGCGCAGCGCATTGACTACGGCCGTCAGCGGAAGCGCCCGGATGAACGGCTGTGTCGCGGCCGGGAACCGCTCGGCTGAAAAAAAGACGCCTGAAAAAATCCACATCGGCAGCATCACGAAGTTCATCATGCCGGAGGCGGCTTCAATAGTCCGCGCCCGCGAAGCGATCAGCAGTCCCAGCGCGCTGAACGAGAGCGAAGCCAGCAGACACAACAGTGCGAGCTGCCAAAGCGGCCCGCGCAGGGGAACGCCAAAAATCAATGCGCCGAAGCCAGCCAGCGCCACCACCTCCCCAAACAGCAGCACCAGCCGCGCCAGCAGGAACGACAGCAGGTATTGGGCACGCGACATGGGTGAGGCGATCAGCCGCTTCAGCAGTTTTTTCCTCCGCGCGTCCACGATCGCGAAACCCAGGCCCCAGATTCCGCTTCCCATCAAATTCATGCCCAGCAGCCCAGGAATCAGGAAATCAATATAACGCGCACCCGGCTCGCGGACCAGATCGTTGGATTCCTTGACCGGGTCCTGAACCCCTGCCGCACGCTGAATCGCACGCTCTGCCAGCAGTCTCGCCGTCCGCCCATCCGGGTTTGTGTCGTCGTACCGGAACGTCACGCCCCCCGAAGGTCCCGGCAGCGCGAGCAGCACGATGCGCCCCATGCGCAGGGCCTGCTCGCCGGCGGCGCGCTCCAGCAGTCGAACCGATAGCGATTTGCCTCCACGCAGCGCGCTTGCCAGTTCGGGCTGGGTAGCGCCGATCTTCAGCACCTCCGGGGGGCGGTTACGAAACGCGATGCCAAGGCCCGCTGCCAGCAGGATTGGGAAAACGAACACCCAGAACACCGCTTCAGGCTCGCGCCAGAATTCACGGAACCGCACCAGCGTAAGCTGCACCAGCGAATGATCGGCGAATGCCCGCCGCCGGTGGCCGCCTTCACCGGCGGAGTGCGGTTCGCTCAAGACCGGCGCCATCTGTTCAGTTCTCATCGCGCAGATGCCTCCCGGTCAGCGAAACGAATACATCCTCGAGTGTCGCTGAATGCGTCCGCAATTCCGTTAGCGGAATACCCCGGCCCGCCAGTTCCGCGAGTAGCGCCGGCACGGCGACGTGCAATTGAGTGACCTGCAAACTGTAGACTCCGTCCTGGGAATGCACTGTGCGGACGCCTTCCAGTCCTTTGAGGGTCGCCAGATCCGGTCTGCTTGCGGTCCCGTCGATGGCGAACTCTACGACGTGATCCGCGCCGAGCGCGCCAACCAGTTCCCGGGGAGAACCGAGCGCGATAATCTTGCCGTGGTCCATGATCGCTACGCGGTCGCACAGCCGCTCCGCCTCGTCCATGTAGTGCGTCGTCAGGATGATCGTGCGTCCGGCGGTTTTAAAATGTTCAATCAGGTCCCAGAGCTGCCGCCGCGCCTGGGGATCGAGCCCCGTGGTGGGCTCGTCGAGGAACAACAGGGTAGGGTCGCCCACCAGGGCGCAGGCCATGGCCAGCCGCTGCTTCTGTCCGCCCGAGAGCTGGCCCACTCGCGCGTGGCGCTTCTCTTCGAGCTGCACTATCGCGATCACATCCGCAATTTCGGGCCCACGCCGGTAGAAACTGCGGAACAGCCGAAGCGTCTCCTCGACCGTCAGCTTTTCGGAGAGTTGCGTGTCCTGCAACTGCACGCCCAGCCGCTGCCGCAGTTCCGCAGCGTGTGTTTCCCAGTGCAATCCGAGCAGCTCAACCGACCCGGCGTCCTCGGTGAGCAGCCCCTCGCAGATCTCCAGGGTGGTGGTCTTGCCGGCGCCGTTCGGGCCGAGTAACCCGAAACATTCGCCCACGCCGGCTTCAAGATCGATCCCGTCGACTGCGACCACGTCCCTGTACGCCTTGCATAGGCCGCGCACGCGGAGAGAGGGTTCCATCTCGGGAAGGGGCATTGACTCCAGTATTTCCTTGATCGTGAGGCCGCGCAACCGGCGCCGCATCGGGCGGCAGAGCAAACGTCCCTCCCGTGCGTGCGAGCCGGCCCTTGGGAAGCTGTACGGTAGCGCGGCGGTTTTTATGCAGCGACTCCTCGCGTAGCGAGGTTCTTCCTGGGCGTATTTGTTTTGGGAGATTTCCTGGTGCGCCTGGGGTGACTCGAACACCCGGCCTTCTGGTTCGTAGCCAGACGCTCTATCCAACTGAGCTACAGGCGCACGGCGATGGCTTCAGGACCAGACTAGCGGGTCGAGCGAAACAGTGTCAAGTTTCGGAAGCCCTCGCGCGCCGTCTCAGGCCGCCGCAACGATGCGTCCGTCGCGCGTCAATCGCAGGCGCTTGCCGCGCCACACAACGCTCGAGCCGGCGAGACCGCCGGCCCAAATTGCGAGTCCGGCCAGGTCGCGGATCGGGATGAGCCAGGCGTAGCGGACCAGAGGCCGATTGCCGAGCACGAGCACGCCCGTCACTAAGCCAGCCGCGAGCCTCAGGGCGTAAAGCGCAGCGGCCCAAGGCCACAGTCCGAAGATCGCCAGCAGGATGGACCACGGCGCCGCGTTCGCTACCGGCAGCCCGAAATAGCCGCCAGGGCGCGACCTGCGGATGGTCCGGGCCCAGCGCACTTGGTGCGTCCACATTTCGCGCCAGCCGGGGCGCCCGAGCAAGGTCTCGACCACGCATCTGGAAATCACGACCTTCAGCCCCAGCTCGCGGATGCGCCGGCTCAGTTGGTAATCGTCCGCCAGGTAATCGGCGATCGCCGCGAAGCCGCCGCTGCGCTTGAGGTCCACCGCCCGGAACGCCATCGTCGAGCCGAGCGCGAACTCCGATACGCCGGCGAGCGGAGCCACCAGGACGCCGGGAACAAAATCGGTCGCGATCCCGGCGGATTCGAAGCGCCCCGGCCAGTTGCGGGCGCGCCCGCGGTAGAGGCACGTCACCATCCCGGCGGCTGGCACATCCAGCGGCGCGACGACGCGCCGCAAGTAGTCCGGTGGCACGCGAATATCGCTGTCGTTCACAACCAGAATCGGATAGTGCGCGGCGGCTGCCAGATCCATGAGTACGCCCACTTTCCCATTGGCGGCGCGGACTGCTCCAGCATCCGCTTGTGGCGAAGGGGAAAGCGCCGAAGAGCCCGGGAAACGGCCGCGCACCGTTTCCTGTGGCGCGCTGACGATCAGGCGAATCGCGCGCTCAGGGAACGCGGCGGCGAGCCGCTCAATCTCGGCGACAGCCGGGTCGCGCGGATCGTTCACGCCGAACAGCAGCTCGTACTCGGGATAATCGACGAGCGCGTGCGAGCGGATGGCTTCGGCGAAGTCCTCGTCCAATCCATGGATCGGTTTCAGCACGGAAACCGGCGGAAGAGAACGGGCAATGGGATCGTGTCCCCGGAGATGCCGGATCGCGGCGATCAGCGCAAGCAGTTGGAAGGCGGCGGCCGCCGCTGAAATCGCAACCAGAAGGCAGATCACAGCGCGAGCAGTGCGACGCCGCAGGCAACTAGTCCGGCGCCCGTCCACCGTCTCCAGGTGACCTGCTCTTTGAGCGCGTACTTGGCGGCGATCGTCTCAATCGCGTAGGTGGCCGCGGTCGCCGGCACGGCAAAGCTCAAATCCGCGAAGGAAAGCAGTGTCAAGAACGCGAAGAATGAGACCGCCATCATGCCCACGGCGGCAAGGATGTGCCAGTTGCGTGTTAGGCTCGCGCCAGCGCGGCCCAGCGCGCCCAGGCGGAAATCCTCGATCTCCCCGTGCCGCCGCATGCCGAGGGTTTGCAACATATCGGCGAGGGCCGTTGCTCCCACGATGATCGCAACCAAGATCCAGCTCTTCATGGCGGAGTCACGCACTCCTCTTCCACAGACGCACGGGCGCCAGGCTTCGTAGTTTGGATGGCGGTCGAGCCGACTAGCGCGACGCCAGCGACGATCAGCAGCGTGCCAGACCATCGCGCGGCGCTGATGTGCTCGGCCAAAAACAACCGCCCCATCACCGCGTTGAGGACGTAGCCAATCGAGGTGACCGGGAGCACGTAGCTGAGGTCGGCCCAGCTCAGCAGCGCCATGCGGGAAAGCATCCAAAGGGTGAGAAGCAGGACGCCCGCCGCGACCCACGGGTTGAATAGCACTACCAAGTATTCGAGGGCGGAAGAGCCCAGCGCCACGCCGCGGTGCTTCAGGCCCCAGCCCATGAGGAAGTTTCCGAAAACGTTGGCGAGGATGACAACTGCGGTCAGGACGCGCGTCTTAAGACGGAGGTGTTCGCTCACTCTGGGACTCGCTTGGCCTCCGCTGCGCACAATGCGGCCGCCCCTTTTTGCTCGGCGACGAACTGTTTCCGCTTGGATCGCAGCGCCAGGTATTCCCTGGCTTCCTTGAACAGCCGTCGGCGCTCGCTTGCGTCCCAGATCGCTTTGCGAATCACTCGCCAGATCACGCGCGGGCGGAAGTAGTACTCGCCATAGAACCGCTCGACCCACTCCACCAGTTCACCGCGATCCAGGCCGGGGTAGATGACGGTCGGCAACTGGTGGCCGCCGTCGTCGGTCAGCGAGTCGGCCGTCATCAGGTTGTTGCGGACGGCGTAATCGTAAAACTCGGTGCCGGGATAAGGATGTGCGATCGAGACCTGGACGGTTTCGCAGTCGAGGCGCTTCGCGAAATCGATCGTCTTGCGGAGGCTCTGCCGCGTCTCGCCCGGCAGCCCAACGATGAAATCGCCATGCACCACCAAGCCCAGCTTCTTGCAATTGGTGGTGAAGCGCAGCGCCATCTCAACCGTGGCGCCCTTCTTGATGTTCTTCAGGATCTGCGGCTCGGCCGTTTCGTAGCCGACGACCAGCAGCCGGCAGCCCGCTTCCTTCATCGCCCGGAGCGTCTCATAATCGGTGGTGACGCGCGATGTGCACGACCAGGTGAAGTGCAGCGGCTTGAGCTTGTTGCACAGCTCGATGGTGCGGGCCTTGCGGTAGTTGAACGTGTCGTCGTCGAAGAAGATCTCCTTCAGGTTCGGGAAGGTCTCTAGCGCGTAGCGGACCTCATGGGCCACGTCGCCGGAGGAGCGCGTCCGCCAGCGGTGGCCGGAGTGGGTCTGCGGCCATAGGCAGAACGTGCACATGGCCGGGCAGCCACGCGTCGTGTAGAACGCGATGAATGGGTTCAACAGGAACGGCACGTTGTAGCGCGTGATGTCCAGGTCGCGCTTGTAGACCTTAGTCACCCACGGCAGCTCATCCAGATTCTCGATGGAGCCGCCGTCGGGCGTATGCCGGAAACCGCCGTTCACGCGGTAGCTGACGCCCGGCAGCTCCTCCAGCGGCTGGCCCTGTGTGAACGACGCGATCTGGTAATCGAACTCACGGCGCACCACAAAATCGATTGCCTTCGACGCACGCAGGGTCCCCTCGGGATTGACCGTGACCGGAGGACCGACGAAAGCCACTTTCAGCTTCGGGTTCGTGTCCTTCATCATTTCGGCGATGCGGACGTCCACGTGAAAACCCGGCGCCGAAGTGAAGAGCACGAGCAGCTCGAAATTGTCCGCCATCCGAACGGTCCGCTCGAGCGAGATCTTGTGTGACGGCGCGTCGATGACTTTGCTGTCGTCGAGCATACCGGCCGGGTAGCAGAGCCAGACCGGATACCAATAGGATTCAATTTCGCGGGTGGCCGGCCAGCGCGAGCCCGCCCCGCCATCGAAAGCGTCGAACGAAGGTGGATTCAGAAACAGTGTCCGCATGGGCACTCATTGAGCTTACGGCACGCACTCAGCTAAACACAAGAGAGTCGCCAGGAATGCCCGATTTCGCAATCGAACGGTGGCAGATTAGTGCTGAACACCATCGGCCTCAGCAACATCCGGGCGGCTATCCGTTACCGCGGCGCCCTGGTCTCCGACCCGGTAGTTGTCGTACCAGATCGTGAGATGCGCTTTGCCCACCAGCCGTGTATCGACGTCGCTGATTAGCCTCCGCGGCACCGACATCCCGTCGCGGATGTAATAGTCACGAACGAAATAAACGCTCTTGAGAAACACCGAAGGATTTTTGACCAGCTCGCCCCATTCGCGCAAAGGCAGGCAGGTGTTCTGGTCCACCCAGAGCTCGCCGCGAAACAAACCGGCCCGCTTTTTCTTGGGAGTCAACTCGATCACATAGGCGGGGATGCCGGCGTAATCGGTCACGCCCTTGTAATTGAACTTGTAGTTGGGCGGGGTGATCGCAACCGATGTGCCCAATTCGCTGCGGGCCTGCAGCTCCGCTTGCAGATACCTGCCGATCACCTCTTTTTTCACTGTGTTGTCGCCTTCGTACCGCGGGCTGCGATAAAAAATCTGGCCGACTTTGCTGATGAACTTCAGTGCATGCAAGCGGCCGTGCTTCTTGAGCTTGGGCAGCTTGGCATCGATATCCACTTCCATGGACACGGGCTGCGCATGCCCTTCTTCCTCTTTGATCGCCGACAAGTAGCGCTGGACGATTTCCGTGGTCGGATTTGGGGCGTTGCTCGCCGGCATCCCGGCTTGCAAGAGTAGCGCCGCCATCAGCAATGAGGCAAATGAACCAAATAGTCTCAATTCAGGCCCGTACTATGAAAAAAGCGATAAAGACAACTCTAGCACACCACGGCACCGCGAAAGCAAGGCGGTCTTTACCTAAAACGCCGGGCGGATTCGGCTGGTTGCGGATTGGTTTGTTGGGTGTAGGCGCTGTTCCCGGCTGCCTACCCCTCAATTTTCTTGAGCCCCACCGGCGCCCGCTTACGCTGGCTGATTGATAACATTATAGTTAAGCGATGTCGAGCATCCCTATCGGAGCGAAACGGGAAGAAGAGGTTATGGTGACGGACGAGAACTCGATTGATTTTTTGGGCCTTGAAACGGCCCGCGTGCTCTCGACCCCGCACCTGATCGGCTACATGGAGATGGTCGCCCGTAACCTGCTGAAAAGCCACCTCGGGCCGGACGAGGACTCGGTGGGCCCCCTGGTGCACGTCAGGCATCTCTCGGCCACGCCGAGGGGAATGTGGCTGCGCTTTCGAGCCGAGGTGATCTCGGTCGATGGCCAGAGGGTCACCTGCCGGGTCGAGGCCTATGACGAGAAGGAGAAAGCCGGTGAGGGCACCCACGAGCGGTTCGTGGTGGATGTGGCGCGATTCGCCGCGCGTGTCCAGGCCAAGGCCGCGAGCAAGTAGCGGGCATTGCTCGCCGGCAGCCCGCCGCGGCCCTCTCGTGCCGGCAGGGCCAGCGTGCGCAACGCGGGCTGGCCGCCGCTTGCCAGGCGCCCATTCGCTTGTTGTAGAATAAGCTGTTGTCACCTTCGCGGCGCGCGGTAATGGCGTGCCTGCACACTTAAGGCGGCCCCCAAGCATTACAAACAGGAAGGCTTCTATGTACGCAGTGATTGAGACGGGCGGAAAGCAGTACCGCGTCGCCCCCGGCGAAACGATCGAGATTGAAAAACTGCCCGGGGAAGTGGGCTCCGAGCTCGAGCTGAACAGCGTGCGAGCCGTTTTCAAAGAACCCGACCAGTTGCTGGCCGGAGCCGAGTTGGCAGGCGCGAAGGTTCTGGCGACCATCGTCGCTCATGGCCGCGGCGGCAAGATCCGCGTTTTCAAATTCAAGCGCAAGAAGCAATACAAGCGAACCATCGGGCACCGGCAGGCCTTCACACGGGTGAAGGTGACCGATATTCTGGCCTAGGAGTTCATCGCATGGCGCACAAGAAGGGGTTAGGTAGCTCGCGCAACGGCCGCGATTCGAACGCGCAGCGGCTCGGAGTCAAAGTATTCGGCGGGCAAACGGTGCCGGGCGGTTCCATCCTGGTCCGCCAGCGCGGCACGCAGTTCAAGCCCGGTGACAACGTGGGACGCGGCAAGGACGATACGCTCTTTGCCAAGGTGACCGGTGTGGTCGAGTTCCGCGACCGCGGCCGCTTCGGCAAGTTCATCTCGGTGACCGCCGCATCTTGAGGCGCGGGGAGCCGTTTCCCCTCGTTCCGTTTGGCCGGCCGCCTCGAACCCCCGCTTCGCATCCCGCACATGTTCATCGATGAGGTAATCATTTACGTCAAGGCGGGCGATGGGGGCAACGGCTGCCTCGCGTTCCGGCGTGAGAAATACGTCCCGCGCGGCGGCCCGAGCGGCGGCGACGGCGGCCGGGGCGGCGATGTCACGCTGGTCGCGAGCCAGCATTACAACACCCTCCTGCATCTCCGTTTCAATCCCGAACACAAAGCCGAACGCGGCCGGCACGGCGAGGGTGGCAACCGCACCGGCCGTGAGGGTGCTTCGATTGAAGTGCCGGTGCCGGTGGGCACGGTTGTTTACGGCGCGGATACAGGCGAGCTGCTGCACGACTTTACCCATTCCGGCGACCGGTTTGTGGCCGCGCGAGGCGGCCGCGGCGGGCGCGGCAACGCGCGCTTTGCCACCTCGACGCATCAGGCGCCCACGGAACACGAACCCGGGCATCCGGGCGGGGAGAAGAGGCTGCGGCTCGAGCTGAAGCTGCTCGCCGACGTGGGCCTGGCCGGGTTTCCGAATGCCGGAAAATCCACGCTGATTTCACGAATCTCCGCGGCGCACCCGAAAATCGCCGATTACCCGTTCACGACGCTCGAGCCGCACCTGGGCGCTGTGCTGCTCCCCGATCTGCGCAGCTTTGTCGTGGCCGACATTCCCGGCCTGATCGAGGGCGCGCACGAGGGCCACGGCCTGGGCACGCGCTTCCTGCGGCACATTGAGCGCACCCGTCTTCTCGCACACCTGGTGGATGTCTCCGAGAGCAGCGGGCGCGAGCCGGTCCACGATTTCGAGGTGGTCATGCGCGAGCTAGCGAGCTTCAGCCAGGCGCTGGTGGAAAAGCCGATGATCGTGGTCGCAACCAAGCTGGATGCGGTCGGGGATCGTTCCCGCCTGGCCGCGCTCGAGCGGATGGCGGCTTCCAAGGGCCTGCCGTTCTATGCCATTTCCAGCGTGACGGGGGAGGGAATCGAAGCGCTGAAGTTCGCGATGGCGGAGCGGGTGCTGGCGGCGCCCGCTGAGAAGGCCTGAAGGGCGCGCTGCCGGTGGACAGCCGGCACAACATTGAGTTACCTGTAGCCTCTGGGCCGGCGCGCGCACGAACCGCTCTGTGTTTGTTTCTGCTGATCCGGAGTACGAGGGCCCCGGCGCTTACCTGGGCATCAGCACCGCCGGCGAGAAGGCCGGCTGCTGCGCGAAATACCCTTGCTGCTCGAGCTTGCGGTAGATGTTGCCGGTGATTTGCGCCGCTGTCGGTCCGTTCACGCCGCGCCCGCCGGTCAGGAGCACCACGACAACCAGGCGATTCTGACCGAAATCGTTGAACGACCCGAACCAGCCCAGGTGCGTTGTGCCCCCGGTGCAAGTGCCGGTCTTCCCGCAAAGCGGAGCTTCCGGATCGTAGACCGCTTTGCGCGCCGTGCCGTATTCCACAGCGGCCATCAAGCCGGGCTTGATCTGCGGGATGTGCTGCGAGATCTCCAGGCGCCGCTTCACGCGCGGCACGAAGGTTTCGGCTTCCTGCTGCGACTGCGGGTATTGCAAGTAGTACAGCGTGCCGCCGTTCGATACCGCCGAGAGGAGCGCGGCCAATTCGAGGGGCGTCTCGGTGACGCCTTCCCCGAAGCTGGTCATCATGCCCATGCCGCCGTTCTTCGGCGGAGCTGGGGCGAAATAGCCCGGCTTCTCGCCCTCGATATTCAGGCCCGCTTTTTCGCCCAGTCCGAACTGGTGCGCGTACGAGCTCCAGCGGTCATACCCCAGCTTTACGCCGAGGTTGGCGAAGTAGTAGTTATTCGAGTGCGCCAGGGCCTCGGTGAGGTCCACGTACCTGCGGCCGTACAGCCGGACCGGTGTTGTGGGGTCAACCACACCCTCGCTCAGTGCGGCCAGCGCGACCGGGACCTTCACCATCGAGCAGGGCTGGAAGCCGCTCGTCAGCGCTGTTCGCTGGTTGACCATCGAGAGGATACGGCCGGTGTTCGGGTCTACCGCGACTACACTGCCGTTATACGGCCCGAGCGCTTCGACCGCCGCCCGGCGGACCACCAGGTCGTCGCCGTCAATCCTGTCTCCGTCGGTCGAATTGGCGTAGGTCGGCTCGGTCCAGGGGTTGTACAGCATCCGCCGCCGGCGCACAGTGCGCCGCGTCAGCGCCGCGGGTGTGGTTCGCCGCGAGACGCTCGTCCTGTGCGGCGAGGCCACGGTACTTCTTCGGTGGTGTTTCTTCCGGTGAGGTGAAGCCGCGAGGGTGGAATCGGCGAAGACCACCAGGGCGACTGTCAAATAGACGATCCGCAGAATTATCCGTCGATGCATGCCGCTGCGATCTGCAAAAAACATGAAGTCGGCCTAATGTTTCAGGCCAATCCGATCATAGCACAAGCACACAAAATT
This sequence comes from Bryobacterales bacterium, assembly GCA_963835855.1. Taxonomy (GTDB): domain Bacteria; phylum Acidobacteriota; class Terriglobia; order Bryobacterales; family Bryobacteraceae; genus CAWIHA01. Next base: position 90,794 of record CAWIHA010000003.1, on the reverse strand, counting down.
ACCTGCCTTCATTTTGCAGGATCAAACCCATAAAGTCAAGCGTTTCTAGCATTATGAGCCATCGCGCTCGCGTACTATACCGGTGGTATGCGATCCGGCTTCGTTCCCCCCATTACTCCTATTCAGGTCTCTAGGTACGCGAGGACCAGAGACCGGTTGTTGCGATGGCAACTGAGTATCCCGCCGCAAGCAGCCTTGACGCCCGCGCTACGATGAAAGTGCAGTGGGGCTTCCGCCAACGATCTGGACCATCGGCCATTCGACGCGTTCGCTCGAACAATTCATTGATTCATTGCGGGCGCAGGGAATCGAGCGGCTGGTCGATGTCCGCACGGTGCCGCGCTCGCGCCACAATCCGCAGTTCAACCGCAACGTCCTTCCCGGGACCCTGCACAACCGCCGCATCCATTACACGCACCTGCGCGAGCTCGGGGGGTTGCGCCACGCGCGCAAGGATTCGCCGAACACCGCCTGGCGTAGCGCATCGTTCCGCGGCTTCGCCGATTACATGCTGACAGCGGAGTTCGATGCGGGCCTGAACAAGCTCATTGCGATGGCGCGTGTGGAGCGTGTCGCGATCATGTGCGCGGAAGCTGTCCCGTGGCGCTGCCATCGCTCGCTGATCGCGGACGCCCTGACGGCGCGCGGCATTCCCGTCCAGCACATCCTCAGCGCGGGCCGCACCCAGCCGCATTCGCTCACGCCGTTCGCAACCGTGGAAGGCGAGCGCGTCACCTACGCGCCGAAAAATCGGGCATTAGAGTTCACATCCGCTGCGGCAGCGAACAACAAGGCGCCGCAGGAAGATGCCTAGCACAACTACGCCGTGGCGCTGAAGGCGTATCTCGAGGCGAAGATGAAATCAGTTCGTCGCGCGGGAATGCCATAAGCCCGGTGCGGCCCTCGATCCCGGTTTGCCTCCGCCCTCGTCTCATAGCACAATAGAGTTAACACTCAAAGGAGCTTCAGATGCACCCCATCAGGGAACTTACGGCCGCGCTGGGACGGGCGCGCGCAAACACCGACTCCTTGTTCCGCCTGGTGCGGCCCGCTGCACTCTATGAGCGGCCGATTCCCGAGCGGCACCGGATCATTTTCTACACCGGCCACCTGGAAGCGTTCGATTGGAACCTGTGCCGGGATGTGCTGGGCCTGGAAACACCTCAGCCGGAATTCGACCGCCTCTTCGCGTTCGGCATCGACCCCGAGGCCGGGAAGGCGCCGAGCGACCAGCCCCAGGATTGGCCCTCCGCCGGGGAGGTCGAGAACTACGCGCGGCGAGCGCGGCGCGCGGTGGATGAGGCCATTTCAAAGCTCCCCGACTGGATCCTCCACATCGCGATCGAGCACCGGCTCATGCACGCCGAAACGTTCGCGTACATGCTCCACAACCTGCCGTTGGAGCACAAGCTCGCCCCGGCGCCCGGCGGCGCGCCCGCGAGCGGAGGCGCGGCCCGATTCGTTGGGTGCTCGGCAATGATCGATATCCCCGAGGGCTCAGCCACGTTGGGCCGCGCTCGCGGGGAAGGCTTCGGGTGGGACAACGAGTTCCAGGCGCACGCGGTGCAGGCGCCTGCGTTCGCGATCGGAAAATACAAGGTCACTAACGGCGAATATCTCGGATTCGTTCACGCCGGCGCCGAGCCTCCCCACTTCTGGGTTCGACGCGGCGACCGCTGGTTTTACCGCGCGATGTTCGGCGAGGCGCCGTTGCCGTTCGATTGGCCGGTGTATGTGACGCACGCCGAAGCGGCGTTGTACGCACGTTGGGCGGGCAAGTCGCTGCCCAGCGAGGCTCAGTTTCATCGTGCGGCGTTCGGCTCGTGCGATGGCGAAGAGCGCACCTACCCCTGGGGAAGCGATGCGCCCAGTGCCATCCGGGGCAATTTCAACTTCGAACGCTGGGATCCGGTCCCGGTCGATGCGACGCCGGCCGGCAATAGCGCGTTCGGCGTGTCGCAGCTTGTCGGGAACGGCTGGGAATGGACCTCGACTGTATTCGAGCCGTTTCCGGGTTTTCAGCCGATGCCGTTCTACGCGGGCTATTCCGCAAACTTCTTCGATGGCGCGCACTACGTTCTAAAGGGCGGCTCCGCCCGCACGGCCGCGCCGCTGCTCCGGCGTTCGTTCCGCAACTGGTTCCGGCCGGACTACCCGCATGTCTACGCCGGCTTCCGCCTGGTGGACAACTGAGCATGGCCGCGCAGGCACCACTTCCTGCATCCGATTTCGCGCGCGATGTGTGCGCGGGCCTGACCAAACCCGGGCAGAAAGAGCTGCCCTCCGTCTACCTTTACGACGATCTCGGCTCGGCGCTCTTCGACGCGATCACGCTGCTGCCCGAATACGGCCTAACGCGCGCCGAGGAGCGGTTGCTGCGCCGCCATGCTTCCGCGATCGTCAGCCGCCTCAGACTGCCGTCGATTGTTGCCGAATTGGGCAGCGGCAACGGCCGCAAGACTCGTTGGATCCTCGAAGCGCTCGCGCCGGCCGGTGCGGCCATGTATTACCCGATCGATATTTCCCCCTCGGCCCTGGCGCGGTGTCGGCAGGAGCTTTCAGCGCTCGGCTCGATCGGCATCGTTGGCCTTGAAAAGCCCTATCTGGAAGGTTTGCTAGAAGTCGCCTCGCGGCGGCGCGGCCAGAACGTGCTGGTGTTGTTTCTTGGCAGCACGGTGGGCAACTTTGAGCGCGCTGCCGCGGTCGAATTTTTGGCGGCCATCCGCCGGCTGCTCGAGCCCGGCGACGCCCTGCTGCTGGGCGCCGATCTGGTGAAGGCGGTTCCCAAGATGCTGCTGGCGTATGACGACCCGGCCGGCGTGACCGCCGCGTTCAATTTGAATTTGCTGGCGCGCATCAACCGCGAGCTAGGCGCGAATTTCGTGCTGCGCCATTTCGTGCATCGGGCGCGCTGGGACGAACCGAACCGCCGCATCGAAATGCACCTGGTTTCGACGCGGCGCCAAACCGTCTCCGTTCCGGCGGCTGGCCTGAGCGTTACGCTTGCCGAAGGCGAAACCATCTGGACCGAGGCATGCCATAAGTTCACGCTCGAGGACATCTCGCACATGGCTGGCCGGGCCGGCTTCGCGTGCGAGGCGCAATGGGCGGATACGGAGTGGGCCTTTGCCGAGAGCCTCTGGATCGCGCGGCCGTTATCGGGAGTTCGGCCGGGATCCTCCTGAGGCGGCGCACTGGCAGCCGTCGGCAGTGCGCTAAATCTGGGGTGCTGGCCAAGCTAAGGCCGATGTGAGCGCCAAGTTACTACCGGGGGGGCCGAGTACGAAGCTCCGACGATGCAGCCATAGCCCCGCTCGATCAGGCGCGGGCTTTTTCGTGTTTCAGAAAGGGTAAGTCTTGACCCAGCGCGGGAACCCGTGCAAATGGCGGGGCTTGCGTGTTTCATAACTCTGTTTCACAATGCAGGGATGAAATACGGCTACGCCCGCACCAGCACCGGCGGCCGCCTTACCGCTTGCCGCTCTGAAACGTGCCCGGCGCCGAAATTCCGGTTTACGGACCCGTGCCGGACGTCTCAACCCTTGCGGGTGGGCGTGGAGGACGCCATAGAAATCTCAGCACGTGCGGTTTGCGGGTCCATTCCGGAAGCGCGTGCGCCAGGATGAGCGCGGTGTTTTTGGCCTGGACGATGTACACTACATTATGAAAACCGCGATTATCGGCCTGCCCCTGGTGGGCAAGACTTCCCTGTTCACGATCCTGACCGGCGTGCCCGAGGCCGCGCGCATCGGATCGATGGCGATCCGCATCGGCGTCGCGCGGGTTCCAGATCCCCGTGTCGAAGCGCTCGCCGCGCTGTTCCAGCCGCCCAAGATGACGCACGCCGTCGTCGAATACGTCGATACGCCCCCGGTTTCCAAGGAGGCGTTGCGCGATCCCAGCTACCTGGCCGGCCTGCGTGTGGTGGATGCGTTCGCGCACGTGCTGCGCCTCTTCGAGGACCCCAGCATTCCGCACGAGGCGGGCTCCGTCGATCCGCTGCGCGATCTCGAAAACGTCGAACTGGAGCTGATCCTGAGCGACCTCATGGTGGTCGAGAAGCGCCTGGAGCGGCTCGACAAAGACCGCAAGAAGATGAAAGCGCCCGAGCTCGATCGTGAGTTCGAGATCCTGGAGCGATCGAAGGCGGCGCTCGAAGCCAACCAGCCTCTGCGCGCGCTGGAGTTGAGCGGCGACGAGGAAAAACGCATCCGCGGTTTTCAGTTCCTTTCGCAGAAACCGATGTTGTACGTCCTGAATCTCGGCGAATCCGGCGCGCCGCGCCTGCACGAGATCGAGGCCGAGTACCGCAACGGGCCGCTCGCCGGACGGCCGCATACGGCGGTGACGGCGGTCTGCGGGAAAATCGAGGCCGAGCTGGCCGAGCTTTCCGGCGAGGAGGCGCGCGAATACCTGGCCAGCTACGGCTTGAAGGAATTCGGCCTCGAGCGGCTCATCTCGGCGAGTTACTTGCTGCTTGGCCTGATGTCATTTCTCACGGCGGGTGAAACCGAGGTGCGCGCCTGGACGGTCCCGATGAATAGCACGGCGTTAACCGCGGCGGGCGCCATCCATACCGACTTCGCAAAGAGGTTCATCCGCGCCGAGGTGGTGAACTGGCGCGCGCTGATCGATGCGGGCGGCTACGCTGGCGCGCGCGAGAAGGGCCTCCTGCGCCTCGAGGGCAAGGATTACATCGTGCGCGACGGGGACGTGCTGCTCATAAGGCACGGCTGAACGCGGAAGGCAGTAAGCGCTGCGGGAGCTGCTAGACCTTGGGCGTGGCCGCGTCCTCCGGCTTCGTGTCCTTTACGGCGTCCTTGGTTTCCTTCAGGGCGTCCTTAAAGCTGCGAATGCCTTGCGCCAGGCCCTTGCCCAGCTCGGGCAGCTTCTTCGGACCGAAGAAGATGAGGGCGACGGCCAGGATCACAAGCAGATGCTGCGGTCGTAGCAAGTCTTCAATCATGTTGCACTTCCAAGACGAAGTGTAGCACGCTTCGGTCACGCTCGGAAGGGACCAGTGCCGTGGCAGAAACATCCCAAATGATTTCAATAGTTTAGGCTGTTTCCGGCGATGGTTTCTTCAGCCACCCCCGCGGCCGGGCGCAGACGGCCGCGGCGAGGCCCGCCACCGCAAGCCTCTCTGGTCAACTCAACAACGCCGAAGGTCTCAACCCGCTATACTCCCTTGAGGAGGGCACATGAAATCTCTGCTCGTGATTGCAGCACTGGCATTGAGCGCCGCGTTTGCACAAACGCAACTCACCATCTACAACCAGAACTTCGCCGCGGTGAAGGAGACGCGCGTCCTTGACTTGACGAAAGGCGCGAACGAACTTCGCGTTGCCGATATCACCGCTCACTTGGAGCCTGATTCGGTTGTGCTTCGCGACGTTCACCTGCCCGGCTCGATCCAGATTCTGGAGCAGAACTACGAAAGCGATCCGCTGAGCGAGGGCCTCTTGCTGAGCAAGTCGGAGGGCAAGGTGCTGGACTTTGCAGTCACCCTTCCGGCAGGGGAAAAGAAGATCGTACAGGGCAAGATCTTGCGGAGCGGCTACGTCCCCCACACTGCCGCGTTTCAGCGTTATGGCTCGCAGTATCAGTACAGTCAGATGGCTTATGGGAGCCCGGAGGGCGGTGGCCAGCCGATTGTGGAAGTGGAGGGCAAGATCCAGTTCGGCCTGCCCGGGAAACCGAGTTTCGAAGCCCTCGACCCGAAGGCGTTTCTGAAACCGACGCTGCTGTGGAGGCTGTGGTCCGGCGAGGACGGCAAACACGACGTCGAGTTCTCATACCTGACGGGCGGGATGCGCTGGGAGGCGAGCTACAACGCGATTGCGCCCGAAAAAGGAGACACCTTCGACATCATTGGGTGGGTCACTCTCGAAAATATGAGCGGCAAGGACTTCGACAATGCCAGCGTCAAGCTCATGGCGGGAGATGTGGCACGGGTCAGCACCAACGAGAGGGGACCTCAAGTTATGGCCGGACTAGCAATGAGCAATGCGGCTCCCCCAACCGTAACCGAGCGCTCGTTCGAGGAATACCACCTCTACACGCTCGAACGGCCCACAACGTTGCTGGACCGGGAAATCAAGCAGGTGGAGTTTATACGTGCCGCCAACGTTCCGGCCGCACGGGTTTACGTATACGACGGATTCAAGACGGACCCGCAGTATCGTGGCTGGAATGCCGAGAACCTCCGTACCCGGTCCGATTACGGCGCGTTATCGAACCCCAAGATCTGGGTGATGCTCGAATTCCGGAACTCGGAGAAATCGTATCTCGGCATGCCGCTTCCCGCCGGCAAAGTGAAGGTCTACCGGCGCGACGCGGACGGACGCAACGAGTTCATCGGCGAAGACCAGATCGATCACACGCCCAAGGACGAGACAGTCCGCCTTTACACCGGCAATGCTTTTGACCTCGTCGGGGAACGCCGCCAGACCAATTTCACGTTGGATCAACGTGGCAACACGGCTAGTGAGACCTTCGAGATCAAAGTGCGCAATCACAAGAAGGAACCCGTCACAGTCCGCGTCGTGGAGCATATGTATCGCTGGTACCAGTGGGACATTTCGGTAAGCTCAGCGCAATACAAGAAGACCGACGCGCGCACGGTAGAGTTTCGACCGGTCATCGGCGCAGGCGAAGAGGCGGTGATCAATTACACGGTGCATTACACGTGGTGAGCAGGCTGCCCGCTGAATTGGCCACGCCTCCGCGGCCAGGGGTGCGGGCCGTCCTACGGCGTCTTCTTCACCATCTCCCGCGGCCGGGCGCAGACGGCCGCGGCGAGGCCCGCCACCGCAAGCACGGCCGAGAGCCATACGAACCAGTCGCCGTATCGCGAATAGAACGTGACCCCCTCGACGTAGGAATAATCGGTGCGCGCCGCGCCAGTGACATAAGACGGCAGGTTCTCATAGACGCGCCCGGCTGGGTCGATGGTTGCGGTGATGCCGTCGTTGGTCGCCCGCAGGATCCAGCGGCGATTCTCCGCCGCGCGCATCCGCACGATCTTCAAGTGCTGATAACGGGCCGCGGATGTGCCGTACCAGCCATCGTTCGAGATATTAACTAGGACGCCGGCGCCCCCGGCAGCGAACTTCCGCACAAAATCCGGAAATACCGATTCGTAGCAAACGAACGCGCCGATGCGGTGCGGGCCAGCGGGCAGGACCACTTGTTCATGCCCGGGCGCGAAATCGCCTGCTTCGGTCGAGACCTTCGCGGCCAGCGCCTTGAAGAGCGAGGGCACGTATTCGCCGAATGGGACCAGGTTCATTTTGTCGTAGCGGCCGAGCGGCTGACCCTCGGGCGAGATGAGAAGGGCCGAGTTCAAAGGCGCACCGCTCGGCGTGTGCGGCACCACGTTCAACAGCAGGTACGCGTTCGCCGTGCGGGCGAAATCGTCAACCTGAGCGCGGAACGCTGGGTCCTCGTAATAGTACATGGGCGCGGGGATTTCGGGCCAGACGATCAGATACGGCGCGGCGCTGGGCATCCCCAGCGCGGCGTGTATCGAGAGCGCTTCGAGACGCTCATGCATGTCGTCGATCCACTGCCGTGTCCAATCGGCCGTTTCGGAGACGTTCGGCTGAACGAGCACCGCCGTTTCCGTGCCTGGCCGCGCGGCCGGCAATGATGGCAGCAAATACAACAGGGGCAGCAGCAGCAACCACGCCAACTGGCGGCGCGGCCGGCGCAGAATGGCGAGCGCGACCGCCGTCCCCATCATCGCGAACACAAACGAGAGACCGTAGACGCCGGTGTAGGGCGCCAGGCGCATCGGCACGCTCATGTTGATGCCTGCGTTGCCGAGCCCGAGCCAGGCAAAGCCGAACCAGGCGTGCGTGCTTTCGATCGCCACCCAAAGCGCGGGCACGGTAACAAGCGCCCAGCGCCGGGCAATCAACAATCCCGCGAGCAGCCCGAACGCCGCCAGATGTAGCGCTTTGAAGATCGAGAACAGCGCGAAAGCAAGCCAACTGGCCCAGGCTGCCATGTCACCGTGGACGTGCAGCACGGACTGGATCCAATAGCAAACTCCGGCCCAGTAGACGCCGCCCGCCGCCCAGCCCAGGAACATGCGCCGCAGGCGCCCCGGCTCGCGCGCCAAGCCGATCAGCAATGGCGCCAGGGCAACCGGCGCCAGAAACGCGAAATCGAAACGCGGAAATGCCAGGACCAGCAGGACCGCAGTCAGGAGCGCGAGTGCGAAGTTCAAGAGCACCTGGCTTGCGCGGCCATTGATTCCGCCATGTAGGAACTGCGAACCAGCGGCCCGCTGAACACCGCCTTGAAGCCGATCGAAAGGCCGTAGTCGCGGTAGGAATCGAATTGCCCAGGCGTGATAAACGCGGCAACGGGCAGGTTGCGCCGGCCCGGTTGCAGATACTGGCCGATGGTGACGGCATCGGCGCCGGCGGCGCGCAGATCGCGCAGCAATTGCTCGACCTCTTCGGGCCGCTCACCGAGCCCCACCATCAGCCCGGACTTCGTGAGGATCTCCGGCCGGTGGCGCCGGGCGAAGGCGAGGACTTCGAGCGAGCGCCGGTAGCCGGCCTGCGGGCGGACCCGGCGGTAGAGGCGCGTGACGGTTTCCATGTTGTGATTGAAAACATCCGGCGCGGCGTCGAGTACACGCGCGACCGCATCCAGGTCGCCACAGAAGTCCGGAGCCAGCACTTCCACGCGGGCATTCGGAAGCGCCTTGCGCACCTCGCGGACGGTTTCGGCAAAATGGCGCGAGCCGCCGTCGGGCAGATCGTCGCGGTTCACGCTGGTGATGACCACGTATCGCAGGCGCATTCTCGCGGCCATGCGCGCGACGTTTGCCGGCTCGCCGGAGTCAAGCGCAAATTCGTTCTTGCGCGGCGAGCCTTTCGGCACCGAACAGAAACCGCAGCCGCGCGTGCACAGGTTGCCTAGAATCAGGAACGTTGCCGCACCGCGGTGGAAGCATTCGTGGAGGTTGGGGCAGCGCGCGGATTCGCACACCGTGTGCAGCCCCAATTTCCGGAAGCCCTGCTTCAGCTCGTGCACGGAAACGAAGTGCGCCTGGGTTTTACGCAACCATTCGGGCAGACGCAGCGGTCTTCCTGGCGCGTCACCCTCCGGCCGCGGGTCAACCAGCAGTTGTTGCTCCTGCACTTTTAGTATTTTCTTACGATTGGCTTGAATCCCGCGGACTCGAGATCGGATTTGGATTTGGCAACCGCCGTAGCGTCCTTCAACGGTCCGACGAGTACGCGGTAAACCTGGCCGCTGGCTTGGCCCTCCACAACCGCCGGCGCCACGAGCGCCGGAAAGCCCTTCTTCCTCAGGACATCGGCAACCAGCTCGGCCTCGGGCCGCTTCACCGCCTCCACTTGCAAGAAGACTTGGCCGGGCGCCGGAAGCGATGGCTGGGCGCTCGCCGCGGCTGCCTTCGGCGGCGCCGCCGGCTTGCTGGGCGGCTGCGGCTGGACGGTCGCGGCCGGCATCGCCTGAACTGGCGTGGCTTCGACCGCGGCAGTTGCCGCCTCGGCGTTTGGGGTCGCGACAGGTGCGGTTTCCGTATTCGCCACCTGCGCCTCACCCGGCGCTAGAGTGGAATCGCCGGACGTTTGCGGCGCCTCGGCAGCCGACGAGTCTTGGGCAAGAGGTCCCGAAGGTTCCGGGCGCACGCCGCCCGTTCCCTCCGGTGAAGGCTTGGCGGTTCCAGCCGCGGCGGACGGCTCGGGCGTCGAATTACGCCCCACGAAGTATCCCATCGAGAAAACCGCCCCGAACAGGACCATCATGATGAACACAATGCTGATCAGTTGCTTGTTGCCGACCAAAAGCTCAAACTCGCCGCTTTCGTTCTTGGCCATGGCTTACCAACTTCAACATCCACTGGTGCGCGCAAATGAACACTTTATAGATCGGCGCTACGATCCGCTGCATTAGGCTGATCTGAGCGTACCAGCCCTCTCTGGCTGGCTCCGCCCGCTCTCACCCAGCCGCGGATGGCAGCGCCGCGCGGACCTTTCCCCGAACAGTCTGCCTCCTATGCCTTCTTCGGCTCGCCGCTCGCCTGGCCGGCCCGATCCAGCGCTTTTTCCAGGGAGGAAAGTATATCCACGGGCAGCGGAAACACAATCGTCGTGTTCTTTTCCGTGCCGATTTCCACCAGCGTTTGCAGATACCGCAATTGGATGGCGGCCGGCTGGCGCTGGATCAGCTCAGCCGCCATGCAGAGCTTTTCCGCGGCCGAGTATTCGCCCTCGGCATGGATGATTTTCGCGCGGCGCTCGCGCTCGGCTTCCGCCTGCCGTGCGATGGCGCGAATCATCTGCTCGGCCAGATCCACCTGCTTGACTTCAACCATCGCCACCTTCACGCCCCACGGACCGGTGTGCTGGTCGAGCACTGATTGCAGCCGGACGTTCAGCTTCTCACGCTGGCTCAGCAGCTCGTCGAGCTCCACTTCACCGAGCACGCTGCGCAGCGTGGTCTGCGCGAGCTGGGATGTGGCATAGAGGTAATTCGCCACCTCGATGACGGCGCGGGTGGGATCGATGACACGGAAGTAAATGACTGCGTTTACCTTGACAGTGACGTTGTCGCGAGTGACCACGTCTTGCGGCGGCACCTCGAGCGTCTCGACCCGCAGCGAGGTGCGCACCATCCGGTCTATGGGCGCGAATACGAGAATCACGCCGGGCCCTTTCGGCTTCGGCAGCACACGGCCCAACCGGAAGATTACGCCGCGTTCGTATTCCGCAAGGATCTTGATAGACGCCAGGAGGTAAATGGCGATGATGACGAGCACGATATAGTACATGTTGTCCATTGAGCCCTCGTAATTTCAGCGATTCTGGCCTTTGGCCGTTGGTTCCACTTTGAGCGCCAATCCCTCGACCGCGGTTACGCGCACGCGCGCGCCCGCTTCGACAGGCGTTGACGAAACAGCATCCCAGTATTCCCCGTGAATGAAGACTTTCCCGGCCGGCTGGAGCGGCGTGTGCGCCACGCCCGCCTCGCCGAGCATTCCCGCCGCGCCGGTAACTACTTTGTTTGCTCTGGCCCGCACCACCAGCGAGACCAGGAACGTCGTGATGATCGCGAAAGGCAGCGCCACGCCGATCGCCGTAGAGAGGTGAATGCGCATCTCCGGCACCGGGCTTTCGATCAGCAACAGCGCTCCCAAAATCATCGAAACCGTGCCGCCCACGGCGAGGATGCCGTGTGTCGCGAACTTGGCTTCCAGAATGAACAGCGCGAACGCCAGCATGAGCAGGGCCGCGCCGACCCAGTTGATGGGAAGCACGGTGAGAGCCGAGAGTCCCAGCAGCGCCATAATTGCTCCCAGCACGCCTGGAACGATCAGGCCGGGCGAATGGAATTCGACGTATATGCCGAGCGCGCCGAGTATCAGCAGCACGAGCGCCCGGTTCGGATCGGCGATCGCGCTCACGATTTTCTCCCGCATGGTCTTCTCGTATTCGACCACCTGCGGCGCGTTGAAGTGCAGCGTTTGCTTCCGTCCGTCGAAACGCGTAATTTCGCGGCCGTTCAGCTTTTTGAAGAGATCGGAATCGTTCGCCGCGATCAGATCGATAAGATGGTTATCGAGCGCTTCTTTCTCGGTAAACGACTTGCTTTCGAAGATCGCCTTCTCGGCCAGCTCGCTGTTGCGGCCCCGCTTCGTTGTGACGCTCCGCAGCGACGCAGCAGCGTCGTTCTGCACTTTCCGCTGCATGACCGGGTCCATGGTCTGGCCGAGGAGCACCGGAGTGGCCGCGCCGGTATTGGTGCCCGGGGCCATCGCCGCGATATCGCCCGCTTCGAGGATGTAGAACCCGGCCGAAGCCGCGCGCCCGCCGCTCGGCTCTACGAAAGTCGCGACCGGAACTGGCGAGGCAATGATCTCTTCGATGATCTCGCGGTTCGCCTCCATCAAGCCGCCCGGCGTATTCAGACGGATGAGCACCAACTCGGCGTTTTCCTGTTTGGCCTGCTCAATCGCGCGGGAGATGATCTCGACCGTGATGGGATGCACCACGCCGTCGACATTAACCGCTTCGACCTTCTGCGCCGGCGCCGCCTGCGCCGCCACGAGCGCCACAATCAGGGTAAGGGACTGACGGATCAAAGCATCCTTACTATATCACTGGGGGATGAACGGCGGGTGAGAGATCACTGATCGCTGAAGACTCTATTGCGCACCGCGTCGTCCCCTGGAGAACAGGCGCGGGGGGCCGAAGCCTTGAGCGCCTGCTAAAACGAAACGTTCACGATCTCGTCCCCGCCGGCCCGGGCCCGAACGCGCACGCGGATGCTCTTGAGCGCCTCACTGTAGAACCACGTTCCCGGCGCAAGCCGGTTCGCATTGGGCACGCTGGCGTATTCCGTGCCGCCGCTCTCCACCTTGCGGCACGGCCTGAGGTGATGCACGGCCCACTCGTACACGCGGTCCACCTTCGACTCGATCTCTAAACGCAGGTACTCGCCCGCAGGCGCAGCGTGCAGTTGTGAATAGTCCGCCACGCTTTCTTCATACAGGAAAAATTCCGCTCCGAGCTTCGGGAAATAGTGCAGCTCGATCACGCCGCCCTTCCCTTCCGCAGCCAGGGGCAGAATCGCGCCGTTTCTCACGAATAATGGGAGCTCGTCCTTGGGTGCGCGCACCGTGACCCTCTGCCGGCCTTTGTAGATTGCGTCAGTGCGCCAATCGGTCCAGATGCCCTGTGGCAAGTAAAGGCTTACGTTCGCGGCCGGAACCAAGACGGGCGCCACCAGCAACTCGTCTCCGAGCATGAACTCCCCGCTATGCTGGAACGCCTCGGCGTCATCCGGGAACTGCATGGCCAGCGGACGAATAAGCGGCAGGCCACGCTCGCGGGCCTCCTCCGTGTAGCTCTCAAAAAACGGAACCAGGCTCCTGCGCCGCCTCTCCATAGCTTCGAGAACCGGAATCCTCGCCTCGGCCGGCCTCGCCCCGTAAAGCACTGGCACAAACACGCCGAACTGCGCTGCGCGCGCGAAGAGTGCGCCGGAGGCGCTGTCGTATCTCGACAGTTCGAACGATGGCGCGAGTTCCGCTGACAGGCTCGCGTGCTGTAAAGCGTAGACCGTTGCCCGTAAGCTTTGCCACGATCCGTCCGCGGGCCGCCCGGTGCTCGGCCTGCGGATGTCGAAGTCGAGCGAGTCCAGATCTCGCGGCGCACCGGTCGCCTTCAGGTGCTCTTCCAGGATTCCCCGCGGCGTCGGCCCGTAATAAAAGAAGTACTCGAGCCGCTCGGCCGGCACGGCGACGCTGCGACGGCCGGCGGCGGCTGAGCCGAGGTCGAACCGGTACGTGCCGGGTCCGGGATAGAACTCGCCGTAACCGGCGCTGGAGATCAGAAAGGCGTTTTTGGTCTCGATTACCGAGCCGTGCAGGTCGAGGCTTCGAGCCTCACGCCCGCCAAGACCATAGATCCGCTCATGGGACCCGAGCGGCCGGTCCACAACCACGCGCCCGTCTTCCCTGCGGATCTCGGTTACGCTGGCGAACGAATCGCCCGTCACCTTCAGCCGGGCGCCGCTTTTTTCCGCTTCGACCGTGAGGTACTGCGTCTCGAATACGAATTTCGAGCCGCGCTCCGCCGCTCTCACCTCAACCGCCGCCGTGGTGATCGGTTTTCGCCCGCGCTCGAGCGGCGCCCACGCGCGCAGGAATCGGAAGCTCGACGGGCTGATCCATTCCATCTCGCCGCTGCCGTCCCGGAAAACGAGATCGAACGTGTTCCCGCGCCGGACGGGATCTTCCGCCTGCAACCTCACACCCAACAACAGGGCGATGCCAAGCGTCAGCCGCCGCATATCAAATCTTCAACAGCTCCGTTTGAATCTCACCGGTCACGCGCGCGCAATCATCGCCCACGAAAACGTTCACCTCCGACCGGATACCGAATTTCGGCAGGTAAATGCCGGGCTCGATCGAAAAACAGGTCCATGGAATCACGCGCCGTTCGTCATGCGTCTCCAGATTGTCCATGTTTGCGCCCGCGCCGTGCACCTCGGCGCCGATCGAGTGGCCTGTGCGGTGGATGAAATACTCGCCCCATCCCCGCTCCCGTATATAGTTCCTCGCGGCATCATCCACCTCAAAGCCGCGCAAGTCGCGCCCCTCGCCAATCGCCCGCTGGACACACGCAATGGCGCGGTCCCGCGCGCCGCGGATCACCTCGAATACATTCTGCATCTCGTCCGGCGCCTTCTCCCCGCAAAAGCCCGTCCAGGTGATGTCGTAATAGACTCCATCCGCCGCGCGCACTTTCGCCCACATGTCAATCAGCAGGCAATCGCCGGCCCGGATTTCGCGGCTCACTCCCTCCGCCGGCTCGTAATGTGGGTTCGATGAGTTCTCATTCGCGGCGACGATAGGACCGTGATCCGTAACCAGGCCCGCTCTGGAGAAGCCTTCCCGGATGAACTGCTTCACCTCGAACTCCCCGATTCGCCCGTCTGCGCCGAGTCTCTCCGAAGCCAGCCGGAATGCGTTGCGCCGGATTGCATCCACCTTCCGCCCGGCCTCGAGATGCCGTTCGAGGTTTTCCTTCGTCCAACGGGCCTCGAAGTACTGAATCAGGTTGGCCGAGCTCACGACCTCAACGCCCGCGGCGCGCACCAACTCCACCGTTCCCGCATCCACCATCGACACATACGGAATCGCGCACTGCGGCGAGTATTGCATCGCCACGCGCCGGCAACCCGCCAGTAGCCGGCCCACTCCGTCAACCTGCTCCTGCCAGCTCGCGTATTTTCTTATGTCCCCTGCCAGACCGTCCAGCACGAACGGCTCGATCTGGTGCACCAGGCCGCGCGGCTCACCCAGTGCGGGAATCAGGTAATACCAGCGCCGCGTCACCGTTCGTCCCAGCGAGACGCCCAATACACGGTACGCCAGGGGGTCTCGCTGATGGTGATCGAAAAACAACCACCCATCCACTTGCTCTTGTGCGAGGACCTGTTGAATCGCTTCCAGCTTCATGCCCGCTCCAACTCCGGCTTCCCGGCCGGTTCGAAAAACGGTGCCCACTTCTCTTTCGGCGGCGGAGGCGTCAAGAGGCTGACAGCGATCAGGCTCACGACCGACGCGCCGAGGGCCGGGTAGATCGCGTCCCAGCCAAACGGAGAACCGCTCACATTCCAGACCACCGTCACGACGGTTCCGAGTGCGATCGAGGCGATCGCACCCTGAGTCGTCGCCCGCTTCCAGAAGAACACAGCTAGCACCACTGGCGTCACCGCTGCGCCGTACACGGTATAGGCGTACAGGGACGCTCCCAGAATGGATTCGAAATACGCCGCCTGCAGCAGCGCGTAAATGCCCAGCAGCACAACGATGACGCGCGAGACGATCAAAGTTCGCCGCTCCGAAGCGTGCCGGTCGATGAACCTTTGATAAATGTCGTGGATGATGTTCGTAGCTGGTGAGAACAGGTAATTGTTCGCCGTGGAGATCACCTTCGCGAACACGCCGCCGAGCAGCAGCGCGCCCGCCATCGTCGGCAGCTCGAGCCGCGCCACTACCGCAATGATCTCCCTCGGCGCGTGTCCGTGCGCCCGTAGGTTATGCTCCGGGAAATACTTCGCTCCACCGGCCACCGCGATCGCCACAATCAGCGTCTCCAGGATGACCGTGCCGGTAATCCAGCCGGCCACCGCGAATTTCGCGTCCCGCTCCGAGCGCGCCGAGAAGAATTTCTGGTACATCCCCTGGTTGCCGATCAGCAGCAGCATCGTCGGCGTCATAAAGCCTAGCGCCCGCCGCACGCCGACATCGCCGAAAACTTGAAAGTGGCTGGGCGGTAGCGCACGCCGCACTTCCGCCCAGCCGCCCACGCTATGAAGCGCCATCGGAAATGCCATGATGAGGATCGCGGTCACCGTCGTTCCGATCACGAGGTCCAGGTATGCTACCGATGCCATTCCCGCGCCCGCTGTGAAGGCGATAACAAGCGCGGCAATCAGGTACATGCCGTTCTCCCGCGCCAGCGCCGGAAAAATGAGATGCAGAATGTCGCCGCCCGCCTTGATCTGGTAGCTGGTGATCACCGTGTAGGCGATTACGATTGCGATCGTACCCAACACCCGGGCGCTCGCGTTGTAGCGCGTCTCCAGCAGGTCCGGCACCGTGAACTGAGCGAACCGGCGCGCCCGGCCCGCGATCCTCCATATAATGATGAGGCCGAGCCAGCCGCCCGCGGGTTGCCACAGCGCGGCAAAGCCGTTCAAATACGCGTTCTCACCGCCTGCGAAGAGGCTGCCCGCGCCGATCCACGACGATAGCAGCGTGAAAATCAGTACCGGCCACGGCAGCTTCCGCCCCGCGACCAGGAAGTCCGTGTGGTTCCGGACTTTGACCGCTTTCCATATCGTGACGCTGGAAAGAACGGCGGCCACGGCCACAATCACTGTGATATAGATCACGCCGCGTTCACCTCGGCTTCCGCCACCTGCGGTCGTGCTCTCCGCAAAACCGTAGCGGAATTCGACACCCCGGCTCCCTCACGATCGCGTTTCGATGCGGCCTCTTGATAGCACGGAACCGCGCATGTCGGCAAGCGGCCACGAAACACTCTTACCACAAGCTGCCAGAAAACGAAGTGGGGCCATTTCCTGGTCCGGCGAACACCAGAGCGGGAAAGTTTGGGAATTCGATCGGACGGATAGCGATGCAGATGAAAAGCCTTCGAGACCTTCCGGCTGAGGACCGCTGCCAAACTTCTTGAACTATAGCGTATCGGTGCAGCGCGCTCAACATCGGCGCCATGCTCTCACGGCGGTAAGACGCATGAGGCACGCACCCCATGTTACGAGCTGGAGTTTATCCCTGGAAGGAGCTGCGCCGGCTGCTCGGAGGCAACGGCAGTGCATAACCGATGAGGCACAGTTGATCGAGCGCAAACAGCACCACGGAATTCAGCCCCTTGCCCATTGCCAACCGGACTTCCTCCTCCCATGGTGTCGTCGGATCGCTGATGCCGGTCAAATGCGCGCTCTGCTGCGGCGGGAAACCTATGTTGAGGGGGAATGCAATCGAAGTCTGGCACTCATCGAGGTTTCGGGCATACGTGTAGCCGAAGTTCTCCGTCTTCAGACAGTCCAGTTGTGCTGGGGTCCAGTTAGGCTTCGGGAAATTAATCGCTTGGTTGAAGGCGGTTGCGTTCACGTCCAACGGATACAAGACCTCGAAACGGCACGTGGGCGCATTCGTACGCACGTAACTGATGATTGCGCTCGTGAAATTCCCTATGAGCGTAGGCAAGAAAGCCGTCTCCTGCGGATAGTCGGAGGGCGATACGGTATTGTCCGTGATCGTACTGATTGTCCGCCCGTACGCCGCCTGAAAGGCGGATTTCGTGTAGTCGTCGTAAAACGGCATTCCCGAGCGGTTATCGCGAAAGTACCACCACTGTACCTCGCCGAATTGCAGGTAAGGCCGAAGCCCGGCGCCCTGCATCAATTGCGCCAGCTCGGCGTAAGCTTCCTGCCAGAATGCAAGGCTCGTGGGGGAAAAATTGGTCTGCAATGACGGCGTGGGCAGTAGCACCGGATCGCCTGCCGGGCAGCGCTGGGCAATGCCAGCCGCAACTGACGGGTCCCCGTTCTGTAGCTCCATGCTGAGCGCGGCAGTCCCGTCCATCCCTTGCGCTTTCAAAGCCGCAAAGAAGCTGCTCGTCCAGTCGCGCGCTGCGCGGTTCAGCCGCGGGGTGGCTTGTAAGTCCGTGTACCAGTTCCCGTCGATGCCGCCTGCCAGCGTAGCGCCGCTCGCCTGTGCATAATACGAGCCGCTCGCCGGTGCCGCTCCGATGGTAACGTTGTTCCCATCGGTGCCCAGGGTGCGCGAATAAATCGTCAGCACATTGCCTTGTGACCACGCCCGTACCGCCATGTACCCGTTATTGATAGCCAGCTCGAACGCCTTGGCAATCGTTTCGGCCGTATCGCCGATCAGATGCAGGTGTGTCAGCACGGTTGCGCTTGTGGGGTCATCCGTCCGGCCGATTGTGATCTGGGTCTCTTGGCCCGGCCCGAACACCGGCGCCCCGACGAACTCCACCATTCCGGAGGCGTACTGGTGCCCCGACAAGACTAACTCGTAGAACCACAGCGCGCCCGCATAGTGGTTCACTCGTCCGCAACAACCGAGCGACGCGATAAGCCATGCCGTTCTCTCCGGAGCAAGGCAGAGCGAGTGATACGTGTCCCAGTCCGTCGCCAGGCTGAGCTGCTGCTGCGGAAGCACTGGCAGACTTGTCGTTGGGCTCGCGATCTCGAGAAAATCGAAATAGAAGTATTGGCCATCCGGCCCTGCTGAGTTGATTGTGACCGTGTGTGTCCCGGCGCCGAAATTACCCAGGGGCACCCGCATCAGGACGTCTTCGCCCGGGATATTCAGGCTCTTCACCACCGCCGGCGCTCCATCCACCGAGATCGTAATCTGCGCTCCGTTGTCCACCGCCCGCGTCCCTAAATACAGTGAATGCGAGCTCGCGGCGAGATATGTGCAGCCCAGGCCCGCACCCGCCACGCTCGTTGAATGAATCGAACCGCCGGAGAAGTTACCGCTGGCCGTTGCCCATGCGCCGCGGTAATTGACCTCTGAGGCGTCATCTTCGATGCGGCGGCTGCCCGGCCCAGCAACCGAATACGAACTATTACTTCCTGTCACACTCCAGTTACTGATGTTCACCGCGAATTCGCAGCTCTGAAATGCTCCTGGTGACAGGTCGGCGGCCCAGGTCCACCGCATCTTCCGCACCGCATTGGTCGGCACCGAACTACCGTTGACGTCTCTCAGTTGGCTGAATGGCAACTGGATACGCCAACTCGTCGGAGATGTCCCGCCGCTGAACTGCGCCCACCATGGCGTCCATGATTCCGTTCTCGCGCCGGCTACGAAACCGTACACGCCTACGCGATTCCAGTTCGCTCCTGGGCTCATGGCAGCTAGCGTAATCTGTGCGCCGAATGCGGAGGCATGCACTGTCTGTGAAAACTGGTTGATAATGCTCGCCAGCGCCGCTACCGCTGTAATGATCGTATCGGCCGCGACGAGCTGATAATTGTATTGCTCGTTCAGCCACGCCACTCCGATGTAGTCGCCATTAGTCGGCGTGCCCTGGAGTCCCAGGCCCGCTGCAGCAGCCCGATAACTGCCTCCGATAGGCACTGCATAGGTTAGCAACGGCACGAGGTAGGGTTGATCCTGTCCGTCCGGCCACACCCGCAAGTACGGCCACTCCACCGTGGGATAGAGATTGGAATCCATCGGGACGCAATTTGTGCGGGTTTCTTCGTAGGAGAGTTCGAGGCCGCTTAGGTCTCCGTCGGGCAGGTTTCGGAATGCAGGGTGTTCAAAAACGTTGTCGCGGTTCCACTCCACGACTGCCCAGTCGAATTGCTGGCGCCAGCTTCCGGATACCGTGAACCCAGTCGCCGTCGCGCCGCTTAGCGCTGCGATGCTCGAAGGCTGGTAAAAATAGCATTGCAGGTCGCGGTCCGGCCTCAGTTTTGTCAGAGTTTCCGCCATCCAGCCTCCTCACATCCGGATCGTGACCGTCAGATCACGGCCCGGCGTCCCTTCCGCGTTCGACGCGGCTGAGACGATGTCCAGATCGATTTCGGACTCCGCAAGTAGCGGGGGCAACCCGAAACCGTTCACCACGTTGGAATAGTTCTCGCCCACGGGCACGGTCAGATTGCAATATACGGTGCTGCCCTGACGCACCGTCAGTTGGACTGGCGCGCCGTCCGGCGCCTCCCGCACGAACGCAAATACGTCGCGCACCGAGTGCGAGTCTTGCACGATCAGCGCGGGCGCCGCGTTCGTTTCGATCGCCAGGTAACCCTCCACTTGAATGGAGAACTGCCCTCCCGAAAGCGTCCGCAGCCCACCGTCTACTGTCCCGGTATAACAGTTGACCGCCGTCGCGCTGTTGCCTTTAACATTCGTCATGAACAAGTCGACGCTCGCGACTCTTGCGTCCGGAAGCGGCAACGAGTAACTGAAATTCCCGCTGGCCGGGCTTCCAAAGAAGTCCCGGCTGAACGGCACGATGAAGACTTTCTGGTCCAAGTGATAAACCGGGGTCTGTGCCAGCCACGAACTCGCGGTGCTTCCTTCTGCGCCCCGCTTTACCTGGTATTGTGTTCCCCCGTTGTTTACTTGGACCACCGATAGGATCTCACTGCCGATCTGCACCAGATCGCCCGGCTGCGCGCTGCCTGCTTCCGACAGCGAGATGAGAGTATCCGTACTCGCAAGTGCCCCGCCCAATGTGATCGGTGAGGGACTGGCCAGCTCGTCCCAGTAGTTCACGATTAACGTCGCTGACGAAATGGTCCGTGTGTTCGCCAAATCGCTGAACGCGATTGTTGCCAGCTCCAGCGCGCCGCATCGCGGCAGCACGCCAAAAACAGGTTGACCCGGCACATCGGCGTCACCCGACCCGCCCACGCACCACCGGGTCAGCGGCGATTCCTCAGGCCCGCATTCCAGGTTGTAAACGTTCGCCGCTCTCCCCGAAACGTCCACGGTGACGCCGATCCGGTTCGGAACTTCGAACGCCGCGGGGCTGCTCGCGGCCGCCACTCCAAAGTGCCAGCCGGCTTCGGCAATGACAAAGTAGCTGGTGGCATCGGGCGCAAGATCCCAGTTCGGCGCAACCGTGAATACGGTCGCTGTGTGCGAGCTTATCGCCCGCTCCTGCCCCGCTCCGGTTCCCCGTGTGATGCGCACCGTCATACCGCGATAAGCGTTCGGCTCAGTAGCCAGGCTCGAGTTGCCAATCGTACTGCTTGAGAAACTCGTCGCCGCACACTCCGGCAGGATCTCGAGCCTCCAGTAGAAGTTCGCGTGGTCGTAGTTCTCATCCGGCGGGGGCACCAATTGGGCCTTCATCCCCGTGTCGATGAACGAACTTCCCACCGCCTGATTCGCGGCGATCTGAAGCAGTTGAGTGGGAGCTGCGCCGCGGTATACGTTGAAACCGGTCGTATTCTGGCTGAAACTCAGCCCCGTTAAGGTTACCGCGTTCGTGTTGGTTCCCACGGGTATTGCCGCTCTGACTACGAACGACAGCGCGCTTTCCTCTCCCAGCGCATCCAACGCACTTGTGGCATAATATAGGGTCTCACCGCCTGCCAGACTGCCCGCGGCGTTGTCAATCTCTGCTGACAAGCTCACAATCGGAATGCCCACCGAGGCCAACGCCGGCCTTGGCGGCGCGACAAATCCCACCGTTAAGGTGATGTTCGCGCTGCCATCCGACCCCACCACGCTCGACTCCGAGATATCGAACTGCTGTTGGCCGTTGGCATTCAGTATCTTCCCCGTTAATGGCCGTGGCATTCCGACTGCGGATTGTTGCTGCCGCCCCGCATTGGAACTGCCCAACTGCACGGTGTCGCTGTACCAGGCATCGTCGTGGATCTGGGCCGTGATCTGCGCGGTCTGGTAGTTTATGCTGGGTGCAATCTTGATCACCCGGAACGGCTGTCGCTCAAGGCCTTCCTTAAGGTAAGTGATCGTAATCAGGTCGCCTGGCTTCAGACCGATTGCTTTGACACTCGTTTCAAAAGTGGCGTAGGTATTTCCACTGTCCGCTTTGTCCAGCTGAAACGTTATGATCCGGGCCGCTTGGTCAAAGTTCGGAATACCCAGCGCCTGCAATGTGAGGCTAACTTCCTGCCCTGCCAGCAATACATCGTCCAGGTTTACCAGCGATAGGCTATCCTGCTGGTACTCGTTGAAAGCGTCCTGAAACTCGACGGTCATCCGGTTTGGCGTTTCCGCTGTGCTTTTCGAGGACAAGCTGATGGAGGGCTCGCCGTTGGCTTTTCTGAGGATTCCGGAAAATCCCATCGAGCCATCCCCAAACTCGTACGCCGGCCACCCGCCCTCAAGCATCGACGTGCTGTTGCTTCCCGCCGCCTTCGTCGGCTGTTGCAGTGCGATCGTGTTTTCCACGTTGAGTTGCAGCAGGCCTCCGGTGCTGTAAGTCAGAAACAGCCGCGCTCCATTCCGAATGCCGCGCATTACATCGGCCGCGCTGCGCCGCTGCTCGAGGACCAAGTTGCATTGGAATCGAGGAATCGATACCGGATTGCCGTAGAGATCGACCGCCGGGATCAGTTCGGCGCAGTACTGCGCCGCGTTGGCAAAACTCGCCAGATCGAGATCCTCCAGCTCCCATCCGCACCGCCGCAGCACATCCAACACGACCCACGCCGGATTGTTCGTGAAACTGTAAGCAGCGAGCGTGCCGTCCGTCGAGTACTGCTCCAGCTTCCGCCCTTCCAGGAGCACCTGGATCTGCGGCAGCGAGCTGCCGTCGTTGATGCGGTTCGGAACCACCACCGAGAGGACCGCCATGCTCCCATAAGGGTCGCCCAGCGGGTTGCCAGCCGCATCGTGGTACTCGGGATTGAATACACCCGTCCGCGCGCCGGGCGTAATCACATTGAACCAGCCGGTCGCCGTCATGTTGGTGCCCGCCTGGCCCAATGGGATCTCGATATCGTTCACCAGAACTGTCAGCACCTGCTGGATCTCACCGGTCCCGAGCAGAACATCCATGTGCGTCAGGTTGCCGTCGTTCTTCGAGAACACGATCAGTGGCGAATACCATGCCGTACCGTATACCAGCGGTACGAAGTCGTTGTACCGCGCCTCGTTGTCGAGCGCCTGCGAAACATGCCGCCCCTTTTCGCCGTAGCTGCGGACCACGGTTGTCGGTGGAATGAATTCAATTCCGCCAAACCGCCGCGTAATATTCCCACCGGCGTCGCCGGAAAACATACCCCGCGCCTGGCAAGCCGCCCTCGTCCCATCGCAGGTCGTGTACGGCGCGCCCGCGTTCAAATTGCCGCAGCCGCCGCTCTGATCCGCCGAATACCCGCAACGGTAAAACGGATCGTACCTGCCTTCCGTGCCGCCAGATACGGCCTCCGCGCACTGTGCCGCATTGCCTGGAAAGTTCCATGGGCAACGCCTTTGCACTCGCACGTCGGGCAGCTGCATGCGCTGCAGGTTCAGGCTGTTCGTTACCGTCAGGCGCAGGGTCGATTCCGTAATCTGGTTGGGAGCGTCCGCCATCCCAGAAAACAGCACCACGATCTCCGATGCCGGCGCACCCTGAATCAGGTCAAAAAACACGAACCGCACGGTAACAACGCTGCCTTTCCAGCCCGTGTTCCGCTCGATCTCGGAACAATGCGAGTCCGCATTCGCCAGCGTGATCGAAATCGTTGCGATCGCGTCAATCCCCTGGTCTGCACCCGACTGCATCTCGTATAGGTTGTGCTTCAGCACGCGCGCGTCGTAATGCTGGCCGTTCACATCGACGGCGTGCGTGCTCCATCGTTCGACTGCTCCGGAACTCAATTCGCAATCGAATAGCAGTAGCGGCGTTTCGGTCTGGGTCTGCTCTTTGAGTTCGTTGATCGTCGGCATACTCGCTCAATTCACCACTGCCCGAATCCGCAATGTGCACGAATTTTGGTTCAGGCCGTCAGTCGTCACCGTCAACGCATCATCCATGAAAAATGCGCTTGGGTACACCCCGCCCTTTGCTGCCGTTTTTTTGTACTTCGACGCACTCGCTTGCGCGTCAACCTGAAGTCCGAACAACTCGACCGTGCTGCCGCCGTTGAGAGTCACTCCAAAGCTGACCGTCTCAGCCGTGCCCTCCGGCATGACTGCGCATTCCAGCCGCTGCCACGCAGACCCGATCGGGATCGCCTTGTACAGCGGGCTGCCGCCACCGCTAGCGAATAACGTAACCTGCGCCGCCGAGCCGCTCCGGGCATACACGCTCACTGCGTACTGGAACCACGCCGGCACCGTCAGGGTCTGCTGAACACTCTGCTGAGCCTGACTCCCGTTCGACACGCTTACTGCTCCGCTTGCCCCGAGCGGGTCCGCAATGTTTGCAGTGAGACCAAGGTACGGGTCCTTCGACCACGCCGCCGCAGTCAGGTCTTCGCTCCAGCCCAGTAGGTTGTCGAATGGATCGAGAAACGTAAACGATCCCAGCCGGCCCTCCACCTGTTGAAATAGTGTTTCGATGGCTGCGCACTCTGTGTCGCTCAGACCCACGAACTGAAGTTGCCACTCAATCATCGCGGCGGCCGGGTCGGCCAGCTTGATTCTGCTCCCGTCGGCGCTCTCGTTCACCACTGTTCTCTCGACCATCCGCTTCGTCACCGGGAACTGGGCCATGGCGCCGTATGTGAGCTGGGGAAAATACAACATCTCAGTTCAGGTTCTCCCTCACCACAATGGATAGTTTTGCGCGTGCTTCACCCGACAGCGAGGCATCGATCTCATCGCTATCGAAGCTGCAGTTCGTGTGCGTGGTCCCATCCCACGGGTCTACGAATGAAAACGTTCCGAATCTGCCCTGCGCCGAGTTGAAGAACTCCAGGATCTGTGACAGCTCGGTATCATCGAGCAGGTCGAGCTGGATCACCCAGCTCTGTACCGGCCGCCCATACGCACGGTACCGCTGCTCGGTGCCGTCCAAAAACCGGAAGAGTTCGGTCGCATACGTGATTACCTTGCTGGCTGGGTACTGCGCCACCGCGCCCGTCTTAAGTCGTGGGAAAGTGCTCATCGCGTTTTACAAATCGTTAACGACGTTGTTCAGCGAGTTCGAGTTGAGCATCGCCTGCCGCACGGCGTTGGCAATATCCTCGCTGTGGTCTAAGAAAGACTGGCTGTCCATCGCTTGTACCTGGATGGTGACTTGCTGGCCTGCGGAGGCGCTCGATCCGCCTTGGTACGCCGCCTCGAAATTGATCGATGGCGGCGCCGAGTAAGTCGTCAGCGGTGGCGGTGTCGAGCTCCCCCGCCCCCGAACAGCCCGAGCAGCCCCGTAACCAGCGGCGACAGCAGTCCTCCGATTCCGAGCATGTCCGACGCTGTCTTCGCAATATTGCCGGCGGTAGACCCGCTCGACGCCGCCATCGTGTTCTGGATCAATGCCTGCGTGTTCGCCGCGACCGCGGCCGCCTGCGTCTGGCTGACCGCGCTCAGTTGTTGGAGCTGCGTTGCAAGTTGTGTCCCCGCATCTCCGGCCGTCCCGCTGGCCAATTGATCGATCAGGTCCGCTAAGACTTCCGTCACGCTCCCGCTGGAGCTCGTGCCCGTCGCGTTGAGGAATACTGAGTTGGACTTACTCTTGGCCACTGGCTGCCTCCGCCGAAAGCTCTCGCTCCAGAATCAACATCGCGTGTGCGTCGCGCGCCGCAAGCCGTTGCATATCTGGATAGCCCAGGCGCTTCCAAGCCTGAAACTGCTCAAGCCACGCCATGCTCTCCCCCGAGATCAATGATTTCGGACACTCAGCTGTCGAAATATTTTTTCGCGCCCAGACTGCCCGTGCGCCGGCTTCTCGCGCTTTCTGTAAGCGCCCGCATCCTCGCTTGAGTTCCAGTCCGCTTCTTCGGCATTCGTCGCACTTCCACGCGGCTGGATTGGAAAATTGGAAATGGAAGGCGACAATCAGTTTTTTCGTTCTTCTTCGCTCAACCCGCACTCGGCCTTGATCGCCGCCAGCGCCTCGCGGCACAGATCTTCCGGCCCTGCCGCGATCAGCGTTTCCGGAGTCGCCGGCTGGCCGTCAAGCATTAGACCCTCGATCTTCACCAGACCCCATGCCAGGTAAATGCGGTTGACTTCGCTCGCCAGCAATGCCGCCTCGAGTTTTTCCCGCTGGTCGCTGCCTGCTTCGAGGACCTCGGCCTTGGCCGCCATCTCCCAGATCCGCCGGGTCAGCTCGATGCGCCGGCCGAGCGATATGCGCGCAATCGTCAGCCGCACTCCCGGCGCGCATTTCGACTCCAACACAACTTCGCTCTGGTATTCCATGTGTTTACCCGAATGCGATGAAGATCTCGTCGTTCACCGTGCCCTGCGCTTGGCATTTCGAGAACTTCCACCCTAGGAGGCTCCCACCGTCATCGAACTCCGGCACCTCGGGAACAACGCTTTTGAGATACACGCCAAATAATTGCCCCGCTTCTTGCCCCAACTGGAACATCACGCTGATAGGTGAGCGCTGTCGCGCCGCCTGGTAGAGCGACTGCGTGGCCGGATCGTCCAGCTCCAGTAATTCGAAATCGACCGTCACCGTCCGCATCCCCGCGGAGACACAGCGCGGCCCGTCCGTGCCGAATTCCTTAGTCCTTGTTTCGATGGCATTTGCCAGCAGGAAATTGGCGCTCGTGATCGTGTAGAATCTGTTTGGCGTCGTCCCCAGCCACGCCTCCCCCAGATTTCCCGGAATGATTGTGTAATCAAACGCTCCTAAGGCCGGCTCGGCCGGGAAGCTGTTCAGTTGGCCCTGCCCTGCGGCGAAGCTCGTGCTGTCGATCAGGTCTTGCGCGATTCCACTGAATTCAAATTCCTGATAATCCCCGTTTACCTTGATCTGCAGCTTGTCCACAGCCGCTCCGCAAAGGATCCGCTGTACCGCATCGGCCGGGTCCCAATAGTCGAAAATGCTCACTGAACCCAGATCGGTCGCGGCCTGATATGTTGCCGTTGCGCCCATCGGTGATCCCGCGCTCGGAGTTACCGTGAACGGCGCATTCAGCGCCACTGTAAGTGTATCCACGATCGCGCTCACAAACCGCATCTCGCCTCCGAACGTCACTGCCTGCCCCGCGCTCAGTCCGTGTGCAGTCGCGAAGCCCAGCAACATGGGATTCGGATTTAGGTTTGCATTCGTCGCTACCGCCCCGCCGCCAAACGGCGCTGGTGCCGCTCCAAGAGCGGCACCAAACAACGGCCCGTAACTCGGCTCCATGTTCTGCGCCGGCGAGGTCGTCATATAGGTCGTCAGATCGAAGGTCGTCTGTCTCCTGAGCCCTGCTGGAGTCCCCGGGTACGTCCGCGTTCCCGTCTTGTCCTTGCGCCTGGGCCGCAGCAGCTGCTGTTTCGCAGTAAGTGTGACCGAGGGAAACCGATTGCTGCTGGTGATCGTTGACACTTGCCCATAGCTCAGCTCCTGCGCCACATACAGCCGGTTGTTGTTTGAAGATACATATCCGCATGCCATATAAATGATCTCTGACGCCTGTAGTCTTACGTTTCGTAGGAAGCATTGCTCGGCCGCTTCCTAGTCACAACAATGTGCAGTCAGGCACAGCCCCGCCTAGTAACTCATCTCGACATCGAACGCGATCTTCGCTGTCTGGAGAAAGTTCTTTCCACCCTGCTTGATTGGCTGAAACTCCACCGTATAACCGCCCGTGTAGAACATTCCCCCGCCCCAATCTCCACGCTGAGAATCGAGCACCTCCGTCACTGCTGCCGAATAGAGCTGCATGTTTTCCGTGACCCCTTCGAGCCGGTCGTGTGAAACCCGTACTTCCACCGCCATGTGCGCCTTGCCCGAGAAGGTCCGGAACTTCTCTTTCAGTTGGTTGGACAGGCCGGAGCAATACACATAGACAGTTGGGTACTTAACTCCCACGCTTTTCTCGACAATCTCCGGCGCCACGTTCTGCCCTAGCACCTGACTCGCATCGATCAGTGGAAGCTGTGTTCCCTCCAATGCTGCGACTGCGGAGATCGTAAACGGCAGCCCCGTTCCTCCCCTGAGCAGTTGCATAACCTTGTCCGATGCTGAACGCGCTGCTGCCGCCATCTGTCAGCCCCTTTGCAACGTCCGCCCCGTCTTGATGTAGTACTGCGGCGCCTGAGCCGCGCCCTTCCTCCGGCCCTGTTTTAATCCGCTCGCTGGTTCCGTCCACGGCTGTCCCACCGCCAGCGGCGCATCATTCTGTAACGTCAAATCGGTCCCCGAAAATCCGGCGTAGACGTTCCAAGACGCGACATTCGCTGGTTGATGTAGAGGCGTCACCACCAGCAGAGTTCCGTCCGTAGTACTCAGCACGGCAATCTCGCTCGGACTGCCCTCGTCCCCCGCCGAGTTTCGCCATGACACTTGCACGAAATAGGTCGCCGCTGCCAGGCTTCCCGGAACCGTGCTCAGGTCGGGCTTGTCCGCCTTTGAAACAGGGTCTTCTGTAACTGCCACGCCCCCCTGGAACAGCATGTCCTTCGCCCAGCCCGCCAGACTTTCATACTCCTGCCATTTGCCTTGATACCGGTCGTTCAGTTGCCGGTGGTAGGCGTCCCGGTAAACCAGCGCCAGGGCCTGGAAAGTGTGCCACTTGTGCAGCGGATCGGTAATCAGGATCTTATGCAACGCGAATGGAACGTCCTCGACGAACGACGTCGGTGTGAACTGCTGCCTGCCGGCTAAGAATGCTTGCAGCTCAATCCCCAGCTCCTGCTTGGCAAGTCCCAACTTGATGGTGAGGTCGATTCCCTCCGTCGCGGCCACATCCAGGATCTCGGATTCGTACGCGAGTAAGTCCGCAATGGTAGAAATCCCGCCGTCCGTAAATAGCGCCATAACCCCACCCTCCTTGCCGCCCAACCCACAGGCCACTTCCTGCAACCAACTACCCCTTCCCTTTGCCCTTCCGCTTTCGCGGTTCGGTATCGGAAACCACCGTGAACTGCATGCGTTGTGCCGCGGCCGCTTGGTCAGCCGCACGCTTGGCTTCCGCCAACTGCTCGCGGTACTGGCTCGCTTCTTCCGTTGTCGCCAATCGCGCCCGCCCTTCGACGAGCATCTTCGCGGCGATCGCCCGCGGCACCTCCATGCGCACGCCCGCACGTCCTCCATCCGGGCTCTCCTGGCTAACTACGATCACGTGTGGCCCGTCGAGTGTCGCCTCGGTCTGCCGGATTTTTCGGTAATAAGCTTTCAGGTCCATAACGATTGAAGGTCCGAAAGCCTCAGTTCTCTACTGAGGCTCCGAACTCTTTCCACCACTTTCCCGCTCGGCTGCCGCCAAGCTGTTAGCTGTTTACCTGTACTCCGAACGCGTTCCGCAGCACGGCGCACCCATAAAGCACGTCCACCGTAAACTGTTGTGCCAGCGTGTTCGGTTGATAGCTCAGGATGATGCGCAACCCGAAATTGCCCAGCTCTGCGTACTCCGCGATCGCGCCCGTCCCGGGCAGCGGCTGCGGCAAGCGGCGGATCACTAGGCCGATGGCGCTCCTGGCGAACGCCAGGTTATGCGTCGTCACGGGCGAACTCCCGGTCTTCTGCACGAATTGGGACCGGAAGATGAAGAAATCCTTCATTTTTCCGAACTGTCCCTCCACCAACGCCCGAAGCCCCGCTTCCCCCGCCGTCTGATACTCGCTGAATCGCTCGATCTGACGCAACGCTGAATAGGCGTTGGCGTCCACAACCACGTACCTCGGTTCGCTCGCTGGCAGCTTGTTCTCAAACAACGCCGTCTCCGCCGCATCGAGCGCCGCCTCGGTGATTGGCGTGCCCGCCGTGCCTACCGCTGCGTTCGTGGTGAAATTCGCGTATAGGCTCAACAAATCGGTCTCGATACGCTCCGCGATCGCGATCATTGCCGGCTGCATGTACAGCTTCAGCAGGTCCGGCACCGCCAGAACCTTTGTCACGTCCGGAATCTGAAATGTCGCCTCGGCGTGTGTGTTGAGCACGATCTGCGCATTGCCCAGCGTCGCCGCCTGCGTCTGTACCGTGCCGCCTTCGGCAATGTTATTCGCCACTAGCGTCGGTGGAATCGGCACGTTGACCGTATCGCCTGCCTGCGCCAGAGTGGGTTCATAATCGCGATTGACCAGGTTCCCCATGACAAGGTTTCCCATCAGTGCCGGTAACGCATCCGCGGCCACCAGTTTGACAATCGCAGTCGCCACATTAGTTGAAGTAATTGCTGGCATTCTTCCTCTCCTCTCTTAGTGAGTTCACTTCTGGGCGCGCCTGTGCGCCGTTGCGCCCCAATGCGCTCTTGCGGTCCGGTCCGCGCCCTATGTCCCGCGCAGCGCCTGCGACGCAATGCGCACAATCTCCTGTCGCGCCCGCTCCGCTTCTTCCGCGCTCATACCCGGCCTGATCTTGTCCAGGTCTGCCCCGCCGTTCGCCGGCGCCTTCGGTCCAGGCACGACACCCGAACCCCCCGTCATCCGTGCCGGCAGGAACTCCGGATTTTCATTCAAGAAATGCGAAAGGTACTCCTTCAGGCTCACGTCGCCCTGGTCGCCTTTCGCCAGCAGCCGCCCGTCGTCGGCCCGGTAAACATCGTCCTTGATCGCCTTGAATGCGAGATCCACCTTCGCCACGCCCATCCGCTGAAGCTCCGCCCGGATCGTTGAATTCCGGTCGGCTTCCTCGGCCAACTGGCGGCTGCGTTTGTTCTCTTCGACCAATTCGTTCAGCCTCCGCTCGAGTTGCTCCCGCCGCTTCCGTTCGTCCAGCAGTTCCGCTTTGTAGGCCGGCTCCGATTTCGCCTGCTCCTTCTTCACGAACTCCTCGATCGTCTCCCGCACGATCGTCCGAACGTCGTCCTTAGGCTCCGTCACTGCTCGTCCCTCGTCCATGAACTGTCTCCCCCAATTTCTTTCTTGGAAACGGCGCTTGACCATTTCCTGGTCTTACCAGCCGTGCCTCTCGGCCGGAGCCCGAAAGCTGGCGCAGCCTGCGCTCGGGTTTTGTTACGCCCCCGCCGCCTCGATTTCATTCGCAATCTGATCTTTGAGCTCCTGCCTTGCGTCGCACAGATACTTGGACGCCAGTTTCTTGAATATCTCCTTGCGTAACGTGCTCGATTCGATGCCCAGGCCGAGTAAGTTCTTGGCGTCCTGGAGTTCATTGCTGAAATCGCCGATGTCGAACTCATCTAGTCCCGATACGTCGATCGTCAGCTCGTCCTGCCGTGCGGCGGTGATCGCGCGCAGCACCCGCTTCATTGTGTCCTTCACCGCGTCCCCGTACGCGCGGAGCACTTCCTGCGTGATCGTGAAGTCCCTCTGCTTGCTCAGCCCCGATTGCGGCGGGTTGACGTCCCACGCTTGCGGCAGCAGGTAACAAACGCGATAGATCTCGTCCTTCAAGCGGTTCAGATTGTCAATCGCAATCTGATAAACCTTCCCCTCCGGCTCAGTCCATCCGAATTTGTCTTCCGGCCCGAGCTGGATGTAATACGACTCGCCGACGATCTGCTTCCACTCGCGGTCCGAATAAACCACCGGCATCGCAAACAGCCCCATGGTCAGGGCCCAGCCGAGCGCGTTCGACTTATTGAAGAGCTCCAGTTGCAGCAATGCCGCCTTGTTCATCAGCCACAGGCCGTCGCTGACCTTCAGCGAAAACAGCGGCCCCCGCTGCTGTAGCGCCAATCCATGCTGCCCCTCGTCCACTAGTTCCGGCCGCGCCCGGTTTCCCTTCTCCGCCGCACTCCGGTAAATCTTGAACCGCTGTTTGTCGTAGTACATCCACCGCGTTTGCTTCGACCACTGCCCGGTCGTTTCGTCCTCGGCCAGCCGTTCTGCCCTGAGCACGACCCACTCGTAATTCCCCTGCTCGTCGAGACTCCAGTTGATGAGATCCTCCGGCCGATATTCCACCAAGTACGCCCGGGATGCCCCTATGGCATCCTCTTCGGCGCGGTTCGCCGAAGCTTGCGCCAGCCGTGGGAAATCTACCAGAATATGGCTGCATCCGGCCACCAGCGTTTCCATCAATTGCCGCCGGAAGAAGTCACTCAGCCTCGTCTGTTTCCGGTCGCAGTCTTCGGTAAACTCGCAGAGGAACGTCTTGCCCGCCTCGTTATCTCCGGTGAAGCTCAAAAACGGCTCGCGCCGGAACAGAGTAGCCGCGTACCAATCGATGATCGAACCGATGTAGTTCTCGTAAAACACACGGCTCAACCGCTCCGCATAAACGTCTGCCGGCTCTTTCTGCCGCCGCGAAAGGTACTCCGTCGCGTTCGCTTTCAACTGTTCGCCACCGGCGTACAGGTCCCGGTAAACTCTCCACATCGCCTTCCGGACCGTGTATTCGGGATGCTCCCGATCGATCTCAAGCATGCTTTCCCTCTCTCGGCGAAACAACGCGTGACCGGCCGCTGTTCGTCTCCCAGACGCGCGCCCGATCGCCCCGTGGGCGCTAAGCTGGCCGAGGCCGCACCCGCGCAGCCAGCGCCTCAGAACAGCCTTAGGCCCCTTTCCCCTATGGGTGCCTGGGGCCGGCATTTCTGCCAGATCAGGTACCCAAGCGCATCCGATAAGTGTGTTCTCTCCGGGTCTCTGTCTTTGTCGATTACCGTCGTGCCGGACTTGTATGAAACCTGTTCCAGGTCTTTCACCAGCTCTCCGCACTTATGGCCGATCAGCAAGTGGGTTTCTCCCGAAGCCGATCGCAGCTTCGCATTCACCAGCGACACTCGCTCACGCACCAGCGGGTTCGCCCGCGGCACCCAGTAACTCACGTTCCGCTGTCCTGCCCGGTCGAAGAATTCCTTGATCACCTGGTAATCCGTCATGCCCGTCGTCTGCCTCTGGTTTCCCGACGCGTCGCCGTAAATGCAAACGCCTGCACCGTGGTCTGCGAATCGCGACTGAAATTCTTCGCACGCTTCGTGTGTGCTCGCGTGGCTGATAACGATCTCATCGAGCACCCTCACCGTCTCGCCCGAGATCTGCGCGACCACCGAGCACATCGGGTTCACATTGAAATCCAACGCCCATAACAGCGGCTGCAACGGGTCGATCTGAACGTCCGCCACGTGCTCCGTGCGCTGGAACGCGTAGTACACCAGCCCTCCGCTGATGTTCAGGTATTCCCCCAGGACCTCCTGCTTGTAAAACCTCGCGTCGTAGCTTCGCTTCAGACGTTCGTAAAAATCCGGAATCTGATCGAGCAGATAACTGTTCTCGAAAGGCCTTGCAATGATCGCGTCGTAACCCGCCACCGGCGCTGCCAGGAACCGCTGGTACACCCAATCGTGCCCTTTGGGCGTCCAAGCGGCAAAACCGCACAACCGCTTCGCCTTTGGGTCCCTCAGGCGCCCTTCGAGCACCACCCAGGCCTCCTCCTGGCAGTACGTCAGCTCGTCCAGACCGAACCACGCCAGGTTCGTGCCCCTCAAGCGCTCGAACTCGTCCACCGGCCGGAACAGAATCTTCGACCGGGTATCTTTCATCACCAGCGTGTTCTCGCCTTTGTTGTGCTCGTAGGGAATTCGGTTTTTTTCGAGGATCTCGAGAAGCGTGCTCTCCGTGGCGTCGCGCAACATCGGGAAGGTCGGCGCACCCAACATTCCCATCCGCCCGACGTTCTGGTAGGTTAGCTTGATCGCTTCCTGGCACAGTGCCTGGCTCTTGCCCGACCCGATCGGCCCGGAGAGCCCCTTGAACCGCGCGCATGACTCGTGGAACCGCGCCTGTGATGGAAGCGGATGGTATTCTATTCCTCGGATGCATCTTTCTTCTCGCCGGGCTCGACCCATGAAACCTCGATCTCCCTCGGTTGCTGGTCTTCCAACTCCTTTTCCAATTGCAGCAGCCGGATAAAATCGCTTACCGTCGGCTTCAGTTGTTCGCTGTTAAGTTTTTTTTCGAAGCTCTGAATGACCTTGCTGACTAGTTTGGCGTTCGATTTCGCGCGCTTCTTTCTCGATCCGGCCTTCTTGCCCCGGCCTGCCTCCTCGCTTGCGGTTGGTTCTCGATTCGGCTGTTTGGGAGCCGCCATCGCACTTTTTTCCCCAACCTGAACTTACCGCCGCCCCCTCGCCAGCCCGCTCCGTTTACCTGGCATTCCTCTGAAAACGAAAGCATAAAAACCGCTTTGTCCCACGTGACCCTGCACCGTCGCTAACGCGCCCCCACCGCCGGCCCACGTTCTTCGATCCACGATCCGCTCCCCACCTCTGCCCTCCCCCCAGCCCAGACAGGTACCGCCGGCGATCCAGACTGCACTATCCACTCCCCACAACCATCACCGGGCTTAAATCTATGCATAAATTATTTTTATCGTAATCGCCTATTGCATTTGAGGCGTTATTGCGCTAACCTTATCTGTACGGAGATGCGACGCACTTCCCAGCACTCGAAGCCATGCGCGGCGCACTCCTGCTGTGTTTCTGTGGCTGTTCTTCCAGCCATTATCGTTATTAGCATCGGGGTCACTGTACCGGACCCCGCCTGAGACGGCCTGATAGGGTTTAAAAGGCCGCTGGCGGGGATCAGAATCCTGGTCAGTGGCCTTTTTTATTGCCGCGTGTGCGCTTGAGTTACGGCGTGCTGGCGTCTCGCACACGCACCGAATTCGAGTTGAGGTGAGCGAATGTCTACGTTAATCAGTGGCGCGCGAATGTTGCTGGAGTGCCTAGTTCGGGAAGGTGTCGATTGCTTCTTCGGTTACCCTGGGGGCGTCACCCTGCCCCTCTATGATGCTGTTTACGACCATCCCATCCGCCATGTCCTGGTACGCCATGAAGAGAACGCGGCGTTCGCCGCCTCCGGCTACGCTCTCTCCTCCGGGCGCGTGGGCGTCTGCTGCGCCACCTCCGGCCCTGGCGCGACCAACCTGGTCACCGGCCTCGTCAACGCCATGATGGATTCCATCCCCGTCGTCGCGATCACTGGCCAGGTCGCCAGCAAGCTCATCGGCAGCGATGCGTTCCAGGAAGCAGACACCTTTGGCATCACCCGCTCCTGCACCAAGCACAATTACCTCGTCAAGGACGTCGAGGATCTGCCGCAGGTCGTCCACGAGGCCTTTTATATCGCGTCCACCGGACGTCCGGGACCCGTCCTCATCGACATCCCCAAGGACGTTTTCCAGGCCCAGGGCCACTACGTGCCCGTTTCCGCCATCCATCTGCCGGGCTATAAGGTTCCCACGGAAGGCCACACGGGGCAGATTCGCCGCGCCGCTCAGATGATCTGGGAAGCCGAGCGCCCGCTCGTCTATGCCGGCGGCGGCATCATCGCTTCTGGCGCTGCACAAGAACTGCGGGAACTCGTGGAGATCCGCCGATCTCCCCGCCGTCTGTACGCTCATGGGCCTCGGCAGCCTTCCCGGCAGCCATCCCAATTTCATCAGTCTGCCTGGAATGCACGGCAGTTATGCCGCTAATATGTCGATGACCAAGAGCGATCTCCTGATCGCCCTCGGCGTGCGCTTTGACGATCGTGTCACCGGCCGCCTCGCCGCCTTCGCTCCGCACGCAAAAGTCATCCACGTTGATATCGACCCCGCCGAGATCGGCAAGAACCGCGCCCCCGACCTGCCTATCGTCGGGGATGCCAAGCGCGTGTTGCAAAGAATCGTTAAAGTCCTCGCGGAGCTGGAGCCCGAAATGCGTGGGCGCAACTCCGCGGCTCGCACGGCTTGGTGGCGGCAGATCCGCGCCTGGAAAGAGGAGCACCCGCTCATGCCCGCCATCTCGGCCGACGAGATCAAGCCCCAGCACCTGATTTCGGAAATCGATCGCATCTCCGGCGGCCGTGCCATCGTGACGTTCCGACGTCGGCCAGCATCAGATGTGGGCGGCGCAATTCATCCGCTTTGACCAGCCGCGCCTCTGGATCAACTCCGGCGGTCTGGGCTCCATGGGTTTTGGCCTGCCTGCGGCTATGGGCGCCCAGTTCGCCAACCCCGACAAGCTCGTCTTCTCGCTTGTCGGCGACGGCGGTTTCCAGATGTCCATCCCCGAGCTCGCCACCATCTCCAGCAACGGCCTGCCCATCAAGATCATCGTCGTCAACAACGGTTACCTCGGCATGGTCCGCCAGTGGCAGACGCTCTTTTACAACAACCGCCTGTGCGGGGTCGAGCTGGACTCCTTCCCTGATGCCGGCAAGCTCGCCGCCGCTTACGGTTTCCGCGGCCGCACCATCGAGCGTCCTGAAGAGGTCCGTCCCGCCCTCGATGAGGCGGTCGGCGAGGCCGGCCCCTACCTGCTCAACGTCAAGGTGTCCCCGTTCGAGAACGTTTATCCGATGGTTCCGGCCGGCGCCGCAATCAGCGAAATGGTCCTCACTCCGCCGCAGCCCGTCCCGGTGCCAAAATAGCGAGGTCTACTCATGCTGCAAGTCATTTCTCTGCTCGTCGAAAACAAGCCCGGCGCTCTGATGCGCATCACCGGCGTGCTCACGTCGCGCGGCTACAACATTGAAAGCCTTACCGTGGCTCGCACCCTGGATCCGGCTCTCTCGCGCATGACCATCGTCGTCGATGTCGATCCCAATCTGCGTTTTCAGGTCATCAAGCAGATGAACAAGCTCATCAATGTCCTCCAGGCCAGCGATCTCACGGATAGCCCGGCCGTCATGCGCGAAATGGTCCTGCTCAGAGTCCGCGCGCAGCTTGAGACCCGCACCGCCATCCTCAAGGAAGCCGAAATCTTTGGCGCCCGCGTAGTCGACTCCTCGGTCGAAGGCTTCGCGCTCGAAGCCAGCGGCGCCCCCGAAAAGCTCGACGAGTTCATTGATGTCATGCGCAGTTACGGAGAAATCGAAGTCACACGCAGCGGCCTCATCGCTGTCTCGCTCGAGGCGAAAAAACTGCGTCTTTCGCCTCCGGTTCCGGCCGTACGGCGCGCGCAGAAGGCGCCGGATCAGCCGCAGGATGCAACGAGCGTCTAAAATCCAATTTATGGAGCAATCGAATGCCTAAACGCTACTACGAAAAAGATGCAGATCTGAAAGATTTGAAAGGCCGCACTGTCGCGATCATCGGTTACGGCAGCCAAGGCCATGCCCACGCCCTCAACCTCCGTGATTCCGGTATCGACGTGGTGGTGGCCGAAAGAGCCAACGATCCCAATTGGGAGAAGGCCAAAGCCGCTGGTTTGCCCGTCATGAGCGCAGCCGAGGCCGCCGCCCGCGCCAACGTTGTCATGATGCTTGTGGCCGACCATCATCAGGCCGGCGTATATCAAGATATCGCGCCTCATATGACCGCCGGCAAAACACTCATGTTCGCCCACGGCTTTAACATCCACTTCGGCCAGATCGTCCCGCCTAAGAACGTCGATGTCTCGATGATCGCGCCGAAGGCGCCCGGTCATCGCGTGCGCGAGCTGTTTACAGAAGGCGTCGGCGTGCCGGCGCTGGTCGCGATTCACCAGGACGCTTCCGGCCAAGCGCTCCAGCGCGCGCTGGCCTACGCTCTAGCGCTCGGCTGCCTCAAAGCCGGCGTCATCGAGACCACCTTCCGCGAGGAGACCGAAAGCGACCTCTTCGGCGAGCAAGCCGTCCTCTGCGGCGGCGTCACCGAGCTTATTCGCGCGGGATTCGAGACCCTTGTCGCAGCCGGCTACGCTCCCGAAATCGCCTATTTCGAGTGCTTGCACGAGCTCAAGCTCATCGTAGACCTCATCCAGGAAGGCGGCTTCGCCTACATGCGTTTCTCGGTATCCGATACCGCCGAGTACGGCGACTATACCCGGGGCCCGCGCGTGATCGATCAACACGTCCGCGAGGAGATGAAACGGATTCTCGGCGAGGTTCAGTCCGGCCAGTTCGCCAAGGAATGGATCGAAGAGAACAAGAGCGGCCGCAAGAAATTTCTCGCCATGCGCGAAGCCGCGCGCAATCAGCCCATCGAACGCGTCGGCCGCGAGCTGCGCGAGATGATGACGTTCCTGAAAAAGAAGAAGGAAGCCGGCGTCCCCGAGGACCAGCCGGCAAAACCGGCCGTACGCGGCCGGTAGGGAAACCGTGACAGGCCCCCTGCTCCAAGCCGGCTCCTGGCGCATGGGCAATACCGCCTGTCACTGTTTCCCTCAACAGTGAGCCATCGATATGAAGATCACGACGCTTGACACAACCCTCCGGGACGGCACTCAAGGTGAGACCGTCTCGTTCACTGTCGACGACAAGCTCGCCATCGCGCAGAAACTCGACGAGCTCGGCATCGACTACATCGAAGGCGGCTGGCCCGGCTCCAACCCGCGCGACAAGGAGTTCTTCACGCGCGCCCGGGACCTCCGCCTCAAACACGCGCGGCTCACCGCCTTCGGCTCGACCCGCTTCGCCAAGAACCCCGTCGATCGCGACCCCAACGTCCGCGCGCTCATCGATGCTGCGACGCCGGTCGTCTGCATCTTTGGAAAAACCTGGGATCTCCACACCCGCCAGGCCCTCAATATCACCGAGGAGGAGAACCTCAAGCTCATCTCCGAGACCGTCCGTTACCTGAAGGACAACGGTAAGGAAGTCATCTTCGACGCGGAACACTTCTTCGACGGCTACAACGCCAACCCTCCGTTCGCTCTGCGCGCGCTCGAGGCCGCTCAGAAAGCCGGCGCCGATATTCTCTGCCTCTGCGACACCAATGGCGGTTCGATCACTACACGGATCGTCGAAGTCGTAACCGAGGTCCGCAAACGCTTCGATGGCGTGCTCGGCATCCACGCGCACAACGACTCCGAATCCGCTGTCGCCAACACCATCGCGGCCGTCGAGCAGGGCGTCACTCACGTCCAGGGCTGCATCAACGGCTACGGCGAGCGCTGCGGCAATGCAAACCTTTGTTCCATCATCGCCAACCTCGAGCTCAAGCTCGGCCACACCGTCGTCGGCCCCGAGAAGCTCGCCAACCTCAGTTCGGCTGCCCGCTTCGTGGCCGAACTCGCGAATCTGCCGCTTCGCAACGACCAACCCTACGTCGGCCGCAGTGCGTTCGCCCACAAGGGCGGCGTGCACGTCAGTGCCGTCCTCCGTGACTCCGCCACTTACGAACACATCGATCCCGCCCTGGTCGGAAATCGCCAGCGCGTCCTCCTGAGCGACCTCTCGGGCCGCGGCAACATCCTCTACAAGCTCAAGCAGCACGGCGTCGCCGACCGCCTGGGCGAAGATGCCCGCCGCGAACTGCTCGAGCGCATCAAGCACATGGAGTACCTCGGCTACGAGCTGGAGGCCGCCGAGGGCACCTTCGAACTGCTCGTCCGCGAGGCCCTGCGCCCCGGCGTCACATTCTTCGAGCTCCTGAAATTCGAGGTCAGCACCACGATGGAGGACGACCTGGATTCGAATACGTCCGCCACGGTCGCCATCAAGGTCAAGGACGAGGTTTACACCGCCACCGCTAAGGGCCATGGCCCCGTCAACGCTCTCGACCTCTGCCTGCGGAAATGCCTGTCGAGCGTCTATCCAAATATCGCCGGCGTCCGCCTTACGGACTACAAAGTCCGGGTTCTGGAACCCAAGAAAGGCACGGCCGCCAAGGTCCGTGTGCTCATTGAATGGTCCGATCACCGGCGTAGCTGGTGCACGGTCGGCGTTTCCGACAATGTAATCGAAGCGAGCTGGCGCGCGATGATCGACGCCATCCGCCTCGAGCTGATGCGCCTCACCGAACAAGACACTGGCGTCGAAAGAGCGGTAGAGGATTACTGCTGGGGGGTTTGAGTCCCTGTGCGCGACTTCTTCCGCCGCCGTATCCCTCAGCCCGGCCGCGTGCTGCTGGTCGAGAGCGGCTCCCGGAGCGTTTGCGAAAAGCTGCTAGCGGTCTTGCGCGGCCTTTACGGCCAGCAGCTTCCGATCGACCTTATCACTTGCTATCCCGGCCTTCCCGAAGGCTTTTCGCCGCAGCCGACAACCGCCCCAGGCCCGACGGCCGGCGCTCCGCAGCTTATATCCGGCACTCCGCAACCCCTCGCCGTTTTCCGGGTCTCCGATTATCGCGGCCGCGCCGGGCGCAGACGCTTATATTCCGAGCTGTCGCGTCGGCGCTATCCGGTTCTCGGCATCATCTGTTCCGGCGAACCGATCATGACGAAGTGGAAATGGGCTGTCGTCGCGCGCGTGCCGGCAAAAGTGTTTGTCGCCAATGAAAACGGCG
This sequence comes from Bryobacterales bacterium, assembly GCA_963835855.1. Taxonomy (GTDB): domain Bacteria; phylum Acidobacteriota; class Terriglobia; order Bryobacterales; family Bryobacteraceae; genus CAWIHA01. The sequence goes on along the minus strand of CAWIHA010000003.1, from coordinate 51,060 downwards.
ACTTCTTCTGGCTCGATTACAGCCAATGGCAAATCATGGTCCGCTTCGCGCTCCACCGCAGCGGTTTGGCTGGACCCGGCGCAATCCGCGGCTTCGCCCGGCTCGCCCTGTTTCCCATTACCCTGGCGTACCTTCTGCTCTATGCCGCCGTGGCCCACCTCCGCCGCGCCTTCAACCTCCTCTTCCGCACGTCATAACCCAACGATCCATACGCCACGAACTACGCGCTGAAAGCGGCCCGGTCCGGCGGCCTGATCTGTCTTCCACTACCCGCGGGTCACCAGCTACCGGTCACTTGTGGTACATAGTAGAGTGCCCATGAAGGCGATTGTCGTCTACACCTGCGGCGGCGCCGAGCAGTTGCAATACCAAGAGGTTCCGATTCCCCCTCCGGAGCCTGGGCAGGCGCTCGTCAAAATCGCTGCGGCCGGGGTGAATTTCATCGATATCTACTATCGGACTGGCCTGTACAGGGCCGTGCCTCCCTTTATCGTCGGCCAAGAGGCAGCCGGCACCGTCGAGGCCGTCGGACCGGATGTGCGCGAAGTGGCGCCCGGCGATCGCGTCGCCTATGCCACGTCGCGCGGCGCCTACGCCGAATATGCCGCGGTCCCCTCGAATCTCCTTGTCAGGTTGCCGGACGGAATCGATTTCCAGACCGCCGCTGCGGCGATGCTGCAAGGCATGACCGCCCATTACCTCACGCGCTCAACCTTTCCGCTGAAGGAGGGTGACACCGCCCTGGTGCATGCTGCCGCTGGCGGTGTCGGGCTGTTGCTCGTGCAAATGGCCAAGATGTGCGGCGCGCGTGTTTTTGGCACCGTCTCTACCCAGGCCAAGGCCGATCTTGTCCTGGAGGCCGGCGGCGATGCGGTCATCTTTTACACCCGGCAGGACTTTGAGCCGGAGATCAAACGCCTCACCGACGGCCGGGGCGTCGATGTTGTCTACGACTCCGTCGGCGCCGCCACGTTCATGAAGAGCCTTGTTTGCCTCCGCCCGCGCGGCATGATGGTGCTATTTGGCCAATCCAGCGGGGCCGTGGCGCCCATTGATCCGCTCCTGCTGAGTCAAACCGGCTCGCTTTTCCTCACGCGACCCAACCTGGCCCATTACCTGGCCACCCGTCTGGAACTCCTCTGGCGCGCCGATGACGTGCTCGGCTGGATCGCCGCTGGCCAGTTGAAGGTCCACATCGACAAGATCTACCCGCTCGCCGAGGCGTCACAGGCTCATCGTGACCTGGAAGCCCGCAGTACCAGCGGTAAGCTGCTCCTCGTTCCCGAATGATTTCGGCTGACCAGCTCAATGCAGGCAACAGCCGTCGCATCCGGCTCGTCACCCAGCTCGGCCGGAGGAGACTCGACGCCCTCATTGTCTCCGCCGGCCCCAACATCCGTTATTTGACTGGCTTTACCGGCAGCAACGGTCTCCTGCTGCTTGGACCCGCCGGAGCGCTCCTTTTTACCGATCCGCGCTATGAAATCCAGGCGGCTCAGGAGTCCGATTGCCGTGTGCGGGTCGTCCGCGGTTCGCTGTTTCCTGCACTCATGAAGGTCGCCGCCCGCAAGAAGTTTCGCCGCCTCGGCTTCGAAAAGGGCCGATTGCCGTACGAGTCCTATGAGGCGCTCAAGGAGAGTCTCCCACTGGGCGCCTCGCTCCACCCGCTTGCCGGTATCGTCGAAATGGAGCGTATGGTGAAGTCGGAGCGCGAAATTGCGCTGATCCGCCGCTCGGTGCTCACCAACTCCCGGGCCTTCGAGATCGTCCTGTCCCGCGTCCGTCCTGGCCTGCGCGAGTCCGGCCTAGCCGCCGAGCTCGAGTACCAAATGCGCCTGCTGGGCGCGGAAAAACCGGCTTTCGATACCATTGTCGCCTCCGGCCCCCGCACCGCCTGGCCCCACGCCCAACCCACCTCCAACGCGCTAGAAACCAATCAGTTACTATTAATAGACATGGGCGCAACCCAGGATGGGTACGCCAGTGACATGACGCGAATGGCTTTCCTTGGCCGGCCGGTGCGCAGGATCCGGCGCCTCTATGAGGCCGTCCTCGAAGCCCAGCTTGCGGCTATCGCCGCCGTCCGGGCGGGTATCCGCGCCGAACAGGTGGATCGGGCCGCGCGCCGCGTCTTACGGGCCAGCCAATTGGAGAAGGCATTTGTTCACTCCACCGGCCACGGGCTCGGCTTGGAGATTCATGAGCCGCCTCGTATTGGAAAGCGGGAGAAAACCCGGCTCGCCGCAGGCATGGTAATCACCATCGAACCCGGTGTCTACCTCGAAGGCTGGGGCGGCATTCGCATCGAGGACACCGTCGTAGTCACGCCGTCCGGCTGCGATGTCCTGACGCCTACGCCGAAGCAGTTGTTTGTTTTATAGCCGTTCCTGTTCTGGTCTCAAAATGACTTTGGAAGAAATTCGCGAATTGATAAGCGTAGTCACCGAAACCGGCATCGCCGAGCTGGAGGTTCAGCGCGGCGACAATCGCGTGCGTATCCGCCGCGCAGTCCGCCACGTGCAGGAGTTCACCGCGCCTGCGCGCCCTCACGCTGCCGTTCCGGAATCCGCCCAATCGGATGATGCGGCCTCGGCAAACAACCCGGCTGCGACGCAAAAAGTTCCGCCGGCGCCGTTGCTTCCCCCGATCCACTCAGCGACCCCAGCGTGGTCACCGTAAAATCCCCCATTGTCGGCACCTTTTACGAAGCGCCTTCGCCCGAGGCGCCCCCGTTCGTTCGGATTGGAGACTCCGTCAAGCCTGGCGATGTTCTCTGCATTATCGAATCCATGAAACTCATGAACGAGATTGAAGCCGAGATCACCGGCGCCATCGTCGCCAAATTCGTGACGAACGCCCAGCCCGTCGAATACGGCGAAGCCTTATTCGCCATCCGGACGGCCTGAGCCCTTCGCCATATGTTTGAAAAAATCCTCATCGCCAATCGCGGAGAGATTGCCCTGCGCGTCATCTGCGCCTGCAAGGACCTGGGCATCTCCACCGTCGCCGTCTACTCGGAAGCGGACCGCCATAGCCTCCACGTGCGTTTCGCCGACGAGGCGATCTGCATCGGCCCGGCTAAGAGCAGCCTCAGTTACCTGGACATCCCCGCGGTCATCAGCGCCGCCGAGATTACCGACGCCGAAGCCATCCACCCCGGCTACGGATTCCTCAGTGAGAACGCGGGCTTTGCCGAGGTCTGCGAGCTCTCCGGCATTCGCTTCATCGGCCCGCCGCCCGAGGTCATTCGCCTGATGGGTCTCAAGGAGAGAGCGCGCGCTGCCATGAAAGACGCCGGCGTTCCGGTCCTCCCGGGTTCCGATGGCATCGTGAAGAGTTCCGAAGATGCGGTTGCGATCGCTTCCAAAATCGGCTATCCGGTCATCCTCAAAGCTTCCGCCGGCGGGGGCGGCCGCGGCATGCGGATCGTCCGTAGCCCCGAGGAGCTCGCCTCAAACTTCGTGCAGGCGCAGCAGGAGGCCCACGCCAGCTTCGATTGCGCCGATGTGTATCTGGAGAAGTTCGTCGAATCGGCGCGCCACATCGAGTTCCAGGTGCTCGCCGACCAGCACGGCGATGTCGAGGTGCTCGGCGAGCGCGAGTGTACCATCCAGCGCCGTCACCAGAAGTTGCTCGAAGAGGCGCCCTCGCCCGCGCTCCGGCCCAAGATGCGTGTCCAGGTCTCCGAGGCCCTGACAGAGGCCCTGCGCTCGGTCGGCTATGTCAACGCAGGCACTGTCGAGTTCATCATGGACGAGCGCGGCCGGCTTTACTTCATCGAGGTGAACGCACGCATCCAGGTCGAGCATCCCGTCACCGAATGCGTCACTGGCATCGACCTCGTCAAGAGTCAGATCCTCATCGCGGCCGGCCTGCCGCTTGCCGAAATCCTCACTCGCCCCGTCCAAACGCGCGGCCACGCCATCGAGTGCCGCATCAATGCCGAGCACCCTGAGACCTTCGCTCCCTGCCCCGGCCGTATCACCGGGCTCAACCTGCCCGGCGGCGCCGGCATCCGCGTGGATACTGCGGCTTACACGGATGGCGCCATTCCGCCGTATTACGACTCACTCGTCGCCAAGCTCATTGCTTACGGCCGCGACCGCGCCGAAGCCATCGTCCGCATGAAGCGCGCGCTCGATATGTTCGTGGTGGAGGGCATTTACACAAGCATCCCTCTCCATGAGCGCATCCTCGCGGACCCGGATTTTCTGCGCGGCGATTTCGACACCAACTTCATCAAGCGCTTCGCGCCGAACAATGCGCAGCCGGCCAAGGCCTAGCCAGGCGCCTGAGGAATGTTCTTAGTCTGGATTTCCACTTTCGGCGACTTACTTCATACCCCTGACATCATCGGACGCCTTTATTCATGCTGGTTTCAACGCGGTGAAGACGATCTGGGGGGCAGCACCCAGTGGGTGACAAACAAAATGAGCCGTTTCAGCCCTCGTTCAACACCTCGCTGAAGGTGGACTTCCAAGGATCACGGGTCGCGCGACGGCTGTTCGCAAGCATGGTGCGGCGGATGGAGGCGTTGCCCGTACCGGCAGGGTAAGGGCCGGCACGGGAAGGCCAATATCTTGACAGAAAGGAGGCAGGGGCGGAGAGGTGTCGAGACGGCCGTTGAAAATAGGCAGGTTCCCGGTTCTCGTGTGCGTGCGGAGGCCCGGACAGTCGATCGGGCGGTACCATTACGCGCTCGGAAGGGACAATCCCAACAACTCGAGCATGAGCAGAGGCGGTTTGGTGTATACTGATCGGCTCCGGGAGACCCAGGTGTAAATTCCGGCTTGGAGAGGAAAATGCGCCATAAAATCAACACGGAATCAAATCCAGCCACTCAGGCTGGGTACTCCGATCTATACAAGAGGTTCCGCCGCATTTTTGACGTGCTTCTGAACAGCACAAACCCTGGCCACGAAAGGCAGGAGTTTGACGAGTGGTACGTTGAAAATCCAACACTCGAACCTGAGCTAGAGTATATTCTGTTCAAAAACACGACAGACGTGATTCGTTTTTTTATTGGGCACACGGGCATCGGCAAGTCCACGGTCCTAAATCACGTGTGCAAAGGCGACAAATCGGAATTTGACCGGAGCCGACGCGCCTACCTGATTCGTCTAGCATGCAATCCCACGCTGATCACCTCCGATGAGATCTGGCACAAATGGTTGTGTTCGGCGATTGAGGGAGCCGCTGCCGCTATAGGCCCCGAGGCGAGTGCCGGCATCACGCCAGAGGCAATGGCAGATTTCATCAACGAAAACCGCCAGGATCTCCTCTTCCGCCCGGAGATGCCTACTGACGCCACCGTTATGGACCGCGCGGACGCTCTCCGCAAGGCGGACCGGCGCGCCTACGCTCTCGAGTGGCTAAAGCTCGCCGCTCTGCATGTTACTGAAATTGAGCACCTTGTGTTGGTTCTCGACGACATTGAGTCACTGCCAAGCTCGCTTCAGGCGCAAGCCGTCGCAGAGATGCTTCACACCTATAAGTGCTTGCAAAACAATCTAAACCGTAGGTACCGCCTCTCACTCCTAATCGTCATGCGCCCTGATACGTACAGGGTTCTTTGCAGAGAACAAACGTCCACAGCATACGCATTCGACGAGATTCTTTTCGATATGCCTGTCGACCTATACCGGTTATTCGACGTGCGGTTTCAAACGGCCCAAACCAAGCAGGACCTCATGCTCATCGGCAACAGCGCTGAGTGGGCGCGGTCGTTCGATATCCTGAAAAATCTGAGCCGCGAGGTGCGCCACGGGTTCGGTGAGGAGATCGTCCGTTTAGCCAACTACAACGTTCGAGAATCTCTTAGATGGTTTCTTCGGATGCTTCAGAACAGAAAGTGGTTTCAGAAGGATGCCAACCCTCAAGCGGCTTTCCGGCTAGAGGAATTTGACTACGCGACGAACGACGCAGCTATGATTAAGGCACTCGCAATGCCGAGATACGACATGTATTTCGACAACGAGGAGGTTCTCGTAGCGAATCTATTACATAACACGCAACGTCCGGCGTCGGATCTGGCGGTGTCTTACATCGTGCGGTACTACAGCGCTCAGACCCAAGGCGACGGGAGGAAGTTCGGTGGTTACGTTCTCGATCTTAAAGAGCTGCTGGAGCGTTTGGAAGATTTATTTCCGGGTTATGCGGGGATCCACGATCACTTCGAGTACGCGATAGGCTGGATGGCTCGACGAGGGCTATTGTGGCAATCGAAAGAAGATACGATGCTGTACTCGATAACCCCCAGGGCGATGCAACTGTGGCAGTTTCTTGAGGAAAATACTGTTCTGCTTCAGTGCTACCGCGAGGACTGCTATAGAGAGGTTCGCGCGCCCAATCCGGACGTTTACGTGCACGGCGGACCGAGGGGCAGCACTGCCATTGCACTCGTCGCTAGCTCGAAATTGAAGCCGGAGGACCTCTTTTTGGACTGCATCGCCATGACAGATGAAGTGCGCGACCACGAACACGCGGACCTGACGGCCGCGCAAAGAGACAGGCGTCTTCGAGCTCCTCCTTAACGCCTTCGGTCCTCGGCTTCTTTCGCGCCAGATGTACGGCGGCTTGGTCCGCACGAAGGCGCAGTACTTCAGAGGCGCAACCCAGGTCGACCTAGACGGGCCGCTCAAGAGCTTGGAAAAGGCCGTGACCCTTAACGAGGCGATCTTGAACGCTGGAGCGGCGGCGGCTGCCGACGAAGCAGGAGGCGGTACAGACTAGAACGCATCTCATAAATCATTTCTGCGCGATTATGTTTTATTCTGAAAGGTGCCCCACCACCACCCCCGAGACCTGACCGATGCCCAGTGGGCGTTGCTGGACCCGCTGATTCGCGAACCCAAGCGCCGGAACGACGGCCGTGGCCGTCCCTGGCGGGACCGGCGCGAAGTCCTGAACGGAGTCCTGTACATCTTGCGCACCGGCGCCGCTTGGGCGGATTTGCCGGAACGCTATCCGCCCTATCAGACCTGTCATCGCCGTTTCCAACACTGGGTCCCCTCGGGCGTCCTGCGGGGCGTGCTGCAGGCTCTCGCCGAAGACCTGCGGGTCCGCGGCAGGTTCGATCTCCGGGAGGCCTTCATCGACGGGACTTTCGTTCCCGCAAAAAGGGGGGCGCTGGTGTCGGGAAAACCAAGCGGGGCAAGGGGACCAAGATCATGGCAGTGGCAGACGACGCTGGTCTTCCTGTCGCCGTTTGCGCGGAAAGCGCTACTCCGCACGAAGTGACGCTGGTGCAACGGACGCTCGCCGAGAGCATCGTGGCCGAACCTCTGTGGCGCCTCATTGGGGACAACGCCTACGACTCGGACCGGCTCGATCGCGAACTGGCGGAGACGGGTGTGGAGATGATTGCGCCACACAACCGCGGCCGAAAACGCCGCACGCAGGATGGCCGGACACTCCGCCGCTACCGCCGCCGTTGGAAGATCGAACGGTTGTTTGCCTGGCTTCAGCATTTCCGCCGGCTGGTCGTGAGATGGGAGCACTCCCCGGAAAACTTCCTCGGCATGATCCATCTCGGTTGCGCCCTCATCCTCCTGAGGCATTTATGAGATGCGTTGTAGGCTCAGGCGTGAGCCCTTGGCGAAAGGCGACCAGATGTATTAGTCCAGAGACCGGGCAGTAAGCTCGGCTCGCAGCCGGGCTTGTGCTGTTCAGCATCCGGTGGCACCGTCACCGCTAAGTTTCCTCTGACAAACGAGCCCTGCGCCTGGCGGCAGCCAGGCGTGCCGCTCGGCGGGTTCTGCTCATAACCACCAGCGTCATATCGTCGTGCTGCGGGGCGCCGGCTGCGAAAGGGTCTCCAGAGTAGAACACTGCTGGACATCGACCGACGGCAAGAAGAGCGCGCGTTCTCAGAATTCCTGCCTTAGACCGCTCCCTCACGGTCGCGCCTCGGAACGGAGCCGCGCACGTCAACAAGCGGTAGGCGAACTCCCCAGACAGGACATTATTGGCCACGCTTTGGCTCGCACCAAGCGGCAACCGCTTTCCGCGCCATCGTGCTCAGCGGAATCCGCGCCAGGCTTGGGCGCGGAACCCAGCGGAATCCGGATGGAACACGGCGAACCCGCGCAGCAATTACGCTAACTGCATAACGATGATGCGTGATCGAGTGCGCAAAGGTGGCGATCTCGCCGCTCAGCTCGGCTTCAGGGAGTTGTTCCGCCTCTGGAAGCTCCCAGAATCCGGCAAGCCGCCGGGAATCCGCTCCCCGCTGCCAAAGTAACAGACGCCCCCGGCTATGGATGAGCAGGAGCGTAAGTTGCTTGCGAAGAGTATTTGCGAGGCGGCGTTTGATGGGCAACTCGCGCTCGAGGCCGGCCCGGCGGGCCGCGCAGTATCGTTCGATCGGACAGCCTGCGCACTCGGGTGCGCGTGGCAGGCAGACGGTTGCGCCGAGCTCCATCAGCGCCTGGTTGAACGCTCCAGGATGCGCGCGGTCGAGCAGCCGCGTGGCGGCCTGGTACTGCCGCTGCCTGGTTGCGGCCGCTGAGATCTCGCCGCGCTCGCCGGTGAGACGTGCGAGCACGCGCGCGACGTTGCCATCGAGAACGGCGTAGGGCAGATCGAAGGCCAGGCTCGCCACCGCCGCAGCCGTGTAATCGCCCACGCCCGCGAGCGCGCGGATGCTTTCGTAATCGCGCGGAAAACCGCCTAGCTTTTCGATTGCCTTCGCGGCCCGGCGCAGATTCCTGGCGCGGGAATAATATCCCAGGCCGCTCCAGCACGCCAGCACCTCGGCCTCGCTAGCGCGCGCCAGCGCAGCCGCATCCGGAAACCGCTTGAGAAACCGTTCGTAGTATGGAACGACGGCCGCGACGCGCGTCTGCTGCAGCATGATCTCAGAAACCCAGATGCGGTAAGGATCGCGCCCCGCCCGCCAGGGCAGCTTGCGATGCGCTTTCTTATACCAACGGTGAAGCAGCGCACGAACACGCCGCGGCGGCGGCAAACCGGTGCTCTTCTTAGGCCTCACGATATACTGAAATGATAAACGCTGCGCGCGGCGGCGTTCTGTGAGGCCACTCTCGTGGAAGACGCAATTCTCATTCGGGGCGCGAGGGTCCATAACCTCAAGAACATTTCGCTCGCCATCCCGCACAACAAGCTGACGGTGGTGACCGGCGTCTCCGGCTCGGGCAAATCGTCGCTTGTCTTCGACACGATCTACGCCGAGGGCCAGCGGCGCTACGTGGAGTCGCTCTCCGCTTACGCGCGCCAGTTCCTAGAGCGCATGGAGAAGCCCGAGGTCGATGAAATCGAGGGCATCGCCCCGCCCATTGCCATCCGCCAGAAAAACACGACACGCAACCCGCGCTCCACGGTCGCCACCGCAACCGAGCTGTACGACTTCCTGCGCCTGCTCTATGCACGCGCCGGACGGACGTTCTGCCCGACCTGCGGCCAGCGGGTCGAGCGCGACACCGTCGATCAGATCGCCGGCCGGCTGCTTGCGGAGCCCGCGGGCTCACGCTGGTACGTGCTGTTCCCCATCCGGGTTGCGGGCGGGCAGGCGGGCACCCAGGCATTGCGCGACCGGCTCTTCGAGTTGCGGAAAAAGGGGTTCAACCGCCTGTTCCAGAACGGCTGCACATTCGAGTTCTCGACTCCCGAATCACTGCTCGATATCGATTTCTCGAGCCCGCTTTTCGCGCTCGTGGACCGGCTTGTAATGGGCCCGGAGCTGCACCAGCGGCTGGTCGATAGCGCTGAGATCTGCTACCGGGAGGCGGGCGAAGTCCTTTTCGAGCAGGCCGGCGCCCGCCCTCCGCGCACGCTGCGCTTCAGCGAAAAATTCGCGTGCAAGAAGTGCAACCTTGAGTTCCTGGACCCCGATCCGCGCCTGTTCAGCTTCAACAGCCCGTTCGGCGCGTGTCCGCGCTGCCAGGGCTTCGGCAACACGATCGATTACGACCTCAACCTGGTGATCCCGAACCCATCGCTTTCGCTCGACGAAGGCGCGGTCGAGCCCTGGACCAAGCCGAAATACAGGGCGTATCTCGATGCTTTCAAGCGCCGCGCGCGCGGCAAGGTGCGGTTTTCCGCGCCGTTTGGCGCCCTCAGCGCGGCCGAGCGCGATATCGTTCTGGGCGGCATTCGCGGCTTCTTCGATTACCTGGAAACCAAGAAATATAAGCTGCACGTGCGCGTGTTCGTGAGCCGCTATCGCGGATACGCCGAATGCCCGGTATGCCAGGGTGCGCGCCTACGGGCTGAGGCGCTCTGGGTGCGCGTGGGCGGGCGCAATCTCGCCGAAGTCGCGCGGATGAACATCGCCGAAGCGAAGGCGTTCTTCGAGTCGCTCGATCTGACGCCGGAGGAGCTCGGCATCGCGGACAAAATCCTATTCGAGATCCGCCAGCGCCTCAAATTCCTCAACGACGTCGGCTTGGACTACCTGACTCTGGACCGGCTCTCGGCCACGCTCTCCGGCGGCGAAGCGCAGCGCATCCAGCTCGCCACGTGCCTCGGCTCGCGCCTGGTGGGCGCCTGTTACGTGCTCGATGAGCCTTCGATCGGCTTGCACAGCCGCGACACCGGGCGGCTGATTCGCATCCTCGAAGAGCTGCGCGACCTGGGCAACACGATCGTCGTGGTCGAGCACGATGCGGACGTGATACGCTCGGCCGATCACGTCGTCGATCTCGGTCCGGGCGCCGGCGAAAACGGAGGGCGCGTAATCTTCACCGGCTCCTACCAGCAACTCGTGTCGAACGGCGCGGGCTCGCTAACGGCCGCGTACCTGCGCGGTGATATCGCTACGCGCCGGCCGCGAACGCGCCGCCCAGTGAATCCGAAGCGCAAGCTCAAAATCTGCGGCGCGCGCGTACACAATCTGAAGAACATCGATGCCGAAATCCCGCTGGATATGATGGCGGCCATTACGGGCGTCTCGGGCTCAGGAAAATCGACGCTGGTCCACGACGTAATTTACAAGTCGCTCGAGGCCATGCATAAAGCCGCCGGGCACGAACCCGAGGACCAGGAGGCCGCCGGCCGCGCCACCATCACCTGCCGCCGGATCGATGGCGCCGAGCGCATCCGCGCAGCCGTGCTGGTCGATCAATCGCCGATCGGCCGGACGCCGCGGTCAAACCCGATCACGTATGTCAAGGCCTTCGACATCGTCCGCGATCTGTTCGCCTCCACGCCCGAAGCCGGGCGCCGCGGCTTCAGATCCGGGCACTTCTCATTCAACATTCCCGGCGGGCGTTGCGAGACGTGCCAGGGCGACGGAACGGTCACGGTGGAGATGCAGTTCCTCGCGGACGTGGAGTTGGTCTGTGACGAGTGCAAGGGCACGCGATACAAGAGCAGCGTGCTCGAAGTACGCTACCGCGGCCTCAACATCCACGAGGTGCTCCAGCTCACCGTCCAGGAGGCACTTTCGTTCTTCGCTGACGTGCCGCGGCTCGTCACGAAGTTGAAGGTGCTGGCGCAGGTCGGGCTCGGCTACCTGAGATTGGGGCAATCGGCGACGACGCTCTCCGGCGGCGAGGCGCAACGCGTGAAGCTCGCCTCGCACCTGGTGCAGGGCAGATCGGAAGGCACTCTCTACATCTTCGATGAGCCTACCACCGGCCTCCACTTCGAGGACATCGCGCAGTTGCTCGACGCTTTCCAAAAGCTCATTCAGAATGGCGGCAGCATCCTCATCATCGAGCACAACCTCGAAGTGATCCGTAGTGCCGATTGGATCATCGACCTGGGTCCGGAAGGCGGCGAGCGCGGCGGCTATATCGTCGCCCAAGGCACCCCCGAGGAGGTGGCGAAAGTGGAAGCGTCGTACACGGGAAAATTCCTGAGGCCGCTACTGGCGAGTTGAGAACGGCAGTTCAGAAAAAAACGGGGCAGACCACAACACCATGCCCGCCCCGTCCGAACACCCCTGCTCAGGGTGCAACTCTTAGAACCCTACGCGCGGTCTCCACGAATCTATCGGCAGGAACAGCCGCCAGCAATACAGCGAGCGAAGGCGGGGCCGACTCGGGCCTCTGCGCCGCGGGCCTCAGGCGCCGCCGCGCCTCGAACCGGCGCCAGCCCATGGCACAGGGTAAATCCGCCGGCACTGCGGGCACTGATAGTAGCCGTTCCGAGGCCACAGCGGGGCCGGATGTGCCAGGTTGCACCAGAAAACTGCGATACGCTCAAACCACACTCGCATAAGCATCCCTCTATCCCCAGAAATCCGCTCTTACTGCCTACTTCGATTCTACGCCGAGTTTGTGTAAAAAGGGGAAGCGGGCCTAGCGGAGGTTACGCGAGGCGGCAAGATGCGCCATGTCGGGGTGGTCAGCACCTGATGGCTGGGGGTCGTCAAGCGCCTGCCGCACTTTCCGCGCTAAGGCCTCAGAGGTGAAGGGCTTTCGCAGCAGTTCAGCCTCCTTCTTTACCACCCCATACCCGGCAATGACATCGTCGCTGTACCCGGTCATATACAGCACCCTGAGAGCGGGCCGGGCCGCGATTAATCTCTCGGCCAGTTGGAACCCGCTCATCTGAGGCATGATCACGTCGGTGAGCGCCAAATCGATCGAATGCGGATGACGCGCCCAGGTCTCGAGCGCCTCCGGGCCGTCGCACGCTTCAAGCACCGTGTAGCCTTGGCGCATCAGCATCTCGCGTGCGAGCTTCCGCACTTCCGGCTCGTCCTCTACGAGCAGGATTGTCTCCGTGCCCTTGCGCGGCAGGCGCACCGCCTCCGTTCGCGCCTGCTTAGATGGATGGCTTGTGCGCGGCACGTAGATGCGGAAGGTAGTGCCTCTGCCGATCTCCGTCTCTACCGAGATGCCGCCCCCACTCTGTTTGACAATTCCGTATACCGTCGAAAGGCCGAGGCCGGTTCCCTTTCCCTTGGGTTTGGTCGTGAAAAACGGTTCGAAGATACGGCTCCGTATCTCCGGCGTCATCCCTGTACCCGTATCGCTGACCGAAAGCACAATGTAAGAACCGCACGGCAGGTCCGCAGGCAGATCCGCCGCGTTCTCGCGGACCTCCAGGTTCACTGTCTCGATGGTGAGCCGGCCTCCGCCCGGCATGGCATCGCGCGCATTGACAGCGAGGTTCATGATTACCTGCTCGAGTTGTCCCGGATCGGCCTTGATGCGGCCGAGATCCGGCGCGAGAGCCAAGCGCAGATCGATATCTTCCCGGATCAGCCGGCGCAGCATTTTGTTCATGCGGTTCACCAGCCGGTTCAGGTCCAGCACCTTCGGCTGTACGTGCTGGCGGCGGCTGAAGGCCAGCAATTGGCGTGTCAGAGCCGATGCCCGGTTGGCGGCCTCCACGATTGCCTCGAAATCTTGGCGAAACGGGTTCTTCTTTTCGATACTGTCGAGCGCCATCCGCCCGTAGCCGCCGATGATCGTCAGCAGGTTGTTGAAATCGTGCGCGACTCCGCCAGCCAGCCTGCCGAGCGCCTCGAGCTTTTGCGATTGCTGGAACTGTTCCTCCAAGTGCTTCCGCGCCGTGATGTCCTGCAGATACACCGAGAGTCCAGTTTCCGAAGGGTAAACGTGGGTCTCCACCCAGATGCTCAGCGGCGGATAGAACATCGAGAACTCCACCGGCGTCTGTTCTTCGACGGCCTTGTGGTGCTGATCGTAGAAAGCTGTGCCGGCCAGCTCGGGGAACTCTTCCCAAATGTTCTTTCCTATGAGGTCCTCACGGCTGCGTGCAATCATCTGTTCGGCCTTGCGGTTCAGATAAGTGAAGCGCCATTTGCGGTCCAGCGCAAAGAAGGCGTCGGTGATGTTTTCGAGAATGCTCACGATCTCGCGGTTGGACTGGCGCAGCGCCTCTTCGGACTGCTTACGGGCCGTGAGATCACGAACGATGCAAGTCACGAAGTCCCCGTGTTCGGTCCTAACGGGACTCAAGCGCACCTCGACCGGGACTTCAGTGCCGTCCTTTCGCCGCGCCCAGAACGTCGCGGCCGTTGGCTACCGTGCGCCTGGCGGGATCGCTCCAATAGGCGGACTTGTGTGCCTCGTGCTGTTTGCGGAAGCGCTCGGGAACCAGCAACTCCAATGGCTGCCCGAGCAGCTCGCTGGGCCGGAATCCGAAAAGATCCTCCGCCGCCGGGTTCAGCAGCACAATCCGGCCATTGCGATCGATCTCGAGAATGGCGTCCGGCGCGGCCTCCAGCAGCTCGCGGAACCTGTGATCGGCCTGAGCCCTCGCCCGGGTGGCCTCTTCGCCCAGGCCAGGCTCGACCCGTTCGGCCTCTGTGCGCCGCGCCTCCCGCTCCATGTTCACACCCCCCAACTTGCCACCCGCGCCCGCTCCTCACATCACCGGCATACCCAAACATATCACTTTGTGTCCCGGCTGCAACACATTTAACGTCTCCGCCAATTCGCGGGGCTCATCTGGGGCGGCATAATAACGTCTGTCAGCAGCAGGGCAACGTATTTCGATTGCTCCTGCCATCTCTTACAGGCCACGTGAGCCACGGGCCACGAGAGCCGCCACGCGCCGGCCGTAGGCCCTGCGCCAAGTCGTATACAATGCCTTTGATGACTCGTATTCCCGGCTCTCATTTTCTGCGGAACTTAGTCGAGCGGCGGAACCTGCTGTTTCAGTTGGTCCGGCGCGACTTTACGCAGCGTTTCGTTGGCTCGGCGGCCGGGTGGCTTTGGGGCGTTGTCCATCCGCTGGTCCTGCTGGTGAGCTGGGTCTTCGTGTTCCAGATCTGTTTCCGGGTGAAGCTGCCGCCGGACGCGATTACGCAGAACTACCCGATTTTCCTGTTTGCGGGCTTCCTGCCGTGGCTGCTGTTCCAAGACACGGTCCAGCGCTCGGCGTCCTCCCTCCTCGATCACCAGAACCTGATCACCAAAACGATATTTCCGGCGGAAGTCGTGCCGGTATCGATCTTCCTTTCCTCGCTGGTGAATCACCTGATTGCGCTTGCGCTGGCGCTGGCGGCGATAGGAATCTGGCTCAAACATTTCAGCGTGATGGTGTTTTTTCTGCCGGTCTATATGTTTTTCCTCGGCTTGTTTGCGATCGGCATTGCCTGGATCGTTTCGAGCCTGCACGTCTATCTGCGCGACACCGCGCAGGCGCTCTTGGTCGTGCTGACATTCTGGTTTTGGTTCACGCCGATCTTCATCACTGAGCAGCAGATCCCCGAGAGGTACCATCTCCGCACTCTCCTCAAAGCGAACCCGCTGGCCTATCTGGTTCGCGCGTACCGCGAGCGGCTGCTCTCCGACCGCCCGCCGGGCCTGAGCGATCTCGCTGCGATCGCGGCATTCGGGTTTGGTTCCTTCGTGCTGGGCGGCCTCTTTTTCCGCCATCTCAAGCGCGGCTTTGCGGACGTGCTCTAAGGCGCAGGCGGCGAGCCCGCCCGAATCTACGAACCACGAGCCATGAGCCGCGGACGCGCGCGCGTGAGTACACTGGTACCGATGGTCAGATTGACGGCCCATGCGAAGGCTGCGGGTTGAGCGTCTAAGCTGAGTCCAAAGTTGTTGGACCAGGTGCTGTCCCGGCTGCCTTCGTTGCCGAACGAGAACGTGCTGGTGGGGTTTGAGACGTCGGATGACGCCGGCGTCTACAAGCTGACGCCGGAGTGTGCCCTCGTGCAGACGGTGGATTTTTTCACGCCCATCGTGGACGATCCATACACTTTCGGCGCCATCGCCGCCGCGAATGCGCTCAGCGATGTCTACGCGATGGGCGGGTGGCCGCTTTCGGCGCTCTCGATCGTCGCTTATCCGGCCCAGGGCAGCATCGAGGATCTGGAGCAGATTCTGAAAGGCGGGCTCGGGAAGATGACGGAGGCGGGCTGCGCGGTTCTCGGCGGCCACAGCATCGCCGATGACGACATCAAATTCGGCTATGCGGTCACTGGTATTGTGCATCCCAGCCGTGTGCTGACCAACGCAGCCGCACGCTCCGGCGATGTTCTGATCTTCACGAAGCGCATCGGCACCGGCGTGATTTCGACGGCGCTCAAGCGTGGCACGGCTGAGGAAGCGCACGTGCGTGCGTCCATCGAGTCGATGCTCGAACTGAACCGGCGCGCGTGCGAGGTAATGCTCGCCTGTGGCGCGCATGCCTCGACCGATGTTTCCGGTTTCGGCTTGATCGGCCATGCGCGGGAGATGGCCGTCGCGAGCGGTGTGACGCTCGAGATTGCAGCCCAGGCTGTCAGGTTCCTGCCGGGCGCCGTGGAATATGCGCGCGCCGGCGCGCTCGCAGGCGGTCTCAAGAACAACCGCGAGTTCGCCTCGTGCGCGGTCGAGCTGGCGTGCGAGTTGCCCGCGGAAATCGAAAACCTTTTGTACGACCCGCAGACCTCAGGCGGCCTGCTCATTGCAGCGGCCGAGCCCGACGCCGCGGCCATGGAACGGGATCTCGCCGGCGCTTATCGTATTGGACGCATCGACAGGCGAGGGGAGAAGCCAATCCGCGTCGTATGAACCCGCTGATTGTGGCGATGGAGGCCGGTATCGATGGATTCGTCTGCTCGCCGCTCGAAGCTGCCGCGGTGCGCGCCAGGGCCGGACCGCGGGCCATCCTGGTGACGCCCGGAGTCCGCTCGGCTGGAGCAGGCAAGGGCGGTCAGAAACGCGTCGCAACGCCGGTGGAGGCTTCGCGCAACCGCGCCGAAGATCCCGCCGGCGAAGCGGACCGGGTGCTGGAAGAGATTCGTTAGAACTCGTCGCCTCGCACACGCCGCCATGCCACAATGAGTGTGTGACCGGTCATCAGATCCGCCAGCAGTTTCTCGATTTCTTCGCCGCGCGCGGGCATCGCGTCGTTCGCAGCTCCTCGCTGGCGCCGGCCAAAGACCCGACGCTTCTGTTCACGAACGCGGGCATGAACCAGTTCAAGGATATCTTCCTCGGTCTCGAAAAGCGCGATTACACGCGCGCGGCCTCTGCGCAGAAGTGCGTTCGAGCCGGCGGCAAGCATAACGATCTGGAAAATGTCGGCTACACGCGCCGCCACCACACATTTTTCGAGATGCTCGGCAACTTCTCCTTCGGCGATTACTTCAAGGCGGAAGCGATCGAGTTTGCCTGGGAACTCATCACTAAGGATTTCGGCCTCCCGAAGGACCGGCTCTATATCACCGTATTCCGCGAAGACGATGAAGCCGAAAAGCTCTGGCAGAAAATAGCGGGCGTTTCGAAAGGCCGCATCTTTCGTCAGGACGAGAAGGACAACTTTTGGCAGATGGGCGAGACCGGCCCATGCGGCCCGTGCTCGGAGCTGCATTACGACCTCGGCCCCGAGGCTTCGGATCTGCCCGCCGAAGACGAGCACTTTCCGAGCGAGTCGGGCCGCTACGTCGAGATCTGGAACCTCGTCTTCATGCAATACGACCGCGACACAAACGGGACGCTGGCGCGGCTGCCTCGGCCTTCGATCGATACGGGCATGGGCCTGGAACGCATCGCGGCCGTCATGCAGGGCACGCTGTCAAATTACGATACCGATCTGCTGTGCCCGATTATCCAGCGCGCCGCCGAACGGTTCGGAGTGGCTTACGGAGAAGAGCCCAAGGTGGACACCGCGCTGCGCATCATCGCAGACCACAGCCGTGCCGCCGAGTTCCTGATTCACGATGGCGTGCTGCCCTCGAACGACGGCCGCGGTTACGTGCTCCGCAAAATCATGCGCCGCGCCATGCGGCACGCCCGGCGCATTGGCGTGCTCGATCCCTTCCTATATCAACTGACCGGGTTCGTGGCCGAGCTGATGAAACCGGCGTATCCCGAGCTGATGGAGAGCCTGGAGCGCGTCGCCCGCGTGGTGAAGAACGAAGAGCACCGCTACGCCACGACGTTCCAGATCGCTGAGAAGATTTTTCACGACGAGGCGCGAAGCGCGAAGCAGGTGCTCGGCGGTTCGGTCGCTTTCCGCCTCTACGACACCTACGGCCTTCCGCTCGATGAGCAGGAGGAAATGGCCCGGGAGTACGGCCTGGCGGTCGATCGCGCGGGTTTCGAAGCCGAAATGGCGAAGCAGCGCGAGCGTGCGCGGGCCAGTTGGAAGGGCGGGGAACGCGCCGCCATCGCGCCAGTGTATCACCAGCTTTTCACAGAACATCGCACGATATTCAAGGGCTATGAGAGTTTCGAATTACACGCGAGCGTGATCGGCCTGGTGGTGGATCAGAAACGGGCCGAGAGCATCGGTTCCGGCGAGCGCGCCGAGGTGGTGCTCGACCAGACGCCCTTTTATGCCGAAGCCGGCGGGCAGGTCGGCGACAAGGGCGCCCTCTTCGCGGAGAGTGGCGAGAAGCTCGCCGAGGTCCAGGACACCTATTCTCCCCTCCCCGGGCTCACGGTGCATCGTGTTGTTGCGCTCACGCCCATCCGCCGCGGCGACAGCGTGTGGGCGCAGGTCGATGCGGATCTTCGACGGTCCACCATGCGCAATCACACCGCCACGCACCTGCTGCACGCGGCCTTGCGGAAGGTGCTCGGCGCGCATGTGAAGCAGGCGGGCAGCGTGGTCGAGCCGTCGCGGCTCCGTTTCGACTTCACGCACTACGCCGCAATGGACGCCTCGGAGATCGCCGAGGTGGAGCGGCTGGTGAACGAGGAGATCCTGCGGGATCAGCCGGTCCAGACGGACCTGATGGAACTCGACGAGGCGCTGACAACCGGAGCGATGGCGCTCTTCGGCGAAAAGTATGGCGAGCGCGTGCGCGTCGTTTCGACCCCCGGCTTCAGCAAGGAGCTTTGCGGCGGAACGCACGTGGCGCGCACCGGCGAAATCGGCGTCTGTAAGATCGTATCCGAGGCCAGCATCTCGGCCGGTGTGCGCCGTATTGAAGCGGTCACTGGCGAGGGCGCGCTCGAACGTTTCCAGACCGCGGTCTCTGCCCTTTCGCGCATCGCCGAGCTGACGCGCGGCTCCGAGACGGAACTGGTCGAGCAGGTGGAGAAACTGCTCGACGAGAGGCGCACGCTGGAAAGGCAGCTCGAGCAGCTCAAGAACAAGGTGGCGCAATCGCAGGCGGGCGCGCTCGAAAGCCAGGCGCGGATGATTAAGGGCGTGCGCGTGCTCGCGGGCCGTGTGGATGGCCTCGATCGCCAGCAGATGCGCGCGCTGGCCGATTCGCTGCGCAACCAGTGGAAGTCCGCTGTCGTCGTGCTGGCGTCCGCCGGGGATTCGAACGTCGCGATCGTCTCTGCCGTGACGAAGGATCTCATGTCGAAGGTGCATGCGGGGAAACTTGCCGGCGCGGTGGCGCAAGCGGTCGGCGGCAAGGGCGGCGGCCGGCCCGATATGGCCGAAGCCGGCGGAAAGGACGTATCAGCATTAGCCTCGGCGCTCGAGAGCGTATACTCCCGCGTGGAGGCGATGTTGTGAACCGGTTCGATGCGGCTGTAGTGGGCGCGGGGCCAACCGGCCTCGCCTGCGGAATCGAGTCAAACGGCGCGGCCTGCGCGCGGTCCTTTTTGACAAAGGCTGCCTGCTGAATTCGATTTACAACTACCCGACCCACATGACGTTCTTCACCACGCCGGAGCTGCTCGAGATCGGCGATCTTCCGATGACCTCGCTTGGGGAAAAGCCGAACCGCACGGAAGCGCTCAAGTATTACCGGCGGGTGGCTGAGCACTACCAGCTCGACATCCACCAGTACGAGCGCGTCGAGCGCATTGATGGCGAGGACGGCGCATTTCGCGTGCGCACGGTTGACCGGCTCGGCTGCCCGCAGGTTTATGAGGCGCGCAAGACCGTAATCGCAACCGGCTACTACGACCTGCCGAACCGGCTCCATGTTCCCGGCGAGAATCTCGACAAGGTCATCTATTACTACAGGGAGCCGCACCCCTACTACGGCGCGGATGTCGCCGTGGTCGGCGCCGCGAACTCTGCCGCCATCGCAGCGCTCGAGCTCTTCTGGACCGGCGCGCGCGTCACGCTCATTCATCGCGGTGACGGTATCTCACCGCACGTCAAATACTGGATCAGGCCGAACATAGAGAACCGCATCAAGAACGGCGAGATCAAGGCCTACTTCAACTCGCGGGTGCTCGAGATCCGGCCCGACTCGATTCGCGTGGCGGCGCCCGCAGGCGAGCTGTCGCTCAAGAACGATTTCGTGTTTGCGATGATTGGCTATCATCCGGATACCGAGTTCCTAGCCGCGCATGGCATCGTGTTCGAGCCCGACACGCAACGGCCGTACACGGACCCCGATACGCTGGAAAGCGGCCGCAAAGGAATTTATCTCGCTGGCGTGATCGTTGCGGGCATGCACACCAACGAGATCTTCATCGAGAATGGCCGGTTTCACGGTAAGAAGATCGCCGAAGCGATCGCGGCCCGCCTGGGCCGGGCGTAACCGCGCCGCTCCTCCGCGCGCGCCATGCGCCGTGGCCGCCCGCCGCCCGCCGCGGGGGCCGCCATCTCAGTGCAGAGGTCGCCCAGAGTTCCAGTCTTCATCAGACGCAGCCGCGTCCGTGATATCCTCGTGCCATGACCGGCCGAATCCCGATCAGCAGCGGATTCTACATTCAGTTTTCAAAGGACGGCCGCGCTATCAGTGCTGGGCTCGAAGAGTCTCAAGTGTTGCCCCAAGTGCAGTTTTGGCTTTACGCGCATCAGGGTGAAGAGAACTATGAGCGCGTACAACAGTGGTATACGCAGAAAAGTAAGCAGATCGAAGAGGACGTACAGAAGCAGCAAATCAGGGCTAAACGCGAACAGATCATCGATTCTGTTGAGAGGGCCGCTTGCGAAAGTGGGCTACGCGATAGGAAACTTATAGATTTGGTTCGTGCCGAAACCTTGAAGGCTCACGGAATCCCGCAAGACGAAGACTGATCTCAGGGACACAAATCTGGCTCACCACCCCGCGTCGCGGCCGGCGCACGGCGGTAAACTGGTTTCGGAAGGGTCGAATTTGCGTCATCACGATCACGACATGGGGAAGGTTCTGCGCTGGTCGCTCGTCCTGACCGTTCTGTTTGTGATTGTGGAGGCGCTGGCAGGCTTGCACGCACACAGCCTGGCGCTGCTGTCCGATGCGGGCCACAACTTCACCGACGGCCTTGCGTTGCTGCTCGCATGGTTCGGCGTCTACTACGGGCGCAAGCCGCCCGACAAGGTCAAGACGTACGGCTATCATCGGGCCGGCGTGCTCGCGGCCCTCGTTAACGCGCTCTCGCTCCTCGTTCTCGCCGCTTGGATACTGTGGGAAAGCTACCGCCGCTGGCAGCGGCCGGTGGCGGTCGGCGAGACCACAATGCTCGTCGTCGCGCTGGTTGGGCTTGGCGTGAACGCGTCCATCATGTGGGGCCTGCGCGGCGAGCGCGTGTATGACATCAACGTCCGCGGCGCGTGGACCCACATGTTCGGCGACGCGCTCGGCTCCCTCGGCATTATCGCCGGGGCCATCGCAATTCATTACACCGGCTGGCAGCGCACGGACCCGCTGCTATCGTCGCTCATCGGCCTGCTCATCGTCTGGACAGCCTGGGACATCATCAAGGAGGCGCTGAATATCCTGCTCGAAGGGCTCCCGCGCGGGCTCAACCTGCGGGACGTGCTGGCCGCGATGCGGTGTACCGAGGACGTGCTTGACGTTCACGACGTGCACATCTGGAGCCTCGGAACGAGGACGCACGCGCTGAGTTGCCATGTGCTGATTGAGGACGTGCCACCCTCAACGAGCGATCGAATTCTGCGCCGGCTGAATGACATGCTCAACGAGCGGTTCAATATCAGCCATACGACGGTGCAGTTCGAGCATGTGAACTGCGCCGGTTGCTCCATCGAGAATCACCAGGACGATCTTTCGGCCCAGCACGATTAGCGAGGGACTCGATGTCGAAGGCGTGCACAAACCAAGCAGCACCGCGCCGCCCTATCCCTGCACGCGCCGCTCGATGCCTTTCCAGAAGCGCTCGCGCAACTCCAGCTTTCTGATTTTGCCCGTGCCGGTCTTCGGCAGCGGCGTGTCAGTGATTTCAATGAGCCGCGGTATCTTGAATTTCGCTAGCTGCCCTTCAAGGAACCGGAGCAAGTCTTCGGCGCGCAGCTCCGAACCGGGCCGCCGGAGCACGACCGCCGCGGGCGATTCGCCCCACCGGTCGTCGGGCGCCGCCACCACCGCGCATTCGAGCGCGTCCGGGTGCGTGGAAATGACTTTCTCGATCTCGAGCGAGGAAATGTTCTCGCCACCGCTGATGATGATCTCCTTCTTGCGATCGACTATGTGGATGTACGTCTCCGGGTCCCAGACGGCCATGTCGCCCGTGTGCAGCCACGCGCCGCTCATCACGGCCTTCGTGCCGTCCGGGTCCTTATAATAGCCGTCCATGACATGGTCGCTGCGCACAACAATCTCGCCGATCGACTTCATATCTCGCGGCACCTCACGCATGTGGCCATCGACGACACGCGCCTCAACGCCGGGGAAGGGCAGCCCGGCCATCGCCTGCCGCTGGTAGCGCTCGGCGCCGGATGCGGGTGCGATCGTCGATTTCGGCCGGCCTGTGCTGACCACCGGGGACGTTCGGTGAGGCCATAGCCCGCGTACACGCGGCAGCCGAACGCCTTCTCCATCCGTTCAATGAGCTGCGGCGACGATGCTGCGCCGCCGATGTGAATCAGTTTCATGCTCGATAAATCGAACTTTCCGATGTTTGGCGCTTCTAACAATGCGCCCGCCATCGTCGGTACCAGCGACATATCGGTCGCGTGATGCTCTTGGATCAGCCGGAACACTGTGGTTGGGTCGAACCGCCGCACCATGATCTGCTTGGTGCCCATCATCGTTGCGGTCTGCGGCCGGCCCCAGCCGTTGGCGTGGAACAGCGGGATCGTATGCAGCTCGACGGAGGCGTCATTGTAATCCATCCCCGCGCAGATATCGAGCGCATGCAGATAGATCGTGCGGTGCGAGAGCAGCACGCCCTTTGGCGCGCCCGTGCTGCCGCTTGTGTAGAAGAGTTCGGCTGGCGCGTTTTCGTCGTAGCTGAGGATGCCGGCACGCTCGGGCCGCCCCTCCCCCAGCACCTCCTCGTAGGTCATGTCGGCCAAGGGAATCTTGCCGTCGAGCGTGATGAACCGTTCGATCGAAGGGCATGCGGAGCGGAGCTTTTCAACCAGAGGCGCGAAGTCGTTCTCGAAAAACAGCATTCTTGCGCCGGAATGGTTCAGAACCGCCAGCAGTTCGGCGGGAGTCAGCCGCACGTTTAGCGGCATCACCATGGCGCGCGCCTGGATGACCCCGTAATACCCTTCGAGGAGCTGGTGGTTGTTGAAGCTGAGAAATGCCACCCGGTCGCCCGGATTGATGCCGCGTGAAGCCAGCGCGGATGCCAGGCGCCGCGAACGCTCGCCGAACTCGGCATAGGTGAATTCACGTGCGCCGGAGACAATCCCCACCTTATTCCCATAGAGATCGACGGCGCGGTCGAGAAAGCGCAGTGGTGTTAGCGGAAGGAACATGCTCTCAATCCAGTCACCTGTAGTTTACGACGCAGCCGGACCCCTGCGCTTGACCGTCCGGCAGCGGGTCTATCTCCCGAGTAACTCGATTTGGTTTCCTGCGCAAGGATCTCCTGCTGTAAACTCAATACTGGCGTGGCATCGGAAATCATGAGCGGTCTCATGATTCCAGAAGGCCACGTTCCTGGCATATGCGCAAATATTTATGACGCGATGTTCAGATTGGGATCACCATGGCTGCCAATACTTCACAGATCGTTTTTCCGGTTGAGCAGGGTTCGCCGCATCCACTGGGGGCAACCGCGGGACCGGACGGGGTCAACTTCTCGCTCGTTTCGGAGAATGCCACCGGCGTCGAGCTTCTGTTGTTCACGGCGCACGACGCTCCGCTGCCGTATCAGGTGGTCCGGTTCGACCCGTTCATCAACAAGACGTTCCATTTCTGGCACGTGTTCGTGCGGGGCCTGGCCGCGGTAGCGCACTACGCCTTTCGTGTGGACGGGCCAAACGATCCGGCGTCCGGCCAGCGGTTCAACAAGAACAAGGTTTTGATCGACCCTTACGCGCGCGGCAACACGAACAGCCTGTGGAAGCGCGGCGACGCCTGCGGGCCGGACGACAACGTGGCCACGTCGATGCGCTCGTTGGTCATCGACACCTCGGGCTACGACTGGGAGGGAGACCGGCCTCTCAACCGTCCGATGGAGGACACCATCGTCTACGAGATGCATGTTCGGGGCTTTACGCAATCGCCTTCCTCCGGCGCGCGGCAGCCTGGAACGTTTCGAGGAATCGTGGAGAAGATCCCGTACCTTCAGGACCTGGGCGTCACCGCCGTAGAACTGCTGCCCATTTTCGACTTCGACGAGACCGACATACTGCACGTGGTGGATGGCCGGCCTCTGCCCGATTACTGGGGATACAACAGCATGGGATTTTTCGCGCCTCAGTCCGCCTATTGCGTCAGCCCGGAAACCGGCGGCCATCTGCGCGAATTCCGCGATATGGTGAAGGCCTTACACAAGACCGGCATCGAAGTCATCCTGGACATGGTGTTCAACCACACCGGCGAAGGCAACCAACTGGGGCCGGTTTTCTCGTTCAAGGGTCTCGATAACCGCACTTACTACTTACTCGTGCCGTGGGACCTGCAATATTACATGGATTTTTCAGGCTGCGGGAATACGGTGAACTGCAACCATCCCATCACGCAGAAGCTGATCGTCGATTGCTTACGCTACTGGGTGCGGGAAGTGCACGTGGACGGTTTCCGGTTCGACGAAGGATCCATCCTGTCGCGGGGCGAGGACGGGCAACCCTCCCTTCATCCGCCGGTAGTGTGGCAGATCGAGCTCGATGACGACCTGGCGGATACCAAACTGATCGCCGAAGCCTGGGATGCCGCCGGCCTGTATCAAGTGGGCCACTTCCCCGGGGACCGCTGGGCGGAGTGGAACGGCCATTATCGGGACGATATCCGCCGGTTCGTGAGGGGCGAGCCGGGCATGGTGGGAGCGGTGGCGTCGCGCCTGGCGGGCAGCGCCGATCTCTACCAGCAGCGCGGGCAACTGCCGGTGAACAGCATCAACTTCGTGAACTGCCACGACGGCTTCACCCTCAACGATCTGGTCTCGTACAACCAGAAGCACAACGAAGCCAACGGCGAAGGCAACCGCGACGGCATCGACGATAACCTGAGCTGGAACTGTGGCGCGGAGGGACCGTCAGACGACCCGGCCATCGAAGCGCTCCGCGAAAAACAGATACGTAACTTCGCGGCCCTGCTGCTGCTCTCGCGAGGCGTGCCCATGTTTGCCGCCGGCGACGAGGTGCGCCGCACGCAGAGAGGCAATAACAACGCCTACTGCCAGGATAACGAAATCAGTTGGTTCGACTGGACGCTCCTCGATCGGCGCCACGGCCTGCACCGCTTCTGGAAACTCATGATCGAGTTTCGCAAGAGCCACCCTGCGCTCCGCCGCGGACGCTTCTTCACGGGCGCCACGAACGAGCGGGGCCTGGTGGACGTGACCTGGCACGGAACCAAGCTCAACAGCCCCGGATGGACCGACCCCGAAGCGCGCGCTCTGGCGCTGACGCTGGCCGGCTTCGACGGCGACGCCGATATCCACGCCATGTTGAATATGTACTGGGACAGCCTGGAATTCGAATTACCCGCCGTGCCGGGCCGGCGCTGGTTCAAAGCGGTGGATACGTCCCAGGCGCCGCCCAACGACATCGCGGACCCCGGCGCCGAGACCGAAGTTACGGGGGCTACTTACGCGGTCGAGGGCCGAAGTGTCGTGGTGCTGGTGAACCGGGCGGAAGGGTAGCAGCGGCGTGGGGTAAGCGCGAACTGTGAGGCTCGATCTTCCGGCGGCTATGGCGTTACGGTGATGCTGATGATGTTGGACTTGATCAGGAATGTGCCCGGCTCCCTCTATAGCTTATAGGGATACTTTGGATTAAGATCGTTCGTCTTCTGCGCGAAATCGGCCTCGGTCTTGGGCACGAGACGGGTATGCCATTCCTCGCTTTGTGCCTGGACGGTGTACGTGCCCGGGCTCAGATTGTACGGCGAAGAATCGGATACCGCAAAGCCTTCATTGATCAGCCAGGCGTTTAGGTCACCGTTGATTAGGCCATTATCGTAGATCACGTCGGCCGAAGCTGGGCACTCGACAGCAAACATGTGAATGGGACGTAACGCAATTACCGCTGGAGCAACTGTAGAACCGTGTCCTTCAGGGCAGTGGGCGTGAAGGGTTTGGGCAGCACCGCACGGCTCGCATCGATAGGATGCTCGGGTGCACCGGTGATGAAGAGCACCAGAACCCGGCGGCTGTGGGTTGCCTCCAACCGCGCCACCAACTCCAAGCCGGACATGCCTGGCATCGTTACGTCCGTCACGATGAGATCGATCCGGTCGTGGTAGGACTCGAAAATTGCGAGAGCCTCGATTCCACTTTCTGCCGTGATGACGGAGTGCTCGGGACGGAGCACGCCTGCGATGAGCTCCAATATCAGCGGTTCGTCATCGACTGCCAATAGCGTCGCCATCTATTGTTTGTGTCTGTCCGGATTCTTCAAGCTGAGATCCACGAAAATGCCGAAGGCGAGCGTGCATGTAATCAGACTGAACACACCGGCCGCAATATGCTCGGGTAGATGACTCATGAATCCAAGCACGAAAAACCGATATAGCAGCAGAATGACGTTCCCAAGCCCCGAAAGACCAATTAACAGGAACAGCCAGCGGTTATACAGGTAGCGCAAGAAACGTGGTCTCTGCATGTTCTCCTTTCGGCTTCATCCAGTTCATGACGCCGGCTAGACGGTCTTTATCCAGGATTTCCGTTCTGGCCTGCTGGCCCACCAGCGATTGTACATCCAACCGCCTAATTGGAGTCGTTTGTCTGATTTTTCCATTCCGCGCGACTCTGGCTTATCATGACTGGGAGCGAAATCTATATGCACGATAGTCTTCTTTCCATGTTCGACTTGTCCGGGAAGGCGGCGGTGGTCACCGGCGTGTCTCGCGGACTCGGCGTCAGCTTTGCGCGCGGTCTCGCCAAGGCGGGCTGCGGCCTGACGATAGCCGCCCGCGATTGGGAACAACTCAGCCAGTCGGCCCGGGAGTCGAAACATTCGGGCGCAAAGTGGTGGCGGTGAAAGCCGACATCACGAAACCGGAAGAGGTGGACGCCATGATCGCGCGGACCGTGAGCGAGTTCGGGAGAATCGACATTCTGGTGAATAACGCGGGCATCTCCGCCGTCGCCGACGCGGAAAGCATGACGCGGGACGAGTGGCAAAGCGTGATCGATACGAATTTGACCGGCCTGTTTTTCTGCGCGCAATCGGCCGGCCGCCAGATGCTCAAGCAGGGCTTCGGCAAGATCATCAACATCGCTTCGATGTACGGCATCAGCGCCGCCAGCTACGTCAACCAGGTCTCCTACGTGGCGAGCAAGTCCGGCGTGCTGGGCCTGACACGCGAGCTGGCCGCCGAATGGGCCCCGCGCGGATTGCAGGTGATCGCGCTCGTGCCCGGCTTCTTCCGGTCCGCTCAAACGATTTGGGCGTTCGAGGACAACCAAGAGCTTGGCCGGAAGTTGCTGGCGAAGGTTCCGATGGGAAGATTGGGGAAGCTCGAAGAGCTAGAGGGCACCATCGTCTACATGGCTTCTTCCGCCGCCGATTATATGAACGGCCAGGCCGTGATTCTCGACGGCGGCTTTCTGGCGTGGTGAAGCTATTCACACAGCCAGCGCCGGGACCCGTTGTGGCGCCGCGCTGGAGAGCGTGCCCATTGCCTGAGCATGTCCGGCCGTGTTGCCGGCGCTTATGGGGCGCTAGCCTTACTCCCGCAAGCCAGCCGCTTTGAGGTACGCAATCAGGCCCGCGGGATCGTCCGTGATGATGCCATCGACGCCGGCGCGGATGAGGCGCCGCCAATCGCGCGGGCGGTTCGCGGTCCAGGGAACCACCTGAATCCCGGCACTGTGCGCCGCGGCCACTTTTCGCGCCGTCACCAGCCGGTGATACGGTCCCACGATCCCTACGCCCGCCTCGCGCGCCAGCGCCACAAAGCCGCGTGCGCCGGGTTTTGAGAGCGCCGACAGCCGGATCTCCGGAGCGAAGCGCTTGACCGCGTCGAGAATGCGGAAATCGAACGATTGCACCATGACGCGCTGAGCCAGGCCTCGGCGTTCGATGGCTTCGACGAGCAGGCGCGCATAGGGCTCGGGCGGCGGAGTGTACTTCGGCTCGCTGGGGAAGCTCTTCACTTCGATGTTGAACTGAATCGCGCTTTGCGCGGACAGCGCGAGGACCTCATCGAGGGTGGGAATGACTGCGCCGGGCACAGCCGTCTGGCGCGGGAAGTGCCGGTTTCTGTGCGAGCCGGCGTCCCAGCGCCGCAGTTCCTCGAGCGACAGCTCGCGGATGACGCGGCTACCGGGCGGTGCTTTCGCGGGCCGCCGCTTTAGAACGGGATCGTGCGAGACCACCAGCACGTCATCCTTGCTTACGCAAACGTCGAGCTCGATGAAGTCGGCCCCGGCCTCGATCGCATAGAGGAAGGCGGGAATCGTGTTTTCGGGGAGAATAGCGCGGGCGCCGCGATGACCGTGAACGGCAACGCGCAGCGCCGGGAACATGGCTTCGAGTTCTACTGCGCGTGCGGCTCGATCACGCGCCGGGCTGCCTTTCCGTTGCCAGATCCTGCGCAGCGGCGTCGAGCGGCACCTCACACTCGCAGCAATCGCTGCACCGCCGGCACTTGCGGCAGAGGTGGTTCGGGCAGGCGTCCTTGGTGCAATATGCGCAGATCTCCGTTGAAGGATCTCCGCAAATACTGCACGAGAATGCGTGGCCGCCATTCATTGGCGCTCTTTCTTGCCCTTCCCGGCGGCAGAGGCCTCGCGTGGCTGCCGCGAAAGCAGTGCGCGGCATCGCTGCGCTTCCTGATCGACTACTTTGAATTCTTTCTCCTGATCAGCCGCCAGCTCCACGATATACTCGCGCAGCTTTTCGCGGTCTCGCACGACGCTGGCGATGGCGCCGGTGAGGAGGTCCGCGAGCGCTGCGTTTTGATACTTTCGGATGCCGGCGCCGAAGGAGCGCAACATTGCGTCCACCGATTGTAAGCGGAAGTAGGTTTCTAGCGCGGCCGTGAGCTTTTCAGGCTGCTGGCTCAGCGTTTTCGCGGAGCCGATGAGGTAATCGACCTCGGCCCGCACCCGTTTGGCTTGATCGGCGTACGCAGCCGGCGCGCCCTGGCTCACCCATTCTTGCGGCCTGGCCTGGTCGAGGATGGGCGTGATGGCCTGGGTGTGTTGCGCGAGCGCGGCGAGGTCTTTGCGGACCTGCCATTCGGGCGGTATGCCGGGCGTCTGCGCGCACACGGCCCCGGCCGATAGCAGCAAGAGCATCGGCCACAAGACAAGCACGCTTGGCACGCTTTGCACTTTCACTGCCCTCAATAGCCAGTCTCGCACGAGTGGGCGCACGAGCGGCGGATGCGGAGGTTCACTCGCAAGAAAAAGGACAGCCGCGCAGAGCCAGTCTCATCTCTGAAGCACAAGTGCGGCGCGTTGTTTTTAACAGCTCGCAGCCGCTCCGAAAATTCGTGGAATCGGCTTTAGTGCTTTGGCGGGGGCGGAGGAGGCGCGCCTGGACCGGCATCGCCGCCTGTTCCGCCTGAGCTGCCGCCCGAAGCCGGCGGCTTCGGTTCACCGGGTGTCTGACTTGGACCTGTCCCGCCTGATGGCGGTGCAGGACTGCCAGGTGGGGACGCACCGGGACCGCTATGCGGCCCCGTGTTGACCGTGTTTATGACGGCGTCTCGTATCGAGGCTAACGCGATCCGCAGGGCCGAGCCCTTGTCGAGGGATTTCTGTGCGAGCGGCTGGCTCCTGTACACCCTCAGCCATTCGCCGGGGTTCAGCAGCTTCTGCCCCGAAGGAAGATACCGGTGCTCGACGGCGACCTGGCCCTCTTCGACCAGCACCAGCGTCGAATCGCTGTCTTCCACGGTGATATCGAAAATAGTGCCGCGCACGGAAATGATCGCGGTCGGTGTGCGCACGCGGTTATGGTTCGGTTGGCCGCCCCACTTCTGGATGTGGACCTTGATCCGGCCCACAATCATCTCGAGGAGGTCTTTCCAGTTGCCAGGGTTGTCGCGGAAAATAACGCGTGAGTTGGGGAAGACCTCAAACGTGCTGCCATCGGAAACCTGGAACAGCGCATAGCCATCCTGGCCGGTGGATACCAACTGCCCCGGTTTGATCTGGCCGCCGGCTTCGAGCGCCCAGGGCTGTGAGTCGCGCACAATCGAGACCTGCCCGATGAGCGTGACGACGGTTGCGGCAGCGTCCGAAGACACCGGGAGGCTCTGCGCCGAACACAGGCCCATCGCGAGCGCCAGCAGCAGCGCTCGTGCCGAAATTGACCCCAAACGCTCCAACATGACCGAGCCTTCTCTTGCCGTTCAAACCGACCCGGCGGTCTTAGACACCTCAGTCTATATACCATAATCGGCGTGCACATTGCGACCCGTTTAGCTTTTTTTTGCAAGATCTTGTGCCATAGGGGTTTCCAAGCGAAACTTGGCTGGCCGGAACCGGCCCCGCGAGTTAGAATGGACACAGCCGATGTGTCGTAGCGCCACAAAGCAGAGCGGGCAGGACCGGCGCGCCGGGGCGCTGGTGAGCTTCTTGCTGCTCATTGGCGCCGCTTCCGCCCAAACCGCCCCGGCGGTCAAGGATGTCTTGCGGCCCGACTGGCGGCGTATCGGCAACTCCGCAATTGAGCTTTCGCTGGCTTCGCCGGCCTCCGGGCCTCTGGATCGCGCCTGGTTCTCCGCCGATGGCTCGCGCTTGTTTGTCCAAACGCGTTCGGCCCGCGTTTTTGAAACCGCTAATTTCGAGAAGTGGCAGCCCAGCGCGGCCACGCCGCCCGAAGCTGGCCATCCGCTCGTGTCCGCTCCGCTTCCGGATGGCAGCCGGCAGGTTCGCACTGACGCCTCGAACCCCATGCGGCTTTACGCCTTTGGCGCGCAGGTCTTTCGCTCGGACGATGGCGGCCTTTCGTGGGCGAATTTGACGGCTTACGAGGGGCAATCGATCATCGGCGCCAACATGAAGGACTTGGCGGTTTCGCCCCAAGATCCGGATGAGCTCGCCGTCGCGAACGATTTCGGCCTGTGGCGCTCAATGGATGGCGGCATCACCTGGACCGGCCTGAACGATTCCCTGCCTAATCTGCCGGCGCTGCGCCTGGCGGCTCTGCCACAAGGCAGCCATGGAGTGCGGCTGACGACCTCCGGACTGGGCGTCATCGAATGGGCGCCTGGAGAAAAGCAGGCGTGGCGCGTGGTTCCGGATGCCACGGCGGTCCAGGAACTCGCCTTCCGCCGGTCGCTTTCGGCGTCGCTCAGCGCGAAGATCACTGCCACGGCAACGGCTGGTAATTTCACCTATGCCGGATCCCTCGACGGCCGGCTGTGGACCTCGGCGGATCAAGGCCGCACCTGGAACGCCGCGCTGCCAGCGGATCGCGGCCCCGTGGAGAGCATTTTCGCCGATCCGGCTGACCCGCGCTTCGCGCTCGCGGCGATGGGCGGCAGCAAAGGCCCACACGTGCTTCGGACTATGAACGGCGGTCAATTCTGGGACGACCTAACATCGGACCTGCCAGAGGCGCCCGCCCACGGCATCGCGGCCGATCGCGCGAGTGGCACACTATACGTCGCCACCGATCGCGGCATGTTCTCCACGCGCACGGACCTGAACGCCGCCGGCCCGGTGACTGGTTGGACGCCTCTGGGAGGCTTGCCCGAGGCTCCCGCGCTCGATGTGAAGCTCGACGCGGAAGGCAACCAGGTATTCGTCGCGCTGGATGGCTACGGCGTATATGCCGCGATGGCGCCGCACCGGCTTGGCGACCTTCGACTGGTGAACGCAGCGGATTTCAGCCAGCGTCCGGCCGCGCCCGGCTCCCTCCTCAGTGTTTACGGCGGGCGCGTGCGCAACGTCCGCGCCGGTGATCTAAGCTTTCCGGTGCTGGCCGCCTCCGAAACCGAGTCGCAGATCCAGGTTCCGTTTAGCGCCCGCGGGCCGGCGTTGTCGCTGGCGCTCGATACCGGTCAGGGCACTTTCCGGCTGGCCGTGCCGGTTGAGGACGTCTCGCCCGCGATCTTCGTGGATCGTGACGGAACGCCGCTCGTGCTGAACGCCGATACCGGCGTGCTGCTGGACGCGATGAACCCAGCCCATTCCAATGGCCGCATCGAGATCCTCGCCACGGGTTTGGGCGCCGTGGCGCCCGGCTGGCCCACCGGCATGCCAGGCCCAGCCGAGAACCCGCCGAGGGTCGTGGCGCAGGTCCGCGCTTACCTGGACCGGGCTCCCCTCGAAGTCAGTCGCGCGGTGCTGGCGCCCGGCTACATCGGCCTCGATCTGGTCGAGGTGCAGTTGCCTGCCTTGGTCAACGCGGGCCCCGCCGAACTGTATGTGGATGCGGGCAACCAGCAGAGCAATCGCGTCCGCATCTGGGTGGAACCCTAGGGCGCGCAGGGCGCGTGTAGCAACGGGCCACGGACTACCAGCCGCGAGCCGCGCTCCGCCATTCTGATGTACACTGCTAACCTGAGGCTCCATGAGGCCGGCCAGACGGTACGCACTCGCAGTCGCGCTGGGCGCATTGTGCTTCGCCCAGGAGAAGGGCGCCGAGAAGCTCGCCCCTTACTACCCGACGCCCGAGATCATCGTGGCGAAAATGCTCGAACTCGGCGGGCTCAAAGCAGGCGAGAAGATGTTCGATCTCGGCAGCGGGGATGGCCGTGTGGTCATTATGGCGGCGCAGAGGTACAAGGCTGATGCCACCGGGATCGAGTTTGACGAGGATCTGTGGGAGCAGAGCTCCGGGCGCATCAAGAGGCTTGGCCTCGAACGTCGCGCGCGCATCGTCCATGGCGACATCATGAAGCAGGATTACAGCTCTGCCAATCTGATTACCGTGTATCTGCTGCCGTCCTCGAACGATACAGTCCGGCCGTTGCTCGAAAGGCAGCTCAAGAAGGGCGCCCGCATCGTGTCTCATGATTTCGAATTCACCGGCTGGACGCCGGAGAAAACCGAGCATATCGACGACGACGGGGAAGGCCGGAGCCACACGCTGTATCTGTACCGCAGGTAGATCGCGGCGAGGGCTCTGGCGGCGCGGCCGGCGCGTTCAGGGTCCGCAGCTCATGGACCGGCGAATTTGATGCCATCGGAAATTGGGGTATTGCCGCGCGAGTGGCGGCTCGCGCGCGGCGCCATCCGCGCGGCGCTCGGGCTGTCATGCCTGCTTGCGCAACTGTTCTCGACGGATTTGGCCCGGCTGTTCTCGCCGAAGCCGCAAGTCTCGGCTATCACCATCTCGGCTGCTGTGTTCACGGCCTATGCGCTGGCGGCGCTGCTGTGGAGAAAGCTCGACCGGCTGCAGATGTCCCTCATCACCCTCTTCCTGGAAACCGCGTTTTTCGTTGGCTTCTCCGTGTACGGCGCGGACCGCAACGGCTGGCTCAGTTCGGTCTTCTACCTTTACCTGATGACCGTGGCGGTCGTGAACCACAGTTGGGGCGACGTGCTGATTGTGGTGGGCGCATGCCTGGGCTTCTTCGGGTTTGTCCGCCCGCCCGAGGGCGAGCCCCTGCGGCGCGCTGTGCTGATTGCCGGCTTGCTCGCCTGCGCGCTTGGATTCCAGAAGCGCAGGCTTCAGCAGCGGATTACCGAAAGCGCCCGGCGCGAGAACCTGCTGCGCGCTGAAGCCGACAAGACCCGCGACACCGAGCGGCAGCGGATCGCCGCCGATTTCCACGACGGGCCTTTGCAGAGCTTCATAGGTCTCCAGGTGCGGCTCGACATTCTGGGCACGCTGCTCAAGCGCGACCGGCCGGCCGGCATGGAGGACCTGAAGGAGGTGCAGGGGCTCGCGAAAGAGCAAGTGAGCGAGATCCGCTCGTTCCTGCGCAGCATGTTGCCCGCGGAGGCCGACAGCGGCGATCTGGTCGCTTCGACGCGCCGCACCCTCGAGTACTTTCAGAAGGACACCGGCATCTCGACCCGGTTCATCAGCACGGAGTCGGCGATCCATGTCGCGCCGGAGATGTCGCATGAAGTGGCGCTGATCCTGCGCGAGGCGCTGACCAACGTGCAGAAGCACTCGCGAGCATCGCGCGTGGCGATTTCGATGGAGCAGACCGGCAAGACCGTGGAGATTTCGATCGATGACGATGGCGCCGGATTCGCCTTCAGCGGTTCATTCACGCTGGACGAGCTCGATCTGCTGCGAGTCGGACCGCAGAGCATCAAGCGCCGGGTCCGTGGCCTGGGCGGCGACCTGGTGATCGAATCGCGGCCCGGCCACGGCGCCGGCCTGAAAATCCGCATCCCGGCTTAACAGGCTGTCTGGATGGCGCTAGCCGCGCGGGTGCGGACTGCACCCGCAGCCGCCGGGGGTGGATTGGTGCGATTCCTCATGGAGAGCACGGCCAGCCGCGTGTTAACCTGAACCACGTGAAGGTCGGCATCACTTGCTATCCTACCTACGGCG
The DNA here is from genome assembly GCA_963835855.1 of Bryobacterales bacterium. GTDB lineage: Bacteria > Acidobacteriota > Terriglobia > Bryobacterales > Bryobacteraceae > CAWIHA01. The sequence continues at coordinate 16,503 of CAWIHA010000003.1, read as the reverse complement.
GCAGCGGGGTCGTTGCAACCGAGCTGGGCCTGGAGCTAGCCAACCGCGGGCACGAGGTGCACTTCATTACCTATGCCAACCCGATCCGCCTCGATCCCGGCATCCCCCGGATCCACTACCACGAGGTCGAGGTCTCGACGTATCCGCTGTTCCAGTACCCGCCCTACTCCCTGGCGCTGGCCTCGTGCATGGCCGAGGTGGCCGCGCGGCACTCGCTCGACCTGCTCCACGTGCACTACGCCATTCCGCACTCGATTTCCGCCCTGCTCGCGCGCGAGATGGTTGGCCGCCGCCACCGCAGGCTGCCGTTCATCACCACCCTGCACGGGACGGACATCACCCTGGTCGGCGCCGATCGCTCCTATTTTCCCATTACGAAGTTCTCGATCGAGGAGTCGGACGGCGTGACCGCGATCAGCGAATATCTGCGAGCCCAGACGGTGGAATTCTTCAGGGTGGAATCGGAGATCCGGGTCATCCTGAATTTTGTGAACTGCGAAATGTACCAGCCGGACCCGGAGCGGCGGCGGAGCTCCGAATTCGCGCCCGCGGGCGAAAAACTGTTGATCCACATCTCGAATTTCCGCCCGGTCAAGCGCGTGCAGGACTGTATCCGCATTTTGAAAGAAGTCTTGCAGCACACCCCGGCGCGCCTTCTGATGGTCGGCGATGGCCCGGAGCGCGGGCCGGCGGAGACCCTGGCGCGAGAACTCAACCTCGAGGAGCAGGTTACTTTTATCGGCAAGCAGGGCCACGTCGAGCGCCTGATTCCCCAGGCGCACGTGCTGCTGCTACCCAGCGAGTTGGAGTCGTTCGGGCTGGCAGCGCTCGAAGCGATGGCGTGCGGCGTGCCGCCCGTGGCCACGCGTACCGGCGGCGTTCCCGAGCTCATCACGGACGGCGTGGACGGCTACCTCGAAGCGCCGGGGGACATCGCCGCGCAGGCCGCCCGGGTGGCCGCGCTGCTCACAGACGTGACGCTCTACCGCCGCATGTCCGGAGCCGCCCGCCAGACGGCACAAACCCGCTTCTGCAGCTCGCTGATTATCCCCCAATATGAGCGGTACTACGAGGAGGTTTGCGCCCGCTAGACAAGCAACCGGCGCTTCCCGATGTTTTCCACTCTCCGCCGCGAAGGCGCCGGTCTATGATGGGGCGCTGGGGCATGGGCCTTACCGGGGCCTGTACCGCGATCCATGGCCGGCTAGTGCACCCCAGCCGGCGCTGCCGCGAATTCCCGGTTATTGCGTGATCGGCAGCAGCGTTGTGAACGGCCCTGTGGGATTGAACAGCAAGCCGATCGCCGTGAAGTCCGTCTGATTAGCCGTCACAACGATGGTCCCCCGCTTGCTAGCCAGCGCCGAGAGGTCAGGGCACCCAGTGCCGGTGCCCGGCTGATTGGTCGGACAAGCGATATGCTGCTGCGCCGTAAGGGAAATCGCCGGCGAGAGAAGCACGCTGCCGTTCTCGTCCACGAAATTGAGCTGTAACTGGTCGTCGCTCGCCGTAAGATTGGCAAACGCCACGGCGGTGGTATAGCCGTTTGTGTTGTCGAATGGCATCATCAGCATGGTTGTGGGGCCTGGGGGAATATAAATGAGACACACCGGCTGGCCGGGGGACAGCATCGGCACGACCGCTTCGTAGTCCTGCCCACTGGCCAAGTGCGAGCGGTAGATCGCCTGGCCCCGGACCGAAACAGCCGACTGGACTTGAGCCCAGCCCTCCAGCGTGGTGGAAGACTGGGTTTGGTCCAGTTCCAACCTTGCGCTGCCGTTCCCCGGAACCTTGACCGGCTGCGCGTTGCCGGTGGTGCCGCCTACCACGGGGACGTTCAGAGGGGTCCCGTCATCTTGAAAGAAATTCACAGTGAGGTCCACCTCGGTCTGGCCCGTATTCACAAAAATGAGCGTCGTCTTCCAGTAAGAGCCCGCAATGCCCTGCACCTGGCCGACGGCAATCTGCGCGAAACTGCCTTGTGCTAGAGCGGGCACGGAAACCACCGCCGCAAAAACCGCGGCAAACATAACCGGTTTAAGCTTCACACTTTTCCTCCTGATAGGTAAAATTAGATTGTAACCCCACGCAACCGCAGTTGGGGATCGGTCTGCAATGCTCGTGGGCGCGGGTCACTATTGCTTGGTCAAAGATCCCGTTAGCGTCACGGTGATGACACCGCCGTCAAAGTTCTGCGAGAAGTTCTGGTGCAGTGTTACGATCACGCTGGTACCAAGGACGGAGACCGTGCTGCTCGATGGCGGGAAGCCGGGCACCGGGAGTAGAATCAGGTTGCCATTACTTGTACCGTCGCCGCTGCCCGATTCAGCGGGAAATGGTTGGGCCCGGCTCGGGAGAGCCATCGTCGCGTCGCGGCTCCCGAGTTGCAGGTAAGTGCAGCTGAATCCCCAATCGCTCATTAGCACTCGGCGGCGGAGAGTGCTCAGAAGTGTGTGCTTGCCCATTTGGTTTCAATAGCCTAGAATACTTATCAGAGAGTGAAGAGTTGGGAGTATGTCCGATCGGCAGGAATTGACAGCGCGTGAGCGTGAAGTCGTGTACTCGGTTGTCGAGGCTTACACCGAGACGGGCGAGCCGGTGGCTTCGAGGACGGTAGCCAAGAGCCGCAAGGATGCGTTGAGTCCGGCTTCGATCCGCAACGTGATGGCCGATCTTGTCGAGGAAGGTTATCTGGAGCAACCGCACACCTCGGCCGGCCGCGTGCCGACCGAGAAGGCATTCCGCCTTTATGTCCAATCGCTTGCGGCTGGCAAGCGGCCGGTGATCGACCGCGAGCTTCTGAAAGCGGACTTGGGCGGCGCCAAATCGGTGGAGGGGCGGATCGAACGCGCGTCGCACCTGCTTATGGAGATCACGCGGAACATCGGCATCGCGGCGGCGATCCCGACGTCGAGCCAGACGCTGGAGCAAGTCGAGCTTCTGAAGTTGGCGGACCGGCGGGTGCTCATGGTGGTGGTCACGCGCGACCGCGTGGTGCGCGACCGGGTCGTATTTGTCCCGGAGGACATCTCGCAAGACGAGCTGAGTTCCATCCGCAACTATCTGAATGTCAACTTCTGCGGCTGGACGCTCTCGGAAGCGCGTCAAGAGCTGCGCCGGAGGCTGGAGCAGGAGAGCGCGGCATATGACGCCATTCTACGGCGGGTGATGGTGCTATACGGGAAGGGCCTGCTCGAAGTGGACTGGGCGCCCGAAATTTACATGGAAGGCACCGCGAACCTGGTCGGCCTGGATCTTCACCTCACGCGGGAGAAGATGCGCGAATTGTTCCGGGCGCTCGAGGAGAAGAAACGAATGCTCGGGTTGCTCGACCGGTTTCTGGAGCAGCCCTCGGGCGAGCTCGGCGTGCAGATCGGCTTGGCTGAGGCGCACCCCGCCATGAAGGCGCTATCGCTCATCGGCTTCAACGCGGTGATGCCAGGTGGCCTGTCGGCCAAGATTGCCGTGCTGGGACCCATGCGCATGAACTACGAGCGCGTGATGTCAGCCGTATTACAGGTGGGCAGCGCGTTTCAAGATACCGTTTAGGCGCGCGGTATTGGAATATGCCGCGCGTTTACAGTGATTTGCGAATAGATCTCCATGGTTCAGGCAGGGCCAGACCGAAAGGGCAGGATCTTGAAGAGGTGACGCGGGCTCAAACGCGGCGCCATTTGCTACGCTGAAGGGAAGCCCCCGGCAACCGCCCGCAACTCTGCATTCGAGCGCCGTGGCTGGGTGCGGCCGCACCCCGCATGCCACCTCTCGAAGGCGGGCGGACGCTGAAATCGGAGTTGAGCTGTCGATCGATTATGGACAACAAGAAGCATCGTAGGGAATCACCGGCGCCGGCCGAAGCACCGCAGCCAGCGGTTCCCGCCGATAACCCCGCTATCGCAGACTCGGCGGCGCTCGTGGCCAGCCTGAGCGCTGAACGCGACCGACTGGCCAAAGAGCGCGCCGACCTTTACGATCAGCTTCTGCGGCGCACGGCGGAGTTCGAGAACTTCCGCCGCCGCGCGCAACGCGAGCGTTCCGAGTTCATCGAGTTCGCCGGCCTGGAAATCCTCCGCGAGCTCCTGCCGGTGCTCGACGATTTCGAGCGCGCGCTGAAGGTCGAATCGGCGGACAAGGAATACGCCAAAGGCATGGAGTTGATTTATGGCCGGCTGTTCGAGACGTTAAAGAAACTCGGGCTCGAGCCGATGGAGGTGACGGGCCGGAAGTTCGATCCCCATCTTCACCATGCCGTCGAGACGATCACGACGGGCGAGGTCGAAGACCACACGATCGTCGAGGAGCTTCGCCGAGGATACAATTTCAGAGGACGGTTGCTGCGGCCGGCGATGGTGAAAGTCGCGGTCGAGCCATCAACGAAGCAGTGAAACGTGATTACTACGAGGTATTGGGGATCGGCCGCAATGCCAGCGATCAGGAGCTGAAGAGCGCGTACCGCCAGCTCGCGTTGAAGCTCCACCCGGATCGGAACCCGGGCAACAAAGCGGCCGAGGAGGAGTTCAAAGAGGCAGCCGAAGCCTATAGTGTGCTGAGCGATCCGCAGAAGCGCGCCGCGTATGACAACTACGGCCACGCCGGTGTTTCGGGCGCGGCTTGGCAGGGCTTCGACCCGAACACGTTCGCCGATTTCAGCGATATTCTCGGGGATTTCTTTGGCTTCAGCGACCTGTTCGGTGGCGGGCGCCGGCGCACGCGGGCGCAGCGCGGCGAAGACCTCCGGTACGATCTGGAGGTCAGCTTCGAGGATGCCGTGCGTGGCATGTCGGCCGACATTCAGGTGCCCAGACAGGAGAGCTGCAGCCGCTGCCAGGGAAAAGGCGCCGAACCGGGCGATTTGGTGAGGTGCCAGACCTGCCATGGCCGCGGCGAAGTGATTTACCAGCAGAGTTTTCTTTCGATCCGCCGGACGTGCCCGAACTGCGGCGGCAGCGGACAGATCACCCGCAACCCGTGCGCGCAATGCCGTGGCGAGGGCTACACGAAGAAGCAGGAGAAACTCAAGATCAACATTCCCGCCGGTGTCGATACTGGCACGCGGCTCCGGCTCTCGGGCAAGGGCCAGCCCGGAGCCAAGGGAGGGCCTCCCGGGGACCTGTACGTCTTCATCAAGGTCGAGGAGCATCCGATTTTCGAGCGGCGCGACAACGACCTGCACTGCACCATCCCGCTCAATGTGGCGCAGGCAGCGCTAGGCGCTGAAATTCAGGCACCGACGATCGATGGTGTTCAGCCTCTCAGAATCCCCGAGGGCACTCAGAGCGGCGCGACGTTCCGTCTCCGGAACCAGGGCGTTCCGGACGTGAACGGCCGCGGGCGCGGCGACCTCTATGTGCACATCCAGGTGCAGGTGCCGGCCAAGCTGACCCGCGAGCAGAAGAAGCTCTTCGAGCAGCTTCGGGATATGCTGCCGGCCGACAACAAGCCGCACGAGCGCGGTTTGTTCGAGAAAGTCAAAGACTACTTCGGGTGAGGGCCGCGTGCAGTGCCGCTTGTGGCTCTCGCCTGTAGCCCATAAATGCGGATCGGTGCACCACCCTTTCGCCTTCAGTGCGCCAGCGAAGTGCGCCGTTCTGGGCTCAATGAGCCGCCTTCGCCCGCGCCAACAGAGCCTCCGCATAGAGTGCGCCCTCCGGCGTCTCTTCGCGCGGCCGCCGCGGCGAACTTGCGCGCGTTCCGGGCAAGCCAAGTCGTACAATGGAGGGCAGGAGCAGAGGGATATGCCGCAAAGCACAGATGGATTCGAGAACTTCCGAAATGGTTTGGCGGCCGGGCACGCCGCCGGCAGGGAAGAGGATTTGCTGTATGCGTTCGGATTCGTGATCGGCTTCTTGTGGGGCGCGATTTTCAGCCCCCGCGCTGCGCAGAAGCCGGCATTCCAGAGAGCGGCCAGATCCGCATAGCGCGGCCACAGTTTGCGCTCGCCAATGCGCTCCACGTTCGTCGCAGAAAGTGCCCGCTCCCTCACAGCCGCGGCTCTGCTCGGCGCGCGTGAGCAAGCGGAAAGCGAACTTCCGGGACGGCGCATGGGCGGAAAAAGCCGCCGCCAACCCAAGGTGGGTATATACTGTCTAAGAAAAACGGACGGCTGCCTCTTAAAGACCGCTTGTGCGAGGGTTCCGGCGAGACAAGCCGCCGGAGGGAGTTCTTAGACAGGCGAGGCATAATGAGTTCGCTCAAAACGAAGACCAGAAAATCCGAAACACCCTTAATCGCCCTTCCGAAATGCCCGACTGGAATCCACGGCCTTGACGAAATCACGTTTGGCGGCCTGCCGCGCGGACGCCCGACGCTCGTGTGCGGCGGCGCCGGCTGCGGCAAAACGCTGCTGGGCATGGAATTCCTCGTGCGCGGCGCGGCCGAGTTCGGCGAGCCCGGCGTCTGCATCTCCTTTGAGGAAACGGCCGAGGAACTCGCAACCAACATGGCTTCGCTCGGCCTCGATATCGGCGCGCTGGTGGCGCGGAAGATGCTGGCCGTCGATCACGTCTACTTCGAACGCAGCCTGATCGAGGAGGCCGGCGAATATGACCTGGAGGCCTTGTTCGTCCGGCTCGGCCATGCCGTCGATTCGATCCGCGCCAAGCGAGTGGTGCTCGATAGCATCGAGGCGCTCTTCGCCGGTCTGGCAAACGAGGCGGTTTTGCGCTCCGAGCTTCGGCGCCTCTTCCGCTGGCTGAAAGAAAGAAAGCTCACCGCCATAGTCACCGGCGAGCGCGGCGAGGGTAGCCTCACCCGCCACGGCCTCGAGGAGTACGTTTCCGACTGCGTGATCTTACTCGATCACCGCGTCACGGAAACGGTTCTCACGCGGCGGCTCCGCGTCATCAAATACCGGGGCTCGACGCACGGGACGAACGAGTATCCATTCCTGATCGATAAAGACGGCATCGCGGTGCTGCCGGTGACTTCGATCGCTCTTGAGCACACCGCCTCCAACGAGCGGGTTTCCACCGGCATTCCCGCCCTGGATGCCATGTTGGGAGGCAAGGGCTATTTTCGAGGCGGCAGCATTCTGGTCTCCGGCACCGCCGGCACCGGGAAAACAAACATCAGTGCCCAGTTTGTAAACGCGGCCTGCGCCCGAGGAGAGCGCTGCGTCTTCTTTGCCTTGGAGGAATCCGCAGACCAGATCGTCCGCAACGTGCGGTCTATCGGGATCAACTTGCAGCCCTGGATCGATAAGGGCCTGCTGCATATTTGCGCCGCGCGGCCCACGACCTTCGGCCTGGAAATGCATCTGGTCAAGATGCACAAGATCATGGACGACTTCGACCCCAGCGTCGTGGTTGTGGACCCAGCTACAGGACTGTTGCGATCCGGCACGCTGACTGAGACTCAAAGCATGCTGCTGCGCCTGGTCGATTTCATGAAAGCGAGGCAAATCACGGCGTTGATGACCACCTTGACCGGCGGCGAGGGCTCCGTGGAGCAAACCGAGGTCAGCATCTCATCCCTGATGGATGTTTGGCTGTTGCTGCGCGACATCGAAAGCGGCGGCGAGCGCAACCGAGGCCTATACCTTCTCAAGGCCAGGGGAATTGCGCATTCGAATCAGGTCCGCGAGTTTGTTCTCACCGATCACGGCATCGAGCTGCGCGACGTTTACTTGGGCGCGGCCGGATTGCTCACCGGCTCGGCCCGTGTGGCGCAGGAGGCGAAAGAAGCCTCCGAGGCCCTGCTGGCCCGGCAAGACATCGAAAAGAAGCAGCTCCTGCTCAAGCGCAAGCGGAAAGCGCTGGAAGCCCAGATGGCCGCCCTCCAGCTCGATCTCGAGAGTGAGAGGCAGGAATCCAAGCAACTGACCGCGCAAGAGGAAATCAAGCTGAAAAAGCGGGAGGCGGACCGGGGCAAAATGGCTATAAGCCGCCGCGCCGTCAACATCGGAGCGTCCGGAGGTAATGGCAGAAGGGCCAGAGCGCGGGGAGGCCGAAAATGACGGCCCGATCACACTCCGGCGCCGGCAAATCCCAGACTGCGAAATGGGAGTTGAGGCTGTACGTTGCGGGACAGACGCCGAAATCCTTGCTGGCGTTCGCCAACTTGAAGCGCATCTGCGAGGACCACCTCGCCGGCGAGTACCGGATCGAAGTCATCGATTTGCTGAAGAAGCCGCAACTGGCCAAGGGAGATCAGATTCTTGCGCTTCCGACCCTGGTGCGGAAGCTTCCGGAACCGGTTAAGAAGATCATTGGGGACCTCTCGGACACTGAGCAGGTGCTGGTCGGGCTGGACCTGCGGCAACGGGCTGCTGTAGGGGTGAGCGCATGAGGCGGGCAAAACCTTCCGGAACGAAAGCGTTCGAGGCCGCCCTGGCAGCGCGGCCCGCCGCCGAGCGTTATCTATTGCGGCTGTTCGTGACCGGCAGCACTCCCAGATCCTCCGAGGCGATACGGAATATCCGGGCTGTCTGCGAGGAGAAGCTGGCCGGACGTTACGACCTCGAAGTGATCGATATCTATCAGCATCCGGAGCGTTTGAAGCCGGAACAGATTGTGGTTACCCCGACGCTGGTCAAAAAATTGCCGCTGCCGGTCCGCAGAATCATCGGGGACCTGTCGGACAAAGAGCGCGTGTTGGTCGGGCTGGATATTATCCCGCAGGAGCCACCGGTCAAGCCACGAAAGTGATGGCGGGTAAAGCACGGGAAGATCTTCTCGAGCGGATTCGAGTCCTCGAGCAGCGCCTGGAGGAGGCCGAAGAAACCCTCCGCGCATTGGGAAGCGGCGAGGTGGACGCTCTCGTCGTTTCGGGTCCGGACGCCGACCGCGTTTATACGCTCAAAGGGGCGGATGAAGCGTACCGGACCATGGTGGAGAAGATGGCGGAAGGGGCCTTGACCCTTACGCTGGATGGCCTGATCCTCTTCTCCAACGAACGCTTCGCCGGCGTCCTCGGCCTTCCTCTCGAACGCGTGATTGGCGCCCGCATTCAGGATTTCGTCGCGCCGGAAGACGCCGATGCGCTTTCTGCGCTGCTCAGCGGAATGAAGGGCAGGCAAGCCGAGCTGCGCTTGAAAAGGGAGGCCGCGGCGCCCGTGCCGGTCTACCTCTCCGTCGATAACTTGATCTTGGATGGTGTCGAGCGCATTTGCCTCATGGTCACGGACTTGACCGAGCAGAAGCGCAACCAAGAGATTGTCGCCGCCGAAAAGCTGGCGCGCTCGATTCTGGAGCAAGCGGCTGAAGCGATTCTGGTGGTCGAACCGAGCGGCCGCATCATCCGCGCCAGCCGGGCGGCCGAGCGGTTGGCCGGGACGCCGGTTGTGTTGCGCAGGTTCGATGAGGCGTTCAAGGTCAGCCTGGCTACCGGCGCCGATTACCCGTTCCGGGAAATCTTGTTGAATGCAGAACGGAGCGGCGCGATCAACGCCATCGAAGCTACGGCCCGGATGCCCGACGGCCGGAAAATCGATCTGCTCCTGAGCGCAGCCGCGCTTCGAGGCCCCGAAGCGGGGGTGCTGGGCTGCGTCGTCACGCTGACCGACGTCACCGAGCGCAAACAGAGAGAAGAGCGGCTTCGGCAAATTCAGAAATTGGAGAGCATTGGGCTGCTGGCGGGCGGCATCGCTCACGACTTCAACAACCTTTTGGTCGGAGTGATGGGGAATGCGAGCCTGGCGCAGGAAATGCTGCCGCCCGGGCACCACGCCGTGGAGCTGCTGCAGGGAGTTATCAAGGCCGGAGAACAGCTTGCCAATTTGACGCGGCAAATGCTGGCTTACTCGGGTAAGGGGCGGTTCTACGTAGAGAGCCTGGATCTATCCGAGCTTATCCCGGAGATGAGCGGGCTGGTTCAGCCTTCCATTTTCAAGAAGATTGCGCTCCATTTCGAGCTCGAACCGGATCTGCCGCCCATTGAAGCGGATCGCGGCCAAATGCAGCAGGTTTTCATGAATCTGGTTCTCAACGCTGCGGAAGCAATCGGCAGCGATGCCGGCCTGATTTCGGTGAAGACCGGCGTTCGGGACATCGATGGACAATACATCCGGCGGAATCACGAGGCGGCGGAGCTGCGCCCTGGAAAGTACGTTTACCTCGAAGTGCGCGATACCGGCTGCGGAATGGAACCGGCGACGATGGCGAAGATTTTCGACCCGTTCTTCTCGACGAAATTTACGGGGCGGGGGCTCGGGCTTGCGGCCGTCGGCGGCATCGTCCGCGGCCACAAAGGGGCGATCAAGGTGACGAGCGCGCCGGGCAAGGGCAGTTGTTTCACCGTTCTGCTCCCCGCGGGGCAGCGTCGAAAGGAACAACCGCAGGCTGCGGACTACCTCGCCGTTCCCCAGGGGAAGGGAACGGTGCTCATGGTGGACGACGAAGAAATCGTGCGAGAGATGGCCAAGAAGGCTCTCACGCGTTACGGCTACGAGGTATTGCTGGCGAGCGACGGCCTGGAAGCGATCGACATTCTGAAGAGGCATCCCGGCGGCATCTCGCTGGTTGTGCTCGACCAGAGCATGCCTGGGATGAGCGGGGAGGAAGTGCTGCCAGAACTTCGCAGGGTCCGGCCGGGCATCAACGTCGTCGTATCGAGCGGATACAACGAAGCCGAGACCATGGCGTTGTTCAGAGGCCACCAGGTTGGCGGCTTCATTCAGAAACCTTACACCTCAAGCGGGCTCGCAGAAAAAGTCAAATCCGTGCTGGCATGAGGCTGGAAGCGGTGCCGGGGCCGTCAGACGGGGGCAGCCTCAAAAGACTTAGGCGCCATGACGTTAGCCGCAGCCGGCGCTACGCACGCGGTTCTTGGCGCCGGCCGTGCCGAGCACCTCGCGGATCTTCCGCGCCAGCGTGCCGGCGGTAAACGGTTTCTGGAGGAAATTGGAGCCCGCGTCGGCGGCGCCATATTGGGTGAGCATTTCCCGCGGATACCCTGAGATATAGAGGACCTTGACATCGCCTCGGGCGCGATTCAGGCTCTCAACCAAGCTGTCCGAACTGTCCCGCGGTAACACCACATCCGTAACGAGGAGATCGATTTCCTCATGCCGTTCGGCCAGCTTCAGTCCCTCTGCCACGCTGCCCGCCTGCAAGACTTGGTAGCCCTGGCTGCGCAGTATTTGCTCGAGGACCTTCCGAACCGCGGCGTCATCCTCGACCAATAAAATGGTCTGCATAACTACCCTCGCTGCGCCGCCGTCCCTCTAACGTGGACATCGGCGTCGCTGAGGCCAGCACAACAGTTGACACGGCTCGCCCCTCACCTCTCCATGGCCATGTCCTGACCCCTCACCCCTACTTTAGCTCTTTCGTGGTCGCAAATGCGGGTAGTACCACACTCGGGGAGGGTACTATCTCACCCGGGCGGGTGGTTAACGCAGCAAGTCTTCAAGCTGGATCTTGGCCTCGGTGCGGGCGTCGCGGTACTTGACAATGACAGGCGTGTACAGAGAAATGCCCCAGTCCTTGCCGGGGCCGTGCGGGATGGCGCGTGCGCCCGCGACAACCACGGCCGCCTCGGGAATCACGAGCGGCTCCTCATCGCTCGCGGTGTAGACTGCGCCGCGCACCAGGTCATAGACTGGCGTGGACCGGTTCAGGATAGTGCCCGTGCCGAGCACCGCCCGCCGTTGGACAATGGTCCCCTCGTACACGCCGCAGTTGCCGCCGACGAGAACGTCATCTTCAATAATCACGGGGAGGGCGCCCACCGGCTCGAGCACGCCGCCGATCTGCGCCGCCGCCGAGATATGGCAGTTCCTGCCCACCTGCGCGCAACTGCCGACAAGCGCGTGCGAATCGATCATCGTGCCCTCTCCGACGTACGAGCCCGCATTGATGTACATCGGCGGCATGCACGTAACGCCCCGGCCGACGTAGCAGCCGTCGCGAATGCTCGAGCCGCCGGGCACAACGCGCACGCCGCTCTCGGCTGTGAGCTTCTTAACCGGGTAGGTGGATTTGTCAAAGAACGGCTGGCGGGCCGCATCGATCGACATATCCACCAGCTTGCCCATGCGGAACCCAAGCAGCACGCCTTTCTTGACCCAGGCGTTGACGCGCCAGCCGCTCCTCGAAGAGCTGTCGGGTTCGGCCGCACGCAACTCGCCGCGGTTCAGCGCCTCCTTGAATTCATGAAACACCCGGAGATCGTCTTCACTGTACGCTGCGGGCGGCGAATCGAACAGCCGCTCGATCGCGGTCTTGAGTGCCCGGTGCGCTTCAGGCTCTGGCATGGGCGGGAACGAGGCCGAGGCTCTCGAGCACCTTTTCGATTTTGGCGAGGTTGTCGGGTTTGGGCGGAACAAGCGGCAGGCGCCAGACGGGATCGAGCAATCCCATAAGGCCCATCGCAGCCTTCACCGGGATAGGATTCGACTCCACGAAGTTGACCTCCATCAGCGCCAGGTACTTCTTGTGGAACGCGCGTGCGGCGGCGAAGTCGCCCTCGAGGCACGCCCGCACGAACCGCGCCGTTTCCCCGGGGATCTCGTTCGAGACCACCGAAATCAAGCCACGCCCTCCGAGCGCGATGAGTGGCAGCGTGATGGCGTCATCACCCGAAAGAACCGTGAACCGCTCCGGCACTTGCGCGAGGATGGATGCGACCTGGGCGATGTTGCCCGAGGCTTCCTTAACGCCCATGACGTTATCGATTCCAGAGAGGCGTTTCAGTGTGGCCGGTTCGACATTGACGCCCGTGCGGCCCTGCACGCTGTATACGACAATCGGCAGATGCACGGCGGAAGCAATCGCCTTGTAGTGCTGGTAGAGGCCCTCCTGCGTGGGCTTGTTGTAATAAGGCGTCACGGAGAGGATGCCGCCAACGCCGAGGGCTTCCACTTCCTTCGCCAGCTCAATGACTTCGGCCGTGTCATAACCGCCGGCCCCCGCCAGGACGGGGACGCCGGCCTTCTTCGCTTCTCCAACTGTGATCTCGACCGCGCGCAGGTGCTCGGCGCGCGAGAGCGTTGGGCTCTCCCCTGTTGTTCCGCACGGGACGAGAAAGTCGATGCCGGCTTCGATCTGCCGCCGCACGAGCCGGCGCAGCGCCGCTTCATCGAGTGAAAGATCCTTCCGGAATGGCGTCACCAGTGCCGTCCCGCATCCTGTGAACATCTGCCTACCCTCCCGACGGGCTGCCGAACAGCACGTCGCTGAACTCGTAAATGCCCTTCTTGCCCGCGATCCACCGAGCCGCTTTCAGCGCGCCGCGCGCGAAGCCTTCACGGCTGCGGGCCGTATGCCGCAACGTAATTGTGTCGGCCGCGGAATCGAAGCCGATCTCGTGTGTTCCCGGGTGCCTGCCAGCGCGGTTCGACCCGGCGTCGATAGGGCGCGCATAGCCGGCTTGCTTCATCGCTTCGACCAGCTTAAGCAGCGTGCCTGAAGGAGCGTCCTTCTTGGCCGAGTGATGGATCTCCCACGCCCAGGCGCCATACTCTTCCTCGCTCGCGAGCAGCCGCGCCGCTTCCGCCACCACGCGCGAGAACACGTTCACGCCGACCGAGAAGTTTGGGCTCCATACCAGCCCGATGCCGCTCTGCTCCACCACGGATTTTACCCGATCCAGGCGCGCGCGCCAGCCCGTCGTGCCCACCACCATGTTGACGCCGAGCGCCGCAATGCGCTCAATGTTTTCGACGACCGTCTCAGGGGTCGAAAACTCGATGGCGACATCGACGCTTAAAAAGTTTTCGCGCGTAATGGCGCAGAAGTTCACGTTGTTGAACTCATCCAGCTTGAGCGTGACCGCAAAACCGTACTCGGGCGCAAGCTGCTCGATGAGGCGGCCCATTTTTCCGTAGCCAACGATTGCGAGGTTCATATCAATCGAAAACCGCCGGGTCGAGCTCGCCGAAGAACTCGTTATGGAGAGCTTCCACGGCGCCTCTGGAATCCTCCTGCGCGACCACCAGGCTCAAGTTCAATTGCGAAGCGCCTTGCGAAATCATGAGAACGTTGACGTTCCGAACAGCGTCGAAGACACGGCTGGCAATGCCCGCGCGGTCGCGAATATTATCGCCCACCAGACAGACGGTGGCGCGGCCGCTCTCGATGGACACTTCGGAGAACCGCTCGAGATCGGCGCAAATTTCCTTCAAGCGCGCGGTGTTGTCGATGGTGGCCGAGACGCTCACTTCCGAAGTTGCCAGCATATCGACCGGCGTTTCGTAGCGATCGAAGATCTCGAAAATGCGATGCAGAAAGCCGTGGGCCATCAGCATCCGCGAGGACTGGATATTGACCACGGTGATGTTCTTCTTGCACGCGATCGATTTTACCGGGTTCGATGAGGGCACCGCTTCGGGCACGATGCGCGTGCCCGGCGCCTGGGGGCGGCGGGAATTCAGGATGAGCACGGGAATCCCCTTTTCCATGGCCGGCAACACGGTGGCCGGGTGCAGCACCTTTGCGCCGAAGTACGCCAACTCGGCCGCCTCAGCGAACGAAATGATCTTCAGGCGGCGCGCGCCCGCGACGGTATTCGGGTCGGCAGTCATCATACCATCGACGTCGGTCCAGATCTGGATCTCCTCGGCGCCGATACCCGCGCCGACAAGCGCCGCGCTGAAGTCCGAGCCGCCCCGGCCGAGCGTGGTGGGGACGCCGTTCCCGGAGGCGGCGATGAAGCCGCCCATGACGACCACCTTGCCTGCGCGCGCGAGCGGCGGGATCTGGTTCGACAGACGCGCGTAAGTTTCGGGGTAAAGCGGCGCCGCCTGCGTGTGGCGGCTGTCGGTGACGATCACGCAACGCGAATCGAGGTGAACCGCGTCCATTCCGATCCGCCGGAATGCCAGCGCGAGGATGCGGCTCGACAAGCGCTCGCCGTAGCTCGAGATTGCGTCGATGGAACGCGGTGTAAGCTCGCCGCGCGCGGCGAGCCTCGTCACGAGCCCGGAGAGTTCCTGGAAATCACTGCCGATGGATTCGTGGAGTTCTTTGCTATCCGCCGCCGAGACCACCGGCCCGGCTTCGGCGAGGTGATACCTGCGCAATGCCTCCACTTGCGCGAGCGCGCCGCCGCCGTCCCCGCGCGCGGCATCATTCGCCAGCGCGAGCAGCTTGTTCGTGGTCTTCCCCATCGCGGACACGACGACCACAGGCTGCCGCTCCAGCCGCGCCTTGACGATCGACGCGACGCGCTCAATGGCGGCCGCCGATTCCACCGACGTGCCGCCGAATTTCATTACGATCATTGGTTCAGGCAGCCTTCCGAGTGCATGACTCGGCGTTCAGCACAGCCGCTCCGGCTGCGCCGCGAATGGTATTGTGCCCGAGCGCAACAAACTTATAGTCCAGCACCGGGCAGGGGCGCAATCGCCCGATGAAAGCGGCCATGCCGCGCTCACGCTCAGCGTCGCGGCGAGGCTGCGGGCGGTCGCGCTCGGCCATATAGATCACCGGCTGTGGCGGCGCGCTCGGCAACCGGCGCTCCTGCGGAACGCCGCGGAAGCTCTCGAGCGTCCGAATGAGGTCCTGCTCGCTGGGCTTTGAGCTGAATTCGACCGAGATGGTTTCGGTGTGGCCATCCACCACCGGCACGCGGTTGCAATGCGCGCTCACGGCCGCCCGGAGCGGTTCGACGTGATCGCCCCGGAAATCGCCGAGGATCTTCTGCGTCTCCTGCTGCATCTTCTCTTCTTCGCCGCCGATGAAAGGGATGACGTTGGCGTTGATATCCATGCCGGCGACGCCCGGATAGCCGGCGCCCGAGATGGCCTGCATCGTCGTGACGATTACGCGCTGGATGCCGAACGGCCTCATCGGTCCCAGCGCCATGGTCAAGACCGCCGTCGAGCAGTTTGGATTCGTGACGATCCGGCCCCTCCAGCCGCGCTGCCGCTGCTGGTGCGGGATCAGGTTCAAGTGATCCGGGTTGATCTCGGGCACGAGCAGCGGGACATCCGGCTCCATCCGGTGGTTGCGTGAGTTGGAGACGACCGTGTGACCCGCCTCGGCGAAGGCGCGCTCGATCTCGGTCGCGATCGAGGCGTCCATTGCCGAAAACAGCAGCAGCGGCCCGCCGTTCGGCTTGCACTCTTCGACCGTGAGGCCGGCGACCCGCTCCGGCATCGCTCCATCGAGGCGCCAGCTTGTCGCGTCCCGGTACTTCTTGCCCGCCGAGCGGTCGCTCGCGCCGACCCACTTCAGATCGAACCACGGATGGTTCTCCAGGAACTTCACAAAATGCTGCCCCACCATGCCGGTGGCGCCGAGAATGCCGACTTCGATTTTCTGCATGCGTCTTCCTCTAACTCTCCACGATAAAATACCTGACCACTTCGTGGCCCCACCGCCTGCGCCTGCCGTCCGGAGACCCTCGGGCCGGAGGCCGCAAGCCGGCGCAGCCCGCGCCCGGGATTACATGGTGGCCAGCAGCCGGTTCACCATGCCGCGGTAAATCTCAACCGCCTCGGTGAGCTGGCTTTTCGAAACCTTTTCCTCCACTGTGTGCGCAAAGTGAATGCTGCCGGGCCCGATCAGAAATGGTTCGCCCCACGTGTTGCCGAAGGCCGGGATATCGGTGGTGAACGAAACCACG
>CAWIHA010000002.1:0-10404 GCA_963835855.1 Bryobacterales bacterium | reverse complement strand
GTATAGAAGGTCCCGGCGGCTGGGTTGTAAAGCGTCGCGCCAACCCTTGCCGAATCGTACCAAGCGGTGTACCCGTTCTTGTTCGTGAGGTTCTCGATCGTCGAGTAGGTCAAGAATCCCGCCGTCAACAGGGTGTCGCAACCTGGCGAAGTCGCAGTCGGGCCCGGGTTCGGACACACACCCGATCCGTTGGCCAAGAGCACTGGCGAAACGCCAGTTGCGTTCTGGTACAAGCCGTGGTTCACGTTGGGGACGCCCGTCCAGCCGACGGCATACAGCGGCAAACCCATAGTGTACTTGGCTGCCGGCACGCCCGCCTTGCGATAGGCTTTTACGGTCGCATCGATGTTGCGGAGGTCGGCAACCACGGGGTCGGCAGCCGTATCGTACAGGGAAGATGCCTCGTTGGTTTGCTTGTCCGACGCTCCGGCATAGTCGTAGCCGTCGATGGTGAGGAAATCCACTTGCGCGGCGGCGCCCTTAAGGTCGATGTTGACATATTTCTTCGGGCTCGCAGGCGAATCGAACGTCAAGACATAGTTCTTACCCGTCGTTTTCCCCAAGGCGTTCAGTTGCGTGCGGAACTCTCTTAGCAGGGCCGTGAAATTGGCTTTATCCGCCGCTTCCGGAAATTCCCAATCGATATTAAAGCCGTCAAACAAGCCGGGAGCGGTCACGCCCGCGGCGATGTTGCCTTTGACAAACAGGTCGATGCACGAAGCGGCGAGTGCGGCGCGGCCGGCCGCGGTGCTAGAGGCGGCCACGAAGCCCGCAGGATTGCCCGCTTGCCCCCCCAGAGACATCAACACTTTCAGCTTGGGATGGAGCGCCTTGAGCTGTTGGATCGCGCCAAAATGCCCATAGAGTGGCGCGGTGTAGGGCTTGCCGCTCACACTGGGAACAGCCGAATTCTGGTAGGCGGCCACCGGATCGCCAATGGCGCAGGCGGGCGCAGCAGCCGCAGTAACATTGCCAAAGGCGTAGATGAGGTGCGTCAATTGATCGGCGACGCCATTCTTTTGCAGGTCCGCAATGTTGTAACCGGAGTAAGAGTTGCCCCACTCTTCGAAGTATCCCCCGAAAATCTTGCTATGATGGTGCGCTTGCGCAAACGGCTGAGAAACGTATGCAACCAAGGCCAACAAACACGTCAAAACCACTCGGTGCCGGCGCCGTGCGGAATTTCGTGACACGATAAAGCCTCCAGAATTCAAAAATAACGGATGTATGCACTTTACGCAATGGCTGGCACCGGTATCTGCTTCGAGTCTACCGCTTCTCCGGCGCTCATCACCCCTGGATCACCTCGGGCGTTTTCCGCCTGGGCTTGAATGTCCCCAGGTCCAGTACAGGCCAAGATATGCCACAGTGTTTGCCGCTCCGGCAACTTGCCGCCCAGCATCGAATAGAAGACTGAAATGTTCGGTAATGTTATAATAGCCGCCGAAAGTCGAAATCGCGAACGCCGGGAAGCCTGAGCCCTGCGTGCCTTCATAATAGATCTCGGTTCCCAGTGTGATCCGCTTAGTAAGCTCTCGCTGCACCAGCCATCCAGCCAAGGGATGACTGCGCATTCCCGGCGCGGAATTCACGACCCAACCGCCGCCACCGTATGTGGTCCATGGACCCTCGCTCTTCTGAAACCAGAGCGGCAGTCGCGCCCATATCCGGCCATTCCCGAGGCCCAGGCTTGCCGACCCCGAAGGAAGCTCGAGCATCGGAAAAATACCGATCTGCGGTCTTGTTGTTGTCTCTTGGACAAAGCGATACTTGAGACCCGTTTCGATATCGCCAATGCCGTATGCGGACACCCCACCGGGAGGCGCAAACTGAGCCAGGGGTACGATGAGGTGAAGCTGGAGATCCGGCGCTGCCCCTACGTTCACCTCAAGTGCAGGAGCCTGAAACGACTGGCCATAGCTGGCGCGGTCCATCGTAGAGAACAAATACGCTTCCCAGTGGTGGAAAGGCACCGGCTCGGGGTCATCGGTAAAGAATGGCGGTCCAGCGCGCCCAACGTTCGCCAAAGCGACGAGATGAAACGCGGCGGCGCAGAAGCGGACAGACCTCATAAGGCTCGCTACGAGAGCACAAGCCCCAGAACCGCGCCGCCTAAGACAAGCCATCCGGAATTCAGGCGATAACGAAACAGAACGATCGCGCTGGCGGCCGCCAGCAAGACGGTAAACGCGTCCACCAGCGCCGCGCGGACCAGCTCCCACGCTACTGCGGTCATAAGCGCCAGCGAGGCTACGATCACGCCATCCAGGAACGCCCCGGCAATCCTGGACCTGCGCAACCGTGGAACCAGTGGGCCGCTGATTGCGCAAAAGAAGAACGAAGGCAGGAAAATCGCCACCGTGGCGGCCACAGCCCCGCGCAGGCCTGTCAATAGATAGCCAATGAACGTCGCTGTCGTGAAAACGGGGCCGGGCGTAATCTGCCCCACGGCCACGGCATCCAGCAACTGCCGGGCGGTAAGCCAATGCCAGTGTCTGACGAGATCCGTCTGGAGGAAGGCCAACAGGACATAGCCGCTGCCGTAGAGCACCGAGCCCACTTTCAGGAAGTATAGGAACAGAGCGCGCGATCCGGGCCCCACAGGTTGATGGGACCACGCGGCCGCCGGTGCGAACTCGGCCAGCAAGACCGCGGCTGCGATGGCGGCGAGCGCAATCGTGGCCGAGATCCGACGCCGGCCTGATTTTGCCCATTCGCAGAAACCGGCCAGTGTTCCAGCCGCAGCGAGAATGAGCAACGCGCCCATCCCGGCCAGGGCGCAGCCCGCTGAGGCCAGCCCAAGCAGGCCCAGAGGTTTCGTCTTCACCGCGGTCCGTGCCAGGCGCCACATCGCCTGCGCGACGATGGCGATCACAACCGGCTTCACCCCGTATAAAATTCCGGCCGCTTGTGGCAAGCTTCCAAAGCGCACATAGGCCCAGGCGATGCACGTAACCAGAATTGTCGCAGGAACGATGAAGCAAGCTCCGGCCACGATGAGCCCCGGCCAGCCCGCGCGCCGGTAGCCGATATGAATTGTCATCTCGGTGGAGTTTGGCCCGGGGATCAGATTGGTGGCGCCCAGGAGGTCAAGGAACTGCTCGCGAGTGAGCCAGTGCTTTCGCCTGACCACTTCGTCTTCCATCATGGCGATATGAGCCGCTGGGCCGCCAAATGCCGTCGAGCCGAGGCGCAGGAACAGCCACGCCAGCTCCGGCAGCTTCGAAGCTCCCCGGGCCTCGGCGCCGCCGGAGGCCGTTTCCTCTGCGGGCGGCGGAATCTTGCGTTCCTCGTATAGTGGATCCGTCTCTAGCCCCTATTCCAGATATCCGGCTTCCCGTTCGGCCCATGCGCCGCGCCCTTGGCAGAGAGTGCGGACGCCCCAAGAATAACGACGTTCAACCGAGCACTTCAGGCTCTGATGGAGACCGCTCGTGCGCGCTCACACCCGGACGATCAGTTTAGCCGCGCTTTCAGCGTCCGGAGCGCATTGAGCGAGGCCTCGGCCACGTCGCTATCGCCGTCGTGCGAGAGCGCTTCGAGGCACGGGACGGTTTCCTTGCCGCCGCTCGCGCCGAGGATCTGAGCGAGATCGATCTTCTCGTCCTTGGTGCCGCCCTTCGTGGCCTCCTGGAGGGGACGCCGCACCAGCGGGTCGCGCGCCAGCTCGATCAGGTACGCGCGTGAAACGCCCCGCCAGGCCGAGGAATTCAGAGTATTGATGAGGTATTGCAGCGGGCTGAACTCCGAGACTTCGGTTTTGCCCAGGTCCACCAGCGCGAACGCGAGCGCAAGGCGCGGCGGCATCTTCCCCTCATCGTCGAAATGCTTTTCGAGCGCTGGCAGGTCCGCGCGGTTCTTAAGCCGGCCGAAGCCTTCGGCAGCGGCGGCGCGCAGGCCGTCGTCCCTGTCTGTGATGAATTTGTTATAGATCGAGCGGCTGGACTCGTCCGGGATCATGGCGATCGCCGAGAGCGCGGCGCGGCGAACCTTTATGTTGCCTGAGCCGGCCAGCACGTTCCGCAGTTGCCGCAGGGCGTCGCGATTGTGCAGCAAGCCGGTGGTTTCAATGGCGGTGATCTGGACCTTCTCATCCAAATCGTTCAACAGGAAGGAGACTTTAGGCCCGGCGCTGGGGTCGCCGATCTTCTGGAGCGCGTTCAGGCTCTCGTAGATGAGCTGGTCATCCTTTGAATGCAACGCCTGGATGAGGCCGGGGATGGCGCCGCGGCCGCGCAGGATGCCTACGGCGCGGGCGGCGTTGGCGCGGGATTCCATCGTGACACCGCCGCTGGCGAGCTTGCCGAGGGCCGTTATGACCTCGGAGCGCACCTGGACGTACGGATCGACGACTTGATCGTTCGTCTCCGTGAATCGCGCCTTCAGAGCTGCGCCAACGCGGTGCAGCGACGCACTGAGGCCGGTGCGGACGTAGCCGGGCAGGTAGAAATTCACTAGTCCGTCGGTGGCGCGGATCTGGACTTCGGGCTCGTTATCGCGCGTGGCCTGAATCAGCGGGTCGAGGCTCAGCTTCGTATCGATCTCTACGATCAACTTGACGGCTTCGATCCGCACTTCGGCGGCCGGGTCGGAGAGCATGGCCTGGAGTTTCGGGATACCGTCCGGGCCTTGCTTGGCTAGCTCGCGCGCGGCGTGAATGCGCTGCTTCGGCGTGGATGGCTGCGCCTGCTGGGCCATCAAGAACGTACAGGAGCACGCGAGTCCGCAAAAGGAAAAGGCGCGAAAAAATCGCATGATTCAATTATGGCAGGGGAAGGCCAGATCAGCGCACGAATTCCACGGTCGCGCGGCGGGGGATGAGGCCGCACTCGTAGCCGAGGTCGAACAGCTTTTGGAGGGCTTCCGGGACGACCTCGCCGCAATCGACCGTGTAGTGGTTGACGTACATGCCGATAAATTTCTCCGCCAGGCCCGGCTCCATATCGCGGGCGAACTGCAACGCGTAGTTCAGAGCCTCTTCGTGGTTGTCGAGAGCGTATTGAACGCTCTCGCGCATGAGGCGGCAACACTCCGCCTGGACCTCGGGCGAGAGCGAGCGGAGCAGGGCGTTGGCGCCCAGAGGCAGCGGCAGCGAGAACTGCGATTTCCACCACGCGCCCAGGTCGAGCACCTTGTTGAACCCGCCACGCGTGTACGTCAACTGACCTTCGTGAATCACCAGGCCGAGTTCGGCCGAGCGCTCCGCGACGGCTTCCATGATTTTGTCGAACGGAACAACCACCGGTTCGAAATCCGGCTCGAAAATTCTGAGCGCCAGGTAGGCAGTGGTGTGCGTGCCCGGTATGGCAATCCGCTTGCCCTTGATCGCCTCAGGCGCGAGGGCTTGCGTGGAAACCAACAAGGGGCCGTAACCGTCTCCGACGCTCGAACCGCTGGCCATGAGCACGTACTTATCGGCCACATACGGGTAAGCGTGGCAGGAAATCGCCGTGAGCGCATAGCAGCCTTCCTGGGCCTTCGAGTTCAGCGTTTCGATATCTTCGAGGACATGGCGAAACGTGACCAGCCGCGACCGGATCTTGCAGGTGGCGAGCGCGTAGAACATGTACGCGTCGTCGGAATCCGGGCTATGAGCGCACACAAATTCCATGGGCGAGGGAGAACGTCATAGCGTGGAGAACTTTTACTATATCAGACCGCGTACGATATCAAACCGCGCGCTGCGTACAACCGCTTGCTGCATCAGATCGCCTGGGCCGGCCCGACTGGGGCTGTGGGTCGCGGGATGTGGCGAAGCCGCGCCCACTACCCACTTGGGTAGTAGATGTAGCGGGATTGCAGCCGCTACCCACACCCTGTTACCCACGATCCAAATCTTCGACCGTGGTGGGTTGGGGCGTGGCCGCTTGTTGGTCCGTGAGACTCCTTGGATAGCGCGCCCAGGGCTTGCTGGAATCGTTGAATCTCAAACTCCAGGTTCGCGTAGGCCTCATTGGCCTTGTTCAGGTCGTCTGCACGCCCCATGCTTTCGAGCCGCCAGGCGGCTTCGCGCGCCAGTTCGCCGCCGAAATTGGAGAGGGAGCCTTTCAGGGCATGCGCGGCATGCTCGAGGCCGCGCGCGTTGCGGTCGGCAACAGCGCTCCGTATCTCCGCCATCAGCTTCGGGCAGTCTTCCATAAACAGCCCGGCAAGCTCGTGTAGGAAGTCCACATCGCCGCTGAGCCGCTCGAGCAGACTTCCGCGATCCAGAACCGGAATATTTTCCGCTTTCACGAGTGCCTCAAAGTGCTCATCGGCATATCGTGGCCGGCGCTTTAGGGGCAACTGCCTAGGCTTTACGGCGGCGAGGGCAACGGGGGCGGAGGCGGCATTTCTGCTGGTGTCCGCGGAAGCGGCGCGCTGGTCTAGGAGTGCCGGGACGTTTCCGCGGGCTCTGCCGGGGCGGGGCCCGATTCCGAACGCGGCGATGCGGAAGGCGCGGGGTGGGCGGTCGGTGTCCACACCCCCTTCTGGCGTCCGAACAAGTACGACACGAAGCCGAGGAGCAGTGCGAGGTTCAGCGACAGAAAATAGTAGGGGATGCTCAGCGCACGTATGTGAACATCGCGGCGCTCGAGCCGGTAGCCGATCCAGGCCATCAGTACGAAGCAGGCGGCGAGGGCGGCGAAGACCGCGTACACCGGCCGCTGAGCCAGTAGTACGGCCGAGACAAAAGCGGCGGGGAGCGCCAGCGGAACCAGCCACCGGCAGATCTTGTGCGACCAATAGGAGAACGCGACCAGCCCCGCGGCCGGACTCAGCAGTCGCCACGTGTATCTGAGCGCGTGCAGGTTGCCCGCGCCGATACGAACGCGGCGGCGAAACTCCTCCGCGATGGAGACCGCCTCTTCGCAACCGGCGGCTTCGGCGTCGTAAACGACGCGGAAACCGCGCGCGCGAATCCGCATCGAGATCAGGAAATCGTCTATGATCGTACCATCGGGCAGGGGTGTGAAGAGCTCGCGGCGGATTGCGAAGATGCCGCCATTGGCGCCCACCAGCATATTGAGCCGGCTTTCGAGGCTCTTCAGGAAGGTCTCATAGCGCCAGTAGAGGCCTTCGGTCTCTGAAGCGCCGCGCGGAGCGGTGAGCTGCAGCCTGCCGCACACGCACCCGATCTCAGGGTTTGCGAAATGGCGCACAATTGCGCGCAGCGCGCCCTGCGCGAGCATCGTGTTCGCGTCCGAGAAGACGACGATCCCGCCGGAGGCCTGCGGCACGAGACGGTTCAAAGTGACGGGCTTGCCCGCGCGCGGGAATTCGAATAGCCGCAGATGGGGCGCGCGCAGGCCGGCGGCGAGCCCGGCCGTGCGATCGTCGCAACCATCACAGCCGGCGAGGATCTCCAGGCGGTCCCGCGGATAATCGAGGGCGAGACAGTTGCGGATCTTGTCCTCGATGATCGCTTCCTCGTTGTGCGCCGGGAAAACGAGGCTGACGAATGGCGCCTGGCCGCTGGCCTCCCGGCGGCTCTCCCTCCGGCTCAGGCCGGACCGCAGGCTTCCCACGAGCTGCCACGCGCCGGCCAGCAACAGCAGCACGGCCGGGTACACCGCATACGTGTAAACGGCGAGGCCGATCGAAAGCCAGAACAGGAATTCCGTCGCGCGAATCAACTCGGGGCATATTGTAGCATCGAGCGCGCGCGGATATGCGTGCCCCCGCCTAGGGCGTTACGGTGATGGTGATGGTGTTGGACTTTAGCAAGAATTTGCCCGGCACCCTCCCCGCCTTAAAAGGGTTCTTATGTTCGGAAGCGGCCACGGGATCGGGCAGCCAGAGAAGTTGGCATGCCGCGAGAACGGTTAGAATTCGTTTGGCCGAGGGCACGATGGGCCGTTGCCCTACTGCCGTTTGGTTTTCCACTCGCCGACCATGTGTGGTCCATCGGCCGCCAGGGTGTACTGGTCGTGGATCACGAGGTTCGGAGCCAGGGCCGCCTCCCCTGACGAATCGAACAGCTTGTTCACGGTGAAGCCGCCGGGCGTAAACTGCACGGCCGAATCCGAACCTTCGGCCACGATGGCTTCCGGCGACCAAACCGTGCGGAATTTCTCGCCGTCGAACGCGATGAGGCACATAGCCACCATGGGCGGTGCCTGAACGTTCACATCCGCCGAAGCCATAAGCCACAGTTCACCCGGAACCGGAGGATTGGGCAGGACCCTAAGGCACAGGCTGACTAGAACCTGAAAGGGATCCTCCGCATCGCTAGCGTGCAGATCCCCCGTGCTTGCGGCGAGGACGAACTTGTTCCCAGTTTCCTTGTAGGCCCGGATCGACACCGCGTCCTCGGCCATGGCCCTGCCACCACGCCAGATCTCGACTCCGGCGACCAGGAACTTTCCGCTAGGAAGGCTCACCGAGAAGGCGAAATTATTCCCTCCCGACTTATTGTTGTACCCCAATAGTATATCCAGACCGGCCTTAACCTGATCCGCTGTCGCGGTGCCTGGCTGGAAATTGTCCGAGATGAATCCATCAATCTCGCTCAGAAGCTGCTGGGTCGCCTGGTTTCGCGCCGCAAGGTATCGCTGGTGGCTCGGCTCGTCGTTCCACCGAAGTTGCTTCGACAGTTTTGCCACGACGGCGGCATGGCGCTTCGCCGCGGCTCCTTGCTGCGCCTGCGTAGTCGCGGCAATCAGGCACAACTCGCAGCACGCGGTAATGACGACGAGAGATGGCTTGGCTGACCTCATCCGATCCCGGACCAGTCTCACTTGAGCCCGTTCGGTGTGACGTACAGGGTCTCGCGCACGCGCTCAGCCGAATGGTATTCCTTATCGTACTCGAGCGTCGCCGAGCCGTGCGACACTGTCACGGCGCCCCAGATCAGGTCGTCTCTCTGCCACATCATCCGCACCTCTCTTCCATCGAATGCGTAAAGGCGCACATTCAGGTCGCCGCCTGTATCGCCACACATCCTTCCCCACGCCAGAAACCAAGCCTGACCCGGCACTCCGGCGTCCACCGGCGAAACAAAGAATGTGCGGCCGTCGAAGTCTAGATCTGCTGACGCCTGGAGTCTCCACTTCGCGTTTTGGGGCACATAGAATTCGAGATATGGGTGGCTGTTGGGGAGGGCGCCGCCGCCCCGCAGGATGCCATACGAAACTGCCACCGCTCGGGCGCCGCCGAGTCTCGATGAACTCCGCGAACGGGGTGTTCGTAAATTGGGCTCCCCACCCTGCCAGCGCGGTCTCCCCCAGGATGGTTTTGAGGGCGTCGATGACATTCTGCGCGGACGGCTTCGGTCCCCCAAGAACGTCCTCGATCTCCGCGACCGAGAGATCATGGAGCTGCTCAGTTATCCCGGTCACCTGCGCCGGCGGCAAGTTATTCACGGCTCGGCGCACGGCATCTGGGGCCTGCGCTCCGGCAAAGATTTTCTTGCTCAGTTCCAGGTATGTCTGCCGCCGCTGCTCGCGGGCTGGAGAAGCCTGGGACGTAGGGGGAGCCTGTCCGATGGCCGCCGACAGGAGGCCTGCTATCAGCAACAAGGTGAATGAACGCGTAGGCATAATGGCTCCTTCAATTGATCTGAATAACGGCCGGGTCGGAGGGACTTCGCGTTTGCACGAAGACGAACGCCGGCGCACCCTTTCCATTAGCGTTTTTCCCAATCGAGCTGTTGTACACGAACTGCCTGACTGAGGGTGGGAAACATTGCGGATCTTGGCCCACCGTTGGTATCGTTGTCGTGGTTGTCCCTATAAGTGGTGATACTGCAGCCAGTCGTTCCAGGTCGGGCTGAAAAAGCATTCCGCGTGGCCGACAGAAACGGTTGTGATGCCTGCGAAGACGTGTGCGGCTACGCTCAGCTCCGGCGTGGTGCCGTTTTGTACGCAGTTGTTGTTTGCGGTGCAGTTTCTGATAGAAAGGAACTGACCGGCCGTGATCGTATTCTGATAGTTGGTAGAGCCCGGAAACCAAGTAGAGTCGCCAATTCTGTTTCGGGCCGCGACGCCAATCGCCGGTTCTGAAACCGAATCGCCGATGGCGGCCTGCCCATGCGCCTCTCCATATAGCATTTGAATTAGAATCTGCGGCGGAACCACCACCCACAACGTATTGCTTGGGTTTGACCCCGTGGATCCGACCGCAAAGCCGCCGAAAACACCGCTGCAGCCGGCGGGCGCCGCTGTAACCGTGCTGTTCACGGCGCCGTAGCCGTTACTAAACGAAAAACTCAGCGCCGCGGCGCAAGCGCTGGACAAATTATACGTGTTCGCGAATGAGAAGACCGGGGTGAAAAACAACGTGGAGGGGCTCTCTGTAACCGTGACTTGCGTGCCCGTATCGCCCGTCGAAAGGTTGACCTGCAGAGGGTTCAGCGGGTCGATCGATGAGGACGTCCCCGGCGTCAGGATCAGGTTGATCGGGTTCAAGGCCAAAGTAAGGGTG
>CAWIHA010000001.1:0-118582 GCA_963835855.1 Bryobacterales bacterium | reverse complement strand
CCACCATGGATACGTTTCGAACTTTTCTCGCCCGGCAAGGCAATTGCGCCGTGGCGGTCGAACCGGCGGAATGATACGGGAATTGGGCTTTCGGTGGAAATCGAATACTGTAAGTGATTGAAAAGAATGGCTCCTCAGGTAGGACTCGAACCTACAGCCCTACGGTTAACAGCTACGTAATTGATTGATAACACATGTATTTAAGTCGTTGTCAACGGTCCCCACAGGTTGCTCTATCTTGCTCAGCAGCAACAGTTTTCACCCGGCGCGCGGAACACGGCTCGGGCTGGCGGGTTGCTCCCGGACCGTGTGCCGCTGCTTCTTCCCTCGCGCCTTGTCTTCTTCCAGGATCTGGAAGATGGTTCCGACCCAGCCGTCCAGCTTGGGCCGGCGCGCCGGTTGCTGCCGCCGGTACCGGATTCGGGCCTTAGCGGCCCCACTCGCAAAAGCGTCTGGCGGCTGGGCGAAGTTCTGTGCTCTTGCTTCGGTGGTGAATCGAGGCGCACGGGCAATCTCATGGAAATCCTGGTTCCAATGGTCAGAGTGCGGTCGTGTGGTCACCTGTGATCCACTCCCAATGACTAATTTGCCGACCCCCGTACTGGGAGTACCTCTAGTTCTCTGACCGTCTGAAGAGATTCCATAAAACACTTCCATATGAGAACGTTTTGGCGCATAATTGGGCATGTCTCGTCTGTGTCTGCGCATCGAGGTCACACCGAAAGATCAGAAGGAGTTGCGGGAGATGCTGCGCGGCGGCGTGCAGCCGGTCCGTTTGGTGCTGCGGGCGATGGCGCTTTTGCAGTTGGCCCAGGGCGTCAGCGCGCCGAAGATTTCCAGCGTTGTGCCGCTGACTCCCCAAGCCATTCGCAAGGTCGGTCATCGTTATCAAGCCGGGGGCCTGGAGCGCGCGCTGTATGAGAAGGAGCGGCCCGGCGCGGCTGCGCTGCTGGAGGACAATCAGAAGCAGCGGATCATCGCCATGGTATGCAGTGAGCCGCCGGAAGGCCGCGCCCGCTGGACCGTGCGCCTGGTGGCCGAGGAAGCGGTGAAACGCAAACTGGTTCCCCGCATAGGGCGAGAGGCCGTCCGGATTCTGCTGCTCCACCACGATCTCAAGCCGTGGCGGGAAAAAAATGTGGTGCGTGGCCGAACTCAATGAAGAGTACATCGCCCGGATGGAAGACGTTTTGGAGACGTACGAGCGGCCCTACGACGCCAACCAGCCGGTCGTCTGCTTGGATGAGAAGCCGGTCACGCTGCATGCCGATGTCCGCGCCGCATCCACTGTTGCACCGGGCCGGGAAGCGCGGCAGGACAGCGAATATAAGCGGCGCGGCACCGCGAATGTATTCTGCGCCGTAGAGCCCAAGGCGGGCCGCCACTTCACCTATCCCACGCCGGACCGCTCGGGTTTTGAGTTCGCCCAAGTGGTTTTCGAACTCGCCATGCAGTACCCGGACGCCGAGACCATCCACCTGGTAATGGACAACCTCAACATTCATCGCCTCAAGTCTCTGACCAAGTTGTACGGCGCGGAACTGGGTGCCGAAATCTGGAGCCGGTTCACTGTTCACTACACGCCCAAGCACGGAAGCTGGCTCAACCAGGCGGAGATCGAAATCGGTATCTACTCCCGGCAGTGCCTTGGACGCCGCAGAATCCCCAACCTGAAAATATTGTGCCGGGAAACGCGAGCCTGGAACCGCCGGACGAATCGCGCCCGCACCAAGATCCGGTGGAGCTTCGATCGCAAGGCCGCCCGCCGCACCTTCGGCTACCAAAAGAACTCTTTTAGGCGGTCAGAGAACTAGTACCAACTGCCAGGGAGTTTGTATTGCACAGAAGCCGTATTGGTTGCACTCTGCACGCAATATTGTATTGACACAAAGAGATCGCTTTCAATAGAATCGTCCCATGTCCAGACACCAGCCCCTTTCTATTTTCGGCCACGGTTCCGCGGTCTCGCGGTTCACGATCGTGTTCTTTCTGTTGCTCGCGATCTGCCCGTCCTCCCTCCGGGCGCAACAATGCCAGCACCAGGCGCTGCAAGATTGCCTTGCACCCTTAATTCTCTGCGAGTGTTGCGGGTACTTCCCCCCAGGTTCGGAAGAGGGAGTGGCAGTCTTCTGCTATTACAACTTTTATCTCCCATGCGTGGCAACCGTCTGTCCGGCCCCACCACCTAGTCCTCCAAGTCCTCCTCAGCCGCCGGGGCCACCCTCGGTCTGTGCCGAGCCGGAAATAGCTCGCGGGCCAGCGGGGGCGAGATTATCGTTGTCCGGCGTGCGGCCCCGCGATGCCTCCGGCGCGTGCGCTATCACGTTTCTCGATCCCGTCCCAGACCTGCAGACTGCGGACGGCAAGGGAATCACCAGCAACACTGCTGCATTACGTAACAGCAACACCCAAGTTCAGGGCGCTGCTGCCGACAGCGCGACCCGCATCGTGGTGCGCGTTGGATGGAACAGGGAAGAACCAGTACGGGTGACCCTATTGACCGAAGGGGACGATGATCCCGACAACCCAGTACCCAGGACCACACAGCAGGTGGGCTCACTTTCCAGCGTTGGAGGATCTGAGCAGGCACTGCAACTGACTGTGAAAGCAAGCGGAGACCCTCCGATGGCGTTCGTGGTGTACCGTCCTCCAGAAGACTTTGTCCGTGGCCCAGGGTACCTGGACGAGACGAAAGGCAACCGCGCAGTCAACGTTCATGCGGACTCAGCAGAAAAGGATTTCACTTCACAGAATGGCTTGTGGCTCCTTCGACCGCCCGTCGTCATGATACACGGATTGGGGGACAGTGATGGGCTGTGGAACGGCTTTCTCAGTTCGGCTACCTACCTTTCCATGGGCGCTCCGGCTAATTACAATGCGCCAGTAGCGGTATCTAGCACTGGTACTGTACCTTCCTACCCGCAATGGCTTCTCAATAAGAAGGCCAATGCTAATCAGCTTGGGTTAGACTACAACACGCCAAATATCCTGCAGCGAATCTCGAAAACGATAATCGGGTTTCGCAATGGCAATAATGTTCTACGTGTGAAAGCAGCGGCCGCACAAGCGGACGTTGTGGCGCATAGCATGGGGGGATTGTTAGCCCGTTGGGCTGAACGCATGCCGCAGTATACGGACGCCAGCTCGTTCACAAGTGGGAAGATCCATAAACTCATCACCATAGGAACTCCGCACTTTGGTAGCAACTGGGCCACTCTGATGCTAGCTGACTCCTGCTTCCAGATGATGTATGCGGACCTCGGCCAAGTCACATTTGGTCAAAGGGTCCAGCTTCAATCTGGCGGGATTGTTGTTGGCGGACTCTGGGATCTCCAAGGCGATGCCAATGGGGATTCCAGTGGCCTCAACGGGAACTTGCTGACTCTCTACAACAGCACCGGTCGCGGAGCGCCGACGGCAGAAATTGCCGGTAAGATGCTTCCCAGCAATCTAAGTGGTCTCAGCCAAACTAAGATGCTTGCTGTGGCTGGCGCTGGGGCGGCGGCCTGTAATAACGGTCCGATGTGGCCTTATCTAACGCCAGTAACTTGGCCGCTGATCTTCAATAACCAACCCAACGATGCTATTGTATCGGTCAACAGCCAAAGTGCCGACGATCAGTCCGCAACTGTTGAACAAGGGCTAATCCATACGATGGCTCTCACTGCACTCGGCTTCACCGGACCCGCCGAAATCACTCCTGGGGGTGTCGTCGAAAACGACGTGGTTACACTGCTCAACGGATCGACCAGCGGCGATTTTACGCCGCTGCCAAAGCAGTAGGAGGGACAGTCGTGAGGGATTTTCGACTTGTTACAACTATGTGGCCTAAGGGCATCGCGGCGGCGCTCTGGGCGCTGTGGATGACGTTGCCGATATCGCTATTGGCGGAATCGCCAAGTGTGAGGATCACGTCGCCAACCGAGGGAGCTGTCTTCCGGCCAGGCCAGACGTTGGAGATTACGGTCAAGGCTACGCCGTTAGCTTTTCGCACGGTTGTCGTTATAGGTGACTTGCCCCTCGGGTTCAGTCAGATCCTGACTGCCCCCCCATATCGCTTCCAGATAAAGATATCTACTGATATTGTTCCGGGTGCCTACACGCTCACGGCGGTGGGCGACTCTCAGCGTAAACCTGTTGTCAACTCTGAACCAGTCACAGTGGCTATCGAGCGTCCTGACAGCCCGCAGTCTTTGAACACCGACCTTTCGCTGACCTTCGAATATATTGGTGACAGTCTGGCGCTCGCAGTAAGTGGAGCTTTGCTGACGGTTCAACGATTTCCCTAACACGCTCCACGCTTACAACTTATGCGTCTGATAATCCTACAGTTGCCACTGTAGACCGCAACGGCCTTGTGACGGCCGTGGGGCCGGGATCGGCGAAGATCACGATCACAAACAACGGAAAGAGCGTAGTGGTGCCTGTCAAAGTCCCAGACTGCAAATCACCCTGAAGGACGAAATGGCGATGGCCCAATTGTGTCGAAGGAAGGATGCGAAAATGAATATCTTGTTCGATCGGATCGGAAGAATCCCCAGGCTCATGCGGAACTGTGCGCCTTGGATAATATTGTGCGTTTCAGCATCGGCCTTGCGGGCACAGCCGTCGCTCCAGATCACGTCTCCGGCAGATGGCGCGGTGGTCTATTCGGGCCGAACCTTCGTGGTGAAGGTCGAAGCCTCGCCAGGCGCATTCAAGAGCGTGGCCGTCATCGCAGAGGACCCCATTGAAGATCCCGCCGGGCTACTGTACGCACCGCCCTATCAGTTCACGTTGCGGATCCCGCCGACCACAGCATCGCATATATACCATCTGGGGGTCCTTGGGACCACCACGTCCGGCGAAGGCGTCAATTCCGAGATCACAATCGACGTTCGAGCGGCCAGATCCGCCAGTCCGGATAAGGAATGTAATACCCACTCTGAGCGAGAGTTACATCGGCCGGACATCCGATCTTCAGGTGACCGGGATGTTTGCCGACGGCTCAAAAGTCACTCTCACCAACTCCTCTCTTACCACGTATTCCTCGGACAATTCCACCGTGGCCACCGTGGATGCTACGGGCATGGTGACCGCGGTCGGCTCCGGTTCGGCGAGGATCACGATCACAAACAATGGAAAGAGCGTAGTGGTGCCTGTGAAGGTCGAGGACCGCAAATCGCCCTGAAGGACGAAATGACGATGGCCCAAGTGCGTCGAAAGTAGGATGCGGAAATGAATATCTTGTTCGATCGGATCGGAAGAATCCCCAGGCTCATGCGGAACGGTGCGCCCTTGATAATACTGTGCATTTCAGTCGCTTTGCAGGCACAGCCGTCGCTTCGCATCACGTCTCCGACAGATGGTACCGTCTTCAACCCGGGCCAGACCATCCCTGTCATGGTCAATGCCGCTCCGGCTACGTTTCAGACCGTAATTGTCGCAGGAGACCTGCCATTGGGTTTTAGCCAGATCCTCACCGCGCCGCCCTATCAGTTTCAGATGCCGATACCCTCCAACATCAATGCAGGACCATACACCCTTACAGCAATTGGCATCACACAGCAAGGTGGCAACGCTGTCTATTCCGATCCAGTCACGGTTCCTATCGAGCGTCCTGACAGCCCGCAGTCCTTGAATACCGATCTCTCGCTGACCTTCGAATATATTGGGGATAGTGTGGCGCTTGCGGTAACTGGGAGCTTTGCGGACGGTTCGACAGTTTCCCTCACGCGGTCCACGCTCACAACCTATATCTCCGACAATCCCCTAGTTGCCACCGTGGACGCCAACGGCGTGGTGACCGCTGTAGGCCCCGGCTCATGTAATCTCAGGATCAGCAATGCTGGTGCGTCAACAACGGTTCCCGTAAGCGTGCCGCCGCCAGTAACCGTTCTTCCCGATCCTTTGTTGCTAAACGCACCTCAATCGCAGCAGTTCTATGCCGTGCTTGCCATGCCGTCGGAACCGATCCTAGTGTCACCTGGTCCCTCCATCCCTTGTTCGGCAGCATCGACGGCACTGGGTTGTACACCGCGCCGTCTTCCGTCGATTCCGAGACCAGGGTCGTTGTCACTGCGACCAGCGTAGCGGATACCACCAAATCCGGCTCTGCGGAACTTTTGGTCATTCCTCCGATATCCGTCAGCATTAATCCGCCTTCGGCATCCTGGGCGGAGGCTCCGTCTCAATAATTTACGGCGACGGTGGCCAACGCTCTCGACCGGATGGTGAACTGGTCGGTTAACCCGTCTGGAATCGGCACTATGTCTTGGAGCGGAGACGACATCGTCTATACGGCGCCCGCCACGATCACGTCTCCGCAAACAGTCACCGTCACTGCCACTAGCCTCGCCGATAACATTACGACGGCATCCGCACAAATTAGCCTCGTGCCCTCGGTCGCCGTGTCGGCCGCTCCGGCCACCGTGACGCTTTACGCCTCCCAAACACAGCAGTTCACCGCAAGCGTCAACTACACCTCGGGCGTAAGTGTAACCTGGTCGCTCAGCCCAAATGTCGGCACGATCGACGGCACCGGGCTTTACACCGCGCCCTCGACCATCCCCTACCAGCAGACAATTACGGTCACGGCAAGCACGAGCGCCGGCTACGCCGCAACTGCCAGCGTCACGCTCGTGCCCCTCGTCTCGGCTTCCATTACGGCTCCAAGTGGCTTAACTGCTACGGCCGCTTCTGTGTCTGAGATCGACTTGACCTGGAACGCTTCCAGCGAAAATGGCGGCGCAGTAGCGGGCTACAGCATTTTCCGCAACGGCGCGCCGGTAGGCACCACCACGACCACTTCCTATGCCGACCTGGGGCTGGTCCTTTCGACTTCCTACACCTACACGGTGGCAACCTATGACGCACAAGGGAACATCTCCGCTCCGTCCGCGAACGTTAGCGCGACAACTCTTTCCAACCCTCCGGCGCCCGGTCTGGTGGCCTCTTTAGACCTTAATGAAGGGGCGGGCACGGTCGCACACGATTCCTCCGGCAACGGGAACAACGGAGTCATTACGGGTGCAACATGGAGTACATCAGGGAGACTGACAAACGCGCTCCAGTTTAACGGGAGCGGTTGGGTCACAGTGCCGGATTCGAGCTCGTTGGACCTCACCGCCGGTCTGACTCTGGAAGCGTGGGTGAATGCAGCTACTCTGGGCGACTGGCAGGCCGTGATCGTAAAGGAACAGAGTCAGGACCTCTGCTACGGCCTGTTTGCCGACAACGCATGGCCTGCCGCAAATCTGTTCATCGGCGCCGAGCAGGTGATATACGGAAATCAGAATGTCCCTTTTAACGTTTGGACGCATCTTGCAGTGACCTATGACGGCGCGAACGAGAATCTTTATCTTAACGGCGCTCTGGTGGGTAGCAATCCCCTGACGGGTGCGATAGCAACATCCTCGCAACCGCTGCGGATCGGAGGGGACAGTGTTTGGGGACAGTACTTCAACGGAATGATCGAAGAAGTTCGCATTTATAACCGTGCTCTGGCCCAGGCCGAGATTCAGAGCGATATGCAGGCGGTGAGCGTTTCCGTCAGCCCGGCCAGTGCGACCCTCTACGCGTCCCAGACGCAACAGTTCACGGCCACCGTCACGAATACTTCCAACACGGCCGTGAGATGGTTCGTCAGCCCGTCTGTGGGGAGCATCGACGCGACCGGCCTTTATATGGCGCCCGCGACAATTGTCTCCCAGCAGGCTGTAACCGTCACGGCAACCAGCCAGTACGATTACAAAACGACGGGAACCGCCGTCATCGCGCTTGAGCCGCAGATATTGACCTCAATCTCAGTGCCGCAAGGGCTGACAGCCACAGCCGTCTCTTGTTTACAGATCAATTTATCCTGGACGGCATCGACCGAGCCAGGCGGTGCCATTGCGGGCTATTACATCTTCCGAAACGGAGTGTTGGCGGGTACGACCTCGACCACCTCGTACTCCGATCTTGGATTGGTCTTCTCCACTTCGTACACTTATACGGTCGCGGCATATGACGCTCAAGGATACCTGTCCGCGCAGTCCTCCGGTGTGAGCGCCACCACGCTTGCCAGCACACAGGCGCCGGGTCTGGTGGCCTATTACAGCTTCAGTGAAGGGGCGGGCACGTCACTATACGATTCCTCGTGCAACGGTAACAATGGCGTGATCACCAATGCCACATGGAGTACATCGGGGACGGCAGGGGGCGCGCTCGTGTTCAACGGCAGCAGTTGGGTTGAAGTGCCCGATTCCAACTCGCTGGACTTGACGACGGGCATGACCCTGGAAGCGTGGGTGAATCCGGCTTCTCTTAGCTCGAATAATGACATCATCAATAAGGGCAGTTGGGGAGGCTCGGGCTATGCCTTATTAGCGAACTCGTGGGTCAGTAACACACCCGCTGGATTTGGGTTCATCGGCGACGCTGAGCAGGACATCGGCGTGTTCGGCCCCTCGGGACTTTCTCCGAATACCTGGAGCCATCTCGCAACAACCTATGACGGCACGACTTTGAAGCTGTTTGTGAACGGTGTTCAGGTAAATAGCCAGACCCAGGTGGGGCCGGCCGCCTTGATTTCGACGCTTGGGCCGTTGCGCATTGGGTCCGCGCCTTTATCGGGCGGGTTCTACAGCGGGCCAGGAGGGTACTTCAACGGCATGATCGATGAAGTCCGCATCTACAGCCGTGCTCTGAGCCAGGTCGAGATTCAGAACGACATGCTGCTGCCGGCGGCCAACATCACCATCAGCCCGGCTAGCGTGCAATTGTCCGCCTTGGGGACGCAACAGTTCACCTCTGATATGGCCGCGACGTGGTCGCTCAGCGCGGCCGTAGGGACGATCGACGCAACCGGCCTTTACACGGCACCGGCGATAGTTGCCTCTGTGCAGACGATTACGGTTACCGCTACCAGCCAAACCAACAGTACCGCCAGTACTGCGATGGCAAGCGCCACGATTACGCTCGTGCCGAGCATTTCGGCCTCGCTCCCGGTGCCGCAGGGTTTGACGGCAATCGCCGTTTCTCCGTCAGAAGTCGATCTGACATGGAATGCCGCCGATCCGGCCAGTTCCGTCGTGGGTTACCTCATTTTCCGTGATGGCGCGCTGGCCGGGACCAGCACGGCTCCCGCGTATGCGGACCTCGCGGTAGCCTGCATCGGCTCGTATACTTATACAATCGCGGCTTACGACGCTCAGGGGAACAACTCCAATCCATCGGCCAGCGTTAGTGCTAACGTTAGCGCTTCGAGCGGTACCCCCGTGCCTGGTTTAGTCGCGTATTACAACTTCAATGAAGGGCAAGGTACAGTCGTTCACGATTGCTCAGGAAACGGGAACGACGGGACCATTAACGCCGCAAGCTGGAGCAGCTCGGGGAAGTGGGGGAGCGGTCTTGCGTTGAGCAGCGACAACGTGGTCACAGTGCCCGATTCCAACTCGCTGGAGTTGACTACAGGAATGACGCTGGAGGCGTGGGTGAACCCGACCCAACTGGCTGGGACGCTCTATGTGATCAGCAAAGGCGATTACGTCATGACTGTGGGGGGTATGGAGCTCATCGGTGTCAACGGTGAAGCTAGCATGATCGGAGCTGGCAATATCCCTGTCAACACTTGGACACATTTGGCACGGACGTATGACGGCGCGAATGTGAATTTCTTTGTCAACGGCGCCTTGAGTTCGGGCTTTTTTGCAGGAGTCGGCACGATACAGCAATCATCAGACCCGCTGTACATCGGATTTGGTGGGAGCGGGGCTTTCCCGGCCGGGGTGATAGACGAAGTGCGTATCTACAACCGGGCCCTAAGCCAGGCTGAGATTCAGAGCGACATGCAGAATGCAATGAACGTGTTCGTCGGCCCGCTGAGCGTCACGGTCTATCCCTCCCAAACACAGCAGTTTACCGCTGCGGTCACCAAGACGAGCAACAAGGCTGTAGCCTGGTCTCTCAGCCCAAATGTCGGAACGATGGACCCTTCCGGCCTCTACACCGCTCCCGCCGCCATTACCGCACAACAGACCGTAACGGTTACGGCCACCTGCCAAGCAGACACCAGCAAGACGGCAACGGCTCAGATCACTTTGTTGCCGGATGTGACGGTGTCGGTTAACCCTGCCGTCGCGACGCTCAACCCCTGGGGGACACAGCAATTCAACGCAACTGTGACCAACAGTGCGAACACCGCCGTGACCTGGTCGCTCAGCCCGAACGTGGGCACAATTTATGCGAACCCCTTCTACGCCACGTATACCGCCCCAGGAAGCATTGCCACGCAGCAGACCGTGACGTTGACGGCGACCAGCCAGGCCGAAACGAGCAAGTCGGCGACGGCGCAGATCACCCTGCTGCCGGCTATCGCGGTGTCCGTCAGCCCCGCCAGTTCAATCGTCTATGCATCGCAGACGCTGCAATTCAGCGCAACCGTTGTCAATACTCCGAATACCACCGTAACGTGGAACGTCTATCCGAACGTGGGCACGATCAACGCGTCCGGGTTGTATACAGCACCCGCAACCATTAGCACGCCACAAGTCATTACGGTCACGGCGATCAGCCAAGCCGATTGGACGACGACAGGAACGGCCACGATCACGCTCATGCCGCCGGAGTCAGGCTCCATTTCGGTGCCAGGCGGACTGACGGCAACCACCGTTTCGGCCTCGGAGATCGACCTCTCCTGGACCGCTTCGGCTGAAGCTGGCGCCAGCGTGGCGGGCTACAACATTTTGCGCAATGGCGTGCCGGTCGGCGCCAGCACCACGACCTCGTACTCTGATCTCGGGTTGGTCGCCTCCACCACGTACACATACACCATCGCGGCTTACGACGCGCAGGGGAACAGTTCCGCCCTCTCGGGAAGCGCCAGCGCGACCACTAACTCCGCTACCCCTAATCTGGTGGCTTACTACAACTTCAACGAGGGTGCGGGAACGATTGCGAACGATTCGTCAGGCAACGGGAACAACGGCGTCATCACTAGCGCAACGTGGACCAGCTCAGGAGAGCAAGGAAGCGCCCTGGTGTTTAACGGCAGCAACAGCTGGGTTGAAGTGCCCGACTCCATCACGCTGGACCTGACTACAGGGATGACGCTGGAGGCATGGGTGAATCTCACGCCGTCCTCCTCTGTAGACGACTGGGTGGGAGTGATAGTCAAAGAGCAGGATCAGGAAGTCTGTTACGGCCTGTTCTCGACTTCTGATGGCGACTGGCCCGCCGGGGATGTATTCATCGGTGGAGAGCAGTTGCTATACGGCCCGTCGCAACTTCCTATGAGCACGTGGACCCATTTGGCAACAACCTATGACGGAACGGTTCAGAATCTGTATGTCAACGGCGTTCTGGTAGCCAGCAATCCTCAGACGGGTCCGATAGTGACGGCGCCACAGCCGCTACATATCGGTGGCGACAGCGTGTGGGGCGACTACTTCACAGGCATGATTGATGAGGTGCGCATCTACAACCGCGCACTGAGCCAGAGTGAGATCGAGCGGGACATGCTGCAGGGCGTCACCATCACGGTTGCCCCGACGAGCGCGACTCTGTCGCCGCTTCAAACGCAGCAGTTCAGTGCAATGGTGACGGGCAGCGCTAACGTGCTGCTTGCGTGGTCCGTGGCTTTGGGTTTGGATGCTCCGGCTGGGGCGCAGGCAGGCAGCATTAACGCTGCAGGGCTGTATACGGCGCCATCTTCGATCCCCGTTCAATACACCGTGGTTGTAACCGCGCAAAGTCAGATCGACCCGGCAAAAAGCGCCTCGGCAACAATCACGCTTCTTCCGCCGGCCTCAGCGGCCGCGCCGACGTTCAGCCCGTTGGGTGGGAGCTATACCACAGCCCAGACGGTCACTCTGAGCACCGCGACGAGTGGGGCCACAATCCGCTACACCACCGATGGCACGACACCGAGCAACACGGTTGGGACGATCTACACTGGGCCGATCACAGTCACTGGCCCGACCACAATTAAGGCCATAGCGTATGCCAGCGGCCTCGCCAACAGCAAGGTTGCCGTGTCGAAATACACGATTCGGGCGGTAGCGCCGGCCTTCAGCCCAGGACGCGGGACATACACCACGGCGCAAACGGTGACGCTGAGCACGGCCACCAGCGGGGCTTCGATCAACTACACCACAGACGGCAGCAAGCCCAGCGACACGGCCGGAACGCTGTACACCGGGCCGATCACGGTCACCGGCACGACCACGATCAAGGCTGTGGCTTATGCCAGTGGTCTGACCAACAGCACAGTGAGCACAGCGACGTACAAGATCCGGGTCCTGCCGCCGACCTTCAGCCCTACCGGTGGCACGTACACTACCGCGCAGACCGTGACGCTGAGCACGGCAACCGCTGGGGCCTCGATCAACTACACCACGGATGGCAGCACGCCCAGCAACACAGCGGGCACGCCCTACACCGGGCCGATCACGGTTGCCGGTACGACCACGGTCAAGGCCGTCGCATTTATGAGCGGCCTGACAAATAGCACGGTGAGCACGGCAAAGTACACCATCCGGGCTGTGGCCCCGACGTTCAGTCCCTCGGGCGGAACCTACACCGCATCCCAGACAGTGACGTTGAGCACGACCACCGCCGGGGCCTCGATCAACTACACCACGGACGGCAGCACGCCCAGCAACACAGCGGGAACGCTCTACACCGGGCCGATTACGGTGGCCGGTACCACTACCGTCAAGGCAATCGCTTATGCCAGTGGTCTGACCAACAGCAC
Source organism: Bryobacterales bacterium (assembly GCA_963835855.1). Lineage (GTDB taxonomy): Bacteria > Acidobacteriota > Terriglobia > Bryobacterales > Bryobacteraceae > CAWIHA01. The sequence continues at coordinate 105,867 of CAWIHA010000001.1, read as the reverse complement.
GGTGAGCACGGCGACGTACACGATCCGGGCCATAGGCCCGATCTTCAGTCCTGCCGCTGGCACATACACTACGGCGCAAACGGTGACGCTGAGCACGACCACGAGCGGCGCCTCGATCAACTACACCACCGACGGCAGCACGCCCAGCAACACGGCGGGGACGCTCTACACCGGCCCGATCACGGTCGCTACCACCACGACGATCAAGGCCGTGGCGTATGCCACCGGTTTAACGAACAGCACAATCAGTACGGCAAGCTATACGATTCGGGTTTTGCCGCCGTCCTTCAGTCCGGCCGCTGGCACATACACCACGGCGCAGATGGTGACGCTGAGCACGGCCACCGCCGGGGCCTCGATCAACTACACCACCGATGGCAGCACGCCCAGCAACACGGCGGGGACGCTCTACACCGGACCGATTACGGTCGCTACCACCACGACGATTAAGGCCGTGGCGTATGCCACCGGTTTAACGAACAGCACAATCAGTACGGCAAGCTATACGATCCGGGTTTTGCCGCCGTCCTTCAGTCCGGCCGCTGGCACATACACCACGGCGCAGATGGTGACGCTGAGCACGGCCACCGCCGGGGCCTCGATCAACTACACCACCGATGGCAGCACGCCCAGCAACACGGCTGGGACCCTCTACACCGGACCGATTACGGTCAGCGCCACGACCACGATCAAGGCCGTGGCGTACATGATTGGCCTCGCCAATAGCACGGTGAGCACAGCAACGTACACGATCAAAGTTTTGCCGCCGACCTTCAGCCCCTTGGGCGGGACATACACGACACCGCAGACAGTGACGCTGAGCACGGCCACCAGCGGGGCCTCGATCAACTACACCACGGACGGCAGCACGCCCAGCAACACAGCGGGGACGCTTTACACTGGGCCGATCACGGTCAGCGCCACCACCACGATCAAGGCCCTGGCGTACATGAGCGGGTTGACCAACAGCACAGTGAGCACGGCGACGTACACGATCCGGTGAGGTGTGGATTCCGACGAAGGCGAACGCTGATTCCGAAGAGCAACGCGAACGGCACCCTGGGCCGAAGGCGAACAGATTTCGGAGTGTAGTGACGCTGGCACCTCTATTGTGTTAGGAGATGCCCACTCTGGCATGCGCTGTGGCCGACACCCGGCCAATCGCGGTCAGCGGTACCACCACTTAATAAATCCTGAAATAACTTTCATGAGCGAACCAGGTGCAGAGCACCACCTGCACGTTGTGGTTATGTGCTCTTACACGTGAACGCAATGGCTTATTCGGATTCTTTACTAAGTATGCCGTACAACCCAGACGAGGCTTCTGTGCAATACAATCCAGCGGCGCCCCTGCGAGTTCGTACTAAAGGTACTCCAAGTACGGGGATTGCGGCAAAGCGCGCCATGGCACCTTCCGCCTGCGCAATGGTGGCGGGGTCGCCAGCGTGGGTTCGGCCGCTGGTATCTCCTCAACCCTGCGATCTTTGGCCTTCTATCCCTCCCGACTACTGTGCCGCTGCCGCGCTTCCTCCACGTTCCCTCTTCGTGCTGGGCCGCCACCACTCGCAACCATCGAAGCAGCTCGCATCGTGCCGACTGACCCCCGGCGGTCTTTCTCCCGGTCTGGTGCCGCAACAAACCGTTTCGGCTCTGAGGTCTTGACGCTGGTGCTGACACAGCACGCTTTTCGCGGGGCCTCGGTTGAGTCTCGTTCCTGGCCCATGCTCTCCTCTTCCTTCCCCTTTTCTCTCGGGCACTGCTCGGTCGTTAATCCGCGCCCGGCGGGACTGCGGGCCTCTGCTTCGGCTTGCGCCGCCCTGCGGGTTTCCGGCTCCCCCGCCAAGATTCCCGGCTGACGCCTTTCGCTACCCCGGCGAAGATTCTTGGCGGTCCCCCCGGAAAAAGCCGCCCTTGCCCTTGGGAGCGGCCTCCCTCGCTTCCGGGTGCCCCGAGAGAACGGGGCAGAAACGGAGAAACTTTACATGTTCCAAAATCGCGTAACATTCATCGGCTTCCTCGGCAAAGACGCTGAGCGCCGCTCGACCAAGACCAACAACATCGCCTACACGGTCCTTTCGCTGGCCACCAAAACGTTCTGGAAGGACAAGACCACCGGCGAGTACGTCAGCCGCACCGAATGGCATCGCTGCATCGCCTGGGGCAAGCTCGGCGATTGGGCGGCCTGCCTCATGAAGGGAATGCACGTCCAGATCGAGGGCGAACTGCGCAGCCGCGAGTACGTCGAGAAGGCCGGCGAGAAGAAGGCCAAGATCGACGTGAAGCGCCGCGTCTGGGAGATCCGCGTGGACTCCATCCTCAAGCTCGACCGCGCCGAGCGCGATCAGGCCGACACCGCTCCCAACGCGGAGCCAACGGATCTGCCCTTCTAAGGGGCAGATCCACAGGAGGGCGGCGCGATGCGCCTGAGAGAACCCCTCCCGCCATCAGGAGATCCCAAAATGAAAACCGATCAAGCCAAACAACTCGCCGAGAACGCGCTCAACGCGCTCCTGGAAGCTCTGGAGAAGGGCCAGAGCGAAACGCTTCGCAACTACCTCGCCGCCATGGGGCGGTTCCGAAAATACTCTTGGAACAATGTTTTGCTCATCTACACCCAGTTCGCGCAAGCGACTCGCGTAGGAGGCTACCATTTTTGGCTCACACTCGGGCGGCAGGTCCGCAAGGGCGAGAAAGGCATTGTCATTTTCGCGCCGATGGTGGGCCGCAAACGGCGCGACGGCGAAGAACGGGAAGACAACGAACAGTCCCGCGTATTCGGCTTCAAAGCGTGCCACGTCTGGGACATTTCGCAGACCGATGGCGCGGAGTTGCCCGAGTTCGCCACGGTGAACGGCGATCCGCGAGACTACCTCGCGCGGCTTAACGCGTTCGTCGCCAGCCGAAACATCACCCTCGAATATGACAGCGCAATCGCGCCCGCCAGGGGGATGTCATCCGGCGGCAAAATCACGCTGCTGCCGGACCTTACGCCCGCCGTACATCTGGCGGTTTTGGCCCACGAAGCAGCTCACGAAATGCTTCACGGCGCGGAGCGGCGCAAGCAAACGACGCATATAGTGCGCGAGACCGAGGCCGAAGCGGTCGCCTTCGTGGTCGCTTCCGCCATCGGACTTGACGTAAACACCGCGTTCTCGGACTACGTGCAACTGCACGGCGGCGACAAGGCAACCTTAGCCGAGTCGCTCGCCATCATTCAGCAAACCGCTGCCGTCATCCTCCGGGCCATCGAGCCTGGCGAGGCTGCGGCGGCAAACCCGCAACGCAATTAACCAGGAAAGGAAAACTCAATATGGAAACCGTACAGAATCCGTCTCTCCAGACTTCAGACTACCGCGACCTGCCGATTGCGCAGCTTGTCGAATCCCCGGCGAACCCGCGCAAACGTTATGACGAGGCCAGCTTACAAGAGTTGGCCGCGAGCATTCGCTCGCAAGGCGTTCTCGCCCCGCTGCTGGTGCGTGGAATCGGCGACGACCGGTTTGAGATTATCGCCGGTTCGCGCCGCTTCCGGGCGGCGAAACTGGCCGGGACCGATAGCGTCCCGGTCCGCGTCGTCCAACTGAGCGACGCCGGCGCGTTGGTTGCGCAGGTGATCGAGAACCTGCAACGCGAAAACATTCACCCCTTGGAGGAAGCCCAGGGTTTCCGCGCGCTGCTCGATTTGCCGGACCAACAGTACACCATTGCGCGAATTTCCGAGCGCGCGGGCAAATCTCCGGCGTATGTAGCCGGCAGGTTGAGATTGACCGAACTCGTTCCCGATGTCGCCGAAGCTTTTCTTGCCGACAAGCTGACCATCGGCCATGCCTTGCTTATCGCCAAACTGCCGTCCGAACAGCAGCACGAGGCGTTCAAAGCGGCCTTCAAATCCACTTGGATGAACAGCGGTCAGACCGAGTTCGTGCTCCCGGTTCGCGAGCTTGCCGCGTGGATCGAGTCGAACCTGTTGCTCGATCTGCAGAGCGCGCCGTTTGATAGAGCCGACGCGGGGCTTTGCGCGGAGGCCGGAAGCTGCCACGATTGCGCGAAACGAACCGGAGCAAACAGCTTGCTTTTCCCCGAGACCAGTCATGACGCCTGCCTCGATAGCAACTGCTATCAGGCCAAAGTGAGCGCGCACGTCCAGGCGTCCATCGCGCGCAATCCCCAACTCATCCAAATTTCCCAGGCTTGGGGAACGCATTCGAACGGCATCATCGGACACGGGCAATACGTCGAGATCGTGACCAAGGCATCGCGTAACGGCCACGGGAAACTTCCCCCCGAGCGCAAGAAGTGCCCGCACGTAACCAAAGCCATCATTGTAGAGGGCGGGAATTGCGGGCGCATCGTCGATGTTTGCGCCGATCCAGCCTGCGAAACGCATCATGCGGAATCGCGGACGGCACGGGAGGCGCAAGACCGGATGCGCGCCGAGAATCGCAAGCAAGACGAACAGCGGAAACAGGAACTCGCCATCCGTTGCCGCGTGCTTTCGGCGATCCTCGGCAGAGTCACGACGCCTTTGGCAAAGGCCGACCTCGATCTAGTGGCCCGCGAATTCGTGAACCGGCTTCCCCACGAGTGCCGGACCATTCTGAGCCAGCGCCACTCGCCAACACCCGCAACCGGCAAACAGCAGAAGCCGCAACCAGCGGAGATTGGCGGCACGCTGAAGAACCTCGATGAAACCGGATACAGCCGATTGCTTATCGAGTTGTCCTTGCTCGACGCAACGTACAACGCCTACTCAGGCGATGGCGCGGAGCGCCTCGAAACCGTTGCCAAACGCTATCGCGTCAACGTTCAGAAAATCGCTGAATCGGCTGCCGCCGAGTTCGCGGCGCAGCGCAAGAAACGCGAGGAGCGCCGGAAGGCTCGCGCAAGCGGCCAATCCAACTCCTCGAAAGCCGTTCGCAAGCGCAACCGCACGTAACCGTGGAGGCCCGCCGTTCACCGAACGGCGGGCCTGCCCTCTGCTATTCCTGAATTGCATTCACCGCCTGACGCAAAAGACTGACTCCGCCTCGTTGGCGGTCTGTACGTGAGATGGAAACTATGGCCCCGCGATGATACGCCGCACGTCCTTCAACAGAACGAATAGATGCATAGGATCGGTGGGGGAGGCGACGAAATCGAAGTGCTCATAGAAGCGCTTGGCTTCCTCGTCCTTCGCATGAACCGCGAAAGCGCGGATGCCGGCAATCTCGGCCGCCTGCAAGGTGCGCTCGATGGCATCTCGCAAGAGCGCCTTGCCCACGCCTTGCCCCTGCCAGCGCCGGTCTACCGCCAGACGCGCGAGCAGCATGATCGGTATCGGGTGTTTTGCCAGGCCCTTCGACAAGCGCTCCGGCGCTTCCTCGCGCATCACCTGGCCCACCGCGAGAGTGTAAAAGCCCACGATGGCATCGCCAACGACGCCAACGTACGTTTGCGAGGCACTCGCCTGCTGGTTCTGCCAGGCATAACGCAATAAATACCGATTCAGTTCCTCACGCCCGCAATCGAAGCCTTCAGCCGGGTGATCGCGGCGTAGCTTCTCGATCCGGCGGGCAGGGGTCACTGTTTAGGCCCAGCATCGAAAAAGCTGGGTTCCTTCATAAGGCGCTTCAGGCGGGGCAGCGGGCGCGGCGGAGCATCGAGCGCGGCCAGAAACGCCTTCCACTGTGCGGCATTCAGACCGAACGACCGCCGGTCCGCGAGCGCTTCATCAGCCCTGGTGAGCGCACTCTCCAAGACGAACTCGCTCACCGAGCGGCGTGAAGCCGCCGCTGCCGCTTGCAAGGCCAACTTGGCCTGGCGCGTCAGCCGCAGATCGAGCTTCTCGCTACGCGTAGTACGTAATGCCATGCTTGTGTTTCCTTCTACTACGAGACTAGCCCGTTTGCCCGACAATGTCAATACACGTGGTCACCGGACCTTGGGCAGGCGGGTTCTGGTCAGCTGACCTTTTTATTCCGGGCGCGGAGGCGCTGGATTTCAGCGAAGCAGGGCGAGCAGTGGGTGACGTGGTGGATCGCCGGGTCGTTGATGGAGACCTGGCCGGTATGGAGGGCGAGGGTTTCCAGAACGTCTGTGCTCGGACAGCCTTTACGGTCGGGATTGGGGAAGCCGTGCAGACTGGTTCGGCGCAGCAGTTCCAGAACTTCTTCGTCGGACAGGCGCGGAGCAGCCCCGGCTGCCTTTTCCGCCTCGGGCGTTGCGGCAGTCGTCGATGAGGGTAGGCAACGTTCACGCGTTTTTGCCCGGCGAGTTTTAGCCGGCTTCTTGGGCACGGCTCGATTGTAACGCCTCTACCGCGATAAGTGAAGCGATTTTCGAAGCCGCGCCAAACCATTCTTCAACCGCTGCGAAACGCAGTTGGGCGTGACCCCAAGTTCGCGCGCGATCTCAGAACGGCTCATACCGAGGATGTACGCCTCGACGATCCAGCGCGTCCGGGCATCCATCCGTTCGAGCAGCGTCTCGACCAGTAGCGACCGCTCGACATCTTCGATGCGCCCATCTGTGGCAGAAAACCGTTCATCGGTCTCCACCGCCTCTATCGAAACCAAACGGCTCCGCTTTTCGATCTCGGCATCGACGAGGCGAACAAAAATCTTCCGAAGATAGGCGCTGGGGCTGTCGATCCGGGCTCGCGGCCCGGCCCGCGATCCTATCTGAACGGCAGCTTCCAACAGCGCGCTTGCACACGCCTCGTCGCCAAGCTCATCCCGCCGATAGCCGAGGGCGATCTGCTCCAGCGCGTAGGCTGCCTCTTCCAGCCGAGGATCGACCGGATTTCCCTGGTCGTCCGCCGGCCTGACCCATATGCGACGTTCAGGCCTCATGCGCCTCCCTAAAAAAAGAGCGCCGTAAATTTATTAGACGCCGTTGAGTACATCTAAGTTTCCACCGCTAGTACTTTTCGCGTCTGTTTTTCCGATTCTCGCCGATACCCGCAAAAAAGTTACGGGCGCGTCTGACAGTTTTGGCCTAAAAAAACCCTCTTACTTAGTAGGAGGGCATTTTCAGAATGAAAGTTTTTCGCGATTTTACAAAGATTGGAAGAGCGTGGACCGCTAACTTTGGTAAGCTTTTACGATTTAAGAGCACCATCGCGCTGGGCTTGGTGCTTGCGGGAACGCCAGCGTTCGCGCAATCGACAGGCTCCGATCCGTGGGACAACGCCGTCAACGTGCTTCAGACGGCCTTCACAAGCACTATTGCGCGCGGCCTGTCGCTCGTTGCCATTGTCGTCGGGGGCCTGATGTTCGCCTTCGGCGAAGGCCAGTCGAAACGAATGCTCGCGGGCATCGTGTTCGGCGTAGGCATGGCAATCGGCGCCGTGAATTTCATGGCGTGGCTGTTTCCGTCGTCGTAAGTTGAGTAACAGAGAGTAACCAGTAACACTCCCTCGCAGTTTCGGGGCGGGCATTTCCGCTCATGCGCCCGGAGTGTGCCGGGACTGTGAAATGGCAAACGAGCCCAGGATTCACGTGGTTTACAAATCGCTCAACAAGCCCCTCACCATCTGGGGCGTTGACCGGCGCTATTTCTTTTTCGCCGTCGTAATGGGCGGCGCAACCTTCAACATGTTTTCGAGTTTTCTCGGGGGAATCCTGATGTTCGCCGCGTTGTATCTGTTCGCGCGCTGGGCCACACGGCACGATGCGGAGATCCTCCGCATCGTTCTCAACTCCTCGCGCGCCAAGGTTCTCTACGACCCCGGCAAGCTCGAATATTTTCATCCGAAGTGGATTCGCCATGATAAAACCCAGCCGCATCATTCGTGACTACCAGGAAGAGGCCGGCGCGCTGTCGAGCCAGCTCAACCTTTACGGCTTCATCGACGAGCACACGTTTCTTACCAAAAGCAGCGACCTCGGGGTCGTGCTGCGCGTCCGGGGCGTCGATTACGAGTGCCTCGATCACGGCCAGTTGAACGAAGTCGCGCGCCGGTTCGAGGCCGCGCTCCGGATCTTCGATGAGAAGTACCGCTTCTATCAGTACATCCTGAAGCGCGACGCGCCCGAGATTCCGCACCGCGACTATCCCGACAACCCGGTCCTCGAGGAAGCGATCGCGAACCGGGTGGCGTTTCTCAAGCGCAAGTCGGGGGACATGTACACGCTCGACATCTTTTTCGTGATTCTCTACGCGGGCGCGCGGCACGAAGGCAAACGGTTCCGCAACATCTTTAAGCACCCGGCCGAAACCGCCGCCGAGTGGCTGTCGGCAACAAAGACCGCACTGTTTATCGAAGCGGAAATCAACCGCGCGTGTGACTTGTTTGCCAACAAGGTCCGCAGCTTCCTGGTTCAGCTTGAGGACACGGCGAAGCCCGAGTTGCTGGCGAAAGATGCCGCGTTCGGGTTCTTCCGGCGGCTTCTGAACTTTGCGCCGTACAAATCCGATACCGTGCGGCTCAAGCACGACACCTTCCTCGACTACTACGTCTGCGATTCAAACCTGGAGTGCCACCGCGGGCACCTCCGCCTCGACGCCTACTACGTCAAGGTGCTCACGCTCAAGGAACCGCCCGCGCAGACCTGGCCGCACATTCTGCGGTCGCTTTACGAAATCGAAGCCAACTGCATCGTCGCGAGCGAGTGGCAGCGGGTGACGAACTTCGACGCCCGCAAGGAGATTCAGAGCAAGCGGCGGCACTTTCACAACGCCAAAAGCTCGATGACGAACTACCTGGGCAACGGCCAGCCCAATCCCCAGGAAATGCTTATCGACGACGCGGCCCAGGCACTCGTATCGGATCTGGGCTCCTGTTTACGCGAGTTGGAAGTCAACGGCAACTACTTCGGACGCTTCAGCATGACGCTGGTGCTCTATGCGAAGGACCGCCTGCAAGCGGTCGAGGCGGCGACGGCCGAGGCGTTCAAGGTCTTCTCGAACTGCGACGCGGTGCTGCTCGAAGAGAGCTACAACGTTCTGAACGCCTTTCTTGCCATCGTGCCCGGCAACTGGGCTTACAACCTGCGCTACATGTACCTGCTCAACACGAACTACGCCGACCTCTCGTTTCTGTTCACGCTCTCGACGGGCGAGCGCGAGAACGCCCACCTGGGCGCCGAGTATCTTGCGGTGCTTGAAACCAATCACGGCACGCCGTATTACCTCAACCTGCATTATCAGGACCGCGCTCACACCATGGTGCTGGGCGCGACCGGCGCCGGCAAGTCGTTCTTCCTGAATTTTCTGCTGACCAATCTTCAAAAGTACAAGCCGTACACCTTCATTTTCGATTTGGGCGGCAGCTACCAGGACATCACGACGTTTTTTGGCGGCAGCTACGCGCGCGTGGGGATCGAGCGGCGGGCGTTTACGATCAACCCGTTTTCTCTCGATCCGACGAAGGAAAACCTGCACTTCCTGTTCTCGTTCGTGAAAGTCCTGGTTGAAAGCGGCGGCGGGTACACGCTCACGAACGCCGAGCAGAAGGACCTTTACGAGCAGATCGAAAACCTGTATCAGATTGATCGCAGCCAGCGGCGCCTGTTTACGCTTTCGAACATTCTCCCGCGGCACATTGGCCAGCACCTGGCGCGCTGGGTGAGCGGCGGCCAGTACGCGGCGCTTTTCGACAACGCCGAAGACACCTTATCGTTAGCGCGCTTTCAGGCGTTCGACTTCGAGGGTTTGGACAAGTACCCGCAGGTTCTGGAGCCGCTGCTCTTCTACGTACTCCACCGCGCCAACGCGTCGATCTACGCGCCGGAGCTAACAACCACTTTCAAAGCCTTCGTGATGGACGAAGCCTGGCGGTTTCTCAAGAACGACACCATCAAGGAATACATCACCGAAGCGCTGAAAACGTGGCGGAAACGCAACGCCGCGCTCATCATGGCCACGCAGTCGAGCGACGACCTCGCCAAAAGCGACATCCTGCGCATCATCGTCGAAAGCTGCGCAACCACCATCTTTCTCGCCAATCCCGGCATGGATCAGACCGTCTACCGGGACATCTTCCATCTGAACGTAACCGAATCCGCAATCGTCGCGGAGCTGATTCCAAAGAAGCAGGCGCTCATCAAACGGCCCGACATGGCGCGGGTCGTAAACCTCAACGTGGACGACACGGGCTACTGGCTCTACACCAATAGCCCCTTCGACAACCAACGCAAACGCGAGGCCATCCGGCAGCACGGGCTCAAGCGCGGTCTGCAGGTGCTCGCGGCATCCAGAAAGGCATCCATATGACATCTCGAATCGCTCTCAGTCTCATCTTCTGTGGTTCCCTGTTCGCGGCCGGCAACGGCGGCGCGGCGGTAGTGCCCGCACCATCCGGTAACGGTGCGCGCACCGTCCAGTACGGCGACAAGGACGTGATCCGCATCAACGCCCGGCTCCGCTTTACGACGCTCGTCGTGCTGCCGAAGAACGAACAGATCCTCGACTTCGTATGCGGCGACAAGGAATTCTGGGTCGTCAACGGCAGCCAGAACTTCGCCTATGTGAAACCGGCCAAGGAGCGGGCGCGCACCGATCTCAACCTCATCACGGCGAGCGGTAACGTGTACTCGTTCGTGCTCGAAGAAGTTTCGGGCCAGCCGGATACCGAGGCCGATCTCAAGGTCTTCGTCGAATTGCGCGACGAGTCGATGATCTCGGCGATTGCCGCGCCGCCCAGGTTCGTCACCGCGCAGACCGTCGAGGACTACCGGCAGCAGATCGAAATCGCCAAAGCCGAAACACGCGAGGCGAAGGCGAGCGCGCAACAGGCAATCGAGCGCGACACCGGCAAGTTCCGCGAGGAGTACCCGACCAAGGCTTTGAAATTTCCGTATCGCTTCCAGGCGAACACAGCGCCGTTCTACGTCAGCGCGATCTATAACGACGGCAAGTTCACTTACCTTCAGGCCAGCCCGCAGGAGGTGCCCTCGCTCTATGAAGTGAAAGACGGCAAGCCGAATCTGGTCAACTTCGAATTCAAAAACGGCACGTACGTCGTCGCGAAAGTCCTGGAGAGCGGCTATCTCGCCGTCGGCAAGGCAAAGCTGACGTTTACGAAGGTCGAGCAATAGGAGCTGACCATGGCAACCACTCCCACTCCGAACTCCGGTCCAGCAGCCGCAGCGAGCCCGCAGAAGCCGCCGGGAACGCTGCCGAAAAACGCCCAGGTCTGGGCACTCGTTGCGATCGCCGTCGTAATGGTTTCGGTGATCGCTTTCAGTTCGGGCGGCGCGAACAAGCCAAAACCCGTCGGCACCGCGCAAGGCACAAACGCCACGGACCCGAGCCAGCAGCGTATCCAGGAGTTCAAGCAACGCATCGAGGATGAGGCACAGAAGCTGAAGACCGAGCAGGCGCAACTTGCCGAGGCCAAGAATGGCTTGGCGCGGGCCGTCACGGGCGAAAATTCCGGCGCGCCCAATCCCGAACAAAGCGGCGGCTACCCGGACCGGAATCCGTACCGGCCGGACTACGGCGGCGAGTCCCAGACGCCCGAGAACCAGATCGCCGCCGAAAAAGCGAAGCGCGAATACGCCTCGCTTTTTGCTTCGAATATCGCGCTCAGCTACCGGAAAGCCGACCAGAGCAGTCAGGCCCAGGCACCGGCGGATAAGCTGACCGCAGCCCCGTCGAACGCCTATACGCAGGCCCTCCAAACGTACACGGCGGCGGCCCAGGCCGCAGCCGAGACCGCGTTGCCGCGCCCGGCAAGCGCGGCAGCGGCGGTTCCGGCTCCTGATGAGAACCGCAAATCCGCCGCGCCAGCAAGCACGGCTCTGGTGGGCGAATCCGAATCCCAGAGCGCCCACTACCGCGTGCCGGAGGAGCTACGCGAAGCCGCCGGCCAGCAGTATCGCCTCTTTGAGGGCACGGTCATCGAAACCGTGCTCACCAACCGCTTAGCTTCCTATTTCTCCGGCCCGGTGAACTGCATGGTGACCACCGATGTTTATTCGCACGACCGCCAGCACCTGCTCATCCCGCAAGGCTCGCGCGTGCTCGGCGAAGTCAAAAAGGTGGACAGCTTCGGTCAGGAACGACTCGCAGTTTTCTTCCACCGGATCATTATGCCGGACGGCTACTCGCTGAGTCTCGATCAGTTCAAAGGCCTGAACCAGATTGGTGAGACCGGCCTTCGTGACCAAGTAAATCACCACTACCTCGAAACGTTCGGCGTCGCGCTCGCTATCGGCGCCGTAGCGGGATTCTCGTCGTCGAACGCCAACTACGGCTTAAACCAGACCGGGCTTGACGCCTACCGCCAGGGCACCGCCAGCAGCCTTTCGCAAAGCGCCACGCAGATTCTCGACAAGTACCTGAACATCCTGCCGACCTTCACGATCCGGGAAGGCCACCGGATCAAGATCTATCTCGCCAGCGATCTCGTGGTCCCGGCCTACGACAACCACAAAATGCCGGGGGACCTGTAGGCGGTCCCCATAAATAGGACCGAAAGGAGATGAGATGAATGTCTCTAGCTCCGAAGATTGGCGGTAGGCTCCGGGAGGGGACTTCCGGAGTAGACAGGTCACAGGCTGGATGCGCTTGCTGGGGCAACGACCCCGTAAAGGAGATTGGTCAGACCTGTGGATTGAACGTCATCGTGAGGCGCTTGGCGACCTCGAATAGGAGTGTGGTGACCGCCGCAAAGTGAGTCTACTCGGCCTGGAAGTTTACACAACCAGGAGAGAGAAATGGAAAAGCGATATATCGGCATCGATTTGCATCGCAACCGGTTCACCTGCTGCATCCGGTTGGAGAACGAGCGGACGTATGTGACCGAGTGGGCGCTGGAGGCTCTCGCGCGGTTCGTGAAGAAGCTGCGGCCGTCAGACGAGGTGGCTGTCGAGATCACGGGCAACACGCGGTTGTTTTACGACGCCGTGGCGCCGCTGGTGGCGCGTGTGGTGGTGGTCGACACCAATCAATTCCGGGTGATCAGCCAGTCGGTGAAGAAGACGGATCCGAACGACGCGCGGCTGCTGTCGCTGTATCTGGCCAAGGGACTGCTGCCGGAGGTGCGCATGAAAGATAAAGAACACGGGCAACTGGCGAGCCTGACGCAGACCCGCGACACGCTGGTGAAGCAACGGACGGCGCTGAAGAACAAGATCAACAATATTCTGAGCGCGCGCGGTCTCAACCTGGCCAAGGAAGCCTTGTCGAGCGAAAAGAAGCTCGCCGAAGTGCTGGAACTGCCCTTCGACGAGATCGTGCGGATCGAGCTGCGGGTGATCGTCGAGCAGATCCGCAGCCTCAACAAAAGCATCGCCGATTTGGAGAAGACGATCGGCGAAGAAGGTTCGAAGCTGGAAGGGCACAAGGGCCTGTCGAGCATCAAGGGAATCGGCAAGATCACGGGTGCGATTCTGCTCAGCGTGATCGGGGATGTGAACGATTTCCCCGACGAGGGCCACTTGGCGAGCTACTTCGGCATTGTGCCACGCGTGTCGAACTCGAACGAAACCGAACGGAGCGGCCGGATTCACAAGCGCGGGACCAAGCTGGGGCGGACGGCGCTGGTGCAATCGGCGCTGATCGCCGCCAATTACAGTCCGTATCTGAAGAGCTTCTACGAACGGGTTAAAGCCAGGCGCGGCGCCGGCAAGGCAATCATCGCGCTGGCGCGGAAGTTCTTGGGCATCATTTACCGGACGCTGAAAAACCAATGGGTGTTCCAGGACTTCCCCAATTTCGTGCTGGCGGAGGAGTCATGAAAAAGCTCGGGAGCCCACCACCGGGATTCCAGGCATCTGGCTCCCGCTGCGCCGTCCGTCGCCGGATTCGCGGTAGCAGAACGGTGCTCGGCGGCAAGGGTTCGCTCCGCCGCGACAATCCACGGCGCGCCCTTGCCTCCTGCGCGCCGTTCTGCGGGTGGATTCACCGCGACGGACGGCTCCGCCGGGAACCAGATGCTCAGCAATTTGTTCGTCTTGCCAAGGACGAGAACCAGGTTGGAGTTGACAAAACATCATAGGAGGAATCCATGAAACAGAAACTCGTAAGGCGAATCGCGATCCTCGCCGCCGCGCTCGCGCTCCTGAGCGTACCGGCGCTCGCAATCTTCGGCCTGGGCGACATCGTTTTCGATCCCACCGCCTGTGCCGACCTGGTCGAAGAGATCGGCCAGTTATCGGCCCAGTACAACCAGCTTGTCCAAACCTACAACCAGATCACTGCCCAGCTCGAGCAGTTGCAGTTCGACGCAAAGCGTCTGGCCAGCCCGCAGCGCTTCCTGACCGCTTTCACCCGGTGGATGCGTTCGAGCGCGCCCAACAACTCCGGCCTGACCGCACAGTGGGTCCAAGGCATCAATACGCCTCTCGGCAGCGGCGGCTACGGCGCATCGACGCTGAAACTCAGCGCGCAGCCCAGCCTGCTCAGTAATCCCGCGCTCTACGATTACGCGAACGTCGAGATCGCAGACGGCGCCACCGGGCACACCATGGACGTACTCGGCAATATCCGCTCGAACGCCGATTCGGTTCAAACGACCATCAACAGCCTCGAAGCCGATGCGCTTTCGGACGACGATCAGGACCACTCCGAAGTCGAGGTTCTCGACCGCGTCGCCGCTGCCAACGTCATCGGCTTGCGCAACCAGCAGGACACCAACAAACTGCTCGTCACGCTCGCCGAACAGCGGGCGCTGGAATCCAAGCGCACCCGCGACGGCGAGGCGCAGGCGCTGAACGAGCAAGCCTCGTTCGTCCAAAACGCGCCCGCCGTCATGGCCGAGGAGACCGCCGGTCTCACATCCGCCATGACTTCGTATTCGCTGCCGTAGGCAGCAACGGGAGATTCCAATGACACCCATGCAAGCGTTCTTTCAATATCTCACCGAGATGATGACCGGCAACGCCGCCCTGTTCCAGCAGCTCGGATTGAACCTGTTCCGCGGCTTTGCCGTCATCCTGCTCGCGTGGTTTGGAATCAAGTGGGCCCTCGCCGCCGCCGGCGGCGGGGTGCCCTTCCCGCTCGATAAGCTGGCGAGCCTCATCCTCACCATCGCTTTCGGCTACACGATGATCTACTACTACTCGAACCCGATTCCGGGCTTCGGCCAAAGCTTCGTCCACCTGGTAGCGGATGAGACCACCGCGCTCGCCAATCAGCTCAATCAGTCGAGCGCGCAAAAGATCATCGACGGCCTGAACAACGCTTTCCAGAACACCGGCCAGCCCTCGGTCAGCTCGATCCTCACCGACGCGCTCGGCTTTTTGAAGTACGCCATCGTGCTCATCCTGATCGTGCTCGCCCAGGCCGCGATCTACGCCGTCATCGCTTTCGGCTACATCGCTCAGGCCATCGCCGTGCTGCTTGGCCCGATCTTTATTCCGTTTTTCATCGTGCCGCAGATGGAGTGGATGTTCTGGGGATGGCTGAAATCCTTCCTGCAGTATTCCTTCTATCCGGTGGTCGCCAACGCCTACCTGTATGTATTTGGCAACTTCGTGCTGAACTTTTTCACGTCGCATCCGCCGCCTTACGACGGCGTGCACATGGCGTTCCTGTTTCTGCCTTTCGCGATGCTGCTGGTGGCCTTCATCCTGGGCATCTTCCTGATCCCGTCGCTCGTGAACTCGCTCTTCAGCGGACGCTCGGGCGAGTCCCATCTGACATCGTTTCCTGGAGCCTGATCGTGCAGACCGACACTCCAACCACGCAATCCGGCAAGTCCTTCAATGAGGCCAAACGCATGTACGTCGAGCAGTACGGTTCGGCGCTGGTGATGAACACCTATCTCAAAATCGCCCTGCTCTCGCTCTCGCTTGTGGCGCTGAGCCTCGCGTTCCTGAACGTGAAAACGTACAACACGTTCCGCAACTTCAAGCCGCTGGTGATCCGGATCAACGAGGTCGGCAAGGCCGAGGCCGTGAGCTACGACAGCCTCGCCTACCAGCCCCACGAGAGCGAGCTGAAGTACTTCCTGATCCGGTTCATCACCGGCTATTACGGCCGCTCGCGCGTCACGGTTCGGGACGCCTACGCCAAGTCGCTTTACTTCCTCGATGGCCGGCTTGCCGACGCCGCGATCGCGGCGAACCGCAAGAACCACACCATCGAACAGTTCCTGGTGGGCGGCGACGACGAGATCGAAATCAACGTCAAGAGCGTCTCGCTGGAGGACCTGAGGACGCAACCCTACCGTGCCACGGCCGAGTACGAAAAGATCTACTACAACCAGAGCGACCGCACCGAAACGAAGCGCGAACGTTACATCGGCAACTTCGTTTTCACCGTTCGCGAGCACGTTTCGAACGCCTTCATCCCCGTGAACCCGCTCGGGCTCACCATCACCTATTTCCGGGAGGACCAGGCATTCCAATGAGCCCAGTTCTTCTTGAAGCGCGTCGGGGAGGCGCAATCTCCGGGAGGTTCTTATGATCGCCAATGCCGTTCTTGGCGCCACGGTCGTCATGATGGCGCTCGCGTTTTTCGCGCTCGATCAGACCAAGTTCCTGATCCCTTACAAACCGCTCCTGGCGCACCAGTACGCGAAATACATCTGGTGTTACGCGGGGATCTTGTTCCTGAATCTCGTCCAGGTTATGTATCTCGTCGCGCGGAAACTTTTCCTCAAAGACACGGGCCGGAAGCTCGCGCACGTCGAAAAGCAGGTCCGCACCAGCGACACGGTTTCAGCAGAACTCAGCGAGCGCATCGAGGAATAGAACGTGTCCCGCGACCTGTACGAACACGAACCCGAGCGTGATGTAGCGAGCGCGGCAGCGGCACCCGCGCCGCCGCGCGAGGCGGTTGTAGTTAAGCCGCTGCCCACGCCGGAGGGTCCGATCCGACCCACCGCCGAGCTGCGCGAACAGGGCAGCAATCGCGAAGACGGCCGCACTAGCGACCGTCTCCGCGAGCCTGTCGAGCGCTACCGGTTGAGCCGCAACGAAGCGGAAACGCTTCACGAGATTGGGCGCTTCCGCACGATTGCCGTGGCGGATCTCGCGCGGTTTCACTATCAGGGCGACATGCGCTCGATGAACCACGACCTCAAGTCTTTTGCACGGCGCGGCCTGGTGCGATTTCACGCCGTCCTCAATCGCGGGAAGAGGTTTCCGGTGGTTGTGCTCACGAAAAAGGGTCAGAGCGCGCTCGAATGGGACTCGAAAGCCGACCCCAAACAAGCCATTTACACCGGCCTCGTAAAGGAGCGCGAAGCCGCTCACGATACGGCAATCTACCGCATGTATCAGACCGAGGCCGCCGAGATTCGCGCCAGGGGCGGTACGGCCCGCCGTGTCGTCCTCGACTACGAACTCAAGCGGAAAGTCTACGCGCCGCTCGCCAAAGACCGGCCGCGATTGAAGCCCGAAGAGTACGCCAAACGGCAGGCCGAAGTCGCTGCCGAGAACGGCCTTGAAGTCGTCAACGGCAAGATTCCGCTGCCCGATCTGCGGATCGAATACCAAACCCGCGAAGGCGAGATGGCGAAGGTTGACCTGGAACTGGCGACCGAGCATTACAAGGCTTCGCAAGTCGCGGAAAAGGCCTCCGCCGGCTTCGTTGTTTACAGCGAGGGCGGCGGATCGAAGCCCGAAGACCGCGATCTTATCTCGGAGATTCTCTCGCTATGACACCTGAAGCACCAGGCCCCAGCGGCCTTCTCCAATTCGGCTATACGGAGCAGCAAGCCGCGTTCTTGTACACCGTCGCCGTTCACGGCGGATATTTTCTGGGCCGTCAATACGACGGTTACATGGGCCGTGATCGCGGCGGGACGCGCCAGCGGCTCATCCAGCAACTGACCGCAAACAAACACGTCACGGCGCTCGCTTCCCGCGACCAGACCGCCGTGCTTCATCTCTGTGCGAGGCGCTTCTATGAGGCAATTGGCACCTCCGATAACCGCAACCGCCGGTCGCATCCGCCGTTTGTGGTGCGGCGGAAGTTGATGATTCTCGACTTCGCTCTCAATCATCCCCAAGCTCAATTCTTTCCGACAGAACAGGAGCGCGTGAGCCTTTTTACGGACGCCCTGGGGCTGCCCACGGGCATCCTACCGACTAAGTACTACGCTTCTAAAACCAGGCAAAGCCGGACGGTCCGGTACTTCGTGGATAAGAACCCGGTGTATCTCTCAGCCGCGAAAAAGGGCGCGGCGCCGGCTGTGAACTTCGCCTATATCGACGCCGGGGACGACACCACGGCGGGCTTCAAGTCGTATCTGGTGGACTACCGCAGGCTCTTCCAGGCGCTCCCCAGCTTCCGGCTTGTCTACGTCGCCAACCGCAAAAAGCACTTCGCCGCGGCGGCCAAAGCCTTCCAAAAAATGGCGAACCAGGGCACTGATATCGCGCGGCTGATAGACCATTTTCAGGCCCGCCAGAGGCACGAGCGAGGCGACTACACGGGGTTCACAACCGAGGGAATCGAACGGCTCCGGCGCGAGCTTCGGGAGTTCTCCGGCCCGCGTTACGACGCTCTTTTTCGCGTGTTCGAGCGCGAAGATCGGGCCGGTTTGCTGGCCCAACTTGGGCTTGTTGACGGCAGACCGGACGCCCATTTGGGCGGTGTTTTCGAAACCTGTTTGCTGCCGTATTCCTACGACTTCATGGGGTCCGTATGGGTGAAATGAGGCGGAACGCGGCACCGTATAGGGTGTTCCGGGGCTGGTTCCGCGTTTCGTTCCGCCAAAACCGGTATCAAGTACCTACAGGCCAATCACTTCACTCAAAAGCGGACCGGGAAACGGGGACGGGCAAAAGGTGGGAGCGACCCCGGTGCTAAGTCGGCCTGCGCCGCCCTATCACCCGCTCCGTTGGCCTTCGGCCGCGTCGGGGGTCGCTCCCACCTTTTGCCCTGTCCGCCCGCCGGAAGATTTACGCGCGCGTCTCCGGTCGAGACACGCACATGAAATTAATTTCACGCACAAGGAGAACCCATGCCGTTAATCCAAAAGGAAGTCAAAATCGAACGGGAATCCGTCCCGTTCCGATTACCCAAAGAACTCGCCGCGAAAATCGCGCTGTACGCGAATTTCATCGAGTCCAGCCGCGATTACGTTGTCAGCGAAATTCTTCAGTACGTCATCGGCCGCGACCGGGAGTTCGCGGCCTGGTGCAAACAGCACGAGACGGACATTCCGGGCACCTCGGAATTATCCGACCCGGCAAGTAAAGGAAGAGGACGCCCGCGCGGTAAATCGGCGCCGCAGGCAACCGCCAAATCAGTATTCGGAATTACCAATTCACAACCCCAGGAGGCAGCCCATGTTCCGCAGAATCGTTGAGTCCCGCAATTTCTTCTCTTGCGTGCTGAGCGCGTTCGTCTTTTGCGTGCTTCAGTTTAAGATGCATTTCCCGGACGACAATTTCACGTTGCAGATCGTCCGCTTCTATAAGCCGTACCTGTTCGACGCCATCAAGTGGACCTACATCGTGATGCAGTTCACCACTCCGTACATCCTCTTTTCGATGATGTTTTCGCTCGCTTACATTTTCGTCCTCCGCCGGGACGAGAAGATCCACTACCAGCGGCTGCCTGCGTACCCGCCGCCGGCCTACCGTGACCGGATGTTCGTGGTCGTGGGCGAAATCCACAATCCCAAAAAGCCGGTGCCCGCCGCGACTCCCCACTGGCTCATGATTCCCGAACGCGGCCTTTACACCGGCGTCGCCATATTCGGCGCGGTCGGCAGCGGAAAGACAAGTTGCTGCATGTATCCCTTCGCCGAGCAGCTTTTCGCCTACCGGCACAACGACCCCGAGCGCCGCGCCGGGGGCCTGATCCTGGAGGTCAAAGGCGACTTCTGCTACAAGGTCCGCGGCCTGCTCAAAAAGTACAACCGCGAGAGCGATTACATTGAGGTCGGGCTCGGCTCGAATTTCCGCTACAACCCGCTGCACAACGATCTGGAAGCCTACGCACTGGCCTACGGCATCGCATCGCTGCTCAACAACCTATTCGGAAAGGGCAAGGAACCCTTCTGGCAGCAGGCGTACACGAACCTGGTGAAATTCATCATCCTGCTGCACAAGGTTCTCTACGATTACGTGACACTGTTCGACGTGTACGCCTGTGCCATCAATTCCAATCTTCTCGCGGAAAAGATCAAGCAGGGCGAGGCGATGTTCCGGGACGAATTTCTTCTGGTTCCAGCCAAACTCTACCTCGGAACTGAAGGTGATGAACTTACCGGCTTCGGCTGGATTCGCGATGAAGCCCTCGACCGGATGAAGGCTCCGTACACACCCGAGCGTCAGCACTATTTGGACGAGCACGATATCCCCTACGACACGTACTCGGCGCCGTCACAAAACGACGCAGTCCGGGAAAGGAAGAAACAGCAGTTCGAAGCCGTCAAGCGCTGGTTCGAGGACGACTGGACCCGCATCGAAAACAAGCTGCGTACTTCGATTGTCGAAGGCATCTCGGTTTTCCTATCGCTGTTCGACGACAACCCGGACGTGAAGCGCACGTTCTGCCCGCCCAAGGAATGCTACGACCCGGAAAAGAACAAGGACGGCCGCTACGGCGAGCCGCTGCCGCCATTTTCGCAGTTGATCGAGCAAGGCAAGGTCGTCTGCCTCAACTTCCCGGTGGCCATGAATCCCGGCCTCGCCATGGTGCTCGGCACGCTGTTGAAGCAGGATTTTCAGCGCGCCGTCCTCACCCGCATTCCCAAGATTGAAACCTCGGACCCCGCCAAGCCGTGGCGCGACATCGTCTTCATGTGCGACGAGTATCAGAATTTCGCTACCTGCGGCCAGAGCGATCCGAGCGGCGACGAGAAATTCTTTTCCCTCTCGCGCCAGGCGCGCTGCATTCCTATCGTCGCCACCCAAAGCATCAGCTCGCTACGATCCACGCTTCAGGGCGAATCGTGGCGCACGCTGCTGCAAACCTTCCGCACCAAAATCTTCCTGGCGCTCTCCTGCGAGTTCTCCGCCAAGACCGCGAGCGACATGTGCGGCCGGGAGGAGCAGCTCAAGGTGAATTACACGCTCTCCGAGACCGGCCAAAACGCCGGGGTCAGCGTCTTGACCGGACGGACGGCGGCGCACAAAGCCACCATCACCACCAGCAAAAGCTACAGCGCCCAGATGCATCCGGTGTTCGAGGCCAAGATTTTCTCGGAACTGAAGAACGCCCAATCCATCGTTCTCGCCTACGACGGCCTGAATCCGCTGCCGCCGAGCTATTGCTACCTGAAGCCGTATTACATCGACCCGAACATCAGCTACTTCGAGCAGCTCTCACAAGGACTAATGTGATGAGCTTCGATCTGATTCTTCCGTTTCTCCGGCCCATCGAGCACCTCATCATGGATGCCTCGGTTTCCGAAATCATGGTGAACGGCGCCGATAAGGTTTTTGTCGAGCGCGGCGGCTTGGTCGAGCCCGTGGCGCTTCAGGCGCCGCTCACCGAACGCAGCCTGCAGGTGGCCATCCGCAATATCGCCCGCATCCTCGGAGATGAAATCGGCGAAGAAAAGCCTCTGTTGGATGCCAGGCTCCCGGACGGCTCCCGCGTCGCCGCCGTCTTCCCGCCATGTGCCGTTCAGGGAACGACGCTGACCATTCGGAAATTCCACAGCAAGCACTTCACCGCCGAGGAACTGGAACGCATCGGCGCCTCTGCCGCCCGAGGTGCTCGCACAGCTTCGCGACGGCATCGGCCGGCGCATGAATATTCTGATTTCCGGCGGCACCGGCACCGGCAAGACCACTATGCTGAATGCGCTTGCGCGGTTCATCGATCCGGGCGACCGCATCGTCCTGATCGAAGACACCGCCGAAATCCAAATCGAACAGGAAAACCTGGTCCGCTTCGAAGCACGCCGCGAGCAGCCCGGCCTTACCGGCAATCACCATCCGCGATCTGTTTGAAAGCCACGCTCCGGCACCGCCCCGACCGCATCATTTTAGGCGAGGTTCGCGGCGGCGAGGCCTTCGACCTTCTCCAGGCCCTCAACACCGGGCACTCCGGGTCGCTATCGACCATACACGCGAACTCCGCGCAGCAGGCCATCCAGCGCTTCACAAGCTGTGTTTTGCAGAGCACCGTCGAGCTGCCGTACAAAGCCGTCCGTAGCAATATCGCCGAGTGCCTGAACCTGCTCCTGCATATCGAACGCAGGCAGGGGAAACGGTACGTCTCCGAACTCGTCGAACTCCGGCGCTACGACGCCGAGCACGACACATACGATCTGAGAACTCTGTTTTTAAGAAACGGCGGGGATGACCCGCGCCAACAGCGAGGTTGAATCATGGCCCACTCCAAAGACGCCGCAAATTACATCCGCGAGAATTTCAAACCGGAGGATCGCCTTGCCGTTGTTCTCGTCAATAAACAGAACGACGCCGTATACAGCGAATCGCGCGCGCCGAAAGTATCGCCAGCCGAGGAATTTCAGCGCTGGCTCCGGCATATGAACGCCAGTGCGCATGAAGTTTACGTCAGCATGAACAGCCTTCAGCCTGGCGCGCGAGGCCGGACCAAAGCAGACGTTGACCAAATCCGCCATGTTTACCTCGATCTCGATGAGGCCGGCCCAGACGCCCTCAAGAAGATCCTCGACCGTCAGGATCTGCCCAAGCCCAACTACGTCCTGAACACTTCACCCGGTAAATACCAGGTCGTCTGGAAAGCCGAAGGATTCACGAAGGACCAGGCCGAAGATTTACAGCGTGGCCTGGCACGCGAAACCGGCGCCGACATTGCCGCGACCGATTGCGCCCGCGTCCTCCGGCTCCCCGGACTTTACAACCACAAATACGGACGCCCACACTATGTCCGAGCCGAAAAGATTTCCGAGGAAATCGCCACGCCCGACCGCTTCCCCGCACGCCAGGAGGAAGACGCCCATGTCTCGCCGAGCACCCGCGCTTACCCGGAACGCTCCGCATCGTCCGGCAACGGCGCGATCACCCAATCCGAGCGCGATTGGGCCTACGCCAAACGCGCCCTCTCGCGCGGCATTCCGAAGGAACAAATCATCGAGGACATCATGAATTTCCGCCAGGACAAACCCAATCCCGCGCTACTACGCCGAACACACCGTCTCCAAAGCGGCGGCAGCATCACCGGGACCGCCAGGCGCATCGGATACAGCGCCGGAACGATAAAGGGGAACCATGGCGGCGAGCGGAACGGGTGCGAAACCTGTCGAGGAATTGCAGCGGCTGGAATTAGCGGCGCGCTCGTCGCTGGAGGACCAGAACGGCCGGGCCTTGTCCGATCAGGAATGGTCCGCAGCCAAACGCGCCCTCCTCGATTTCGTGACACTCCTCCGCGACTGGGAACGTAAAAATATACATGCTGACCGCGCGGCCTAAACTTGATACGCTGGTTCGCGTATGCCAGCCCGTTTACTTGTGATGCAACGACCCGAACAAACCGCAGTTCTGTACGCGCGAGTCTCCTCCAAAGAGCAGGAGCAAGGCTACAGTATCGCTGCGCAACAGGAACTTCTCCGGTCGTATGCCGCTCAACAAGGTCTCTTAATCCAGCAGGAATTCTTCGACGCGGAGACCGCGAAAAGCACCGGAAGGCCTGCATTCGCCGCCATGCTTGGCTTGTTGCGTAGGGACCCGAAGTGCCGCGTCCTGCTTGTCGAGAAGACCGACCGGCTGTACCGGAACATCAAGGACTGGCTTACCGTCGACGAACTCGACATCGAAATCCACCTCGTCAAAGAAAATGTCGTCCTCACCAAGGATTCGCGGTCGAGTGAGAAATTCATGCACGGGATCAAAGTCCTGATGGCGAAGAATTACATCGACAATCTCAGCGAGGAGGTGCGCAAGGGGCTGCGCACCAAGGCGGCGCAAGGACTCTATCCGTCGTTCGCACCGCCTGGATACAGGAACACGGTGCGCCCCGACGGAAAGCGCGTCATCGTGCCCGACCCGGTATTCGGCCCCATCGTAACGAACCTGTTCGGCTGGTTCGCAACCGGCGAGTACAGCCTGAAAGCGCTGGCGCGGAAGGCCTGGGAAGAAGGTTTTCGCTTTCGCAAAAGCGCGAGCAAAGTTCCGGTTACGACGCTACACAAGATTCTGCGCAAGCGCATCTACACTGGCGAATTCGAATACGGCGGCGTCACCTACAATGGCAGCCACGAGCCGCTGGTGGCGCGCGAGGTCTGGGAGCGCGTGCAGGAGATCCTGGACGGGCGGCACGAAAAGAAGCATCGCAAGATGCATCACAGTTTTCCGTTCAGCGGTTTGGTGAGTTGCGGCCACTGCGGGTGCTCGCTTGTCGGCGAGATGAAGAAGCGGCGCTACGTGTATTACCATTGCACCGGCTACCGGGGGAAATGTCCGGAGCCTTACACACGCGAAGAGGCTCTCGAAGAACAGTTCGCGGATCGCCTGCGCGCGCTCGTCATTCCGCCCGTCGTATTGACCTGGCTGCAGGCGGAACTGGTTGCGTCCGACTGCACGGAGCGGACGGCACGCGAGCAGGAACTCCGGCGGCAACAGAAGGAACTGGACCGGTTGCAGGCGCGGCTGGACGTGCTCTATGACGACCGTCTGGACGGGAGAATCGACGCCGCGACGTACGACAGAAAAGCCAGTGAGATCCGCGAACAGCAGCAACGAACCAGGCAGAGACTCAACGACGCCCAGGCAACAGCACTCCCGCCCGTAACGCAGGCTCTCGACCTCATGGCGCTGACTAGCAAGGCCGCTGAGCTATTCCTACAGCAGCCCGCCGCCGAACAGCGGCGTTTGCTGCATCTGGTTCTCAAAGCGGCGACCTGGAAAGGCGGAGAGTTGCGGATGTCGTTGCGGGAGCCCTTTGAGCAATTACGACTTTCGAACTCCGCAACTTATACTCACAACGGGCACTTCGACGGCGACAATGGTCTTTCTGGTATCTGGCGGTGAGGGTGGGATTCGAACCCACGGAGGAGTCACCCCCTCAACGGTTTTCGAGACCGCCCGATTCAACCACTCTCGCACCTCACCCGGGCTGAGTCGTCTCTCTTCACTATAACCGAGAAGGGTTGCCCCGGAGGGGCAGGAGCGCTCACTCCGCCCCAATTTTGAGCAGTTGCTCGGCTTGTTTGAGGGCTTCGCGGGTCAGGCGCTCGCCGGAGAGCATGCGGCCGATCTCGCGAGTGCGGGCGTCGCCCGAGAGCTCTTCGATCAGGGCCGCCGTGCGCCCGGCGGACTCCTTCTTCTCGACGAAGTAGTGATGGTCCGCGAAGCCAGCGATCTGCGGCAGGTGCGTCACGCAGAGCACCTGATTGAACTCCGCGAGTTGCTTGAGCCGCCGGCCGACGGTCTCAGCCGCGCGCCCGCCGATGCCGGCGTCCACTTCATCGAAGACCAACGTACGCGGCGTCGCGCGTTCAGCCCGCTTGCCGTCTGCCGCCGCGATGCAAGTCTTGAGCGCCAGCGCGATTCGCGAAATCTCACCGCCCGAGGCCACCTTCTCCAACGGCCTTGGCTCCTCGCCGAGGTTCGGCGAAACCAGGAACCGCAGCGAGTCCGAGCCGCTGGCGGACCACGCCGCCGGGCCCAGCACAACCTGAAATTTCGTTCGCTCCATCGCCAGCAAGGCTAGCTCGGCTTCGACCCGCTTCTCCAGTTTCGGCGCAGCCTCCTTGCGCCGGGCCGTGAGCGCCTGTGCGGCCGTCTCGTAGGCCGCGGCCAGTTCGCCGACGCGCCGATCGAGCTCGGCCTTCCGCTCGCCGGCGGTCTCGACCGCCGAGATCTCATTCCGCACCTTCTCGAGGAATGCCAGCACCTCCTCGAGGCTGGCGCCGTACTTGCGCTTGAGCCGTTCCAGGCTGGCCAAGCGCGATTCGATCTCGTCCAGCCGCGCGGGGTCTGCTTCGAGCCGCGAAAGGTAATCCCGGACGGCGTAGGACGCCTCCTCGACCGCAATCACCACCTGGCCGACGCTCTCCCGAACCGGGTCGAGCCGCGGGTCGATACGGCAGAGCTCCTCGAGGCGCCGGCCCGCCGCCCGCAACTGGGCCACGGCTGAATCCGGCGCATCGTAGAGCGCTGCATAGGCCGTGTTGGCCGCTTCCTCGAGCCGCGCCGCGTTCTGGAGCACGCGCCGCTCCTGCTCAATCGCCGCGTCCTCGCCGGGCTTGGGTGAGACGCCCTCGATCTCCCGTTGCTGAAAGTTCCACAGGTCCAGCAGCCGCGTTTTCTCCTGCTCAGTGCGAACGATCTCCTCCAGTTCGCGGGTGGCGGCCCGCCACTCGCCATAGATGCGAGCGACCTCTTCCGATAACGAGGTGTGACTGCTCTCCGATCGCTCGGCCTCGGCCGCTTTGCCTGGGACGGCAGGCGGGCGCGGTCCACGCTCGCCCGAGCCGGCGAAGGCGTCCAGCATTTCGAGCTGCGCCTGCTCGGAAAACAGCATCTGCTGCTCGTGCTGGCCGTGAATGTCGCCCAGGTAGGGCGCCATGTCTTTGAGCAGCGCCGCGGTGATCGGGCGGCTGGCGGCGAAAGCGCGCGACTTCCCCTCGTTCGAGATCTCGCGCTCGAGCAGCAGCTCGCCATCCTCGGACTCGATGCCCGCCGAATCGAGCAGCGCTTGAAAGGCGCGGTTCTGCGGCACTTCAAAGAGGCCGGAAATGCGTGCCCGCGCGGCGCCCGTCCGCACCGAATCCTGCGAAGTGCGCCCGCCGAACAGGAGCGCCAGGGCGTCCACGATCATCGACTTGCCGCTGCCAGTCTCCCCGGTCAGCAGGTTGAAGCCGCGGTGGAAGCGCACGCGGATGCGCTCGATGACGGCGTAGTTCTCGACCATCAGCTCCAGGAGCATTCCAGGCAATTATAGTGCTTACGGGACGGCGCGGGTCTCAAGAACCGCCGCAAAATCGCTGCCGCCCCCGGTTCGCAGGCCGCCTTTGTCCGGCCAGAGACTGGATGCTGGCGCAGGCGCCCGCCGGGCCCCGCTCGGGAACGCGTTACTTTTTGTGGGGCGCAGGCGTCGAAACAAATGACGTGGTTACGTCACGGAAGTTGAGCCTCGTCTATGATGGAAGTTTGGAGGAATATTGAGTTTCGAGCTCCATCCCCTCGCGTTACTGCTGCAATATAGTATTTGGGACATGGTGAGCCGGGCCAAGCCTTTGCCCGCCGCCGTGTTGGCGATCCTTCTAATTTTTTCCGTGGCTTCCTGGGCCATTATCTTTTCCAAGTGGCTTGTGTTCGCGCGGGCGCGGGCGTCCAACGCCCGGTTCCTGCGGGCATTCCGGAAGGCGAACGGACTGGAAGCCATCGCGGTTGGCGCCGAACAATTCCGGCCCTGCCCGTTAACCGCGGTCTTCGATTTCGGGTACGAGGAGATCGCGCGCCAGGTGAAGGCGCGGGGCACGGTCAACAATAAGGGCGCGTTGGAACGCTCGCTACAGCTCGGCATCAGCGAGGAGATCGCGAAGCTCGAGCGCCACATGAACTGGCTCGCCACCACCGCGACGGTCACGCCGTTTATCGGACTGTTCGGCACGGTCTGGGGCATCATCGACGCGTTTCAGGGCCTCGGCCTGGCTGGCAGCGCCAGCCTGCGCGCGGTCGCACCCGGCATCTCCGAGGCGCTTGTCGCCACCGCCATGGGCCTGGCCGCCGCGATTCCCGCCGCTATTTTCTATAACCATTACGGCCACGTCATCCGCGAGATTGGCGCGCGCATGGAGGATTTCGCTCTCGAGCTGCTCAACGTCTCGGAGCGGAACTTCGAGGAGTAGCGCGATGGCGTTCACCTTCAACGGTGGCGGGTCTTCCGGCCGGAGCCGGTTTCGGGGCACTCCCACGCTCTCGGATATCAATATCGTGCCGCTCGTCGATGTCGTGATGGTACTGCTCGTCATCTTCATGCTGACCGCGCACGTAATGGAATTCGGCCTCGAAGTGGATGTGCCCAAGGTGAAGCAGGTGAAGGACACGGCGCAGGAGCTGCCTGTCGTCACCATCACCAAGAACGGCTGGCTCTACCTGAATGACAAGGAAATCAACATCAACGAGCTGGGCTCGCAGGTGCGCCAGCGCTTCGGGAACGCCGATTCGGTTTACGTCCGTGCCGACAAGGACGCTATCTGGGATGTCATGGCGCAGGTCGTGAGCGCGCTCAACGAGGCGCACATCAAGATCAACCTGGTGACACAGCCCGAAGACGAGGCGGAAAAGGGGAAACAGCGGTAGCTCCCATGGCGGCTCACGTAGACATCCTGGAGCAGCGGGAGTCGCTCGGAAGGCCGCTTGCGGCCTCGGTGGCCATGCACGCCCTGGTGTTTGGATCGATCGTGGTGTACACAGCGGTGAGCGCGCGCGGGCACGTGTTGTGGGGCAACCCGCATTCGCTCGGCGGCGGCGCGGCGGTCGGGATCACGGCCGTGAGCCAGATCCCCTTGCCGGCGCGTTCCGGGGCCGCCAACCCGCTCGCGAACGATACGGAATCCCGTGTGCCCATGCCGCCCAAGCCCCAGCCGAAAACCGCCCCAGCGCCTGAGCCGAATGCGATAGCGATCCCAGGCCGCCAGTCGCACCAGCGCCAGACGCGCCCGAAGAGCAAGTACCAGCCCTACCAAGCGCAACCCGAACGGCGAAACCAGCTTTACAGCGGCGTGGGGCAGGCGCTCAGCTCGAATATGTTCGGCGCGCCGACGGGCAGCGGCGGCGTCGGCCTCGGCCCTGGCAGCGCATTCGGCGAGCGCTTCGGATGGTATCGCGACCTGCTCGAGCAGCGCGTCGCCCAGAAATGGCGCACCAATGACGTGGATGCGCGGCTTCAGACCGCACCGCCCGTCATTATTACTTTCGATATCATGCGCGACGGGTCGCTCCGTAACGTGAAAATCCTCCAGGGCAGCGGCAACCGCGCGCTCGACTACTCGTCCGAGCGCGCGATTTACGAAGCCGCGCCGTTCCCGCCCCTGCCGCAGGGATATGACCGGGACAGCGCTCAAATCGAATTTTGGTTTCAATTGAATCGATGACCAAGAAAACTGTTTGGATCGGATTCTGTTTGCTCGCTATCGTGCTGGGGGTGGCCGCACAGCAGAGCGACATTGTGATCATTCTCACGAAGAGCCAGGCGATTGCCATCGCCGTGCCCGACCTCCGCGGTTCCGGCGACGCCGGGCAGTACATGAACGCGTTCAACCAGACGTTCTGGGACGATCTCCAGGACTCCGGGCTGTTCAAGATGCTGCCCAAGAGCCTGTACCCGCTCCAGGTGCCGCAACGGCCCGAGGATTTCCGGCCCCCGATCATGCCATCCGTGCCGCCGCGCCGGGGCGCTCCGCCTCCGCCGCCGGTTTACCAGGGACCGTGGCTGACGCAGTGGTCCGGACCGCCGGTCAGCGCCGACTATCTGGCGTTTGGCTACGCCGGCGCCGAAGCCGGCCAGTTCGTGCTGCGCGGGTGGCTCTACAACGTCAAGCAGCCGGATCCATCGCGGGCGCAGGTCTTCGGGAAGGTTTATCTGGCGCCGCTGGGCGAAGACGGCGCCCGCAAAGTAGCCCATGATTTCGCCGCCGATATCCTCAAGCAGTTTGGCGGCGTGAGCCTCGCAGGCACCCACATCTACTTCGATTCGGCCAGGGGCAAGGCGGGCGTGAAAGAAATCTGGCAGATGGAACCGGATGGCTCCAACCCGAAGCAGGTCACTTTCTACAATTCCCTCTCCATGACGCCGGCGGTGTCGCCGGACGGCAGACTCCTTGCGTTCAGTAGCTTCGTCAAGGGCAACCCTGCTATATTCTTATTTTCCCTGGAAACAGGAAGGCGGTTGCCGTTCTACAATGAGGTTGCGTCCCTAACCACGACCCCGGAGTTTACGCCAGACGGGAAGCAGATCCTGTTTGCCTCTTCGGTGTCGGGGTGGGCGCAGATTTACATTGCCAACACGGATGGCAGCGGTATGCGCCGGGTCACTTACTCGCGGTCCATCGACATCGAGCCAAAGGTGAATCCGAAGACGGGGGCCGAAATCGCTTTTGTCTCCGGCCGCTCCGGCATGCCGCAGATCTACGAGATGAATATGGAGGGTACCGACGTCCAGCGGCTCACGGACGGCGAAGGGGAAGCCGTCAACCCGGCCTGGCATCCCGACGGGCAGCACATCGCGTTCGCATGGACCCGCGGGTATGCCCCGGGCAACTACAACCTTTTTGTGATGGACGTCGCTACGCGCCAGTTCAACCAGTTGACCTATGGCGCCGGACGTAACGAGAACCCGAGTTGGGCGCCGGATGGACGCCACATCGTATTCTCGTCAACCCGCAGTGGTTCAGCACAGATCTGGACCATGCTGGCAGACGGGACCCAGTTGAAACAACTGACCACAGAGGGCCGTAATACAGAGCCCGTGTGGGGTAAATAGAGAGGATCACCGATTCCAGGAGGCGAATTTCAGGATGACTAAGCGACAGATCAGTGTTGTTTTGTTGGCGTTTTCTCTATTTTTGTTGGCGGCAGGCTGCAAGAAGAAGGCCCCCCCGCCACCGCCGGCGCCGCCACCAGCTCCAGCGGCAACGCCTGCGCCGCCCAAGCCGGGCATTCAGTTCACGGCTGAACCGAGCACGATCGAGCGCGGCCAGTCGGCCACGCTGCGCTGGACTGTCAGCGATGCCACGGAGATGGCAATCGATCAGGGCATCGGCACGGTCGAAGCGCGCGGCAGCCGCTCGGTATCTCCAACCGACAGCACTACGTATACGCTGACGGCCAAGGGCCCCGGCGGGCAGGATTCGGCGGCCACAACGGTCACGGTCACCATGCCGCCACCGCCGCCAACACCGACGCCGACACCCATGCCTTCGCTCAGCGAACTGCTCTCCACCGAGGTGCAGGACGCCTACTTCGATTTCGATAAGAGCGATATCCGCGAGGACGCGCGCGTCGCGCTCACAAAGGACGCCGACGCGCTGAAGAATATATTCAACGCGGTGCCGGACGCCACGGTGGTGATTGAAGGTCACTGTGACGAGCGCGGCTCGGCCGAATACAACCTTGCCCTCGGCGACCGCCGCGCCACGGCTGGCAAGGACTTTTTGATCAGTCTGGGCGTTCCCTCCGACAAGCTGAAGACGATCAGCTACGGCAAGGAGCGTCCGCAATGCACCGACCACACTGAGGAGTGCTGGCAGAAGAACCGCCGTGTGCACTTCTCGGCGGGCCAATAACCAAGGCGAACGGGCTAAACCGTTCGCGGCTGACCGAATTCGATCGCGGAACGTGGAGCGCGGATCGTGGCGCAAGCGCGTTACGATCCGCGTGCGGGAAAAATGGGTGCGGTGTGCGGAGAGCGCATGACTGCCGCCGTGCTGTAAGTGTAACCGATTCAGGAGCTTGAAATGAAGGTTTTTCGCTTAGCTTGTGTCGTCATTTTGGTCGCTCCGTTCGTCTGCTTCGCGCAGAAGAAGGAGTACGTGCAGTTGGAACGGGACGTAGCATCCCTGCAGGAGAAAGTGGACAGCCTGCAACAGTCGCTGAGTGAAAACACCGGCAAGATTATGGCGCTGCTGCAGCAGACCATCGACGGGATCAATAAGGTGAACACGAACATCGCCGTCATGGATGCGGCGATGCGGGACCGCGAGCGAACGCTCTCCGCTCCCGTCGCCGGCGTCGGCGCCAAGATCGACCAAATGGCGGCGGAGTTCCAGAACCTCCGCGCCTCGGTGGACGATCTGAATTCCCGCATGGGCAAGCTCGAGCGGACCATCGTTGACCTGGGGAATACCATCAAGGTGATTCAGTCGCCTCCGGCTCCTCCGGCGCCGGGCGGGGCGGCGGCAAGCCCGCCGCAGGGGGTCTCCGCCGAAGCGCTCTACGCAAACGCGATGCGGGATAAGGACAGCGGCAATTACGACGTGGCTCTCCAGGAGTTCAGCGACTATCTGAAGTTCTACGGCAATACCGACACGGCCCCTAACGCGCAATACTACATCGGCGAGATCGATTTCAGCCGGAAAGATTACGACAATGCGTTGAAGGCTTTCGACATGGTCCTCGAGAGGTATCCCGAGAACAACAAGACTCTCGACTCGATGTACATGAAAGGCCTGACGCTGGTGAGGATGGGCCAGCGCACCAAGGGTGCTGCCGAGTTTCGCGAGGTCATCCGGCGCCAGCCGCGATCCGATCTAGCCAGCAAGGCCAAAGCGCAGCTCAACAGTCTAGGACTGCCGTTGTCCGCGCCCTCCAAGCGGGCGGCGCCGCACAGCCGAAGTTAACCCAGGGTCCCGCGCGTTTCTTCACCGCCGCCCTAGCGCTGCCTTCTCGCCGCTCTGCGCAGCCGATGCTAAGCCGGCACGGATGGTGCCGAGTCCGCGGCCTGCCTGTGCACCTCGCGTGCGCAGAGGGCCCAAATCGAATGCGGTGCCGGCTGGCTGAGAGCGATGCATTCTACTGCGTTTTCACCGAGAGGTTCCTAACACCGATCGCGCTGAAAATTCCGGCGCCAGCCAGGTTCATGAACGTGCAGGGTTTTTCGAGGCTCGCGCCCCCCTTTCTGTGGATGAACAGACTCTGCACCAGCAGCACGCTTCCGGCCGCGCCGCCTTTGAGCGCTATCGCCCGCCCACTCGAAAACTGGCCGCGCGAGTTCCGCAATAATGGGTTGAGTTCGTTCCGTCCAGTAGAAGATTGGCCGTCCAGGAATGATGACGCAGTCAGCGCCAACGCCGACAGCACCCACGCTTTTTTCCACCGCCGGCCCGGGCGTGTCTGGCCAAAAGCGCAAGCCGTAAACATAATCAGCATTAGCGCCACCCCTGTGGCGCGCTGAAGCCATCTGTGATTTTCCATCCGAGTTCCTGTGGCAGGATCATCGGCGGTTCAGATGGAAAACTTGAGTGATGCGCCTCGATCTCGACCATCGAGTTCCGCGATATCAACGCGGTGGCGGGAGGTCCGCCGTTTGCCCCGCCCGCAGCGGAACGAGCAACTGTAGTCCAGACCATTTCTCGCACAAGAGGATTGAGTTGGCCGGATTTCGAGGGAGGTACTTGAGACCTGCCGGCCGTTCCGTCAGCGCATACGGATTCGGTGGGATTAAGTCCCACAACGTCGAAACATCTTGCGACGCGGCGTATTCCACGCCTCCAATCACATAGCGGTAAGAAACGATTCCGTCGCGGAAATCCGTGATCATTGCGCTTCCCAGGCGGCCATTCGCGTTCACCGCCAGGCGCCGCATTCGCTCACGCTCCTCTGGGGTAATGCGGTGCCACCCTGGGATCCAGGCGCCTATCGCGGCAGCAGCGCCCGCGAGACCGCCGAGAAAAACCTTGAGGGTCCGCCTCACGGACATCAATGGCCAACCGCCGATTGGTGGAATGCTTTTTGATAATCCTTCAGGAACTGGTCAAGTCCTCTGTCCGTGAGCGGATGATTAAAGAGCATGTCCAGAACCTTGAAAGGCATCGTAGCAATATCGGCGCCAGCCAGTGCAGCCTCAACCACATGGACGGGCGAGCGGATCGATGCCACCAGGATCTTCGTCTTAAAGCCGTAATTCCTGTAGATGTCCACGATGTCGCGGACCAGGTCCATCCCGACCTGGGCGATATCATCGAGCCTGCCGACGAACGGGCTGATGATGTAGGCGCCCGCCTTAGCGGCGAGTAGCGCTTGCGCTGCCGAAAAGCACAGGGTCACGTTGACGCGGATTCCCTCTTTGGCTAAGGCGGCAGTCGCCTTCAGGCCGTCGCGCGTCAGCGGACACTTGACGACTACGTTCGGATGAATACGGGAAAGCTCGCGTCCTTCCTCGATCATGCCGCCGGCATCGGTTGCGACCACTTCGGCGCTGATGTCACCCTGGACGATCTCGCAGATGCGCCGGATGTGCTCCCTTTCCTGCTCCCCTTCTTTCGCGATGAGGGTCGGATTCGTCGTCACCCCATCCACGATCCCCCATTCGGCGCCCTTTCGGAGTTCCTCCAGATTTGCGGTGTCCAGAAAGATCTTCATACTTCTACACTACATCTGATTTCGGGGGACGGGCATAGCGGCCTCATTCGGCGCTCCTGTTTGCAGTCCGGGAGTGGTGCGCTGGCTTGTGGGTTGTCGGCAGTGGCTTGCAGGCGGCAGGAGCAAAACTGAGAACTGGAGGGCTGATTGCTGCTACTGGTCAACCGAGTACTGCGGCTGCGGCGGGTTCAACTTCACTGCGATCGTCTTCTCCGGCTCGTTGACCTCGAACACTTGGCCGAACGTTTGATACCCACTGGCAATCACCTGGATCAGGATTTTCCCCTGCGGCATGCTCGGGACCCTCGCGACACCTTCCTGATTTGTCCGCAATTCCCACTGCGTGACGATCTTCTTCCCAAGCTTCTTGACCGAGTGGCCCTCCACGAAACGGACTACAACGGCTGCGCGATCGACCGGCTTGTCGCTGAGGCTCTTGACTTCGACGCGGAGCGTGGTCATAGGAGGAGGGCCGGCGAGGGACGGCACCACTCCCACGCACCATAAAGCCACGATGATCGCAGCAGCTCGCATAGCCCGATTATCGCAAATCCCGCGCTTGGCGATGCCTGCTATAACTCACGACGTCCGTGCCACGCTGCGTGGCAACTCGCCGCACAGGTTCCGCGGCACTCGACGCCACCGCTGGCGCTACCTTGCCGCGTCTGTCCGCCGGAGACGGCATGCTGGCGCAGTCCGCACAGCGTGGCTGACCAGATCGTAGAGCCTATCGCCGGCTGGCTGAAATAGGGGCGAGAAGAACAACGCTATGGGAAGCGCCACCTTGGGATACTTCGCCACCAACCCCACCGCTGCAACGTAGAGCGGCGGAAGCCTCAGCAGCACCTGCTTGACGGCGGAAAAGCCCGGCCAGCGGCGCTCGCCCGAAACGAACTGCAGGTGCTCCCGCATCTCCTCCTCGGGAATCCCGAAGCAGGCAGCCTTGGGACTTTGGTATGGAATCCACTCCATAGTCCGGAAGATATCAAGTGGCTCCAGGCACCGGCGCGTGCGCCGACACAGGCCACAATCGCCGTCGTAAAGGATGGTTGCTTTCCGCCCTTGCATGTCTACGGGGATGCTGGGAAACTCTCTTCGAGCCCTCTTCGCATGGCAGCACAGGCTGAATGCCTGCGCCACATGGATTGCCAGCAACCTAGGGTGGCACTGACCCCGAATCTGTACAAAAGTCTTTCAGCACCCTCCTCCAGGCTACCGAATCAGAAACGTTCGCGGTTCGCCGGCCGCCTCGGTGACAGCTTCGGCCGCTAGATAGCCGCTCCGCACGGCCCCTTCCATGGTCGCGGGCCAGCCGGTCCGCGTCCAATCACCGGCCAGGAACAAGTTGGGGATTCGAGTGCCTGTCGGCGGGCGCAGCGCGTCCACTCCGGGCGCGGCGGAAAACGTCGCGCGCGCTTCCTTGATGACGTGCGCCTTTTCGAGCCGCGCCGTTTTGACGGCGGGAAAGAATTCCGCGAGTTCATGCACCGCCAGTTCGATGACATCGTTCCTCGGCATTGCGAGCAAGCCGCGCGACGCGCTCACCACGGCTTGGAGATATCTGCCGCCGGATTTATTGAACACCCACTGAATGGTGCGATCGAGCAGCGTGGCCTGCGGTAGTTGCAACACCGGCCGGTCGAACCACAAATGGATGCCGGTAATCGGGGAGTATTCGAACGCGCTGATGTCGAGCCCAAGCTCAGGCGCGATTCCACTGAGACGCTCGAATGGCGCCGCGTATACGTAATAATCCGCGGCGTGCGTTTCGCCGTTCGCGAGCGCAGCGCTCGCGACGCCACCCTCGATGCGGAACCGCTCGACCGGAGCGCGGAATCGAATGTTGACGTTGGCGAGTTGCCGCCACGCCCCAGCGCCGTACAGCTCTCCGAGCGGCACGGCCGAAAGGCCCATCCGGCAGTTGCGCGCATGCTCCATGAACCCCAGCCAGAAGACCTGGAAACCGTGCCGCGCGGCCATGCGGTCGAGGTCTTCGTTGATCGCGCTGACGAGCACCTGGCGCCAGAACCGCTCGATGGCGCGCACGGTCTGCCGCTTCTCCCGCAGCCAATCGAGCATGGTGATGCGATCGAGGTCGGCGCGTGAGTGGCGCTCGCGGGCGAGCGCGGCAAGGCCTCGCGCGATCGCGAGTTTATCAGCCGCGCTCAAAAACCGGAGCCGCAGGAAGGAGCCGAGCAAATGCAGCGGCGCAGGCAGCAGGCCCGCGCGCAACGCCGAGATCCGGCCGCCCGGCTCGACGAAGTAGAACTCGCGATGGAAGCGGATCGAATTTCGCACGCCCAGCCGGCTGTAAAAATCGAGCAGGTTCGTGAAGCAGGCCAGCAGCACGTGCTGGCAGTTGTCGACGAGCTCGGAATCCGGCTCGGAGGGCGCCAGCGGAAACGAAGTGGCGCGGCCGCCCAGAAAACCCCGCGCCTCAAACAGCGTGATGCGGAATCCGGCGCTTCCCAAAGCGGCCGCCGACGCCATGCCGGCCAATCCGCCGCCGGCTATGATCGCGCTGGGCATGGCCGGATGTGCCCGTAGATCCGGATCACGTTTTCCATCAGGCGCAGTCCGCATTCGCTGTCGAGCGTCAGAATGGATTCGGGATGGAACTGAACGGCTTCCATCGGCAGCTCCCGGTGACGCACGCCCATGATTACGCCGTCCTCGGATTCCGCGGTCACTTCCAGGCAGGCCGGAAATGTTTCTTTGCGGGCGAAGAGCGAATGATAACGGCCGACCTTGAACCGGTCTGGCAACCCTTCGAATACGCCGGCGCCCTTGTGAATGACAGCCGAAGGCTTGCCGTGCATCGGATAATCGAGCACGCCGAGCTCACCGCCAAAGGCTTCGACCATTCCTTGCAAGCCCAAGCACACGCCGAACACTGGGATGCCCTCGCGCGCTGCATACCGCACCAGCTCCGGCACTCCAAAATCAGCCGGACGGCCCGGCCCCGGCGAAATCAGGATGAGAGATGGCGCGATCTTGGCGATCAGCTCCGGCGGAAATCCGGCGCGATACGTCACGACCTCTGCGCCGGTCTGCCGCGCGTAATTGGCCAGCGTATGAATGAAGCAATCGTCGTTATCGACCAGCAGCAGCCGTACGCCCTGACCCGCCTGGACCCGTTCTGCGCGCCGCGCCACTCGCCGATCGGGAGGCCCTGCGAGCGCGCGGAAAAAGCCGGTCGCTTTCAGCCGCGTCTCCTGCTCTTCCAGCGCCGGCACTGAGTCATAGAGGAGCGTCGCGCCCACGCCGAAGGCCGCGATTCCGTCGCGCAGGTGAATGGTGCGTATGAGGATGCCCGTGTTCATGTCGCCGTCGAGCGACAGCATTCCCACCGCGCCACCATACCAGCCGCGCGCGTCCACTTCGAGATCCTCGATGGTCTGCGCGGCGGCTTTCTTCGGCGCGCCGATAATGGTGACGGCCCACATGTGACTCAAAAAGGCGTCGAGCACATCGAATCCCGGCTTGATGGCGCTTTCGACGTGATCCACCGTGTGGAACACGCCGGCGTAGGATTCGATCAGCCGCCGCCCGAGCACTTTGACCGAACCGGGCACGGAGACGCGCGACTTATCGTTGCGGTCTACGTCCGTGCACATCGTCAGCTCGGATTCCTGCTTCGTCGAGTTCAGCAGCTCCCGGATGCTCTCTGCGTCCAGCAGCGGATCGCCGGTGCGGCGTGCGGTGCCGGCGATCGGGCAGGTCTCGATACGGCCGCCCTCAATCCGCACGAACATCTCGGGTGATGCGCCGACCAGTTGCTCATCGCCGAACTGGAGAAAAAACTCGTACGGGCTCGGGCTGTGGAGCTGCATCCTCTCGAAAAGCTCCGAGGCGGTGCCGGCCCAGGGCGCGCGGAAGGTGCGGCGCAGCACCACTTCGTAATAATCGCCGCGGCGCATCCCCTCCCGCACCGTCTCGACCTTGGCCATGTACTCTTCGGCGGTGTGGTCGGAGACAGGTTCGCCGGTATCGCCCCGCTTGGGCGGCGGCGGAACGGGCTCGCCCGAGCGCTCCAGGCCGAGCGTCGAAAGGGGGCCGCAATCGAAATCGTACTGGTAACGCTCGATCTGCTCCTTCATGCGGTCCATGAAATAGATGTCGTCGCAGAGGAAGAGGTGGAGGTCTTTGCGCCCGGTGCGCGGCAGCTTCAACCGGATGGGATCGAACTGGAACAGTAAGTCGTAGCCGAAAGCGCCCACCAGCGCCAGCCGCGAGTCCCTCTTGTTGCGGAACTCCTGGATCAGCGCGCGCAGGATCGAGAATGCCGAGGGCTGCTTGCTGCGCTCCTCTTCGGGAAACAGCGCCGGCAATGGTTTCAGCCGGCCCTGCAACGCGCCCGCGCGCGTTTCGAGGGATTCCCAGTGCGGGTGCTGGCGCAGCACCCCAACGAGCATCTGGCTGAAAATCTCACCCCGGGCATTCAGCGGCCGGAACTCCATTTCGCGGCCGAAGGAAACAATCTCAAGAAGCGGCCGCACGGACGCGATGTCCCAGCGCGAATACCGCCCCGGATACTCGTAACCCGAGGAGAGATAGAACCCACGATAGGCATCCAGCTCCCGCAGCAAGTGCCTGAGGCCGAGGCCCTTCTTGTAAGGCGCTTTGGAGACGCCGCGGGTGACCACGATGCCGTGGGGCGTGGTGTATCGAATCTGACGCATGGCTAACGATCGGGAACCAAAACCCCGAACGGGAATAGAGTTAGGATAGCATCGCTATCCGTCGGCGATTCAGGCGAGGACGGAGTGAGTGGATCAGCTCCTGACCGGCGGACCTTACGGAATGCCGAATGTGTGCTCTTGGTCGCAGTCGTCTTTGGAGCCGGGGACGACGGCGGCGCGGCGGAGTTTCTCGAGCTCGCGCCTGGCGATTGCGGCCCACGAGCTTCCGCCATCGAGCTTCAGGTATGCCTTCCAGTGGTGTACTGCCTTCAGCAGATCGCCGTGGCCCTGATAGAGGAGCGCGAGATTGTAATGCGCGTCGGCGTAGTTCGGGTTCGAGCGGAGCGCGGCCTGGTAATGCAACACGGCTTGCTCGTGATCGCCCTTCTCATCGAACAGGTTGCCCAAGTTGAAATGCGCGAGCGCGTAGTTCGGATCGACGTTGAGCGCGTGCTGGTAGTGCCGCTCGGCCTCGGCCCAGCTGTGCAGGTGATAATGGATGGTCCCCAGGTTCACGAGCGCGCCCGCCGAGTCCGGATCCAGTTCGAGCGCATGCTGGTACGCTTCCGTGATTTCAGGGACGGGCGCGCCGGTCTGTTCGAGTTCCAGCCCTTTCTCGAACCACGCCTCCGCTTCGCGCCGGCGAGCGGCCGCGCCAGCGTTCGAGGCCCGGCCTCCGCGCGGGAACGAGAGCAGGCTCTTCAGCTCGGCGCGGTCGAAGTCAAGCAGCAGTTGGCCTGACACCGGTTCCATTTTCTGGCCCTCGAGCAGCACCGCGACATTCTTGCCATCGCAGACGATCCTCAGGTCGCGCAGCGGGTTGGCGACGCCCTCGAGTTTTTCGCGGAGTGCTCGCACCGCGCGCCGGATGCGCGCGGGGGAGATACGGTTCTGCCGGAGCTTCTGGAGAGAACGCAGCGCGATGAGGTCCGAGAATGCGTACTCGTCCAGCCGCGGCACAAGCTCCTGCTTCTCCCAGCGCTTAAGCTGCTGCTCGGAGATGCCGAGCAGCCGCGCGGCCTCCTTACGGGAATAGTGCTGTTTGACTGGCCCCGCTAGCATTGCGGGAATTGTACCAAACGCGACGGGCTGCGCGGCGCCTCTGCTGCCGGAAGGCACTCGCAGCCGGCCAGACCAGAGCGCCCGCTTCTGCTCCGCTGCCAAGTGTCGTACTCTGTATCGAAGGCGTTCATTCATGGCGGAATCTCCAATTACTCCTCGCAGCCAGGACTTTGCTGCCTGGTACCAGGACGTGGTTCTCCAAGGTGACATGGCGGAACCCGCCGAAATCGTGAAAGGCTGTATGGTCATCAAGGCCAACGGCTATGCGGTCTGGGAGCTGCTCCAGCGCGAACTCGACGATCGTTTCAAGGCGGCGGGTCACCAGAACGTCTATTTCCCCTTGCTGATTCCGCAAAGCTTCTTGCGCAAGGAAGCGGAACATGTGGAGGGCTTCTCGCCGGAGTTGGCGGTCGTGACGATCGCCGGCGGCAAAGAACTCGAAGAGCCGTACGTGATTCGCCCGACATCGGAAACCATCGTCGGCCATTTTTTCGCCAGGTGGATTCAGAGCTGGCGCGACCTGCCCGTGCTGGTCAATCAGTGGGCCAACGTGGTGCGCTGGGAGCTGCGGACGCGCATGTTCCTCAGAACCACCGAGTTTCTTTGGCAGGAGGGCCACACTGCGCACGCGACGCACGAGGAAGCTCTGGAGGAAGTGCTCCGCATCCTCGATATCTACAGGGAAGTGGCCGAGGATGTCATGGCCATGCCAGTGATCCAGGGCGTAAAAACGCAAGCGGAAAGGTTCGCCGGCGCGCTCCGCAGCTACTCGATCGAGGCGATGATGCAGAACGGCCTGGCGCTGCAAGCGGGTACCAGCCACGATCTGGGGCAGAACTTCGGGAAAGCCTTCAACGTGCAATTCCAGAACAAGCAAGGGCAGCTCGATTATGTGTGGCAGACGAGCTGGGGCGTAAGCACGCGTCTGATTGGCGGCTTGATTATGACCCACTCGGACGATAAGGGCCTGGTGCTCCCGCCGAAGTTGGCGCCAACGAAGGCCGTGCTGGTCCCGATTTACCGCAAGGACGAGGAAAAGGGGAGGGTGCTCGAGACGGCGCACCGGATCGCGAAGGAAGTCGGCGCCAAGGTGGATGACCGGGAGGGGCAGACGCCGGGCGCCAAATTCTTTTATTGGGAGCGCCGCGGTGTGCCGGTGGTGCTCGAGTTGGGCCCGCGCGACCTCGCTTCCGGCACGATCGTTTTGAAACGGCGCGATACCGGCGCCAAGGAGGCGCTGCCGCAGGCCGGCCTGGCCGCCAGATTACCCGCCGCGCTTTATCAAATGCAGAAGGACCTTTACGAAAAAGCGTGCCAGCGTCTCAAATCGAATACCGTGCTGGCGGACTCGATCGAAGCCTTGGAAGCGATCCTCAGCGGCGCCAGCGCGGAAAGCGGCGGCGGCAAATTCGTGATGGCGCACGTGAAAGACGCCCCCGAGTGCGATGCCCGAATGAAGGAATTCAAGGCGACCATCCGCTGCATTCCTTTGAACGATCAGTTCGACGGGCCCGGCAAGTGCATCATCACCGGCGAGCCGGTGGATCGGCGGGTTGTAATTGCAAAGGCATACTGATCCGATCTGCAACGGGAACAAGAACGGGGATGTACGTGGCTTACGTCCGCCTCACGGTAGTAATTCACCTGGCTCAACCTGATCCACATAGCACCAGATCCAGCGCTCGCCCGGCTCGATCGAGCGGATGAGCGGATGGTGCGTCGCGTGAAAATGCTTGGTCGCGTGCTTATTTTTCGACGAATCGCAGCAGCCGACGTGGCCGCAGCTCAGGCACATCCGCAAGTGCACCCACTGGTCGCCCGTCTTGACGCAATCTTCACACACGTGTTTATCGGTGCTGGTGATTTTGATCCCATCCAGATGCGTGCATTCCTGCTCCATTGAGGTCCTCCCTGCTCCCTTACGGCCGCGGCCCGGCAAATGGCTTTGCAACACGCTATGAACGTTCCAGCGCCGCGCGATCCCACTTTGCGAGTTTCGCGCCGGCCTCGTACGTGCTCTCACAAAAATCGGCCAAGGCCTGCTTCGGCGATGCGGCCGTGCGTACATCGTCGTACATCAGAAGGAATTCTGAAATGCCGCGATGGTAGAACGCCGCATTCGGACGGACCGGCTCTTCGGGAAAGCCCGCCGGCTCCGGCGCCATGTACGCATAAAACGCCGGCCCCGCGATATCGCCGCCGCCGGGCCAGAATCCAACGCTGCTCACTTCATGCGAATACGCTTCGCGCGTGATCGGGTCCGTTCCCGGGCGTTCCGGTGCGCGGCGCCCGGAGAACCGCGTCACCGCGAGATCGAAACTCCCCCAGAAAAAGTGCACGGGACTGCACTTGCCGATAAACCGCGAACGGAATTCCGTGAAGACCGCCGCCGTGGAGACCAGGATGCGCCAGAACCGGTGCGCATAT
Organism: Bryobacterales bacterium; assembly: GCA_963835855.1. Lineage (GTDB taxonomy): Bacteria > Acidobacteriota > Terriglobia > Bryobacterales > Bryobacteraceae > CAWIHA01. Next base: position 63,845 of record CAWIHA010000001.1, on the reverse strand, counting down.
TCCGGATCGTAGGACGCGTGGACACGGTCCTCCGCAAAGGGAATCGGGCCGGCGACTTCATCTGGTGCCGCATGGATCGTCACGCCGATTGCGAGCGACTGCAGGTTGGACATCAGGTCCTTATAGAAGTCCGCCACGGAACGCGGCGCCAGCGGCAGCGCGACCGTTGCGCCATCGCTGGTCCGGATCGCGAGCTTGTGATCGAGAAAATCAAACTCGATCTCGAAAGTTCTGGCGCCGTATGGAATAGGCGACGTGGTGAGCCCGCGCGAGGTCACATAGAGCGCGACGTTCCACCAGTGATTGATCGTTGGGGTTAGCGTCTTTCTGATCTTGCCCACGATCTGCGTCCACATGTGGAGCGTGGCGTAGGTGTCCTTCCACGCTTCGAGCGGCAGGGCTGGCCACGCCTCACCCGCGGTGGCTAACGACGAAACGCTGCTGGCACTGCTCATGGATCACCCCTCTGGTTCTGTTCTAGCACGAACGGATGCTTGACGAAAGGCGTATGTGACGAAGAGGCGCATCCTGCAATTCAGTTGCAATAATAAGCGATTCACCCTACCTTCGCGCGCTTGACAGGCCACACGCTAAAAGCCGATACTTGAGTGTGATGCAAGCGATTGTCAAGATGGGTTCGCCTCGCCGCCCGGCCCGTTCCCGCCGCCAGCCCGCCAGCCTGGTCGAGTTGCGCGAAGGCGAACAGGGCGTTCTGGATCGTTTGGACCTGCCGCGAGACACCGCCCGCCGCTTGATGGAGCTCGGTTTTGTCCCAGGCCATCCTGTCACGGCCGCCAGGAGCGCGCCGGGCGGCGACCCACGCGTGTTCCGTGTGGACGGATCTGAAATTGCCTTGCGGCGTGAAACCGCCGCGCATCTGAAACTCCGCAAACAGTCAGCCGCCGCGGACTAGCAGCATGGGCCATTGCGACGGTTGCGCGCTCGCCTCGCTCCCGATCACCCAGCCAGCGTCAAACGGGCGCTCGGGAACGCGGCTTGTAGCCATTGTCGGACCGCCGAACTCCGGAAAATCCACGCTATTCAACCGCCTCACCGGCCTGCGGCAGAAGGTTGCCAATTACCCGGGAGTCACGGTCGAGCAGCGGCTGGGCCGCGCGCGGCTCGAGAACGGCCGCGAGGTCACGCTGGTCGATCTGCCCGGCGTCTACGGCCTCCAGGCGCATTCGGAAGACGAGCAGGTCGCGCATGATATCCTCACCGGCCAGATGAAGGATTTCCCGCGGCCGGATGCGGTGATCCTCATCCTCGATTCGACGAATCTCGGCCGCCACCTGATGCTCGCCGCGCCCATTCTTTCGCTCGGCCTGCCGGCCATGATCGTGCTGAACATGGCGGACGACCTGCGGGAACGCGGCGGCGAGGTGGACACCGCGGCGCTCGCGCAGCGGCTCGGCGCGCCCGTAGTGCTGGCCAGCGCGGCGCGGGGCGAAGGGCTCGAACCCGTCTTCCAGTTTGTCGGCGAGTACGGCGTCGCGCCATCGCCACTGGAACTGCCCGCACTCGACGATGTCCCGAAATGCCGGGCCTGGGCGACGCGCCTCGGCACGCACGCGAAGTACCAGCCGCCGGCGCCGCCAGTCTGGACGCGCCGGCTCGATGCCATCTTCCTGCATCCCGTCTGGGGGGCGGTTGTTTTCGCACTCGTGGTCGTCGCCGTATTCCAGTCGATTTTCACCTGGGCCCGGCCAATGATGGATGGCGTGCAATGGTTCATCACGCGGTCCGGCTCGTGGGTCGGCTCGCTGCTCCCGGATTCGCCACTGCGTTCGTTGCTGGTGGAAGGCGTATGGGGCGGCGTCGGCGCGGTGCTGGTGTTCCTGCCGCAGATTTTGCTGCTGTTCCTGTTCATCGGCATTCTCGAAGACTCCGGATATCTGGCGCGCGCGGCGCTCATCGCGGACCGCACCATGGCCAAGGTCGGCCTGCAAGGGAAATCGTTTATCCCGCTGCTCTCGGCCTATGCGTGCGCCGTTCCGGCGATCCTCTCCACGCGCACCATCGAGAACAAGCGGGACCGCACCGCGACCATCCTGATCGCCCCTCTGATGACCTGCTCGGCGAGGCTGCCCGTCTATACGCTCCTCATCGCGGCGTTTTTGCCTGCGCGCCCCATCCTCGGCCCGCTGCTCGGCACGCGCGCCGCGGCCATGCTCGGCCTCTACGCGCTCGGGTTCGTCGCGGCGTTCACGACCGCGCGCGTCTTGAAATCGTCGATCCTCAAAAGCGAGCGTGTGTCATTCGTCCTCGAGATGCCGCCCTATCGCCGGCCCACGCTCGAATCTCTCGGCCTGCGATTGCTGGACCGCTCGAAGATTTTCCTGCGCCGCGCCGGCACCATCATTCTGGCCGTCTCAATTGCGCTCTGGATTTTCGCACACCTGCCGCTTCACAACGGAAAGCTGCCCCCCATCGCCCATAGCTTCGCTGGAACGCTGGGCCACGCGGTCGAGCCAGCCATCAAGCCGCTGGGCTTTAACTGGAAGATCGGCATCGGCTTGATCACGTCGCTGGCCGCGCGCGAAGTCATCGTCGGAACGCTCGGCACCATCTACGGCATGGACCCGGACGCGAGATCGCTCGGTTTGCAGAAGGCTCTGCGGAACGACCTCACGCCCGGCGGCGCCGTCGCGCTCATGATCTTCTTCGCCTTCGCGATGCAGTGTATGTCCACGATCGCCGTCGTGCGGCGCGAGACTGCCGGCTGGAAGTGGCCCGCCCTCCAGTTCGTCTACATGACCACGCTCGCTTACTGCGGCGCATTCATCGCCAACCGCCTGGTGACCGCCTGGCTGGCCTGAGCGGCAGCGCTCTTCCGAACCGAACAGCCGGGGCGTATCGAACACCTGAGTACCGGCGGCCTATTGTGCCGTCCCGGTTCCGCGCGCACCCTTTAGGTTGAGCCTTGCAGCTCCTTCTCCTGCCGCTCACGGCCCGGGAGCGGCTGCGGCGCGCGTGCCTCCGCCCTGCTCCCGGCGCCGACTGCGTAACGGATCCGCAAAGAGCGCCAAGTGGGTTTTCGCCGTTCGCCGGAGCAGCTCACAACGATCACGATGCCTTCGTAGTATAGTAATGGGAGCTTTCTCTCGGACGCGGTAAGCTATGTACATCGAGTCGCTTATGCGGCAGCGGACGTCATGGATGTGCGGAAGCAGGGCGCGGGCAAAGAGGGGGTAGGGCAGATGATTTTTCGGCTGGATGTCGATACGATTGGTGTATAATCAAGTCTGTGGCGAACAAAGGGCGAATATGATGCGGTTTCAATTCAACCCAGAGAAGTTCGTTAATGCCGTTGCCTATCTTGCCCAAGGTTGCCGAAACAGCACGAAGCTGGCAATCTGCAAGCACCTCTATTACGCCGATAGGGAACATCTGGTGCGATATGGCAGGCCCATCACGGGAGACCAGTATTACAAACTCCCCCATGGCCCAATCCCAACCCGCGGTCTTGACATGCTTCGGGGGAAGGCGTCGGCCGCAGAGAACGCTCTGCTCGAGAAGTACGTCTCCGTGATTGGAGATTCAGTTCATCCGAAACAACCAGCCAACCGGAGGGTCCTCTCCAAATCGGATATTGAAATTCTCGAGTGGGTTGTCAAGTCGTACGGAAGGCTGTCAGCCGCGTCATTGAGGAGTAAGACCCATGCCGAAGCGCCCTGGTCGCGGTCCGACGATTGTTGCCCAATTGACTATGCCCTGTTCTTCGAGGGCCGCCCGGAAGCCGAACACGTGAAGGCGCTCGCAGAGGCGGAGCAGGAATCGAGGGATCTTCTCCGCCCGTATGCCGCAAGATAGGATTGACCTCAGCCCCAGCTCAGTCCTTCACGTCAAGGGTTACAGTTCCAGGGAGCACCCGCGGAAGAACAAGTACGTTCTGATCATCGGGCGCTCCACGACCGTGGCACTCGGCTTCCTGATTTCATCTCAGCTCGCATATTTGCACCAGGAGAGCCACAAGCGAGAGGTCGTGCGCATCCCACACCGGGCAACGTCCTTCCTTAGCGTTGAGAGCATTATTCAATGCTTTGAGCTCGAAGTCTTGAGCGTCAGCAGTCTGTGCGGCGGATTTGAACGAGGGGACGTGACAAACGCAGGCCGACTCCCCACGCGATACTTGCACAAGATCAGGGCCGTGGTCCAGGAGTCGCGCCTGCTCTCTCAAGCCGAGATTGACCAAATCCTACGGGTCTTACCCGTTACCACGCCGCAGAGCTGACCTCTCTCGTACCGAGGATCAACGGGGCGCCGGGTTTGGATTGTCCTCGTAATGAAACGACTCAAAGGGCCGAGTACACAAATTTAGCGCCAGCTGACGGCATCCCAACCGGCAATGCCATACTGTTTGGATGGTCCAATCCCGTTCGCTTCTCATACTGCTCTCATGTCTACCTTTGGCCGGACAGCAAACGCCACAGCCGCAGCCAACACCGTCGCCGCAGCAGCAAGCGTCGCCACGACACGAGTCAGTGATCGTGACCGGAACCTACGAGCCGATTCCGCTCGAAGAGGCCGACCGCTCAGTTGCGGCGTTTCCGGTTGCTCCGGAATTATTGCTGACCGATACGTGGACCGATCTCATCGCGACCGATGCGACGCTCGATCTTCGCCAGCGCGCGCCCGGCGGCGTGCAGGGCGATCTTTCCATTCGCGGCGGGAGCTTTGACCAGACGCTGGTTCTGGTAAACGGACTGCGCGTCAACGATCCTCAGACCGGGCACCACAACCTCGATGTCTCGCTCCCGATGGAGGCGCTGTCGCAAGTGGAGGTGCTGCGCGGCGCCGGCTCGACGCTCTACGGATCGGACGCTGTCGGAGGCGTCGTCAACTTCATCACGGCGAAGCCGGAAGCTTCTGAGATCCGCCTTCGCGCTGGCGCCGGGAATTTCGGAACCAACGAGGAGCGGGTGGAGTGGACGGAAGTGTTTCGGAAACTCAGCGAAGGGCTTGCGTTCTCGCGCGATTTCTCCTCCGGTTTTCTGCCGGACCGCGATTATCGCAACCTCGATCTTTCATCCACGACGTTCTTGGAATCCGCCTGGGGCGCCACAAGCGCTCTCGTGGCGTACGGCGACCGCCCGTTTGGCGCCGCACAGTTTTATGGGGATTTCCCTTCCTGGGAGCGCACGCGGACGTGGTACGGCTCCGTCCAACAGACTTTCGATGAGCGCACGCAGGTGGCATTCGGCTTCCGCCGCCACACCGATCTGTTCGATCTCATTCGAGACGATCCGCAGATCTACGAAAACCGGCACGAGGATAAGAGTTGGGAAGCGGCCGTGCGCAGGACTGAGCCGCTCGCCAGGAACACGAAAATCTTCTGGGGCGCTGAAGGCGACCAGGAATCGATTCGCAGCACGGCCCTTGGCGATCATTCGCGAGCGCGCGGCTCCTTATATGCCTCGCTCGATGAGCGCGCGCTCCGCCGCTTCTCGTTTTCTCTCGGTGCGCGCGAAGAGATCTACAGCGTGCATGGCGCCGAGTTCAGCCCGAGCGCGGCCATGGGTTACTGGGTCAACCAGCACCTCAAGATTCGCGCCGCGGCGAGTCGCGCCTTCCGGCTGCCCGATTACACCGACCTCTACTATCGCGATCCCACCACGATCGGGAACCCGGCCCTGCGCCCCGAAACGGCCTGGACTTACGAGGGGGGCATCGACTGGACGAGCGGCGGGCGCTTCCGGGCTGAGGCAACGCTGTTCCAGAATCGCGTGCGCGATGGCATCGATTACGTGCAGTATCCTTCGAACGTCGTCTGGATGGCGGAGAACATCGACCGGCTGAATCTTACCGGCGTCGAAACGTCCGTGACCGTCCAGGTCACACGCAATCAACTGCTCAAGTTCAGCTATACGGGAATTCACGGCGCGCAGGCCGCGCTTGCCGGCGTGAACTCGCGCTACCTCTTCAGCTTCCCTTCCGAAAACGGAGTCGCCACTTGGGAAGGATCGCTGCCCCGCGGAATCGTCGCCAGAACGCGCGTCGGAGTCTTAGAGCGTTACAACGCGAGTTCCTATGCGCTCTGGGACGCCTCGGCCGCGTACAACCGCTCGCGCCTGCATCCGTACATCCAGTTGAGCAACATCACCAATACCAGTTACCAGCAGATCCAGGGCGTGGTGATGCCGGGCCGGCAGTTTCTAATCGGCTGCGAGCTGGCCGTCGCTCTTCGCGGCGCGCAATAGAGGGTGGGTTACGCGTTGAGTGGTGTCCTAATTTGAGCGTTGTCTTTGTCGTTTTTTCTTGGCGGGCGGAATGAGGGGTGCGGTCAGTTTTTCGTAGAGGGCGAAGAGATGCTCAACCCGCTGCCGGTCGCTGTCGAAAGGTTGCGGGCGATAGCAGCGGTCAACGGCGCGGTCGAGATTGGCGTGGGCCTTAACCAGCGCCGGAGGCATTGTCAGCGGCTCGTAAAGGTCGGCCAGAGTCGCGTCGGGAAATGTCTTGCGCGCGTCCAACACCGCTTGCGCAGCATTTTCTACCGCAGCCCGTTGCTTGGCGCTCGGCTCCTCGGGCCACGGAAACGTGTTGTAAACCATTGCCCCTGAATATTGGTATCGGCTTTCCAGTCGACCCGCTACCTGCCGCATCCAAGCCATGTGCATGGCCGACTGCAAAACGCCGAGGATGTAGAGACTTGGTTCGGCAATGATATAGAGCTTGTTGCTCGCAACGATTTTGGGTGGTAGATACCCAATAGGGATGTAGTTGCGGCGCTCTGACGACACTTCGGGGATTGCGATGTAATGTCTGGGAGGTTGGGAGATGAAAAAGAAAAGCGCAGGGGTGCCCGCCGCTTGGCGCGTTGGCTCTGCGGTGCTTTCAAGCCTAAACTTCCTGACTTGTTCGACGCGCCGTATGATTTCAGGCACGGCGCGCAACTCCGAGGGGGCGGCGTCTTTGAGCCAGAGACACCAACGATGCCCTCCGTTGATGAACTCTTGCGAGCCGATGAATTTACGCAAGAACTTCTCGGCTGTAGGCGTAGCGTCGATAAGTTTTCGCTGCTCCTCTTCGTCCAAAATGAGGTATCCACCGTCGCTCGGTTTATTGCCACACCGCATTTCAGGAACATCGGTCAACGGTTTGGTTCGCTTGGTGATCGTAGTATCGCTTCCTTCAACGAGGTAGGGGCTGATGTTCCTTGCAGTGACGACAGTTACTTCTTGTCCGTCTAAGCTATAGTCGTAGATCCGTTTGCTGCTTGGGTTGAAGGCACCGAACCCGATGATCACGACATGAACATGTGCTTTGCCCCGGGCTTCGCTCTCCCAGGGAAAGGTTCGGTGGGCGAAGTGGATTTTAATCCCGAACTGCGAGAACAGAGTGGGCCATAGGAGAGGTACCTGCTCCCCTTGGGTTATTGAGTTCGTGGAAACGAACGCCGCAACTATTCGCGAACCGCGCATATATTCGGCAGCCTTGCGATACCATGCTGTAACGTAGTCGAGGTCAGCGGCGGCTTTTACGCCGCTGTGAACAGCGAGCAAATCTTCTCGTTGCTCGCCAGTTCGATAGTGTTTTCCAACGAACGGCGGGTTGCCGAGAACGTAGCTGCATTTGTCGGGCGGAAGGATTTTTTTCCAGTCGAGGCGGAGTGCATTGCCGCAGACGATGGTGGGGGATTTCTTAAGCGGGAGGCGAACGAAATACTGGCCGAAGGCTTCAGACAGGCGAATGTTCATCTGGTGATCCATCAGCCACATGGCGACTTCGGCGATGCGTGCGGGCCACTCGCTGATCTCGATGCCGTAGAAGGCGTCGACATCCACAAGGGAAAGGCGCTGGATGTCCAATTCTTGCTGCGTGTGGGGATAGAGCAACTTGAGAATTTCTGTTTCGAGAAGACGCAACTCGCGGTAGGTGATTACCAGAAAGTTGCCGCAGCCGCACGCCGGGTCTAGGAAGCGAAGCCCCACGATCCTTTCATGGAACCGCCTTAGTTCGGCTTTGCTGCCTTTGGCGCGCTCGAATTCCGCTCGCAGGTCGTCGAGGAACAGTGAGCGGATGAGCTTAAGGATGTCGCGCTCGTTGGTGTAATGCCCGCCGATTTGCCGCCGTTCCCTCGGCTCGATGACAGCCTGAAAGAGCGAGCCGAAAATGGCTGGCGAGATGCGGGACCATTCGAAATGCGTGCAGGCCAGCAGCGCGTTGCGCATGTCGCGGTTAAAGTCGGCGAAACCGAGGTCCTCGGCGAAGAGTTCGCCGTTGACATAAGCAAATTCGGTGAGAGTTTCGTCGAGGTTCTTCTGACGCTCTCCGGTTGGTGTGTTGAGAACATCGAATAGGCGAGCGAGGTGCAGTCCAAGGTCAGAGCCGTCTTCAGCAGTGCGATTCACCAGGTAGAGCTTGAACGACTCACGTTCGAAGATGCCGGTGTCCTCGGCGAAGAGGCAAAACAGGATGCGAACAAGGAAGCGCTCGAGTCGATGGCCTGCATAACCCCCTGCTTCAAGTGCGTCATGCAGGTGGCCCATGATCTCGACTGCTTCGATGTTGATCGGGTCTTGCTCCTCGAATTTGTGCTGTTTGTAGCCAGGGATGAAGGCGAAGGCGTGAATGTAATTGTGGAAATCAGCTAGCGGGAATTCGATGGTCGCCACACGGCGGTTGTCGAATAGCGGGAGGTAGGACTGGTCTTCGGGTTCGAGATCGTGCAGGGCTATGCGGGCAAAGTCGGAAACCATGACATAGCGGGGGATCTCATCTGTGCGTCCCTCCCGTGCGAGGTCCTGGATGTAGCGGAATGCCTGCGACTCAGCTTTCCCAAGGTCCTTTCCGAGGCTCTTGTGCTCCACGAGCACCACGCCAGGCCAGAACAAGTCAATGTAGCCGTATTGGCCTGAGATGTTCCTCACCGGTTCTTCGAAGCTGGCTACGGCCCGACGCGGCGTGCCGAAGACATTGAAGAACTCGTTCCAGAAGGTTTGTTTTTCTGCCTGCTCCCTTTTGACACCTGTCCATTCCTTTGAAAAGACAATCGCGCGGTGGCGGATTTCGTTCCAAGAAAGCGGCATGGGGCGATGATACCAGACTCTTGCCGAGTGTCGGGGGTGAAATTCCGAACCCGAAAGGCCAGTAGATCAGGACGCTACTGTGCGTTGCGCACGCAATGTGTGGGAGGGCAAGCATGCTAGGATAAGGGTCTGCCGTCCGGCATCTTCCTTCTCCTATGCGCAACGTCGTAATTGTTGGGTCCGGCTGTGCCGGAAATACCGCCGCGATTTACACCGCGCGCGCGAACCTCAAGCCGCTGGTCGTCAGCGGGCATGAGCCCGGCGGCCAGCTCTCTCTGACCACGCTGGTTGAAAACTTCCCCGGCTTTCCCGAGGGAATCGGCGGCCCCGTGCTGGTCGAGCGCATGAAGGAGCAGGCCCAGCGCTTCGGGGCCGAATACGTCAACGGCTCGGTGACGGAAGCCAATCTCTCGCAGCGGCCCTTCCGGGTAAGCGTGGAAGGAGAATGGGTGGAGACGCGCGCGCTCATCATCGCTTCGGGCGCCTCGGCGCGCTGGCTCGGTCTGGAGCCGGAGAAGAAACTGATCGGCCGCGGCGTCAGCTCCTGTGCGACCTGCGATGGCTTTTTCTTCCGGGGAAAGAAGATCATGGTGGTGGGCGGCGGCGATTCGGCGATGGAGGAGGCGACTTTCCTCACGCGCTTCGGCGAGGAGGTGACGATCGTGCACCGCCGCGATCAATTTCGCGCCTCCAAGATCATGCTAGAGCGAGCCCAGAAGAACCCGAAGATCAAGTGGATCACCAACGCCGTCGTGGAGGATATCTACGACGCCGAAAAGGGCGTTGTCACCGCCGTTCTGCTGCGCGACGTTAAAACGGGCAGGACCTGGCGGCAGCCGGTTGACGGTTTTTTCCTAGCCATCGGGCACGTGCCGAACACGGCGGTTTTCAAGGGCCAGATCGCGCTGGACGCCGAAGGCTACATCGTTTCCCAAGGCGGTGCGCGAACGAGCGTGCCCGGCGTCTTTCACGCCGGCGATGTCCAGGATCGCGTCTACCGCCAGGCCGCCACAGCCGCCGGGGCCGGATGCATGGCTGCGATCGAAGCGGAGCGATTCCTGGAGGCGGAAGGACATTGAGGCGGCCGGAGCCGCTCGGGAACTTGTGACCCAGTTCGCGCCGCCCTACCCAATACTCTTCTTGCGTGCGTAGGGCTGCTTCATGTACTTGGCGGCTTCTTCCTGCGCGCCCTGGGTGTTGTCCTTGGTGCGCATGGCGAGCGTGTACTCGCTCACCGCGCGCTCGCGCTGGTCCGTGGTGTCGAAGATCTTGCCGAGGTTGATGTGCGCCCAGACCTCGGTCCACTTCGGCTCCAGGTCGCCGTTCAAAGCCTCGCGAAACTCATTTGCAGCCGCCTGAAAGTTGTCTTGAAGGAAGAACACCTCGGCGATGCGGTAATGCGCGAGCGAGCTATTCCGGCTCACTTCGAGCGCCTTCTGGTACTCCTTCAGCGCTTCATTGAACTCGCCGACCTCGGTGAATTGCTCGCCTCGCCGGATCGCCACCGCCACGCGGATCGGATCGCTGAACCGGAGCACGTGGTTATCCGGGTCGAGGGTGAGCGATTTCGGCTTGCCGAAAGTGTCAACCAGGAATTCCGACGACGTGCCCACGACCTCGATCGTCTTCTCTTCCGGATTCCCCTCGGTTTCGATCTTCAGTTCGACGGGCATACGGAAGGTGTCCAGGTCCTGCGCCACCTTGCCCATCACGCGGAACCCTTTTTGCGTCCGGTAAATAGTGTAATCGAGCTTGAATTCGGGTGCGCCGCTCGATTCAATCCATTGCAAGAAGAAAAATCTCAGGTTCTGGCCGGAATCCGCCTCGGCGACTTTCTCGAAATCCTCGGTCCGGACGCCGCTCCAAGCGAATTTGTTGGGAACATCCCTCAGCGTCTTCTCGAAATTCGCCTGGCCGATGACGTACCGCAGCATGTTGATCACCGCCGCGCCCCTGCTGGCGGTGAGGGCCCAGAATTCGGGCGAGTAGTCTTCCAGGCGCGACGATTGGATGATTGGCAGGTCGTTCATCGTGAGAGCGTCGATGTAAAGGTCATGCGCCTCGGTCTCGAATGCGCTGGCGCCATCGGTGTGCTCCAAATACAGCAGCTCGGAGTAGCGCGCCATACCGTTCGTGATCCAGATGTGGGCCCGCGCCGCCGGCGAAACCAGCATTCCCCACCACTGCCGCGAGACCTGGTTCGCAACGAGGCGCGCATTCACCTGCTTGCCGACGCCCTGCGGCGAAAGGAACAGGATGCCGGGCGCCGCATACCCATTCGGCGCGCCCGCCTCGGTTTCAACAACCGTCAAGTTCGCTTGCGGCGGCAGCCCATAAAGGCTGGTGAGGAACACCATCGCCTTGCCGGTTTCCTGGCCATATGCGCTTGCCATCGCTTTTTCGGCGCCGCGGAAATACAGATCGGTCATGACGCCTTCTGAGGAGACGCGCGCCGCATCTGCGTGAACAATTGCGATACTGCCCGGGAAAGACGGCCTCTCGTCGTACTGGAAGCTGTAAAGAACTTTTCCGCCAGCGAGTTGCTCCTGCCGCCCGAAGCCGCTGGCGATCACCTTATATCCGGCCGGAACTGTGATCTTCAGACCGGCCGTGTAGCGGTTGGTGGTGTAGCCGGCCACGGGAAACCATCGCGCCGGGTACATGAGATAACCGGAATCGTCATGCAGCGCCGCGAACTTGATGCCGAAAACGGGGGAATCTTCTTCGCCGGCCAGCCGGCCGTCGTAGTAGAAAATCGCGCTGGCGGGCTTGCCCTTCGCGAGTGGCTGCGGAAAGCTCAGCGTGATAGTGAAGTTTTCATGCGAACGGCTTGCCGGGATCGAGCGCCCGGCGCCATCCTCCACTTTGGAAACGCTCAGTGCATTGTTGAGCTCGAAAACAGCGGCGCTGGTTTCCTCCTGCGGAACGAACTCGACCCGCACCTTGGCGGAAAGCGACTGAGTGCGGGGATTGATGTCCGCCTCCACAGCGTAGTGTTGAACGTCGATGCGCGACGGCCGGCGCTCCTGCGCCGAAACCGTCAGGACGGCGGCCGCAACCGCCAGCCCAAGCCAGAACTTACGAGCCATTCGCTGTCTCCCTCAAGCTGTTACGACTTGCCATGCCGGAATGTGTTCCCCCTAAGATTTGTGCTGACGGGGAAGGAATTCGCTCTCCAGGCGCGGAAGGCTCTCGCCGTACCGGCGCCCGGCAAACTCTTCGATAATGTCCGCGGAACGCTCCATCGGATCTACGGCACTCGAGAGTGCGGCGGCAACCTCACCCAGGTCTCGCCGCATTTTCTCGCGCGCGGCAGGGTCGTTCAGCAGCCGCAGGGCTTCTGAGGCGATTCGTTGCCCCCTCATTTCATTCTGCATCAATTCGGGGACCACCGCGCGGCCCGCCACCAAATTCACCATGGAATAAAAAGGAACTTGTACGAGAAACCGGCCCAGGAACCAACTGAGGCCGGTCACCTTGTAGAACGTCACCATGGGCGTGCCAAGAAGAGCCGCCTCGATGGTCACCGTGCCGCTGGCCGCGAGCGCCACATCGGCGTGCGCCAGCACATCCCAAGTTTCGCCCTCAATCACTTGGATGGGCGCGCCCGAAATGCGTTCCCTGAAAATTGCTCGGCCGCCGGAGCCGAGCCCGTGAAAGCCCCCGGCCGGACTCGCAAGCACGAAATGGGCAGGGCCGCTGGCGGCCTGGATTCTGGCGGCGGCATCGGCGAGCGGAGCGAGATGCCGCAACGCCTCGCCCGCCCGGCTGCCTGGCAGCAGTGCGATCAGCGGCCGGTCGGGCGCGAGCTGGTGCTTCCGGAAGAACTCGGGCTTGCTGAGCGAGGCCCGGACTAGCCGCGCGAGCGGATGCCCGATATAGGCCGCCGCCACGCCATGCTGCTGAAAAAACTTCTCTTCGAACGGGAAGATGCACAAGAGGCGGTCGATGGTCCGGCGCATGGTGGCGAGGCGGCCCCTGCGCCAGGCCCAGGCCTGCGGGGCCACCAGATACACCACCGGCGTTCCGAGGCGCTTCAGCCGGCGCGCCAGACGCAGGTTAAAATCCGGGCTGTCGGTCAGGATCGCCAGGCGCGGGCGTTCGCTCCCGGCGGCTCGGGCCAGTTTCCGGAATTGGCGGTAGACGCGCGGGATGTGCGAAATCACCTCGACCAGGCCGACCACGGCGATGCTTTCCGATTCCACCACCGCGCGGACTCCGGCCTGCCGCATTCGCGGCCCTGCGCAGCCGAAGAACTCCGCTTCGGGCCAGCGTTTCCGCAGCGCTTCGACCAAGCCGGCGGCATAGAGGTCGCCCGAAGCTTCCCCGGCCGAAACCAGAATCTTCCCTGTCACTATCGCCAGTCTATCGAAATGGATCGCACGCGGACAGCCGGCTCGGGCGCGCTGAGATAGAATGAAACGGGGATTGATGCCCACCGTGGTCCAGCTCGCCAAGATCGGTGTCCGCGAGTTTGCTCAGCGATTCCGCCATGAAATGATTCCGCTGAGCAACACGTTTGCGTACTTTTCCGCGCTGCCTTTGAGCGAGGATGAGATACGAGAATACCTGGAAGACCCGATCGCTGCGTTGCCCCCCTCCATCCTGGCAAGTTTTTCCAAGGGCTCTGTTTTGCTGGCGCCGTACCTCGAGAAAGCGGCCGGAAAGGGCGCCGAACGGGTCACTTTCGACCGGCCCGACGAGAAAAGCCAGCTTTGGTCGGCGCAATTTCTCACGGATGGCAATGCGGTCCTGGTCTTCGCCATCAAGGACCGCGAGGTTGCGGCGTACCACTACGATTTCTACGGCGCGCTGGCGGCTCTGCTGGCGGACCACCCGCACGGCGATGCACTCGACCGGTTTTCGGAGCTTGTGCGCGACGAGCTGCGCGACCGCGTGCACGGGGAGGTGGATGAGAGAGGCTGGGAGTTAAAGCAGGATCTGCTGCGCCGTCAAAGCGATGCCCGGCGCGACACAAAGCTGTTCCGCACTTACGTCCGGCAGGCCTTCACCGACTCGCTCACGCTCTATCTGCACGGGATCTGCTGCGACATCGATGTCGAAACCGGGCCCCGGCAACTGCCCAGCCGGCATCTCCGCAAGCGTCTGCAAATGCTCTATGATGCGTTCCCGCCGCCCAAGGGCTACGCGGTTTTTCCCGAAGAGTTGAACGGGAAATAGCGGGCGGGCAACCGCTGTCATCAGTTTCCGGGAAGGGGACTAGGGGGCCAAGTGGGGATATTCCGGGCTCACTACGTCCAGAGCGTTTCGATGGCAGACCAACCAGCTTGAGAATGAAGGCTGGAGAGTGCCTACTGCTTGGTTGTATCCTAACCTCCGAGGAACGCATCATGTCAAAATCGCCCAGGGCTCCATCCGTTCTCGCCTGCTTAGCAGGATGGAAGGCGAAGTGGTACGAGACAGAGAAGCACACCGCAATTCTGTTGAAAGCCGTCTTGGCCTCACGAGCCGTGGAAACACTGTCTGCAGATGATCTGTGGTGCTTATTTCGACTGACGTGGATCACCGTGAATGGACAAGGCGTCTCCCCGGAGCACTGGAAACGTTTGAAACTCTCAGCGCTCGCACAGCTTTTCAAGGAGGCACCGACCATCCTGAACGATCTGCCCTCATCGATTCGCGCAATGCGCTTGCCGAAGTCAGTTGCAGATGCAGCGGTCCATGAAACCGGCATCGTCAACTTTCGAAACGTCTGGCGCAACTCCTGTCGGAGCTGGTGCAGCGCCAACCATCATCGACTGATCGGAATCATGAAAGAAGCTGAGAAGCTACCATCGAACGACCAACGGCGATTCGAACTTGCCTCTCAAATCGATGCGCTACCGTTGATCTTATCTCCGAGTGAGGCGAGCAGCGCAGGTGCGGCTACCGCCGTGACCCCGGTCGTTGCATGCCTTGATCCTTCCATGAGATTCCCCATAGTGAACGGTCGCGAAAGCGTCAAGACACTGCTGCGGAGACTCGGGCGGGCGAACGAGAACCTTGAGCGGCAGGTGGAGGGACTCGTGAACCTTATTGGCAAGTTTGACATCCAAGACGCATTCATGCTTGACGCGTTGGCCGATGATGTCGCCAAACTAAGACCGACAACCCTGCAAAACGCCACCCCGGCTCCTGCCGACAAGGGAGAAGGATCACAACTGCCCTACCTCGATGAAGCAGAACGTACGGCTACAACAAATAGCCAGACGATCAAATACAGAGACCGCCATGACAAGATGACCAATCGTGTAAAGGATCTGTTCAAGAGCCTTGATCTTAAACGGGGTACGGACCCCGAATGTCGGTACGATATTCTCGTTAAGAACTACGATTCAATGGGCCGCGATTTACTGATTGAAGCAAAACCAGATCCAGACCGAGGAGCGGTTCGCATCGCCATTGGGCAATTGTTCGACTACCATCGCGCCCTACCACACAGGATTGGAACGGACCTCGCTATCCTCACCATCTCGCGGCCACATCAGAGCTACGTCGACCTGCTCCTGGATCTCCAAATCTCGGTTCTATGGTTCAGCTCCGAGGCTTGCAGCACGCTGGCGGGAGAAGGAAAGGCTTGGGCACCAGTGCACAAGGCGCTCTGCAATACCAATCGTCGGAAACCCAAAATATCTGCATACGCGACTACCCTGTTGCAATAACCAAGCTCTGTGTCTGGATCCATTTTCAACGTGGGCGCGTCCTACGCGGTTCCGAGCTGTACCAGCGGGCCGCCTTCAATCTCCAACGCATGCCGCAGCCGCAATCGTGCCGGTAAGGTCGGATGCTGGACCCGCATCGGGAACCCATCATGCGTCCGGCCAAGCAGTATTCTCCCTGCCGCTTTCTTCCGCACGCCGCCCCATTGCTTGAAGAAGAAGGGGATGTTCGCCGCCTCGCATTGCTCTTGAATCGAAAGCACCCAAGCTTGCTTCATCGGCCGCGCTCGCGGTCCGCTCTCTCCACCCACAATCACCCACGAGATACCTTCTAGAGGCAGGTCCCCGAGATCTTCCAGAAGCGGCTCGACCGACAGGAAGCGAACCACTGCGGGAGTCGCCTGCAAGTCCGCGATTCTCGGCAGGCCATACCTGCGGTCCTCCACTGAAACGCCCCACCAGATATGCGATTCTCCCGCCGCGTCCCGCAGCGGCCCTCGGAGCACGTCCCGCAGGCGCCGGGAGCGCTTCGTGAGCACCTGATACGTATGCCAGCGCGCCACATGCATCGTCTCAGCCACTCGCGAAATGTACGACAGCGGAACCCGTTCGTGAAACAGGTCGCTCATCGAGTTAACGAAGACCATCCTGGGCTCGCTCCACCGGAGCGGCTCCGCCAGTTTCTCGGGAACGAGCGTCAGGTCGAAGCCCTGCTCGAACGGATGGCCCTTCACCCCGCGGAACCGTTCAGCGAACCGTTCCGCGTAGCAGTGTTTGCAGCCCGGACTGATCTTCGTGCAGCCGCGGACCGGGTTCCAGGTCGCGTCAGTCCATTCGATCTTCGAAAGCAGAGACATTGGGTCACTCGAAATTGAAACCACTTTGGTCGGTGGAATACTTCAGCACCTGATCCCAGAACCTGTGAGCCCTGTCATTTCGGGAGAACAGCGCAAGGTAATAGAGTGGCAGGTTCTTTTCATCCGATCTGACCAGCTTCATGCGATCTAGAGGCGTCGGAAGGTAACCGAGGGATTCCATGCTTCTCGAGAACTCCATCGCCAGAAACCGCCTGAACTTGCTCCTCGGTGCCCCTGCGGCCTTCCAGCGCTCTCGCCATTCGGTGTTCCCGAGCGCCTCATCGATCTTGGGGGAATTCCCCTCGACGTAGTGATCGTAGTTTCGATTCGCGTCCATGCCTATCGCAAGCAGCACCACGAAATCCACATAGACGCGCGAAAGCCTTTTCAAAGTGTCGAATTTGATGCCGAAATCGAATGGATCTACCAGGCACAGGCTCAACACGCGGTTCTCGGCTGACCCTGTGGGAATGGCCCCGCCAATCTCATCGATTTTGGCATCGCAGTTGCCAGGGATGTAGCTCACGTTCGCCTGAGGTGCCAGTCGCCCACACCGGGCCGTTAGGGCTGCTAACAGTTCTTCATCCTCCTCACAGAAGATGTATTTGTCGAACGGGTAGGGTACGGTCAGGGCAATGATCGGCGAGCCCTTAAGAAATCTGCGAGTCCCCTGGATATGGCTGAAGCCACTTCCTGCATAGAGGTCGATGTAAACCCGCTGATCCCACTTGTTCTTCATGCCGCTGGAGAACAGCTCGTCATAGAGGGCCAGAAGGCGGCACTTGTCCTCGGCCCAGTGGTGCACCTCGGAGCAGGGCAGCCCGTCGTCGTCCACCTTGAGGTTTTCCAGAGCCGAGCCCATCGAGCACATTGTATAAAACATTCCCGCTCCAGAATGCGGGTTGAGCCGCGCCTACGGTAAAGTGCCCGCCGCCTTTGAAGCGCGCAGGGCAGTGGGCACGGCGGTTAGGTCGGCTACTGGTAAGTGGCTTGCGACCGGCCACGTCGCTGTTTCGCCACTTGGCCCGCAAAACGCCCGACCCGGAAACTTGACTTGCCTCACGCTCCTCCGCGTTGTCCCGTCAACTCCGCCAGGATTCGCAAGGCGGCCTCCTTGCCGCGCTCGCCGATTTCGCCGACCGGGCCAACGCAGCTCGGGCATCCCGATTCGCACGCGCACCCGGCGATCAGCTCCGCCGCGTGCGCGAGCAGCTTCGGCGCCATTTGGTAGAGCGGGGCGCTGAGCCCGACGCCCCCGGCGTAGTTGTCATACAGGAACAGATCGGGCTCATGCGTCTTCAACCCATGCGAGATGTCCTCGCCGAAGGCGGCGCCGAGGTCGTGCGGATCGCACATCAGCAGGAACGCCGCCACGGTGCGGAGCGCGTTGCCCAGCGCCGCGAGGCCGTTCTGCTTTTCGGCGGCCGAAAGATCGGGGAAGCGCGCCAGGAACGGCTCGGGGAAGTGCAGCCAGAATGCCGTCGTGTGCATCTCCTGCCCGGGCATGGAGAGGTTGCCCGCGCCCACGTTCTCGAGCGTGTAGAACTTCACCTTCTTAAATCCGACGATCTGCCGGTTCACGCGCACCTCGCCCTGCACCGCCCGCGCGCCGCCCAGCGCGCCCGACTCGAACTCCTCCAGAGCCTTCACCTCGGTGTAATCGATCGCATCGGTGAAATAGTCGCATTCGACGCGCCGCACGTAAGCCTTGCGGCCTTCGTAATCGAACCGCTCCACCTGGTACTGCCGCGCTTCGTGCAGGTAGATGGCTTTTTCGTGCAGAGTGGTCAACGCAGAGGGGAAATCGACGTGGGCGATCGTCTTCGGCTCGCCCGTCGTGTCGACGACGACGAAATTGTCGCTCGTTACCGATCGCAGGCTGATGGCGTCGGCCGGGTAGGTATCCGAGGTCCAGTGCCACGCGCCTGCCGAGTGATGCAGCACGCCCAGCTCATCCAGGAACCGGCAAAGCTCGGCGGTATCGTGCGGCCCGAACTTCTCGCCATCGCGGACCGGCAGCTCGAAGGCCGCGCACTTCAGGTGGTTGATCAGGATTTCGAGGTTGTCCGGGTTGATGTGGGCCTGCTCCGGCGAGCAGCCGAAGAAATATTCCGGGTGCTCGACGATGTACTGATCGAGCGGCGCGCTCGAAGCGACCAGCACTGCCGCCGAGGCCGCCTGCCGCCGGCCGGACCGCCCCGCGCGCTGCCAGGTCGAGGCGATCGTGCCCGGATACCCCGCCATCACCACCGCATCGAGAGAGCCAATATCGATTCCCAGCTCGAGCGCGTTCGTCGCCACCACGCAGCGGATGTCCGCATCGCGCAGCTTGCGCTCGATCTCGCGCCGTTCGCGCGGCAGGTACCCGCCCCGATAGCCGCGCACGGCTTCCTGCCCCAGCCGTCCGGCTGAATCCTTCAAGTACGTGACCAGCACCTCGGTGGCGAGCCGGCTGTTGGCGAATACCAAAGTCTGCAAGCGCCGTTCGAGAAAATCGAGGGTGACACGCTTGGCTTCGTGCAGGTAACTGCGGCGAATGCCGAGCTGGCGGTTCACAAACGGCGGGTTGTAGAAAATGAAGTACTTCTCCCCGGCTGGCGCGCCACTGCGGTCAATGAGCTCGAAGGGCTCTTCGGTGAGCGCCTGGGCGAGCTCGCGCGGGTTGGCGATGGTTGCCGACGAGCAAATGAACTGCGGCGCTGAGCCGTAAAACTCGCAGATCCGCTTCAGACGCCGGACGATATTGGCCAAATGGCTGCCGTAAACGCCGCGGCAGCAGTGCAGCTCGTCGATGACGAAGTAGCGTAAGTTCTCGAACAGCTTCGCCCAGCGCGTGTGGTGCGGCAGGATGCCGCTGTGCAACATGTCCGGATTGGTCAGGACGATGTTGGCGCGCTCGCGGATGGCCTTCCGGGCATCCTGGGGCGTGTCGCCGTCGTAGGTGAACGCACGAATGTCTGAGCCCATGCCGTCGATGGCCTGCTGCAGCTCGTGGAGCTGATCTTCGGCGAGCGCTTTGGTCGGGAAAAGGTACATCGCGCGCGCCTGCGGCTCCGAAAGCAGGCAGTTGAGGACGGGCAGGTTGTAGCAGAGGGTTTTCCCGCTCGCGGTGGGCGTGACGACGACAACATTCTTGCCCGCCGCAACCAGCTCGAACGCCCGCGCCTGGTGACTGTAGAGACGCTCGATGCCCTGCCGCTCCAGGGCTTGGCGTAAGGCGGCGTGGGCGGCGTTGGGGATGTCCGCGAATTCACCGGGCCGCGCCGGTTGATGGCGAATGGCCCTGATCGTGGAACCGGGATCGCTTCTGAGCGTCTCGAGGTGCGCCAGCGCCGATTCCAGGCCGGCGGGCCGTGTCAGGACCAGTTCCGGCGCTGCATCGGGAAAACCGAGCAAAGGATGGGAATCCATGGTTTCGCCTTTTCTTTGCTCTCCAGTATAACCGATGGCGGGCCATTGGCAAACGGCCGGCACACCCGGGGTGAGAGTAGGGCGGGCGCACCCGCAACCCAAAAGACACGTCAGCTCTCATCGCACGGGAGTCTTACGCGGATCTACGATTTCGGACGAATGAATTCGTAGCGTTCCAGGGTCGCGGCAACCCGGAACGGCCGGGTGGGATCCTGCCACTCAGAAATGGGGACTTCCAGCCGGATCACCTTGCCAAGGCAATGCAGATTCACGCTAATGCCGGCTTCGGGACGCAGCGTGATCACATATTCGATCGGCTCGCCAATGTCGATCATGGTGTCTGTGAAAAACAACACGCCACCCGAACTGAGGTTCCTGGTTTCTCCCATGCCTGACAGCGGCCGTATCCCGTTGCGGACCAGCTTCAGCGGCAACTTGATCTCGAATCTTTTCGCTCTGCGTTGTTCTACCACAAACTCCTCTTTAATCTAGAGGTGTGTACATCACAGGTCAATAGTGGAGTGGGAAATCCGGAAGAGTTTCAGTCCTGGTACGTCACATTACTAAAGGACGATGGGTTCCACGCACGTTAGGGTATTCAGGTTCTAATTTCTGCTGCCTGATAGTGCGCCCGCCGGTCCTTGGCTGGCCGCTGCTAGGACCACTCGGACCGCAAACGAGAGGCGGCACTGGCCCCCGCGCAACGCTCGCCTAGCACGATTAACCAGCGCACGATCAACTGGATACGGACCGGGAAACCTGGGTTGCTGCCAACGCGGTTTGACCCCTTCCCATGGCTCGCGAGACAATTAATAATTGGAGTTTTGTAGTCATACCTGTCTATGCTCGACCGTATCACCGTCCACGGGGCGCGGCAGCACAACTTGAAGAACATCGACATCGAGATCCCGCGCAACGCGTTCACAGTGATTACGGGCCTGAGCGGTTCGGGCAAATCATCTCTCGCTTTCGACACGATCTATGCAGAGGGCCAGCGCCGCTATGTCGAGACTCTCTCGCCTTACGCCCGGCAATTCTTGGATCAGATGGAACGCCCGGAAGTGGACTCCATCGACGGCCTGAGCCCGGCCATCTCGATCGAACAGAAGACTACGAACCGCAGCCCGCGTTCCACAGTCGGCACCATCACTGAAATCTACGACTATCTCCGGCTGCTTTACTCTTCCGTCGGCGTGCCCCACTGCCCCGAGTGCGGCCAGGAGATTTCAAAGCAGACCACCGAGCAGATCCTGCGCCAGGTGATGGCGCTCAAGGGGGACCAGCGCGTGATGATCCTGGCGCCCGTCGTTCGCGGGCGCAAAGGCGAGTACAAAAAGGACCTCGAAACGCTGGTGCGCCAAGGCTTTCTACGCGCCCGTATCGACGGCGTGCTGCGCTCGCTCGACGAGCTCATCGTGCTGGACAGGCGGCGCAATCACACCATCGAGGTGGTCGTGGATCGCGTGCTGGTGAAGCCGGGCATCGAAAAGCGGCTTGAAGCTTCGATCGAGACAGCCACAAAACTTGCGAACGGGCTCGTGATCGTGGCGGTAGTAAACGGCGAAGACCGCCTCTATTCGCAGAAGCTGGCGTGTCCCAACTGCGGCACCAGTGTTCCGGTGCTCGAACCGCGCTCCTTTTCCTTCAACAGCCCCTATGGCGCCTGCGAGACCTGCGCCGGGCTGGGCAGCAAATGGACGTTCGACCCCGGCAAGGTGATCGTGGATTTTTCCAAGCCGCTCGTCGACGGAGGTCTCGGGCCGGGCGCGGCCTCGAGCTACATGATGCACCGTCTGAACGATGCCGCGCGGCGGTTCGGGATCGACCTCTCCGAACCTTTCGATCAGCTCCCTTCCAAGTCACAGGACCTGTTACTATTCGGCGGCGACGGCTTCGCCGGAATCCTCCAGCTCCTGGAGGACGCCTACGAAGAGGCGGGCGAGGGCTACCGCGAGTGGCTCATGGACTACATGTCGCCGGTCACTTGCCCGGACTGTCAAGGTAAGCGTCTGAAGCCGGGCAGCCTGGCGGTGCTCGTCAAGGGCTTCTCGATCGCTGAATTCACCGCCCTGCCGGTCGCGCGTGGATTGCCCGCACTGCGGAAATGGGAGTTGAGCGGGCGCGAGGCGCAGATCGCGGGCCGCATTCTGGAAGAGATCCAGAGCCGTATGGAGTTTCTGGCGGCGGTCGGCCTCGACTACTTGAGCCTGGACCGCTCGGCCGCGACGCTCTCCGGGGGGGAGGCCCAGCGCATCCGCCTGGCGACGCAAATCGGCTCGAAATTGCGCGGCGTGCTCTACGTGCTCGATGAGCCCTCGATCGGCTTGCACCAACGCGACAACCGGCGATTGCTCGACACGCTGGTCCGGCTGCGCGACATGGGCAATACCGTGCTGGTTGTGGAGCACGACCAGGAAACGATTGAACGCGCGGATTACGTGGTTGACCTCGGCCCGGGCGCAGGACGGCTCGGCGGCAGCCTGGTCGCGAGCGGCACGCCGGAGGCGATCGCGCACAACCCGGCTTCGCTGACCGGCTTGTACCTTTCCGGCGCTCGCGAGATCTCACCGCCGTCCGGGCGCCGCCGCGGCAATGGCAAAAGGCTCATCATCCATGGGGCCCGCGAACACAACCTGAAAAACATCGAAGTGGATTTCCCGCTCGGCACGTTCATTGTGATCACAGGCGTTTCGGGCAGCGGCAAATCGACGCTGGTCAACGATATCGTGTACCGCGCGCTGATGCGCGAGCTACATGACTCGCGCGAAGAGCCCGGCGCCTTCGATTCCATCGAGGGCCTCCAGCACATCGATAAGGTCATCCAGATCGATCAGTCCCCGATCGGGCGTACGCCGCGGTCGAACCCAGCGACTTATGCCGGAGTCTTCACGCCCATTCGCGACCTGTATGCCATGCTGCCCGAATCGCGCGAGCGCGGTTACAAGCCCGGCCGTTTCAGCTTTAACGTCAAGGGCGGGCGTTGCGAGGCGTGTGAAGGCGACGGCCTGAAACGCATCGAAATGAATTTCCTGCCCGACGTCTACGTCACCTGCGACGTCTGCCGCGGCCGGCGCTACAACTACGAAACGCTCCAGGTAAAATACAAAGGCTGTTCGATTGCCGATATCCTGGAGGCGACCGTCGAGGAAGCGGCCGGAGTGCTTGAAAACATCCCGCTGATCCAATCGAAGCTCGAGACGCTGGTGGACGTTGGCCTGGGCTACATTCACCTGGGCCAGTCTTCGACCACGCTTTCGGGCGGCGAAGCCCAGCGGATCAAGCTCGCGCGCGAGCTGAGCCGCCGGCAGACGGGCCGGACGTTTTACATTCTGGATGAGCCGACGACTGGCCTGCACTTCGACGACATCAAGAAGTTGCTGGGTGTGCTGGCACGGTTGGCGGATTTAGGGAACACCGTGGTCGTGATCGAGCATCAGCTCGACGTGATCAAAACGGCGGATTGGATCATCGACCTTGGGCCGGAAGGAGGCGAGGCCGGCGGGCATGTGGTGGTGGCCGGCACGCCGGAGCAGGTGATGCGCAGCCGCAAGAGCTACACTGGCCAGGCGCTCGCAAAAGTGCTGCGCAACGGACGCCCGCGCCTGGCATCCGATGCATTGTCCGGCGGAACGGAGCACCGCGCGTGAGCAAGTATAAAAAAGAGCCGTTGGATTTTGCCGGGCTGCGCACCATCCCTATCCGCGAGCGCGGCGGCAAGGTTCGCACCGAAGACTTCGCGCGGCCATACGAAAAAGGCGCAGGCCTGGCGGGCTGGCTGGACGCGCTGCCCCACATCCTCGCGGCCGATTCATTCCGTACCACCGCCGATGCGATTTGGAGCGCGCGAGAGAAGCGCAAGCCGGTCATCTGGGGGCTGGGCGGCCACGTGATCAAGTGCGGTCTGGCGCCCGTGCTGATCGACCTGATGCGGCGCGGATTCGCGACCGCGTTCGCAATGAACGGTGCGGCCTCCATTCATGATTTCGAGGTTGCCATCGCCGGCCAGACCAGCGAGGAGGTCGAGGCGGTCCTGCCCGATGGCCGCTTCGGCGCCGCCGAAGAGACGGGGCGCGAGATGAACCTTGCCATCGCGGCGGGCAGCAGCGAAGCTCCCGGCATTGGCGAAGCGCTCGGCCGCCGTTTGGAAGAGATCGCCGATCCCCGGTATGCGGATCGGAGCCTGCTCCTCGCGGCATATCGCGCGGCAACTCCTGTCACGGTGCATGTCGCGCTGGGGACCGACACGCCGCACACGCATCCGGCCGCCGATCCCGCCGCCATCGGCCGGGCCACCCACCATGATTTCCGCTTGTTCTGCCGGCTGGTCTCCGAACTCGGCAACGGCGGCGTGTACCTAAACGTCGGCTCAGCCGTGGTGATGCCCGAGGTGTTTTTGAAGGCGGTCGCGGTGGCGCGCAACCTTGGCTGTCCGCTCCACAACTTCACCACAGTGAACCTGGATTTCCTGGAGCATTACCGGCCGCGTGTCAACGTCCTGGAGCGTCCGCATGCCCGTTCGGGCGGGCGAGGTATCGCGCTCACGGGGCATCACGAAGTGATGCTTCCCCTGCTCGCAGCCGTCCTCGTCGAGCGTGATCCATGACGGATCCTGACGAAGTGCAGCCGCCGCTCGAGGAACAAACCCCTCCCCCTGTCGCGGAGTCCGCCCCGCGCGAGCGGTATCCCTTCTGGGGCTATCTCGACCTGTCGATCCTCACACTCCTGGCGTTTCCGTTGCTGTTCGCTGCCGCCCTGGCCGTGCAGGGTCTGTTTGCAGCGCTGCCGGGGCGGCCGAACAAGGCGCTGGTAGCGATCGCGGTACAGTTCCTGTTCTGGGCTCTCTGGTTCGCCGCGGTGCATGCGATAATCCGGTTGAAATACGACCGGCCGTTCTGGCGATCGCTCGCCTGGCTGCGCCCGCCACGGGAGTTCTCACACGCTGCGTGGATGGGGGTGCTCACGGCCCTGGCTTCGGCCGCGGTTTTGGCGCTGCTGCATCCACCGGAGATCAAGGCCCCGATCGAGGAGCTGATGCAAGGGCGGCTCGCGATTGCGCTGATGCTGATTTTCGGCGTGACGCTTGCGCCTCTTTGCGAGGAGCTGGCCTTTCGCGGATTGCTGCTGCCGCTGCTGGTGCGCTCGCTGGGCGCGGTCGCGGGGATTCTGCTGGCGGGCCTGGCGTTTGCCTTGCTCCACGGAGCTGAGTACGCGTGGTCCTGGCAGAGGCTCGCCGTTATCCTATTCGCAGGGGCGGCATTCGGCTGGCTTCGATACCGCTCCGGCTCGACCGCAGCCGCCACCGTGATGCACGCGACGTACAATCTGACTTTTTTCCTTGGTTTTCTTGCGCAGAAATCCCTGAGAATTCACTAATGGTTGAGACAATCCAGTGGACCGATGACGGCGTCGTCATGATTGATCAGACGCGTTTGCCTCGCGAGGAGGTTTACGTCACCTGCCGCGACTACCGGCAGGTCGCCGAAGCGATCCGCTCGATGGTGATCCGCGGGGCTCCTGCGATTGGTGTTGCCGCGGCAATGGGCGTTGCGCTCGGCGTGCTGCGCGCGGATCCGCGGGGCCTGGATGCCGAGTTCCCCAGGATCTGCAAGACGCTCGCAGGCACGCGGCCCACCGCTGTCAACCTCTTCTGGGCGATCGAGCGGATGAAGCGCCTCTACGAGTCCTTGCGCGGCCGGTCCATCGAAGAGATCCGCAGCCGGCTTGCCGCGGAGGCGCGGCAGATCCGCTCGGAGGACATCGCGATCAACCAGGCCATGGGCCGCCACGGCGCGCCTCTGGTTCCGGACGGCAAGACGGTGCTGACGCACTGCAACGCAGGCGCGCTCGCGACCGCCGGTTACGGCACCGCGCTCGGCGTCGTTCGCGCAGCAATCGCGGCTGGCAAGAAGGTCGATGTGTTCGCCGGCGAGACGCGCCCGTTTCTGCAAGGCGCGCGCCTCACCGCCTGGGAGCTCGAGCGTGACGGCGTCCCCGTCACGCTGATCACGGATAACATGGCGGGCCACTTTCTTAAGTCCGGCCGGATCGGGTGCGTCCTAGTGGGCGCGGACCGTATTGCCGCGAACGGCGACGTGGCCAACAAAATCGGCACGTATTCGCTGGCGGTGCTGGCGCACGAGAACGGCGTGCCGTTCTACGTGGCGGCGCCCATTTCGACGCTCGATCTTTCGCTTGCTTCCGGCGCCGCGATCCCGATCGAGCAACGCCCCCCGCGGGAGGTGACGCACATCGTCGGCGTACCTGTAGCGCCCGAAGGAATCCCCGCCGAGAACCCTGCCTTTGATGTCACCCCGAACCGTTACGTAACGGCCATCATTACCGAGCGCGGCATCGCTCGGGCGCCGTATGCAGAAAGCTTGCGCGTCCTAGCGGCCGCTCGCCCGTAATCCCGGGCTAGTGTGCTGTCTCCAAAGTTCGCTTACCGCTTGTTGACGCGCACGGTTCTGCTCCGTCACCGAGCCGCGACCGTAAGGGAACGGATCTGGCGGTCAGGAGACTAACCCATGTTCTCGACAATCGCGCCGGCGAACTCGCTGGTTTTCAGCTTCGTCGCGCCTTCCATCTGACGGTGGAGATCGTAGGTGACGCGCTTCTGGCGGATGGTTTCCGTTATGCCGCGCTCGATGAGGTTCGACACCTCTTTCCAGCCCAGGAACTGGAACATCATCGAGCCAGAGAGGATCAGGCTCGAGGGATTGATGACATCCTGGCCGGCGTATTTTGGCGCGGTGCCGTGCGTCGCCTCGAACACGCCGTACTCGTCGCCGATGTTGGCGCCCGGCGCCATGCCGAGCCCGCCCACCTGCGCCGCGCACGCGTCCGACAGGTAATCCCCGTTCAGATTCGGCGTCGCCAGGACTTCGTATTCATCGGGCCGCAGCAGCACTTGCTGGAACATCGAATCCGCGATGCGATCTTTGATGACGAGCTTGCCCGCGGGCGCCTCGCCGGTCAGGTCTTTTTCGGCGATCGTGGAGGCGGCGAACTCCTCGGCAGCGGCTTCATAGCCCCAGTCGCGGAAAGCGCCCTCGGTGAACTTCATGATGTTGCCCTTGTGGACGAGCGTGACGCTCCGGTGCCTGTTCGCCAGCGCGTATCGAATGGCATACCGCACCAGGCGCTTCGAGCCCGTGGCGCTCATGGGCTTGATGCCGATACCCGAATCCGGGCGGATCTTCTTGCCCATCTCGCTCGTTAGAAAGCCGATCACCTTCTTCGCCTCCGGCGTGCCCTCGCGCCACTCGATACCAGCGTAAACGTCCTCGGTGTTCTCGCGAAAGATGACCACGTTCAGCCGCTCGGGCTGCTTCACCGGCGATGGCACTCCCGGGTAGTAGCGGACCGGCCGCCAGCACACGTAGAGATCGAGCAACTGGCGCAGCGCGACGTTCAGGCTGCGAATGCCGCCGCCGACGGGCGTGGTCAGCGGCCCTTTGATCGCGATATGGAAGCGCCGGATGGCGTCGAGCGTGTCCCCGGGCAGCCAGTCGCCGGACTTTCGATACGCTTTTTCGCCCGCGAGCGTCTCGCGCCACGAGATGCCGCGTTTGCCGCCATAGGCCCGCTCGACCGCCGCATCGAATACGGTCCGGGACGCCTTCCAGATATCGGGCCCGGTGCCATCGCCCTCGATGAACGGAATGATGGGCCAATCCGGCACGATGAATTTGCCGTTGCGCACCTGGATGGCTTGGCCATCCGTTGGGACGGCGTTATTGTGAAACGATTCCATAGCGACTCCCAGCCCTAAAGATTAACGCAACTGGCCCACCCAAAGAACCATCTGTGTTCAAACCGGCTCGATCGAGGTTTCCTCGATGGCTTCGAGGACCTGCTGGACAATCTTCGGATGCAGCGTGGCGCCGCTATGGAACCGCTATGGAACGGGACTACGCTCCTTCGACCCTCTTTTCGTAGGTCCGATAACTACCCTTGGACCGCAGCCAAGCGAAACCGGTTTTTAGGAGCATTGCCTCGGCCTCCGTGGCGGTCAGGTGCGGCACTTTAGGCATGAACTTTTACGGCGGTGGTAAGAATCTCCTGGCTGAGCGCGGCCGAGCGCTCTTCATCGGTCAGGGTCTCCAAGAAGAGTTCGATTGCCTCACGGATGTTGGCAAGGCTCTCCTCGACCGTCTTTCCTTGCGATTGGCATCCCTGTAGTTCCGGGCACCAGGCGTAACATCCGTGCTCGTCCTGTTCGATTACGACACTAACCTTCCGCGTCATTGACCCCATTCTACCGCCAGCGGCGCGGCCGGGTGACGCTTGGGGACCGGTAACGGATCTGGCGCCCAACATGGGAACGCTGTGTGGTGTGGCAGGGTGAGGGGGATGGTGGACGGCTTCCGAAGGCGGCGGTACAGATAAGTCCGGTAGCGGCTCATCGAGATCCCCAGGTGCGGACGGACATCGCTCCCTCTGGGCGTTAAAGTTGTCACTATGGAGCCAGTGGAATCCGATGCCTACGAGTATCTGCTTGACACGGGGGTTTGGCGTGCGCTCAGTGAGGGGGATGCTGAGCAACTATCAGCGCAATCAGCGCGATTTCGACTCACGTCTAGCTGCGTGGTGCTTTTCGAATTGATTTCCGGGATGCCGCCGCCAAGGCATCCCAGCCTCCCAGACGAATTCCCACGGCGGCGTGCGGCGCTCCGGCGATTGCTCAGGACTGTTCCGCCAGCAGGTCTCGACTTGCGAACGCCCCACGAGGTTCGCGCCATGGCGTTTGGAGTTCCGGTCTGTCCCGCGGGTTTGGATTTCTTAGTTCTCATACAACTATGTGCGGGAGCGGAGTCGTCGGATGAATTCTATTCCCTTGTCTCTAGAGCACGCCGCTTGTCGGGACGGATGCCGACGCTGGACTGGCTTCGCGAACAGGCGGAGCGAGCCTCATGCAGCTTCAAGGATGCCGTAGATTCGGGCACCGCATCCTTGAGGAACACGACCGAGCACACGTTGCTCCAAAGCGGGATCCTTGGGAAGGAGAAGCGGAGGTTGCGTCAAAGCTATCTTCCTTATTTGCATGAGGTCGGCGACCTCAAGCGATATGTTCTCTTGGTGGTTGGGTCCGCGGTCGGAGTATCCAATCCGCCGCCTGAGTCCGAGCTGTGGGACTGGACCGTGTCGGAATGTGACCGGTTGAGGAGTAGGTATAACGGGAGCATCGACGTGTATCTCGATGTCTACGAAAGGTACATCGCAACAGCCTGGAGCGGAAAGACCGCTGCCCACAACGATCTGTTCGACTTGGACCATTTCGTCTATATGCGTTCCGGCGACAACGCACAAGCATTCGTGACGGCGGACCAGAAACTACTCGACCTCGCGGCTCCAGTGCTTCCCAATCGCATTCTTGATCTTGCAGCCTTCAGGCGTGCGGTCGCTTGACATTACGTGCCGCGGTCCTGGACGGGGCCTGCGCCTAAAGGGTCGCGGCTTTAGATCGGCGGTCTGAGCGGATTTCTTGGTGCAGGAGGTCTGCGGACGCCGGCGGGCCGGCTTCAGCCAACCCGCGCTGCGGTACTATACTCTTTAACCGGGACATGTCTGATACCCCTTTCGTCCACCTGCATTGCCACTCCGATTATTCGCTGCTCGATGGCGCCTGCGAGATCACGCAGCTCATCGACGCCGTCTCCGCGCAGGGAATGCCCGCGGTGGCGCTGACCGATCACGGCAACCTGTTTGGCGCGGTCCAGTTCTATACCACCGCAAAGGAGAAGGGCGTCGAGCCGCTGATCGGCTGCGAAGTTTACGTCTCGCAGCAGGGCCACGCGACGCGGTCGGACACGGACCGGTACAACCATTTGATATTGCTGTGCGAGAACCAGGAGGGTTACCGCAACCTCATCGACCTGGCCTCGACCGCGTTCCTGGAGGGCTTTTACTACAAGCCCCGCATCGATAAAGACCTGCTGGCGCGGCACTCCAAGGGGCTTATCGCGCTCTCGGCCTGCCTGCGCGGCGACATCAACGAAACCTTGCTCGCGGACCGCTACGAGGAAGCGCGCCGGCTGGCCTACTCATACGCCGATTTGTTCGGGAAAGGGAATTTCTTCCTGGAGCTTCAGAACCACGGGCTCGAGCAGGATAAGCGCGTCCTCCCGCTGATCGTGCGCCTCTCTCGCGAGACCGGGATTCCCCTCGTCGCCACCAACGACACGCACTACCTGAGGCGCGACGACGCCCGCTCGCACGAAATCATGCTGTGCATTCAGACCGGCAAGACGATGAGCGACCCGAGCCGCATGCACTGGCCGACCCAGGATTTCTATCTGAAGTCGCGCGCCGAGATGATCGAGATGTTCGGCGAGGTCGAGGAGGCGCTGGACCGCACTTGGGACATTGCGCAGCGTTGCCGTGTGCGGCTCGAAAAAATCGAGGAACCGTTCCCGAAATTCGAAGTCCCCGAGGGCCACACGACCGACTCGTATTTCGAGTACGTTGCGCGCCAGGGTTTCGAGGGACGCCGGCAGCGGCTCGACATGCTGGCCGCCCAGGGCCGGTTGAAGCACGCGCTGGCCGAGTACGCCGAGCGCCTAGACCGCGAGATCCGCATGATCCAGCAGATGCGGTTCTCGGGTTACTTCCTGATCGTCTGGGACTTCATCCGTTTCGCGAAATCGTGCCGCATTCCCGTGGGACCGGGCCGCGGCTCGGCCGCCGGCAGCCTGGTCAGTTACGCGATGGGCATTACGGATATCGACCCGCTCGAGTACGGCCTGCTGTTCGAGCGGTTCCTGAATCCGGAGCGCATCAGCCTGCCCGATATCGATATCGATTTCTGCACGCGGCGGCGAGGCGAAGTTATCCAGTACGTCACCGGCAAGTACGGGCGCGAGCAGGTGGCGCAAATCATCACCATGGGCACGCTGGGCGCGCGCGCAGCCATTAAGGATGTGGGGCGCGTCCTGGAAATGAGCTTCGCGGACGTGGACCGCGTCACGAAGCTGGTGCCGAACGTCCTGAATATTACGCTCGACAAGGCCATCAAAATGGAGCCCGGCTTCGCGGCGGCGAGCCAGAAAGACCCGCGCGTGGGCGAGGTGCTCGAGGCCGCGCGGAGGCTCGAGGGCATGGCGCGCAATGCGGGCGTGCACGCCGCCGGTGTCGTGATCTCGCCCCAGCCGCTCCGGGAGCTCGTCCCGCTCTATCGCACGAACAAGGACGAAATCGTCACGCAGTACGACATGTCGGGCCTGGAGAAGCTCGGGCTGCTCAAGATGGACTTCCTCGGCCTGACGACGCTGACGCTCATTCACGACGCACTCGAGCTGATCGCAAAGCACCGGGGCGTCAAGCTGGTGATTGAAGACCTGCCGCTCGACGACGCCAAGACCTACGAGATCTTCTCCAAGGCGTTTACCAGCGGCATCTTCCAGTTCGAATCCGCGGGCATGCGCGACATTCTTCGCCGCTACCAGCCGGGCCGCATCGAGGACCTCTGCGCGTTGAACGCGCTCTACCGCCCCGGGCCGATCCAGGGCGGCATGGTGGACGATTTCATCGAGCGGAAGCACGGCCGCCGCCAGATCGCTTACGACCTGCCCCCGCTCAAGGACATTCTGGCGGAGACTTACGGCGTCATCGTCTACCAGGAACAGGTGATGCAGATTGCCAACCGCATCGCGGGCTATTCGCTCGGCGAGGCCGATATCTTGCGCCGCGCGATGGGCAAAAAGAAAACCGGCGAGATGGCCGCGCAGCGCGAACGGTTCTTAGAGGGCGCGCTCGAGCGCGGGCATCCGCGCAAGAAAGTCGAGAAGCTGTTCGATCTGATGGAGCAGTTCGCCGGCTACGGTTTCAACAAGTCGCACTCGGCGGCCTATGCTTACCTGGCCTACATCACGGCCTACTTGAAGGCGCACTATCCGCTCGATTTCATGGCGGCGCTGCTGAGCTCGGAGACAGGCAACACCTCTAAGATTGTGAAATACATCAACGAGTGCCGCGATATGGGCATTCGCGTTTTGCCCCCGGACGTGAACGCGAGCAATTGGAGCTTCACGCCGGATGGCGATGCGATCCGTTTCGGATTGGGCGCGATCAAGAGCGTTGGCCAGGCGGCTGTCGAAGCGATTCTGGCCGCGCGGCGCGAAGGCGGACCCTTTCAGTCGCTCTATGAATTCTGCGAGCGGGTTGACCTAGGCGTATTGAACCGCAGGATGATCGAGAGTCTCATCAAGGCGGGTGCGCTCGATTCCATTGCGCCCGTGCGCGCGCAGCTCTTCGCCGCCGTCGAGGAGGCAATCGAGTCCGGCCAAAAAGTCTGGCGCGACCGCGTGAACGGCCAGGGCGGCCTGTTCGCTCTCGCCGATGTGCCCCCGCCCGAGAAGCCGCTGCCGCAACTGCCCGAATGGAACCTTCGCGAGAAGCTCGCCGGCGAGAAAGAGGTGCTCGGGTTTTACGTGACCGGCCACCCGCTCGAGCAGTACCGGGAGAAGGTCAAGGATCTCGCGACGCACACGACCGACGGCCTGGAAGGCCTCGAGCGCGGCGCGGAGGTCGCGCTGTGCGGAATTCTGAACGGCATCCAGCGGCGGCGCAATAAGGAAGGCAAGATCTGGGCCTCCATGCAACTGGAGGATTTGAGCGGCTCGATTGACGCCGTCCTGTTCACGACGAACTATGAGCGGCTCAGCCAACAGCTTGTCGATGACCTTCCGGTGCTGGTCAAGGGCCTGGTGCTGCCCGAAGAAAGCGGGCCGCCCAAGATCTCCGTGCAGGAGATCGTCCCCCTTGAGCTGGCGGGGTTGCAGTTGCCTAGCTTGATTTCGATTCGTGTGCCGCTGGGCAGGAATCCGCAGGCCGCCGCCGCGCTCAGCGAGCTGTTTCAGAAGAAGCCAGGGGAGACGGCCGTCAGACTGCGCCTGGAGAATCCGCGTGACTTCTCGCTGCTGCTGGACATCACGCAAAAGGTCCGGCCGGATCGCGAGTTCAAAGAGGCGCTCGAGCGGATCTGCGGCACGGAAGCGTACGAGGTGCTGGGGGGGTGAAACTTCACCAATGCCGGCACTTCTGAGGCCTCCATTGCTGCCATCACGGTGTCCGCCAAGCGGCCTATGACCGATCGCTCAAAACGTGGATAATTGATAGACATGGCCGAGGAACCTGAGAATGAGGCCGGCGTTGAGCAGCCCGTGGCGGACGCGGCCGCGCCGCCTGCGCCGGAAACCAACTTCGCCTGGCAGCGCGTCCAGCTCGCCCGTCATCCCAAGCGCCCCCACGCGCTCGATTACATCCAGCGATTGTTCACGAATTTCCAGGAAATCCACGGTGACCGGCGGTTCGGCGACGACCCCGCGATCGTCTGCGGCATGGGATTCTTCGAGAACCAGCCCGTCATGGCGGTGGGGCAACAGAAGGGCCGCGACACGAAGCAGAAGCTCTATCGCAACTTTGGCATGCCGAAACCAGAGGGGTACCGGAAAGCGCTGCGGGTGATGCAGGTCGCGGCTAAATTCCACCGGCCCATCATTACGTTACTCGACACCCCGGGCGCCTACCCGGGAATCGACGCCGAGCAGCGCGGCCAGGCCGAGGCGATCGCAACTAATCTTCGCGAGATGTCGCGGCTGGCTACGCCGATCATCGTCATCTGCATCGGCGAGGGCGGCAGCGGCGGCGCGCTTGCGCTTGGCGTCGGCAACCGCGTATTCATGCTCGAGAACGCGGTTTACAGCGTGATCTCTCCGGAGAGCTGCGCCGCGATCATCTATCGCGACTCGGCCAAAGCGCCGGCAGCCGCCTCGGCGCTGCGCCTGACGGCGCAGGACCTGCTTGAGTTCGGGCTGATTGATGCCATCATCAGGGAGCCGGGTGAGGGCGCGCATTCGAACCCCGACGAAGCGGCTGAATTCGTCAGGCAGACGCTCCACCAATCCCTCGAGGAGCTGGCGGGGCTTTCGGCCAGCCAGCTCATTGAGCAACGCTACACAAAGTTTCGCCAGATGGGTAATTTTTTCGTCGAGGATTAGCCGTACCGGCCCGGCGTGAGTCTCTTCCATCTGACGTGCAAGTAACTGGTGTGCTTTCGGTTACGCGATCGGCGGGCAGGCGCGGCGTGATAAAATGTAATTTCGCGAACAAAGTGCCCGCCGCTAGCGTCTGATTCCAAGGGAGCTCCCTGTGAAGCGGAAGTGGAAGATCTGGATCATCGTCATTGGGCTCATTGTCGTTGCTGGCGGCGTAGCCGCGGGCGTGAAGTATAGCCAGCGTGACATTGTCGCCGTCCAGACCGGCCGCGTTATGCGTCAGGATGTCACCTCGCTGGTTACCGCATCGGGCGAAATCAAGCCGAAAAATTACATCAACATTGGCACCAACACGCTGATGCCATCGCGCATCACGGCGCTCCTGGTGAAAGAAGGAGACCACGTAAGGAAAGGGCAGCTCCTGGCGCGCCTGGAATCCGTGCAGCCGGAAGCTGACGTAGCGGCGCAAAGGGCAACGGTCAGCTCGGCGGAAGCGGATTCGGCCGCTGCGGAGGCTTCGCTCAAGGCCAGCGACGAGAACCTGCTGAGCGCCCAGGCTACGGTAGACCGGGCCAAAGCGGATCTCGAGCAGGCACGCCTGAATTATGGCCGGGGGCAGGAGCTCTTTCAGGAGAAGTTGATCGCCAAGCAGGACTTCGATCAGCGGCGCACCGATTTCGACGGGCGCCGGGCCGCGCTACGGGAAGCCGAAGCGCGTGTCGCACAGGCAAAGGCGCAGCGCCAGCAGGCGGCCTCCCAGTTGGCGGCGGCCGAGCGGCGCGTCGCGCAGGCCAAGGCGCAACTCGTCCGGGCAGCCGACGTTTTGGCCCACACTTACGCGGTGGCGCCGCTCGACGGTGTCGTGACGAACCTGCCCGTGCGAACGGGCGAGACCGTCGTGCCCGGCATCGAGAATTCGCCGGCCAGCCTGATCATGACCATCGCCGACATGTCGCTGATCACGGCCGAGGTCAAGGTGGATGAAACCGACATTGTGAACGTTGCGTTGAACCAGCCGGCCAATATCGCGATCGATGCGATCCCGAACAAGACGTTCCAAGGGCACGTGATCGAAATGGGCAACACGGCGATCTTGCGCTCCACCGGCCTGGCGGCTTCGCAAAGCGCGATTTCAAGCCAGGAGGCAAAAGATTTCAAGGTGGTCATCGCGCTCGACAATCCGCCCGATGAAATTCGACCGGGCCTTTCCTGCGAGGCGAAGATCACTACCGCCACGCGAAAGAACACGCTCACCATTCCGATTCAGGCTCTAACCGTCCGCCAGAGAGGCGACTTGGAGCCGCCGGGCAAGGAGAACAAAGGCGTCGAGGCTGCCAGCAAGCCGGATCCCGCGGCCGAAAAGGCCAAGAAAGAGGAGACTCCAAGGCGTTTTCGTCATTCGTGGCGACAAGGCTGTGTTCCAGAAGGTGGACACCGGCATCACCGGGGCCACCGACATCGAAGTATTGAACGGACTACGAGAGGGCAGCGAGATTATCACCGGCAGTTATAAAGTGATTCGCACATTGCGCAACGAGACTCGAATCAAGGTGGATAACTCCAAGCCGCCGGTCAAGACGGAGTAAGCCGGAGAAACCATGCCAGAAGTGCTGGAAGAACGCGCCGTGCGCGGCCAAGAACTAAAGCGCAACGGGATCGTCATTCGCACATACGATCTCTGGAAGACGTACATCATGGGCGATCAGGAGATCCATGCGGTTTCGGGCGTCGATATCGAGATCCGCAAGGGCGAGTATGTGGCCGTCATGGGACCGTCCGGCTCCGGCAAATCGACGCTGATGAACCTGATTGGCTGCCTCGATACGCCCACCAGGGGCCTGTATTACATCAGCGGGCGGCTGGTCAGCGATATGAACGACGACGAGCTGGCGCGCATCCGCAACCAGGAGATCGGCTTCGTTTTCCAGACGTTCAATCTATTGCCTCGCGCCACGGCTCTGCACAATGTCGAGTTGCCCCTCATTTACGCGGGCATGGCTGCGGATCGGCGCGTGGAACGCGCCAAACAGGCGCTGCGCCAGGTCGATCTCGAGCCGCGCATGTACCACAAGCCGAACGAGCTCTCAGGTGGACAGCGCCAGCGTGTTGCCATCGCCCGCGCGTTGGTGAACAACCCTTCGATTCTTTTGGCCGACGAGCCTACCGGCAACCTCGACAGCGTGACCGGCAACGAAATCATGGCGCTGTTTGCGCGGCTGCATCAGCAGAGCAACACGATCGTGCTGGTCACCCACGAGCACGACATCGCCGTGCACGCGCACCGCGTCATTCACCTCCGCGACGGCAAAATCGAGAGGGACGAGCGAATCAGGTAGGGCTGAGTTTGCAACGCACGGCTGGAGCCGATGAGCCGCCGGAAGCCGTCCTCGATCAAGCACAGGGCGTCCGCCGGGGTGGAAGGCCGTGTTTCCTCGCATGCGCTCAGCCCGCTCAAAACAAAAAAGTACCGTTTTTTCGTACTGGTACGCAGTTCGGACCTTAGGTCTTCCAATCCCCTTGGCGCCGATTCCCCGCCCTGGCCAAGACCGAGACCGCGGTCGCCGGAAGTGACGATTTCTTGCTGACTTTCGGGGCGAGGCCACCCAATGCTGGAGCCAGTTTCCCAGTACTTTTTGCCGGTTTAAGCCACACCCGCGCGTTGGCATGTGAATATGCAGCGATGGTTAACAAATTGGTTAACGGACGCGCGCTAACTGAAGCTAGTCCAGGGGGTTGCCAATAGATAATTACTTCCTTGCTAGTGCTGCTCGCTACCCTAAGCATTTTCAAAGATAGACTCAAGCGCATCCCATATAAACAGTGTGGTAAACCAGCAAGTTTTCATGTAAAATCGGGAACCGACAGTACCCCAGGATTTGTGTTGGGGAGGAAGTCTCAATGACGAATTCTAGCATTACGGCTGAGGCTGTGGGTTCTCCTGCACCGGTCTCAGCCTCATTTCGCTGGGGGGGGCCCGAGAAGCCGCTCTCTATCCTGCTCAGCCTGGATGTTGTGGATCGCCTCGAGCGCGAAGTCATCGAGAGCTTCAAGGCGGTTACCAAGCGTGGCTCTGAGGTGGGGGGCATCCTGCTCGGCCGCATCGTGGCCGGCGGGAAACGAACGGTTTTCGTCGAGGATTACGCGCTAGTCGAATGCGAATATAGCCGCGGGCCTCTGTACCTGCTGTCGGACACCGACAAGCAGCAGCTTAAAGACACCTTGGCACGGCTGAAAGACTCGGCTGCACTCTCGATTGTCGGCTTCTTCCGCAGCAACACTCGCAAAGACCTGGTTCTGGATGAAGATGACCTGGCCCTGGCTCAGGAACACTTCGCCGATCCCGATCACGTTTTCCTGCTGGTGAAGCCGTTGTCCATGAAACCGAGCGTGGCCGGCTTCTTCCTCTGGGAGAACGGGCAGATTCAGAGCGAATCGAGTTACGGTCAGTTCCCGTTCAAGCGCGCCGAGCTGATGAAGACAGCCGCTGATGCGATCGTGCCCGCCGGCGGAGCAATGCCCGAGGCGGGAACACCGGCTCCAACGCCTGCGCGTGAAGAACGGCCCGCGCCGCAGCCGATCACAGTCAAGCGCGAGGAGCCTAGACCAGCGCCTCCGCCGCCTCCGGTGCGAGAGGAAACCGCTCCCCCCGCGCCGCTCCGGCCCGTTCCGGTCACTTTCAAGCGAGAGGAACGTCCTGCACCGCCACCTATAGTGCCCAAGCGGGAAGAGCCCGCGCCGCCCCTCGGCTTCAAACGGGACGACCGGATGACTGCGCCGCCTCCGCCCAGGCGTGAACCCGGCCCGGCAGCGCCGCCCGTTGTGCCGAAGCGCGAAGAGCGGCCCCCGGCGCCGCCGGTGAGCTTCAAGCGCGAAGAACGGCCTGTGCCCCCGCCCGTCGCAAAGCGGCAGGAGCCACCTGCCCCGCCAAAGCGCGAAGGGCCACCCGTCCCACCAGTCACGGTGAAGCGGGAAGAGAAGCCATCCATCGCACCGGCGCCACCGAAGCGCGAAGAACGTCCCTTCATTCAGGCCGCCGTCCCCAAGCGTGAGGAGCCGGCTCAAGCTCCCCCCTTGCCCCCAAGGAAACAGGAGCAGCCTGCCGCAGCGGCCGCGCCGCCGAGAATCGAAAGAACCCCTGCGTTGGAGACGGCGGCAGTGCCCAGTTTCCTGGACACGACGGCTGCCCAGCCCTCTCTGTTCCGGCGCATTATCGCTAGCCGCCTGGCCTTGCTGGTCGTGCTTATCGTCTTTTTGGTGGTTGGCTTTTACGTCATGTACCGCGGCTTCGGCAATAGGCAGCCAGTAGAAGTAAGAACCGCCGAGTCCTCGCTGGGCTTGAGAGTCGAGCGCAACGCCGGCCAGCTCGCGTTGTTCTGGAACCGCAATACAAGCCTGATCGCGTCTGCGCAGCGCGCCACGCTTTCCATCACCGATGGCGACCACAAGGAAGACGTTGATCTCGATCTCAACCAGCTCCGCAGCGGCAGTATTGTTTATGCGCCGCTTACAAATGACGTCAGCTTCCGGCTGGAGGTCACTGACCTGAAGCACGGAAAGAGCCTGAGCGAGTCAATGCGGGTTTTGGCCGGACGGCCCTCTCCCTCGGTGCCAATGACAGCGCCGGTGATGGCAGCCAGACCCGCCGGTCCCGAAAGGCCGCCTGTTAAAGCTGCCCCGGCATCAGTACCGAACACCTCAGGACCGGTAGCTGCCAACGTCCCGGCGCTGGCCGCCAGCCAACCCGCGCCCGCCACAGGCGCTGCGCCAAAGACCGCCCCGCCCCCGGTGACGGCCGCGCCGCCGGCTCCGGGCTCGCTCGCCGCAAGGTTGAGCCCGCAACTGCCGGAGCCGCCGCCCTTTGAAACCCAGAACGCTCCGCTCTCCGCGCGGCAGGCCATACCAGCACCCGCAGCAATGCCCGAGATGGCTAAAGCTCCGCCTCAGCCGGCAGCCGCGGCACCGGCGTCCAGCGGCCCGCTAAGAGTCGGCGGAAACGTTCAGGAGGCGAAAGTCCTCCGCCGCGTAGCGCCAGTCTATCCTCCACTTGCCCGCCAGGCGCGAATCAGCGGCGTGGTGAAGCTGGAAGCCCTCATTGGGAAGGATGGCCGTGTGAAGAAAGTGAGCGTGCTCAGCGGACCGCCCCCGCTGCGGCAAGCGGCTGTAGAGTCGGTACAGCGGTGGGTGTATCAGCCGACTCTGCTCGACGGTCAGCCGATTGAGGTTCTCACCAACATCGACCTCAACTTCACGCTCAACCGATAACGGCAGCGGCACGACGCCTCCGCTCTCGCAGGCGGAGGCGCCGCCGCGCAGGTCCTTAGGCGACCGCGAGTCCAAGGCGCTCCTTGACCCCGGGGCCATTCGTTGCGGATGTCGCCTCCAAACGGCGCGATTCTCACGGAACGCGCACAGCTCACCTACCCCACCCGATGACATGTCGCAACCGCATTGGCGGTCCTCGATAACGGTCGCGTTGTGAGGGTCTACGCCACGGAGTCCGAGCACCGACGATAACATCCGCACCAAAGTGCGGACAACCAGCCCCGAGAGGCTATTGAGCCCTGTTGCAACGGATCTGGAAATCTGATGAAATAAGAGACCCCCAAAGGGTACTACCAGATAACGGCCGCAGAGCCGCTATCGCAAATTCAAATCGAAACGGGCCGGCATATCCAGCGAGGGGGAGGGAAGCCAAGTCCCGACCCCCAAAGTGAACCCGTCTGGGTTCCGAGCGCCTGCTCTTCTTTCCCGAACAGGCGCGCATCGCTCATCGCACACTGGAAGGTGCCCGGGCCCGCATAGGAGGCTACTTGAAGAAACGAATTCCCCTGCTCGTGCTTAGTATTTTTGGAGTGCTGCTCGTGCTATTGGCAGTCGCATCCGCGGCCTCGGTCAACTGCTCGGGTGTGACAGCCTGGGCCGCTGGCGGCAATTACACCGTGGGCGAACTGGTTACCTATCAAGGCTCGGAATACAAATGTGTCCAAGCCAATAACAACGCCGCGCCCAACTGGGACCCGATTGACTGGCCGGCGGGGTGGTCGCTGGTCGGCACCTGCACCACCGGCCCGACGCCGACACCAACGGCGACCGCAACCGCCACCCGAACCGCGACGGCAACGGCAACCGCGACGCGGACAGCAACCGCAACTGCAACGCGAACCGCAACATCAACTGCAACCGCAACGCGGACAGCGACCGCAACGCGAACCGCAACATCAACTGCAACCGCAACGCGGACAGCAACCGCAACGCGGACAGCAACCACAACGCGAACCGCAACATCAACTGCAACCGCAACGCGGACAGCAACCGCTACAGCCACGGCAACAGCAACCGGAACTGGCAATTGCGATCCGGCTTGGGCATACCCCGTCGCCTATGCAGTCGGCGCCCTGGTGAGTTACAACGGGGAGAACTACCGGTGCATTTCCGCGCATACTTCGAATTCATCTTGGACACCGCCGAGCACCCCGACCTTGTGGACGGCAATCGGTGCCTGCAGCGTGAATGCGACCCCGACTCCAACGCCGAGCCCGACTCCTCCTGGCCAAACACCATCGCCGACGCCCAGCGCTCCCGCCTGGCAGGCCGGCGTAGCTTACAGCGCCGGCCAAGAGGTCACCTACAACGGCTTGCTGTATCAGTGCATCGCGGCCCACACGTCTCAAGTTGGCTGGGAGCCGCCGAACGCACCAACGCTTTGGAAACTGCTCGGCAGCGCGTATCCAACTCCGACTTCGACGCCTCCGCCGGCCGTTCCGCCGTCCGGCAAGTTCGCGCACGTCGGCTACTTCCCCGAGTGGGGCATTTATGGACGCTCGTTCTTTGTCGGTACAGTCGTTAGCTCCGGCCAGGCGCCCACTCTGACACACTTCAACTACGCCTTCGGGAACATCGATCCGGTGAACCTGACGTGCTTACAAGGAGTTGTACAAGGGGTTGGCAGCGACCCTGAAGGCACCAGCCAGGGCGATGGCGCCGGTGACGCATACGCCGATTACGGCGATGTTATGTCGGCCGCCAATTCCGTTGACGGCGTTGCCGATTCTGCGGGCCAGGTTCTCGCCGGCAACTTTAACCAGCTGAGGAAGCTCAGGCTGAAGTATCCCACCATGAACATCCTGATATCCCTCGGCGGCTGGACTTATTCGAAGTACTGGTCCGACGTCGCGGCGACTGATGCTTCGCGCAAGAAGTTCGTTGCCTCTTGCATCGACATCTATATCAAAGGGAACCTGCCGGTTTACTCCGGTTACGGCGGCCCAGGCAGCGCGGCGGGCATATTCACGGGCTTCGACATCGACTGGGAGTGGCCCGGCGGCAATTTAGGACATCCGGGCAACCATTACAGTACGGCCGATAAGGCCAACCTGATCCTGCTGCTTAAGGAATTCCGCACCGAGCTTGACGCGCTCAACAACGGCCACTACCTGCTGACCATGTTCGGACCGGCCGACCCAGTGAAGCTAGCTGCTGGAGTTGACCTCACCCAGATCTTCAATTACGTCGATTTCGTCAACGTCCAAGGCTACGACTTTCACGGAGCGGGAAGTGACAACTCCTGGGAGCCGACCGAGACGGGCAACCAGGCGCAGCTCTATGCCGTCTCGACGGATCCGCACGGCACGACCGACTTCTCGGACGACTCCGCAATCAAGATGTACACCAGCGTGGGCATCAATCCCCGCCTCCTCACACTCGGCGTTCCTTATTACGGCCGAGGCTGGCTGGGAGTCGTTCCGGGCACCTATAACGATGGCGAGTGGGCCACAGCCACCGGCGCTTCGAACGGCCAGTTCGGCTCTTCGACCGACGTCAACAACGCCGGAACGTGGAATTCCTATCCGCCGTCACCCCAGACGCAATTGCTGTCGAGCACGCCAAACTGCACCATCTCCCACGACACGGCGGCCGTCGCCAGCTTTTGCTACACCGGCGGTCCGACCGGCGTTTGGTGGTCGTTCGACGACGCCTGGGCCATGGGCCAAAAGGCGTCGTACATCAAGACCAACAACCTGCTCGGCGTCATGATTTGGGACGTCAGTGGGGATAACGGCACTTTGACCAACGCCCTCACCGGCGGCGGCATTTAGCGCCAAGCAGTTCCAAGTAGCAAAAACCGGCCTCGGGCCGGCCCCCTCCGGCGCTTCGGACTCAGGAGCGCCGGAGGGGAAGTTTATGTGACGCGACGTCCTTCGGCGCGCGAACTTCGCCGCTATTGGGTAATTCGGCTGTATACTTCGACGCTCCCGACGACGTTGATGCCCGCCAATTGCAGCCGGCGAATGGCCTCATCCGGATCGCTGAATCGGAAGATCAAGACGGCCTTGTCGTGGCGGCCGAACGTGAACGCGTACATGTATTCGATATTGATCGTGCTCTGATCCAGGATGCTCAGCAAGCCGGCGAGTCCGCCGGGCCGGTCTGGCACCTCCACCGCAACGACCTCGGTAATATTGACGACGTAGCCGGCCTGCTTGAGCAGCGCGGCCGCTTGCTGCCAGTCGGAAACGATCATTCGGAGGATGCCGAACTGGCGCGTGTCGGCAAGCGTGAGAGTCCGGACGTCGATACCCGCACTGGCAAGAATGCTGCATGGCTGCGTCATCTGTCCTGGCTTGTTCTCGAGAAAAAGCGATAACTGGTGGATTTTCATAAGTCTCTCCCGGCGGCCGCGGCGCTAAGCATTCCGGCGGTCGATCACTCTTTTAGCCTTTCCTTCGCTACGCGCGATGGTGTGCGGCTCGACCAGCCGCACGTTGACGCGCAATCCCAGCGTCCGCTCGATCGCGGCGACCAACTTGCCGGTGAGGTCCTCGAGCGCGCCGATTTCGTCGCTGAAAACCTCCGGCGTCACCTCGA
This sequence comes from Bryobacterales bacterium, assembly GCA_963835855.1. Classification (GTDB taxonomy): domain Bacteria; phylum Acidobacteriota; class Terriglobia; order Bryobacterales; family Bryobacteraceae; genus CAWIHA01. The sequence goes on along the minus strand of CAWIHA010000001.1, from coordinate 21,030 downwards.
CCTGGACTTCCATCTCGTCAAGCCCTTTCTGGCGGGTCAGGACGATCTGGTAGTGCGGGAGCGTCCCTTCGACCGCGAGCAAGGCGGACTCGATCTGTGACGGGAAGACATTCACGCCGCGGATGATGAACATGTCGTCGCTCCGGCGCCCGATGCGGCGCATGCGCCGCAGAGTGCGGCCACAGGGGCACGGCCCCGGCACGAACGCCGTGATGTCGCGAGTCCGATACCGGATCATCGGCATGGCCTGCTTGCTCAGCGTGGTCAGCACGAGCTCGCCCTCTTCCCCCTCCGGCACGCGTTTGCCGGTCTCGGGGTTGACGATTTCCGGAAGGAAATGGTCTTCGAAGATATGCAAGCCCTCGTGGAGGGGACACTCGATGGCCACGCCAGGCCCGATGATCTCGGAGAGTCCGTAGATATCGTACGCTTGAATGCCGGATTCTGCTTCGATGCGGCGCCGCATGGAGTCGCTCCACGGCTCGGCCCCGAACACGCCCACCCGGAGGGGCAGTTCCCTCATGACGATGCCCAGTTCCGCCGCCCGTTCGATCAAGTGAATGAAGTAACTTGGAGTGCAACAGATCGCGGTCACATGGAAATCGCGCATGATCATGATCTGCCGGTCGCTGTTACCTCCGGAGATCGGAATCACGGTGGCTCCAAGAGCTTCGCCGCCGTAGTGCGCTCCCAGGCCGCCGGTAAAAAGGCCGTAGCCGTAAGCGTTCTGAATGATGTCGCCTCGCGTGAGACCGCAGGCCGCCAGACTCCGCACCATGACGTTGGTCCAGACATCGACGTCATCTTTGGTGTACGCGACGACGATGGGCTTGCCCGTCGTGCCGCTGGACACATGCAGCCGGACGATCTCTTCCATGGGACTGGCGAAAAGGCCGAAGGGGTAGGTATCACGCAGGTCGGTCTTGACCGTGAACGGCAGTAACGGGAGGTCCTCGAGACCTCGCACGTGGTCCGGCAGCAACCCCTGTTCATCCATTCTTTTCCGGAACAGTTCGACCGTCGTGTATGCGCGGCGGACCACCGTGAGCAGGCGGGCGAATTGGAGATCTCTCAAGTGCGCGATGGGCACATAATCAGGCGCACTGGCGGGTTGAAAACATGTCACAGTCTGCTCCATCATCTCAATCATCAGTCATTCCGTTCTGGGCGTGTGCTCGAAGAGCGCGCCCTGTCAATATCTCGCATCGGCCATCCCTTCGCGGCCGCGGAGGCGAGGCCAGAGGAATAAAGGATGAGTCTATCGTTTTCCCGGACGCCAAGCAAGTGCGGGAGGTACGTGCCCCGCAGGGCGCTGAAGGTTGCTCAAAGTCCTGCCTCCCCACAGGGCTCTGTCGCCGCGCCTCTAAGGAAAGCTGGGGAAGGCCCGCCGTTTTTGCGATAATATTCAGGAAATGCGTGGCCCCGTCGGGAGCATGTTCGACAAGACTCCGATCGAGGACGTGCAGCGTTGGGCCACCGCGGCGGAAGCCGACCTTTCCTTCAACCTGGAGCCCCAGGTCACCGCTTCCCTGGACTGGTGCGGGGAACTGTCCGCCGGTTGGCGCGCCAGTACCCATTCCACTCGATGAACACCCCCTACCTCTCGTTGGTGATCCCCACCCGCAACGACGAGTACGTCAACAATACACTGGCCATCCAGGACAAGTGCCTGCGGCTGCTCCAGCGCCAGTTGGAAGCAGCCGCGATTGAAAGCGAAATCCTGGTGGTAGATTACAACACCGATCCTTCGCGCCCGCGGTTGGCGGATTCGCTCCAGGCGGAGGCGGGGGAATATGTCACAGTGCGGGTGATCGAGGTGGAAGCGCGGCATCACCAGCAATTCCGCTTTCACGACCGGCGTCCGTTTCATCAGGCCTGCGCCGTCAACACCGGCCTGCGGCGGTCACGCGGGCGCTTCTTTGTCTACCGGGCCCTGGACCATATCTACTCTGAGCAGTTGATCCACTTTCTCGCCAGGAAGACGCTCCACGAGGACTGTATCTACCGCTGCGACCGTGTAGATATCCGACGGGAGGGCTTCGATTCCGTCCAGTTGAAGGATTGGAATCGCGTATCGGCAATATGCAACCTGCACGTAGCGTTTCGCCATGAACCACTGTCCGTGGAACCGACCTTCCGCATTCCCCTTCTGCACACCAACGCGTGCGGCGATTTCCTCCTGATGGCTCGCGCGCTGTGGATGCGCATTGGCGGGTGGGAGGAGAGCCGTTGCCCGGTGTCGACGGACTATGACAGCCTTGCCATGCACGCCGCTTATTCGATCTGCCGGCGGCAGGAGATCCTTAGCCGCGAGTGCTGCGTCTATAAGCTCGATCACCCGAAGAAGAACGTGGAGCGGATCGAGCAAGCGTGGAGCCCGCTGGCAAAACGTTGGGAGGCGTTCCTCCTGCGCAAGGTGAGCGACGCTACCCTGGTGAACCTGTCGCGGATACTCTTCAACTATCCGCGCCGCATCGACCGGACCGTTCCCGGTCTGCTGCTGGATTCCTTCGAGCGCCACTTCGTTCTGCCGGCCTTCCTTTGGGCGCACGGCCTTCGCCGCGTGCGACTGAACCGCGGCGCGTGGGGGCTGAAGGGCATTGCGTTGCCGGAGACGATCCTGGCTCGCGCAGCATGGGACCGCAACGACTCGGTGGCCGTTGGACAGCCTTGATCTTAAGCCGGTCCTCCGTGAACGCTGGGATCCGGCGGGCGCCGAAGGTCGCTCAAGGTCCCGCCTCCCCACAGGGCACTGCCGCCGGCCCTCCAAGAAAAGCTGGGGAATGTCCGCCGTTTTTGCGATAATATTCAGGAAATGCGTGGCCGCGCTGCGAGCATGTTCGACAAGACTCCGATCGAGGCCGTGCAGCGTTACTGGGATGTCCGCCCGTGCAATATTCGCCACTCCATGCAACCCGTCGGCTCGGCAGAATACTTCAACGAAGTCGAGGTCCGCAAATACAGGGTCGAGCCCCACATCCCGCGCTTCGCGGAATTCGAGTGGTGGCGCGGGAAAAAAGTGCTGGAGGTCGGATGCGGCATCGGCACGGATACGATCAATTTCGCCAGGCACGGAGCGCAGGTGACCGCGGTCGATCTCTCCAAGATGTCGCTTGATATAGCCAGGCAGCGTGCGGAAGTCTTTGGACTCCGAGACCGGATCCGCTTTTTTCAGGCGGATGCCGAGCGTCTGAGCGACATCGTGCCCCTGGAAGCATACGACTTGGTGTACTCGTTCGGCGTCATCCACCACACGCCACGTCCAGATCGGGCGCTGGAGGAGATCCGAAAATACCTCCGCCCTGGCGGCCAGCTCAAGATCATGGTTTACAACCGCTGGTCCTGGAAGGTGTTCTGGATCCTGTGCACATATGGGCGTGCGAGGTTCTGGCGTTTGAGCCGCCTGGTGGCAAATTACTCGGAGGCTCAAACTGGCTGCCCGGTCACCTATACTTACACGCGGCGGCAAGCGCGCCGGTGGCTCGAACGCCACAATCTCACAGTCATGGACGTCCGGGCCGAGCACATCTTCCCTTACAGGATCGCCGACTACGTGCGGCATCAATACACGTTTGTCTGGTACTTCCGCTGGTTGCCGGCACGGGCTTTTCACTGGCTGGAGCGGGTGCTTGGGTGGCACTTGTGCCTGGACGCTCGGGCTCCAGAGTAGCGGCGGGGCAAAGACGTGAAGCCTTACCTCTCAATTGTAGTGACATCGCGTAACGATGACCACGGCGGCGACCTGCTGCGGCGGATGCAGACGTTCCTCAACGCCCTGGTCGGGCAGACAAAGCGGCACGGTTTGCCCGTCGAACTGCTGCTGGTCGAATGGAACCGTCCTCCAGAAAAGCCGCCGCTCGGAATGGCATTGGAATGGCCCGAAGATTTCGGCCCGTTTTCGGCGCGCATCATCCAGGTCCCGCTCGAAGTTCACCAGCGCTACCGGCATGCGGACGCGCTACCGCTCTACCAGATGATCGCCAAGAACGCCGGGATCCGCAGGGCGCAAGGCGACTTCATCCTGGCCACAAATATCGACATCCTCTTCTCCGATGAGTTGTTCCGCTTCCTGTCCGGCCGGAAGCTCGAGCCGGGAAAGATGTACCGCATCGACCGGTATGACATTGACTCGAATGTACCGGCGGATGCTGCGGTGGATGCTCAACTGGAGTACGCAAAAAACCATCTGCTGCGCATCAACACGCGCGAGGGCACCTTTGGGCTGACGCCGGATGGTTTCCGGGCGCTTGCTCCCGAGGACATCGCCGCTCCGGATGACGGCATCTTTTTGGGCCGCGGCTGGTTCCCGCCGGAACGTCACTTCACCGAGCTGTTCCGTTGGGTAGAGAACGACGCTGAAGTCATTGTCAAGCCGGTGCGCACCGATCGGCGGGTGCTTGCCTTCGAGATGGAGCCGGGCCCAGGCGTCGGCTGCCGCCCTTTTCTGCTTCAGGCTGTAAATGAATCCGGAGCGGTGGTGGCTGAGGTTCGTATTGAGCGGCGCAGCATCTTGCGGCTGCCCGTTTTCTTTGAAGCCGGTAAAAACACGGTATTCCGGCTTCGAGCCGTGGGAGGCGGTTTCAAGACGGCTCATGATCCTCGTCTTCTGAATTTTCGCGTCTTCCGGTGTTCATGGCAGAGGGAAGCGACGCGTTCCGGCGCGAACCCGCAGGAAGCTGTTCCAGCCGTCGAGCAATTGGCAGAACCGGTGTCCAGAACTGCCGGTTTGATCGAAAGGACATGGAAGTTCGTAGTGCGCGGGGCGCGGTTTGCCCGCGATCTGCGCCGCGCGAAAGGGCCTGTGCGCGTCGGCCTGCCACTCTCACCGCGCTCGGTCGAGAAGCTTGATTTGAGGCTTGAAGGAGGCGGCATCTCCATCGCGATTGACCCCACATGGCGCCCGTGGATACGGCCGGCCGCTGCAGGCGCTGCGCAATCAGCGCTGGATTTTGCCGGTCGGCTGCTGCCGGCTGCTTCAGGACCGGCGCACCTGCACACGAATGCGTGCGGCGATTTTACGCTTTTGGCGCGAGCACATTGGTTCGACCTCCGTGGATATCCGGAGTTCGACCTGTTTCCCATGAATCTGGATTCGGTTCTCTGCTATGCGGCGCACTATGAAGGCGCGGTGGAGGAAATCCTTCCGGAGCCAATGCGGATTTATCATATCGAACACGCGGCCGGTTCCGGCTGGACGCCGGAGGGGCAAGCTAAGCTGTTCGAGCGAGTCGCCGCAGAGGGCCTCTCCTGGATCGATTACCACGAAGTGGTGGGCTGGGCGGCCCAGATGCAGCGCCTCGGATGCCCCATGATCTTTAATCGGGAAAACTGGGGACTGGCGGATTTCGATTTGCCCGAGACGGTCTTGCGGCCGGCTCGAACGGGGCCGTTCCCTGACCGTGCATAATCGACACATCCCGCCAATTCTGATATTTTGGATGAGCCCCGCCCGTTTGTGTGGAGGTTAAACCGGCCCCGGCCACGGTGCTATAGGGCCACCAATTCACGTGCAGACCAACGACTATCCTCTGGTCAGTGTGGTGACGCCCTCGCTCAACATGGCGCCGTTCCTGGAGGACACCATTCGCAGCGTTCTGAGCCAGGACTACCCCCGCCTGGAGTACATTGTCATGGACGGCGGCTCGACCGACGGCACCCTCAACATCCTGCGCAAATACGAGGGCCGGTTGCGGCACGAATCCCAGCCCGACCGGGGTCAGGCTGACGCAATCAATCGTGGATTCCTGCAGTCGAGCGGACGGATTTTCGCTTACCTGAACGCCGATGATACGTACCTGCCGGGAGCGGTGACAGCAGCCGTACGGCATCTCGTGGCGAATCCGGGATACGCCGGCGTTTACGGGGAAGCCTACCACGTGAACGGGGATGGAAAGATTCTGGGCCGCTATGAAACGCGCCCATTCGACGCCCGTTTGCTGAGAACCCAGTGTTTCATCTGCCAGCCCGCTGTTTTTCTCTGGCGCGAAGCGTTTGAGAAGACTGGAATGCTCGACCCCGGTCTCGACTTCGCGATGGACTACGACCTCTGGATTCGCATCGCGAAACGCCAGCGCTTACTCAAGGTGGACGACTACCTGGCGGCGTCCCGGATGCACCGCGGCAACAAGACCCTCGGCCAGCGGACGGCCGTCTACCGGGAGCTGGCCAAGGTCGTTCGGAGGCATTACGGCTACGTGCCCTTTCCGTACATCTACGCCTATGCTTGCTCGCTCGTCGATAAGCGGGACGGGTTCTTCGAGCCCGTGCCGCCTTCGCTGCTAAAGTATCTTCTCAGCCTGGGATTCGGCACGTGCCGCAACGTCCGGCACCTGCCCCGGTTTCTGAAGGAGTGGTGCGAGGCCGGCCTGGATGCATGGCGCCGGGGCGCTTGGCCGCAGCGCGGCAGGCGCCGTTGAGGGTCCCGCTCTAATCAATCTTCCGGGCTTTACCGATTGATTGGATGTGTTGCGAACCATTCGAAGCCTTGTCCTCTGTTTGCTGAGTTCTTCCTTGGTACACGACCAGGCGTCCGCCCCGCTGTCGAAACTTCCGCTGGCTTTTGAAGAGAACCGCGGGCAGGCAGACGCGCGCGTCCGATTCCTTGCGCGCGCCCCCGGCTATACGGTTTTGCTGAGCGCGGACCGTGCAGTGGTCCAATGGTCCGGCCGGTCCCGAGAACTCGGCATGCGATTCGTGGGCGCTAATCCCCGCGCGGAGTTCGCGGGCGCCGGTGCGCTCGCGGGAAAGCACCACTACTTCCTCGGAGATGAGCCCGGCGCGTGGCAGACGGACATTCCCACGTGGGGCAGGGTGGCTGCCCGCAATGTCTATCCTGGGATTGACATCATATATTACGGCAGCCAGCAGTCGCTCGAGTACGACCTGGTGCTCGCCCCGGGAGCGGACCCAAGCTCGATTCGGCTTGCGTTTGACGGCGCCGAGCGGCTAACGGTGGATGAGCAGGGCAATCTGATCGTGGAGATGCCGTCAGGCGAGCTGCTGCTGCGCTGCCCGCGCGTCTACCAGGAAGCCTCGGCCCACCGGCGGGATATTTCCGGGCGTTACATCAAGCGGGGGCCGCGCGAGGCGGGCTTCGAACTGGAAGGCTACGACCCCGGCCAGCGGGTGGTGATCGATCCAGTGCTGAGCTTCGCGACCTACCTCGGCGGAGAGAGCTTCGACGCCGCCTACGGAATCGCTGTCGATTCGGCCGGCAATATCTATGTGACTGGTCAAACCTATTCGTCCTATTTCCCGCTCGCCAATCCAGCGCAACACCTGCTGGCGGGGAACTCGGACGTGTTCGTCACCAAGTTGAGTCCGGCTGGCACGGCCGAGGTCTATTCGACCTACATCGGAGGCAGCAGCACGGACCTAGGCCAAGCCATCGCGGTGGATGCGGCGGGGAATGCCTACGTGACCGGAGTAACATATTCGGCGAATTTCCCCACTACGGGCAGCGCCTACCGGCGGACACTGGGCGGCGTCGAAAACGCCTTCATGCTGAAGTTGAATGCGTCAGGATCGGCGCTCGTTTACTCCACGTATCTCGGCGGGGGTGGATCGGACTTCGGGACGGCGGTTGCAGTGGACGGATCGGGCAACGCGTTTGTCGCGGGCTACACCTCTTCGATGAGCTTCCCGGCCACGGTTGGGGCGTTACAGTCCAGTTTCAGGGGCGGGGGCTATGACGCCTTCGTGGCAAAGCTGAACCCGGCCGGTTCGGCATTGCTGTACTCGACCTATCTGGGCGGCAGCGGCAACGACACCGCCACCGGCATTGCACTGGATAGCAATGGGAACGCCTATATTACCGGTCAGACCAGCTCGACCGATTTTCCCGTGGCGAACGCTCTACAGCCGGCGAATGCGGGCGGAAGTGACGTGTTCGTCGTCAAGCTGAATCCATCCGGGTCGGCGCTAGTGTACGGCACCTATCTGGGCGGGGCGGGCAGCGAGCAGTCCGGCGGCATCGCAGTGGACTCAGCCGGGAGCGCCTATGTCACGGGAGCGACTTGGTCCTCGAATTTCCCGGTCACTACGGGAGCTTATCAGGCTGCCTCGAGGGGGTCGTACGACGCTTTTGTGGCCAAGCTGAACCCGGCGGGCACAGCCCTGGTCTACTCGACGTACCTCGGCGGCAGCGGTTCGGATACGGGACTGGCGATCGCGGTGGACTCGGCTGGAAATGCCTTTGTCGCCGGGATGACCGACTCTATCGATTTTCCCTTGGTCCAGCCATTGCAGACGGCTTTTGGCGGCATTCGTGATGCGTTCGTCGCGGAGTTGAATGCCACCGGGACGGCATTAGTTTTTTCTACCTATCTCGGGGGCAGTGGCGACGATCGCGGGCAGGCCATCGCGCTGAACGCCTCGGCGAGTAGCGTCTACGTCGCTGGGCTTACCCTGTCCACCGATTTTCCGGTCTCCGGAAACACCATTCTGCAACCTGCCTCCGGCGGGGGTGCCGATGCGTTTGTGGCCAAAGTGGCTGTGAAGTCCGCGGCCCGACCGGTGTCGGTCACTCCTACTGCGGGCAGCGGCGCGAGCCAGACGTTCAGCCTCATGTACTCGGATACGAACGGGGCTACGGACCTGACAACGGCATCGGTATTGATCAACTCGACCGCGGCGGCTGCGAGCGCATGCGCAGCGGTCTACAATCGGGCAGCGAATACTCTTTACCTGCTCGACGATTCCGGGACGACGCAGTTGGGTCCCATGACTCCGGGCGCAGCCGGAAGCCAGCAGAACAGCCAGTGCGCCTTGAACGCCGCCACTGCCTCGGTTGTCGCATTGGGAAACAACCTCACCTTGAACCTGGCGCTGAGCTTCAAGCCGGCCTTCGCAGGGAGCAAGAATGTTTATCTTTCTGCAACGGATGCCTCAGGCCTGACGACCGGCTGGCAACAAATGGGCACTTGGTCGGTTCCCACGCAAACCCCAACACCCACACCCACACCGTCGCCTACGCCATCCCCGTCCCCGACGCCCATGCCCCAGCCCCCGCAAGCTGTCTCGGTCACACCCTCCTCGGGGAGCGGGGCAAGCCAGACATTCAGCTTTGTGTTTTCGGACCCCAATGGGTACACAGACTTGAATTCGATGCAGGTGGACATCGGTGCCCAATTGGTGCCGGCAGGGGTCTGCCACCTTTATGTCACCCGGTCCTCGCCGCTGGTGTACCTGGAGAGCGACGACGGCAAGACCGGGCTGGGGCCGCTAGCCTTGGGCAGTTCCGGCACCTTGCAGAACAGCCAGTGCACGGTGAATGCTGCGGGTTCCTCGTTGTCTGGCGCCGGCAACAACCTGACGCTGAAGCTGGCGCTGAGCTTCGCGGCGGGTTTCGGAGGGGCCAAGAACGTCTACATGCTTGTGTATGACAATGGGGGGCTGAATTCGGGTTGGCAGCAGCGGGGCACCTGGACGGTCACCACGCAAACACCGACGCCCACGCCGTCGCCATCGCCCACGCCATCCCCATCCCCGACGCCCACACCCAAACCGTCCCCCACACCCACGCCGTCTCCGACGCCCACGCCCACACCGTCGCCTACGCCATCCCCGTCCCCGACGCCCATGCCCCAGCCCCCGCAAGCTGTCTCGGTCACGCCCTCCTCGGGGAGCGGGGCAAGCCAGACGTTCAGCTTTGTGTTTTCGGACCCCAATGGGTACACAGACTTGAATTCGATGCAGGTGGACATCGGTGCCCAATTGGTGCCGGCAGGGGTCTGCTACCTTTATGTCACCCGGTCCTCGCCGCTGGTGTACCTGGAGAGCGACGACGGCAAGACCGGGCTGGGGCCGCTAGCCTTGGGCAGTTCCGGCACCTTGCAGAACAGCCAGTGCACGGTGAATGCTGCGGGTTCCTCGTTGTCTGGCGCCGGCAACAACCTGACGCTGAAGCTGGCGCTGAGCTTCGCGGCGGGTTTCGGAGGGGCCAAGAACGTCTACATGCTTGTGTATGACAATGGGGGGCTGAATTCGGGTTGGCAGCAGCGGGGCACCTGGACGGTACCATAGAAGCGCGGGACGTCCCCAGGTTGGCTGTTCGAATCTCTGATCGGATTGCAATCACACCGCCCAGGCAGTTCGGAAGGCGAACCCGGTTCGGAATGCGCCGGTAAGCCGCGGCACCGGCGTGCATTGCAACCGCCGGGAAACGCAATCCATCATGATCTACTCCCAGCTACGGCCCGGCTAAATACTCCGGGCAAGCAAAAACGGAGGATCAAAAACGTCCCACGAGGAGTTACTTGTGAGTGGTGCAGGCGGCAATGGCCGTAACCGCTCTCGGTCGTAGTATCACGACGCGTTTCAGCACAACGCTGCCGGCTGTGCCCGATTCTGCATTGCGAATCACAACCTCGTCTCCTCCGGGAGCATGCAGCGGAATCGAGATTGCAGTGACGCCGTCTTGATCACCCCAAATCACTTCATCGCCGAGAATCGAATTGGTCGCTGTGTTTCGAATACTCACACTAATCCTCCCTCGTCTGACAGCGCCTTCTATATACAAATACTCTTCGCCCTCGATAGGATCCACGTTGATCGGCAAATAAGCTGCATCTGACCGTAGGGTTCGGAGCGTCCGAAACTGGACCGTGCCGTCTTGCCGGGTAATATTGATTCCCTGGGAAGCAGCCCTAAGTCGATCCATTCCAACCGCGCCGATTGCATCCATCGATTCCGGTTGCACGTGCCCCGCCATCGCCAGTGCGGCAGGCAAACTGCGATAGAACGTAATCCGGGCGTCACTCCGCTTCAATTCGCTGATCATAGCGCTGCGGCTTTCCTCCACAAGCTTTCCCGGGACCTCAGTCCGGACCGTGCACGCGCTGGATTGCGGTGCGATATCTCGCGCAAATTGCTCCTTCGGTATCAGCACTGTCCGGATGACGGGCCTTGCGTCTGCCATACCACGCGGATCATCATTGTTCACGCTAGGCAGGAAAAACGTTGAAAAGAACGAATACTGGCCGGTGTTATTCAGATCCGTTCTGGGACACACGGCTGCGTAGTAAAGCCAGTTGCCGCCGGCGGCCTCGCTAAACCGGTAGAGCCTTTTCCCCTCTGTGGCAAATCCCTTCACGGGCCCGTCCTTTTGTGCGCCCAGCATCATTAAAGACAGACTGGATTCACTCGCCAGCCTCCGGTCGGCGAACCAGAACGCCTTCAGATTCAGATCCCCTTTGATGTATTCCGAAGTGACGTTGATTCGCTCTTGGTTCCATGTGATCCAGGATTGATCGTTATCGATTACAATCGAGCTAAAGTGTCCGAAGTAAGTCTTCAAGTCTAAATTGGCGATTGAGTGAGGATACAGAATATCCGGGCCCATCATATAAAAGTGATCTCCGCCGCCGGTGTACCAAACTCCCGCTCCGGTGGCGCCCACAAATGCACCCGGCCCAACAAGGTTCCGGGACACAGCCCTGCTCAGGTCGAGGTCGTCCAGCTCAGGCGTGAGTTTCAATTTGCCACCGTACACTATGGGATGTTCTTGGAGCGCAACACCCGTGAGGATCAGCGCCAAGATCCAGGCTGCCGTCTTTGTGAGTTTCTGATCCAGTCGGCGTGCCGCAAGAGCCACCAAGCCGCTTGCCACAACGAAAACACCAATCAGATAAATCACGATTTCGGGCGCGAAGTAGCCGGAGTAGCCAATCTGCTTATGGCGCGCCAGGAGCGTGATGAAGAGCACCTGCGGGAGGCAGGTAATCGCCAGCACGCGAGTGCGCGGAAAGATCGCGAGCAGGGGTGGGGCTACAAAGGCAGCCGGGATGCGATAGTTCCACAAAGGAGATAAGAGGTTCTGAATGAGCGGCTGAGTGGAAGCCCGATACGGCTCAGCCTGCCGCCACACTTCGTATGATTGTCTGTGGATCTTCAGCGCATCGAACCACCCGCTGATTCTACCCTGATGGGCGAACACAGCGTCCACAATCTCCTGACGGAAGGGAATCACGAACAGCAGGATATACGGTACGGCCACCACAGCTGTTCCGGCTGCCGCCACGATGATGGCCCGCATCGCTCGCTTTGAAGGAAGAGTTAATAGCATCCACGCCATATAGAAGGGAATTGCCGTTCCCGCGAGGAAGCCCGGATAATGCACAGACGACGCATAGGCCAGGAGCAAGGACCCCAGGAACAGCCTGCTGTGATCCCAATTCGCTTGGCGGCTGCATTCCATCGCCACCAGCCCCGTAATCCACGACAACGCCAACTCCACGTCAGGCCGGATGGTGAACGTTTCATTCCATACCAACGCCCCCAGAAACACACCCGTGACGATGCTGATCTTCGTGAAAAAAGGATAAGTCGAACGATACAGCAAGATGCACAAAGTGATTACCAACAGACACGGCACGATCGCCGCCGCATGAAACAGGCCAAACCCGAGGCGCATCAGCCAGGCGACCACGAGATAGTGCGTCGGTGGATGAATCACCATGTCATCAAAACGGCCGTGAACCGGATAGACCATGCGGCCCCAATGAAAATACATGTAGATTGGGTTTTGGAGGCCGACTTCGTCGAACACAATTTGGCGGTCTGCAAAGGCGAGATAGATGATCGAAGCAACTATAAAAGAAGCAGCACAGAGCAGAAAGACGGCTTGGTCGATGCTGGAAAAGATCGTTGGTTTTGGAGATTTCAATTGATCAGCCGAGGCTGGTGTCATAAGTGCATCTCGGGTTCTGCCATTGGATGCGGGGCTCCTAGCTGCCGCACCCTTGTGACTGAAGGCAGTTTATTCCGCACCTAATCCACTTCCGTAGAGATCGGCGAAGCGTCTGCCGCCACCCGTGGCGGCCAGGAGCATCGCTTAAAGCCAAGATAGTGGTATCGCAGAGCGATCTCGAAAACAGCAAGCGCGGCCTTGGCAAGATCGACCAACCGCAGTTTCGAAATGCCTTCATTTCTGCCAATATACAGTGTCTGGAACTCGGCAACCCTCAGCCGCTCGTGCATCCACAAGGCGAGAACTTCGGAAAGATAAATTGGACTTTCGTAACGGCTCACATATTGGGCGGCAAGTTGTGCTGCCCGCCGTGTGTAAAAACGATAACCGTTGCTGTAGTCTCGCAGTTTCGGGTTCAGCAGCAACCGCACCGCGTAACTGCAAACTTTACTCACCATCTGCCTGGCCCACGGCCGGTTGATGACAGCGCTCCCCGAAATATATTTGGATGCGATCGCCACGTCGCAGTTTCCTTGCGAGACCAGGCGTATCCCTTCAGGCAACTCCTCCGGTCGATGGGAGAGGTCGCCGTCTATCTCGACAAATGTCTGGTGCGAAGTGTTCTCCAGCCCCCAAAGCATCAGCAGTCTTAAGGCACCGCCGCGCTGAGAACCATGAATGGTTTTCTTCCGGCAGATCAAGTGCAAATGGTGATCGGGTCGACCCACCCGGTCGCGCAGGTACTCCAGCGTGCCATCTGTACTGCCGTCATCTAGGATGCCGATGGTGAAAGGCGCCCCGGCAAGACTGACTTCGATTTTGTCTATCAGCGGGGCAATGTTTTCAATTTCGTTGAGAACAGGAAGCAGAATGAATACACCGTCTCGGTGGGGCCCCAGTGGTAATGCTTGACCTTCCGGTGTTGAACTGGGCTCTTCCATGAGGGTGCCTGGCTTGACGAAATGGAACTCGTAGTTTAGCCGAATGGCAACCGCCAGCACAATGGATGGGTCCGGCGGCTCCATCTGCTCTATGGCGTCGCGTCGCCCTCGCGGCACGGAATTATGACCGTACGGTCTGAATTGGATGCCGTTTAGGCCGGAAGGCGTGACCGGACGGTGGTGGTTGTGTTGCCGCGAAAATGTATTCGAGGAAATGGATTGCATTTGCCGGCTGCTGCAAAAGCCGATATACTGGCGCTTGGCCTTTTTTGACGCGCACTTCGAGCTTCCCTGCGGCTTGCCAGTGTCACCGCCGGTTACGACATGGCCATGCTCCGGCACGTTCTGCGAACGGTGAAGCGTGCAGAATTCGAGCGGAAGCGGGGAACTCCCGGTTTGAAAACGACGTCATCGGCGCTTTGAAACAGGATGGAGAATGCCATCGCCAGAAGGACTAAATATTCATGAATATCTCCGTGATCGGTTTGGGGAAGCTTGGCGCGGTGATGGCCGCGGTGTTTGCCGAGAAGGGCTATCGGGTGGTGGGCGTCGACCTGAACCCGGATTTCGTGAAAGCCGTCAACGGTGGCACAGCGCCGGTTGAAGAGCCCGGATTGGACGACCTGATCAAGAAGAATCAGCACCGGCTCTCGGCTACACTGGACTGCGAGGCGGCTGTCTGCGACAGTGAGATCACTTTCATCATTGTGCCGACGCCGTGCGGACCCGATGGAGGATTCTCACTCGAGCATGTTTGTTCGGTGGCAGAGTCCGTCGGACGGGCCTTGGGACGGGTGTCGCGCTTCCACCTGGTCGTGGTTTCGGCCACCGTCATGCCCGGCGCGGTCGGCGGCCAGGTTCTCCCGCTTCTCGAAGAGATTTCCGGGAAGGAGTGCGGCCGGGATTTCGGATTGTGCTATAACCCCGAATTCGTGGCACTTGGCAGCGTGATCCGCGACATGTGCAACCCGGACATGGTTCTGATTGGGGAGTCAGACCCCCGCTCCGGACAGATTCTGGCGGATCTCTACCAGCGTGTCTGCGAGAACAGGCCCCGGGTGGCGCGGATGAACTTCGTCAATGCGGAGCTAACCAAGCTGTCCGTGAACACGTTTGTGACCACGAAAATTTCTTACGCAAACATGCTGGCGGAGATTTGCGAGCCGCTGCCCGGTGCGGATGCCGACGTCGTCACTGCGGCGCTTGGCCTAGACACGCGCATCGGGCAGAAATACCTGAAAGGCGCGCTGGGGTACGGAGGGCCGTGCTTCCCGCGCGACAACATCGCTTTCGGGAGCTTGGCCCGGCAGCACGGCGTCGAGGCCATCCTCGCGGAGGCGACGGACCGGATGAACCGCCGGCAGGCGCCGCGGCTCGGAGATCTGATGTTGGCACGGCTGCCCGAAGGCGGCACTGCGGGCATCCTCGGGCTCGCTTACAAAACCTTGACCAATGTTGTCGAGGAGTCTCAGGGAGTGGCGCTTGCCGAGTACCTGACCGGGAAGGGAGCGCGGGTTGTGGTCTACGATCCGCAGGCGATGGAGAACGCGCGCCAGCGCCTGGGCAAGAAAGTGAAATACGCGTCTTCCCTCGTCGATTGCGCGGCGCAGGCGCAGGTCCTGGCCATCGCGACGCCCTGGGATGAGTTCAAAAAGCTGCGGCCGGAGGACTTGAGCCGGTCGTCCGCATGCACAACGGTGTTCGATTGCTGGCGCATACTACCTCGCGAGAAGTTCGAGGCGGTCGTAGAGTACCGTACGCTCGGCTTGGGACCGCGAGTCGAGGGTGGACGCGAGCCTGTGCCGTCGGCTTTCAACGCGGTACTGGGAAAGGTATGATTTCGACTGACAAATCCAGGATCCTGGTTACAGGGGCGGGGGGCTTTATCGGCCATCACCTCGTCACGTACCTCAAGCGGCGGGGCTACTGGGTGCGCGGCGCCGATCTGAAGCTGCCCGAGTTCTGTGAAACTCGCGCGGATGAATTCGAGCTTCTCGACCTGCGCCGCTGGGAGAATTGCCTCCGGGCGACCCAGAACGTGGACGAGGTCTTTGCCCTGGCCGCCGACATGGGCGGCATGGGGTTTATCTCCTGTCATCATGCGGAGATCCTGCACAACAATTCATTGATCAGTCTGCATACGCTCGATGCGGCGCGGGTGAATGGCGTCCGCCGTTACCTCTACACATCGTCCGCGTGCGTCTATCCGGAATTCAAGCAGACCGAGACGAATGTCACGCCGCTCAAGGAAGAGGACGCCTATCCGGCCCAGCCACAAGACGCCTACGGCTGGGAGAAGCTGGTTACCGAGCGTCTCTGCGCGCATTACCGGGAAGAGTACGGGATCGAGACGCGCATCGTGCGGTTCCACAACATCTTCGGCCCTCAGGGCACCTGGGAGGGCGGACGCGAGAAAGCCCCGGCGGCCCTGTGCCGCAAGATCGCTATCGCCAAGCTCAGGGGCGAGCTAGAAATCGAGATCTGGGGCGATGGAGAGCAGACCCGCTCCTTCTGCTATATTGACGATTGCGTCGAAGGGCTTCACCGCCTCATGCGCTCCGGTTTCCACGAGCCGCTCAACCTGGGCCAGGACCGCATGGTGACCATCAACCAACTCGCTGACATGATCGCGGCAATCGCCGGCGTGCGCGTTGCCAAAAAGCATGTCCCCGGGCCGCAGGGCGTGCGGGGACGGAACTCCGAT
Organism: Bryobacterales bacterium; assembly: GCA_963835855.1. GTDB lineage: Bacteria > Acidobacteriota > Terriglobia > Bryobacterales > Bryobacteraceae > CAWIHA01. The sequence goes on along the minus strand of CAWIHA010000001.1, from coordinate 4,697 downwards.
AACACGCTGCTGCGGCAGGTGCTCGGCTGGGAGCCCAGGATTTCGCTCGAAGAGGGGCTGGCCGCCACGTACGCCTGGATTGAGAAGCAGGTACGTGCCAGGCTGGAAGGAATCGTGGCGGCTTAGCGGACGAGGGGATATACGACAACCGCTGCCAGAGCCGGCGCAATCTCCCTGTCCTCGATGAGCCACCGAATGACACGCTGTTCGAGACGCCACGTGGGGGCAAACTGGTCCGGAACATCCGGCACCTGATCGAGAGGCGGCAACGGCTGGATGGGTATCGCTGCGTTATAGCCGTGAAGAGGCCGATTCCAACTCCCTCGTCCAGGCTCCTACGGCCGGGTGATTAACGTGATGTCGTACAATGTCTTGCTGAAGGACGTTCATGTTGACACAGTCGCGGTTGGCCGGCAGCAAAAGGGCAGCGTAATGGGACGGCAGCTCCCAAGCACCGCCATGGTCACCATTCGGGACATCGCCCGGGAGAGCGGATTTTCGATCGGCACGGTGTCAATTGTGCTCAACGATGCGCCGCTCGCCCGCTTTATGTCGCAGCAAACAAAGCAACACGTACGGGAGGTGGCCCGACGCTTAGGATACAGGCCCAACCAGTTTGCCCGTTCTCTTCGCGGCAGCCGAAGCCATACCGTGGGCGTGATGGTGTTCGATGTGACGGACCCATTCTGCGCACCGATTCTGCGCGGCATCGAAAGCACACTGTATAAAGCGTCGTACCTCTCCATCTTCGCCGACGCTCACAATGAGGACCCCCGTTTCGAGCGTTATTTGGAAATGATGCTCGAGCGCCGGGTGGAGGGGCTGATTGTGGTGGCGAACTGGCTGGTAGTCGACATTAACCTGCTATCCGACTTGGAAAGACACCGAATTCCGATCGTAATCGTTGCCAGAGAGTTGCAGCCGGAGTCGGTCAGCTCAGTAATCGTTGACAACACGGCTGGCGGGCGAATGGCAATCGAGCACTTGTACGAACTCGGCCACCGCGAGATCGCTTTTATCCGGGGGCCGAGAGCGCTTGGCGACAGTGAGCTCCGATGGAATGGGATCCGCTCCTTTGCCCGGCTCGCGCATCTGAAACTCGATCCGAAACTGGTCGTCGAGATGCCGAATGTTTTCGACCCCAACCATGGTTTTGAGACGGCACAAACCCTCACCGAGGAGCTCCTCAAGCGGAGGCGGCGGTTTACTGCCCTACTGGCCTACGACGACATTACCGCGCTCGGCGCCATGCGAGCGCTGGCCAAGGCGGGCATCAAGGTACCCGAGCAGTGTTCCATGATAGGATTTGACGACGTTGCGCCGGCTGCGTTCGCCAGCCCTCCCCTAACCACGATCCGCCAACCGATGGAGACCCTGGGCGCCACCGCCGTCGACATTATCTCGGAGGCGATCAAGGCGCGTTTGGACAAGCAGGAATTCGTTACCTCGCACCGTAAGCTGACACCAGAACTCGTGGTGCGGCAGTCCACCTGCCAGCGCGCTTAGGCAGATTTCTCGAAAGCCCTCGTATTTTTCTCTGCACAGGGGCAAAGCGACTCTCTGCGGATCGTCTGCTTGGTTGCGTACGGCCTGTGCCGGCGAAAATCGCTTGTGGAGGTGCATGGGCTGGCGCCGTCTACCGCGGTTCGGCCGTCAGCTGCGGATCGGCCGGCTGCTCACCGCTGAACTCACGCTCCACGGTGTCTCGTTTTTCTTTCCGCAGCCGCAGTGCGATGTCGAATTCGGATTTCGCTTCCTCGCGGCGATGCATCTCCGAAAGCACCTGACCTGTGAGGTAGTGGATGCCGGCGCTCGCGGAATCCAACCGGCCCGCCGATTCCAGAGCGGCGAGCGCCTGGGACAGCTTGCCCTTCTCTTTGTAGATCTTCGCCAGACCGAAATAAGAGCTGGTCAATCGCGGCTCACGCCGTAACGCCTCGCGATAATAGCGCTCGGCCTCTTCATCTTGTTCGAGGAAGTAGCAAACAACCCCGAGCTGGTCGTAGTTGTAGGCGACATCGGGCTCAATCTCGGCATCCTTCAGAAACTCCGCTTTTGCGCGGGCAAAGTCCTGGCGTCTGCGGTAGGCGATGCCGAGGTTGTAATGCACAAATGGCAGCCTGGAGTTGGCTTCGGCGGCGCGCTCCAGTTCCGCGATCGCTTTATCGTCCTCCGCCCGCGCGAGATAAGCCTTACCGGCAAACAGGTGGAGTTCAGCAGAGTCGCGACCCACTGCGAGCAGGCGCTCCATCGCCTTGTTTTCCAGGGCGCTGCGGCCGGCCTTGCCAGCGGCAATTGCCAGCACGTACAGATAGCTCAAGTCTGTGGATGCCTCCGGCCACATCGGCTCAAGTGCCGAAACAGCATCTGCGTATTTCTCGGTGAAGAAATAACAGAGTCCGAGCAAATGCCGCGCCTGGTTCGAATCCGGCTGGTCGCGAAGCACGGATTCCAGAGGGGGAATCGCCGCGGGGAAGTTCTCTTGCCGGTAGTAGACCAGTCCAATGTTCAGCCGGATGCCAGCGACCTTGGGCGCCATTCGCTCGGCCGTCCTCAGCTCGGCCAAAGCCTGCTTCCACTCCCTACGCCGCATGTGGATGACGCCAAGATTCGCGTGAGCGCCCGCGCTATGGGGATCAATCGCAAGCACTTGCCGGAAGGCGGCCTCTGCGCCGGCGAGGTTCCCACGGCTGAGCGCGATCTCACCCCGCTGGAAGATCTCGGGAAGAGGGGGCTGAGATGAGACTTGGTTCATAGAAGCCCACAGGCTTCCCGCGAACGCAAGAAGGCCGGCCAGCGGCAGCACCGAGCCTGCGGATCTTCGCATACGGGGATTTTAGCAGCGGCAGAGGGGTGAACGAGGCCCAGAGTGCGCCACGGAAGAGCAGTCAAGAGTGCAAGCCGGGGGCAGCTTTCATTTTTCTCTTGACAGCCAGCGCGGGCTGGTATATTAATACGTTTAAGTATAGGCCTGTGAGAGGTAAGCCGCGTCCTTGCGTTGCCGAGTGGCAAAGCATCAGCGGCACCTAGACGAGAGTGGAGGTGGGACCATGAAACCATGTGCCTTAGCTTTTGGTCTGGCTCTTCTTTTCTCCTGTTTTGCGGCAGCGCAAGACACCGGATCAATTACAGGTACCGTTCGGGACGAGACGGGCGCTGTAGTGCCCGCCGCCGACGTCACCGTCAGCAACGCGTCCGAAGGAATCACGCGTAAAACGGCCACGAATACCAGTGGCGACTATCTTGCCGCTGGCCTGCCGGCAGGGACGTACGATCTTGCCATCAGCGCGAAAGGGTTCAAGACATTCGAAGCCCACGGTATCGTGCTTCGCATCGCCCAGAAGGCCCGCGCCGACGCCGTCCTCGCCGTCGGTCAAGTAACCACCACAGTGGAGGTCGCAGGCGCCCAAATTGCCCAGGTTGAGACGCAGTCTTCCGAAATCGCCGGAACCGTCACGGGCAAGCAGATGAGCCAGCTCATCCTGAATGGGCGCAATTTTACACAGCTCGTTACGCTCGCGCCCGGCACGAGCAACCAAACCGGCCAGGATGAAGGCACGGTCGGCGTTTACGGCAATGTCCTGATGAGTGTCAACGGCGGCCGCGAGGAATACAACAACTGGGAGCTCGATGGCGGCGACAACATGGATAACGGCAGCAACAACTCGCTCAACGTTTATCCGAACGTGGACGCCATCGCCGAGGTAAAGGTGCTCACCTCCAATTACGGCGCCCAATATGGGCGGAATGGCTCGGGCACCATCGAAACCATCACCAAATCGGGAACGAACGCCTTCCACGGCGACGTGTTCGAATTCGTTCGCAATGAGGACTTCAACGCCAACAATTTCTTCAATAATGCTGCCGATGTCCCCCGTCCCGAGTACAAGAAGAACGACTACGGCTTTACCTTGGGAGGCCCCTTCTACATCCCGGGCGTCTATAACACACAGAAGGAGAAGACTTTCTTCTTCTGGTCGGAGGATTGGCGGAAGGAGGTCGTGCCGGGCCAGACGTTTAATGTACAGGTTCCGTCCGCTACGGAGCGCACGGGCAATTTCTCGGATCAATGCCCGGGCTCGAGCTGCCCCACGAATCCCGCCACGGGCCAGCCATATCCGAACAACCAGGTGCCCGTGGATCCGAACGCTCAGACGATCATGAATGCCCTGATTCCGCCGCCCAATTCCGGCAGTGGCGCTTCCTCGTTCTTCGTAGCCTCGCCGGTGCAGCCGACCAATTGGCGCGAGGACTTGATCCGCGTGGACCACAACTTCAGCGATAACGTCCGCATGTTCGTCCGCCAGATCCACGACTCGTGGAACACCGTCACTCCGACGACGTTGTGGGGGGTCAGCACCTCGAGTTTCCCGACGGTTGAGACCAAGTTCTTGGGACCGGGCGAGAGCCTGGTAGGCCATCTGACGGTAAACAGCTCACCGACCTTGCTGCACGAATTCATCTTCAGCTATACCACCGATCACATCAACTTGAGTGCGCTGGGCAACGTGCAGCGGCCATCCAGTATGACCATGACCGGGCTGTTCAATAATGGTTTCGGAGGGAAGCTGCCGGCCATCGATCTCCTCGATTCCGCTTACAATGGCGAGTTTGGTGAGGACACCGGATATTTTCCCTGGGTCAACTCCAATCCGACTTACACTTACCGCTATGCGGGATCCAAGATCGCTGGCGAT